>CAIKEH010000001.1 GCA_903826405.1 uncultured bacterium
ACGACTCGCCCAAAAATTCCTATCCGATCGATCCGACAAAGCATACGGTGAACTGGTCGACAGTTTACTGGCATTGCCACAATATGGTGAACGGTGGACAGCATTGTGGCTGGACCTATCCAGATATGCAGACACCAAGGGTTATGAAGCCGACATGAATCGGAATATCTGGAGGTACAGGGATTGGCTCATCCGGGCCTTCAATACAGACAAACCCTACAACTCCTTTCTCACTGAGCAATTGGCAGGTGACCTCATGCCCGGCGCAACGGACCAGCAATTCATTGCCACGGCCTTCCACCGGAATGCCATGACTAATGATGAAGGGGGTACCGATAATGAGGAATTCAGGACCTCAGCAGTCCTTGACCGCGTGAATACGACCTGGGAATCGCTAATGGGTACCACTTTCTCCTGCGTGCAATGCCACAGCCACCCCTACGACCCCTTCCGCCAAGAGGAATACTACAAGTTCATGGCCTATTTCAACAACACCAGGGATGAAGATACTTACGCAGACTACCCCTTGTTACACGAGTTTAATGGTGTGGACAGCGCCAGATTCGATGAAGTCACCTCATACCTGAAACAGAATACCCTGCCCGAGATCACTGATCATTACTCAAAATTCCTCAAGACAGGCCAACCAGCCATCAATAGCATCATTGCTGACTCTTTCGTGAATGCGGAATTGGTTTCCTCATGGTACCTGATCATGCGCAAAAATTCAGCGGCCAGGATCCGCCATGCTGGTCTGACCGGAAGAGACCACCTGCTCTTTACTTACAAAGCGATGGCGCCAGATGGCAAACTCATTGTCAGGCTCGACAGTTCGCGAGGACCCGAATTATTTCGCCTGTCGCTGCCTCGTACCAAAGATGATTTCGAAATACTGGAAACGGATATTCCCTCCTATACCGGAGAACATGACCTGCACTTCGAATACTCCAGTGCTTCACTCAGGAAACAGACCGACAATGGTGCAGTTTTTGAGAAATTCTGGTTCACTAACAGATTCCCTGGAAAAGGAAAGCCCGGTTACGACAGTGCGTACAGACATTTCCTGAGCTTATTGAGAACGGATAAATCAACGACCACACCCATCATGATGGACAACCCGTCCGACCTCTTTCGACCCACTCATATCTTCGTCAGAGGAAACTGGATGGTGAAAGGAAAAACTGTGGAACCGGGTGTGCCTAGATCGTTAAACCCATTTCCCAAAGGTGCACCGAACAACCGTTTAGGCTTAGCCATGTGGCTGACGAGCCCCGACAATCCATTAACTGCCAGAACCCTGGTCAATAGGCTTTGGGGACAATTATTCGGGATGGGTATCGCTGAAACCATGGAGGACCTGGGAACTCAAGGCATCCCTCCCACGCATCGTGAACTGCTTGACCATCTTTCCTGGCAGTTCATGCATGATATGAACTGGAGCATCAAATCGATCCTCAAGGAGATGGTCATGTCATCGACCTATCGACAGGATTCCAGAGCCAGCCGTGAACAGTTGGAGAAAGATCCACAAAACAGATTTTTTGCAAGAGGTCCACGTGTCCGACTTGATGCGGAACAATTACGGGATCAAGCCCTTGCCGTATCCGGACTGCTCAGTATGAAAATGTTCGGGCCCAGTGTTATGCCTTATCAACCTTCCGGCATTTGGCTCTCCCCTTGGAACGGAAGCCAATGGGTACAAAGCCAGGGAGAGGATCTTTATCGTCGTGGCATTTATACATATTGGAAGAGGACGAGTCCCTACCCCGCCATGCTCGCTTTCGATCAGAGTGCCCGTGAGGTATGCCTGTCCCGAAGGATCCGAACCAACACTCCCTTACAAGCCCTTACCATGCTGAATGATTCCACCATGATCATTGTTTCTCGCCAGATAGCCTATGGAATGGGCCGTCCAGATGAGCGGTCCGTCCGAGAATCCATCAGCAAGGCATATGAGATCATGATGGGCAGACCGGCTGACCCCAAAAAAGTTGAAGTTTTGGAAGTCCTGTACAAAAAAGCGCTGGCAAAATATAATATGCAACCGGAGAAAAGTCTGGCCATGAGCGGACTCACCGACAAAACCCGATCACCCGCCACCGCAGCACTGGTCGTTGTTTCCAATGCGATGTTGAACATGGACGAATTCATCACCAAGAATTGATCGTCAGTAGTTTTGATACTTGCGTTTGCCCACATCAATACTGCCAAGATGCCTGAATATGCTGGATAAAGCCTTCGAACTCGAACTGATTGCCTTCACCGCTGATTCTTGCAGCATGGCAGAAGCTGCAGGTGCGGACCGCATAGAACTTTGCGCCAATCCGCTGGAGGGTGGCACTACTCCATCTCCAGGTATGATCATTCAGGCAAGAATGAATACGGTGATTGATCTTTACCCCATCATTAGACCTAGAGGCGGGGATTTCAACTATTCGGATGCCGAATTCGATGTGATGCAAAAAGATGTGATATTCTGCAAGCAGCAGGGTTGTGATGGTGTTGTCATCGGCATGCTGAATGTAGATGGAACCGTGGATGAAGAAAAAACCCAAAGGCTTGTACAGACGGCCTGGCCCATGGGCGTTACCTTCCACCGGGCTTTCGACCATGTCCATGATCAGTTTGAAGGCTTGGAGGCAGTGATACGCTGTGGATGCGAACGCATACTCACCAGTGGGGGTATGCCCACTGCAGCAGAGGGGGCACAACGTATCGCTCAATTGATCGGTCAAGCTGATGGTCGCATAGACATCATGCCCGGATCTGGCATACGCAGCAATAATATAATCAGTCTGGCCAAAGCCACAGGGGCACATGTATTCCATTCTTCGGCACGCATGCATTATCATTCAACCGCCCAAAAGGTGAATGAGCGGCTTCCCATGTCCGAGAACAAACACCATGGATTGGATCCGGGAGAAGCCGCATCTCTTTACCAGAAACTGGTTGAATACTTCGGAAATACAGAGCTTATTCCTTAATTTACATATCCGATCCCATTGCCATATGCCCGCTATCCTGAAAAAGAAATATTGGCTGATCCCCGCCATCCTCATCGTGGGTATTTTCAGCTATTCCTGGATCTTCCGCGCAGCCAAAATAGACTACAACACCGAGGTTAAACCCATCCTCAACAAGAAATGCATCACCTGCCACGGAGGTGTTCGCAAGAAAGCCGGCTTCAGCCTGCTCTTCCGCGAAGAAGCGATCGACAAGACCGAATCCGGGAAAGCTGCCATCATTCCCGGAGATCCCGACCATTCTGAATTCATGCGCCGGCTGACCAGCAAAAATCCCGAGGAAAGGATGCCCTATCACGATTCCCCCCTCAACGAGAAGGAGATCGCTACCTTGCGCCAATGGATACGTGAAGGAGCCAACTACGGCACACACTGGGCATATGCTCCCGTCAAGGAAGTATCCCTCCCAAAACCGAAAGGTGCTCTATGGGGACTCCTACCCGCCCCCAAACCGGATTGGGTGAAAAATGATATCGACTATTTCATATTGGACCGGTTGAACAAGGAAAAACTCAATCCGTCAGCAGAAGCCGACAAAAAGATCCTGCTTCGCAGGGTAGCCTTGGACCTTACCGGCTTACCTGCACCGGCACGACTCGCCCAAAAATTCCTATCCGATCGATCCGACAAAGCATACGGTGAACTGGTCGACAGTTTACTGGCATTGCCACAATATGGTGAACGGTGGACAGCATTGTGGCTGGACCTATCCAGATATGCAGACACCAAGGG
>CAIKEH010000002.1 GCA_903826405.1 uncultured bacterium
CGGACTGAATTTGCGACGGGTTTGCTTCTTCATAATTGAGGTTTAAGTTAATCAAAAATGTTAACTAACCCTCTGGCCTCAAATTAGGGGAGTATTATAACCAGAGGGAGGATATGAGGAAGAGGATTCGGTAGTTGTGGTGTTCTGCCACCCGCTCCACATAGAGCCAGGTGGATTGCTGGTAACTGCCGATATCCTCTCTTACCTGTACACGGAAGGGTGTGTACAATCTCTTCATCCTGCCCCTTCCATTGATGAGCATCAGACTGTAGGGGTCCTCATAGAATACTTGTGGGTCCATCGTATCTGGGTTTTAAGATTATTGCAAAAACCAGTTACCCTCCTTACCCTCCAGAGCTCTTCTGACCTGATGCACGAACTGGAAGGCATTCATCCCCCTGTCCAGGTACTGGTCGATGTAGGAGCTCTTGTTGGCAGAGGTCAGCAGGTTGTAGAGCCTCCACAAGCTGATGTCACCCTTCTCATCTCTACAGAACGAGGAGTCCCTGTAGTAGTCCCTGACTACAGCGGAGAGCTGGGTATCGGTCAGTTGTAGGGCATGAACCTGTCTTTTCAGCTCTGCAGGTAGATGAGGATACATACGGCACCTGCCTATCAACAGGGCGAACTGCTGCTCACTCAGGGCATGACCTGCCAGCTTACCCAAGTGATGCAGGTGGTAAGAGCTGTTGTAGCGTTCCAACAGCACCCTTACCCCAGCCATTTAGGGGTTTAAGACAAGGGATGTCTTTTCAGGGTATTACAACTAATAAACACTTGGATTTAATTATAAATATTAAAAAGGGTCATGTCATAGATATTTTTGAATGCAACGCATTTGAAATTCCTGATTTTGATAAACGTAAAGAAGGAAGAATCTATCTGGATGATAGATTGAGTTTTTCTTGAAATCGTATTGACCTTTTTCCGGGCTTGCAAAATATTAGCCTGGTTATGTGGGCCTTGGTTAAGGGAATACATCTTCCCTTCAAATCTTCATCGAAATCGTATTCTGCCATTATATTGGCCAATAGCGATTTCCCCTTTGCGAGTTTTATAACCCAAACGTGACCAAAATTGCCCATCCCCGTTGACCGTTTATTTCATGACGGGACACAATTGACGAGTCAATAATCCGCATGATGCAAAAGCTATGCAAATGAAATACAGACGGTTATGATGTTACATTTGGTAATTACCGAGGTGGGTGCTACATTTGCCCTCCTCTGGGGAATTAGCTCAGCTGGCTAGAGCGCTTGCATGGCATGCAAGAGGTCACCGGTTCGACTCCGGTATTCTCCACCAACCCGCAAAACAGCGGGTTTTTTTATTCCCCGGAAAAGATCCTTGCCGAGTAAAATTCCTCAAGTACCCCTTGCCATCCAAAAAAGTTGGCGGAGGTTATACTCCGGCATCCTCAACCAACATGCTATTTATGGAAAAGATAGATTTTCCCAACTATCCACAAAAAAAAAGACAGTCCTGAAACTGTCTGGTCACCGTCCGAGTGATATGTTGCCGTATGTACGATCGAGGGGAGTGTGGTCGATATGCGCCTGTCATTTTCACTTGTCCATCTGCGTCATATCTGAGTCAAAGATACGACCACCCATCACACAAGCGCAAGCCCATTCATCGGAGGATAGTAGCTGTTCATCGAAATGGAGCGTGAAATTCAGCCTTTTGCGAGCTCTTTGATCGCATTCACCAGAACATCTAACTCGGCCGGAGTGGTATATACATTTGGCGAGATCCTGCATCCCTGCACGTTTGCATAGTCTATTGCTACTGTCCAGATCCGATATTTTTTGAGCAATGTCTCTGCCAATTCACTGGGTTTCAATCGAGTGATGCCAACGTTGGCGATCCCACAGGCTCTGGCAGGATCAGCCGGAGTATTAACCATTACCCCGGGAATGTTCCTTACCCGGGAGGTCCAGTATTCCTGTAGGAAACGCAATCTTTCCTCCTTTCTTTCCGGCCCTATCATCAGGTAAAAATCAATCGCGTCCGTAATAGTTAAATCTGTATGTACCGGATGGGTACCGATATGATTCAGTCTACCTATATCATCAGGCCTCCTGTCTCCTTCCGCCAATAAAGGCCAGACATCTCCGATATTCTGCTTCCGGACATAAAGGATGCCTGCACCCAGGGGAACACTCAGCCATTTATGCAGACTTGAACCATAATAGTCACATCCGAGATCTGGGATGTTATATCGAAAGTGAGCGAAGGCATGAGCTCCGTCTACCATCACTTTTACGCCTTTGGCATGTGCCATATCACAGATCTTGCGGATCGGCAGTATATGTCCGGTGATATTGACCATGTGGCTGACCATGAGCAACTTCGTTTTTGCTGTGATCGCCTTTGCATATAGATCAACGATCTCCTCGTCATTCTTCGGATGGTTGGGTACGGATACGATCTTATTGATCACACCATAGCGTTTTGCTACCAGTTTGAACATTTCTAGCATGGAACCATAATCCTGTTCCGCCATGACTGCTTCATCACCCGGTTTCCAATCTTGTCCGCCAATGACCATATCCAATGATTCCGTAGTATTACGGGTGATGATCAGTTCATCCGAATTGCAGCCTGCCAATTCAGCCAACTTTTCAGCAGCCCTTTTTTTGTTATCCCATTGAACGGTTCGCATATACCAGGAACCCTGATAATTGACATTACGTGCATGGCCGATGAACTTCTCCAAAACCGCCTCAGGCTGGAAACAATAATATCCGTTCTCCAGATTTATGTAGTCCTCCTTTAATTTATAGCCTTTACGTATGGTTTGCCAGAAAGTTTCATCGCCTGCCAATTGGCCGGCCGTCAAATGGTCATGTTCATTCAGGAAGGATTCCATGGCTTTCAGGCTTAGGGGCTTCCCTACTGTGACCAAGGCTAAACCTTTGATGAAAGAGCGCTTTTTCACGATGTTGATTTTTGGGATCTGTGTTTACTTGTTAAGGAACGGATCCGGTCAAAGGGTGAAGCAAAAAAAAACAGGATCGGCATGCAGATAAAGTCCGCAACACGCCACTCCTGTACAATTTATGAAATGCCGCCGAAAAAGGGAAATTGATCCTGTCAGCTATTCCTGGGCTTGTATCCACCACGATCTCCACCACCACCGCTGTTTCCACCGCGATCACCTCCACCACCATATCCGCCACGATCTCCACCACCACCGTTGTTTCCACCGCGATCTCCTCCTCCACCATATCCGCCACGATCACCTCCACCGCCGTATCCGCCACGGTCGCGATTGCCACCACCGCCACCATATCCACCACGATCACCGCCACCGCCGTATCCACCGCGATCTCCACCACCACCGTATCCACCACGGTCGCGATTGCCACCACCGCCACCATATCCACCACGGTCGCGATTTCCAC
>CAIKEH010000003.1 GCA_903826405.1 uncultured bacterium
CGTATCCATTGGCGCAAGGTAGCGATCTCCTTCTCGTTGAGGGGGGAATCGTGATAGGGCATCCTTTCCTCGGGATTTTTGCTGGTCAGCCGGCGCATGAATTCAGAATGGTCGGGATCTCCGGGAATGATGGCAGCTTTTCCAGATTCGGTCTTGTCGATCGCTTCTTCGCGGAAGAGCAGGCTGAAGCCGGCTTTCTTGCGAACACCTCCGTGGCAGGTGATGCATTTCTTGTTGAGGATGGGTTTAACCTCGGTGTTGTAGTCTATTTTGGCTGCACGGAAGATCCAGGAATAGCTGAAAATACCCACGATGAGGATGGCGGGGATCAGCCAATATTTCTTTTTCAGGATAGCAGGCATGCAATGAGTGATATTTTGTCACTCAATGTAGGCATAATCGCCATGATTTTCAAGCATCAGCTGTTGTAATAATATTTACCGGGGATGACGGTTTCGACATTTCCCGAACGCACAGCATAGCTGAACCCTTTTTGTAGAGCGAATGCTCCAAATTCTCCGGACCTGTTCAATGCCAGGAATCCTACTTGAATGTTTTTTGCCGTCGCAGGTTTCTTTTTGACGATCCTTTCCACGGCCATCCTGCAGGCATCTTCAGGGGAAAGTCCCTGACGCATTCCTTCCACGACAAGGTGTGAGCCCACGCATCTGATCACCTCTTCGCCCACACCGGTGGATGTGGCAGCGCCAATCTCATTGTCCACGAAAAGTCCGGCGCCGATGATGGGGGAGTCGCCAACGCGACCGCGCATCTTAAAAGCCATTCCACTAGTGGTGCATGCTCCACTGAGGTTGTTGGAAGCATCCAAAGCCAGCATGCCGATAGTGTCATGATTATGTTTGCCGCCTGGAAGCTCGTCGTTAGGCTTATCCTTCCAAAGCTTGTTCTCTATGTTCATGACCGGCTCGTACTTTTCTTTCATCAGCCAATTTTTCCAGGCAGCTTCACTTTCCGGCGTGAGCAGGTTCTCTTTCTTGAATCCCTGTGACATCGCGAATTGAAAAGCGCCTTCGCCTGCCAGCACTACATGCGGGGTCTTTTCCATCACCAATCGTGCGACGGATATGGCGTGTGTGACATGTTCCAGGGCCATTACGGAACCACAATTACCGAATTCATCCATGATGCAAGCGTCGAGGGTGACATGACCGTCACGATCGGGAAAGCCGCTATATCCGACGGTATGGTTGTCTGGGTCTGCCTCTGGCACTTTGACACCTGCTTCAACAGCGTCTAAGGAGCGCCCGCCAGTAGCAAGTATTTTCCAGGCTTCCACATTGGCTGCTTTCCCGAAATCCCATGTGGAAATGACGATAGGGCCTGATGCCTTGCGTTTGGGTGTGGTCAGGCGATCTGTCCATCCCATCAGGGGTGCGGTTAAAGCAGAGAGTCTGATGAAGTGCCTTCTTTCCATATCAATATCTTGTTGTCTTTTTAAGCATGTTTATCACTGGTCTTCAATTTTTGGATCATGTCCTCCGATGCCGTATCGGCATAGATCCCAAATGCGCTAACCAGCACACCTTTCACCTGTCCATCTTCTGATGTTATGCCGTATACGACAGATTCATCAGCAGGGTCGGATTCTCCTTCAAAGCGGTGATGGGAAACTATGAGGAACTGTTCCGGGTTCAGGCAAATATCATTCTGCAAACATTCGAGTTTGTCGAAGGCGATGTTGAAATCGAGGGTGAAGCCTTCCTTGCGGAGACCTTCGAGTGCCTGAACCAAGGTATCGTAAGTGGGCATGGTGAAATGATTGTGTAAAATAAATTGAATGGGCGGATGTTCACTAGAAGTTTTGTCAATTATCGTCATTTGGTCATTCTCAGACTTTCCAACACCAGCCTGATGAATTCATCTTCTGCCTTGGGGTCTATCCACCTTGCGATGACCACCAGATCGTTGTCCGGATCCACGTAGGCCAGGTTTTCACCAGCACCGATATGTGCGAAGGCGGATTCAGGTGCAGATGGAAAGGTTTTCCTTCCCGTGTTCAGAAAGAAATTCATGAAACCGTAATCCGGCTTGGGTATCGTTGGAGTTCGAGCCATTTTCAACCAGGCTGTAGAAAGTATCTGCCTGTTCTTCCATTTCCCATTTCTCAAAGTAAGGTATGCGAAACGAGCCTGATCCCAGGCGTTGATGAATAGCCCGCCGCCCCAGTGCGATCCTCCGCTTACCGATTGTACGAGTTGGCCGTCCAATACGATCCACGAATTATTGTAACCGGTCCAACGCCAAAGGCCGGATGCACCTATGGGATCCATCAATTTTTCCCTGAGTACCTGCGGGAGTGGTCTACGCCAAATATTCAGTAGGGCCAAAGCCAGTACGTTAACCCTGGTGTCGTTGTATTCATAGACGGCCCCGGGTTTATTCAGACGTCTATTGAACCATTGAGTAGAGGTGTCTGATGGACGATCGGCCCAGTCAGGTTTCCCCCAGAGGGTCCCTTCCCAATCACTGGTCTGTCGCAACAGGTCGTCCCAACTGATTTCTTTATTATGTGGTGTTGAAAAAAGATCGATCAAGGATGATCTGGAAAGATCGTTCGCTCGATCGCCATAATTACCCAGGGGATCATAAGGAATGATCGGGGCCATGTAGGGGTTAACCTTATCTGTTAAGTTGCGTATCATGCCGGAGTCCCATGCTAATCCTGCGGTGGAGGACAGGAAACTTTTGGCCATGCTGAACGTGAGGTCGGGGCGCTCGGGATCTCCCCATTCCGCAACGACATATCCTTTATAAATGATCAGGCCGGTGGCTGGACCTCGGTCGTTCAGTGGACCGGCAGGATAGCCGAAGGGTTCACGACCAAAAGGGCTTTCATAATGAGCTTGTCGTAGATCCTTTGGAGCTTTTGTTTCCTGGGTTTGAGCATATCTGATTGCTTCGTTGATCCTGACTGGGTCCATTCCCAGTGAGGAAGGTGTTCGATGATCCCATGAGCCGGCTGGGGGAAAATAGATCGGTGAACCAGGAAGCTGTGACCAGGTACGCGAGCATCCAAGCAATAGAAACAGGCCAGCAAGAACAATGCGAAATAGCTTGAACATATAGATCAAATGAAGAATATAAAATGGATCAATTGATAAACGATTTAAAAATAAATCCATTTATCCGCTTATCCACTAATCTTTTAATCCACTAATCCACTAATCCACTAATCCGCTAATCCACTAATCCGTTAATCCGTTAATCCGTTAATCTCCTCTAATCCTCTAATCCGCTCGCGGAAGGGGCCTTTGACTGTATTCATTTTCGAACTGATCTCCCGTATACTGGGTTTAGAGCCGAAAAACGTAGCCTGATACCATTTATCCGTTTCGGGATCGAGCCAGGAAAGATATCCTTCCTTGAGTATCTGCTTGGGTTCTTTGATCGATCCGGTAAAGCTGTAACGGATGGATGAAGATCTAACCGGGTCAAAGTAATGAGGCGTATAGAAGTCGCTCAGCAGGATTCCATTGACGGAGTAGGCGAATTGCTCACTTTCACAAGGATCGCAGATTTCGACAAGATAATTCACGCGGCCCTGATTTTTGACGATTGAACCAGAACCGACCATACGATTGCCAAATGGATCTGCAAGCATTTCACAGAGTTCGTGACTGGCCGTCAGTGCCCAGGAACTGCCGTATCGAACAAGGGAATAAGGTTGATGATTTCGGTCGGTGTGGTAACCTTCGGCGCCGGGCTCATGGATATCGTCCCGGACAAAAATGGGCCAATATCCTGCCGGAACATCTTTTGAATTTTCAAAAGCATCTACGGTGGCCTGGATCTGCCAGATCGGACTCAGATCTCGGGTGACCTGTTTCTGGAGGGCTGCGGAAACTCTGGAAAGCTCAGCGGAATTGATGTGCACGGTCTGGTTGACCAGCGCGATGTGGTGAGTAAGCATAAAAGGTGTTTTTAGGTTGGATTTCAAAATAGTAAATCCTTCGATCCGAGAAACGCCGGTTTATTTCTGGGAACAAATCAACAGAAAAGGCGATCTGGAAGAACACATAGTGTTGAGGCTATAAATGGAATGTTTACAGGAAGGGCTTGTCTGGGCTCATTTGGAAACATCCTATACGATTAACCGATAATTTATATTATGTTAAATAGAATTAAGGCCTATTTGACCTTAAAGCTCTGGACTTAGAAAAGTACTTAAAAATATATTTTACGATTGTGTGCATCCAAATAGTTGATATCTATATATTTGTATTATTTGTCTCAATATTTACATTTGATCGTTCCCTGTTTTCAGTTTCCTTACCCAAGAAAATATTCACTATTTATTGACATTATTTGATTTGTTTCAGGAATGGGTTTCATCTGTTTTGGGCTCGCTTCCTGATGAATGTGTAAACCTCTCAAACCATGCTAACTGTAAATGCTTTCGTTTACGATGGCTTACATGGAGACGTATTATCGTTCCAAAAAGGTCTCTCGTTTATTCCTTTCGATGATGATGAGGATGATCTTCAGAGTACTTTACCCGGTTACATCATCCGATATGATTCCCTGGGCCTGTCTGCCTCCGTTAAAGGGGAAAACGAATCTACCTTAATTCCCACCATTCAAGAGTACATCAACCAATGGATCCAGATCTGGAACCGGGACAATAGCTCCAAAGAAAGAATTTCCCAAACCATAGATCTGCATTCCGACCTTGATGAATTGCTTTCTTCCAGCTTGTTATCCGATCATAAAGTGGACATGGATAGCCTGAAATCATTCATCCCTTTTGAGTCTACGGATGCCTGGAAAGCCCTCCAAACAGAATTGGACGGAATAAAACAACCTTCACCTCCTTCCATGCCGATCGTCCCCCCAAAACCTATTTACAAGGAACCGAAAATCCGTTTTTCTGATTCCCTGCTATTCAGGAAAAAATCGATCCTGCGTTCAGCGCAGCAAGAATTTAATGGAAAGATGGAATCTTGGAACCGGTTTTGTGAACGTATTGAAGTGGTCAAAGCAGAAAAACTGTCTTTTCATGCCTTGGAAATGCAAATTTTTGAGCAAACAAGACTTGATATCCACGAAAAGATTGAGGCCCAGCGACATAACTACCAGGCCGATCAGGATCGATACAATGAACAGGTGGATGTTTTCGCGGTGAATTATCAGGGTCGCCAACGGGATGCCGTAGAGCGATACGTGGGTTTGATCCTGGAAAGATCGGTCTATCCCTCAGTCTTTCCAGTGAATCGTAAATGGGAATACAACAGGAATAACCTGACCCTATACCTGTCGGCAGAAATGCCGCACCCGGATGCCCTGCCCCGCGATGGATCCCAATCGACCGGATTATCCATTAATTCCGTTCCCACTGAATTATATACCAAACAGGAATTCAATCGTCGATACAATGATGTCATATACAAAGCGCTTCTCCGAAATCTCCATGAGCTTTTCAGCGGAGACCATGTAGGAGCCATTGATGCCATTCAGGTAAGCGGCTGGGTGAAAACCCTGAACAAGGGAAATGGTCAATTTGAGAATATCACCATCGCGACTTTGTTCTGCACGCGTGAAGAATTCAGCAAGATCAACTTGAGGCAGGTGGATCCCACCCTGTGTTTCCGATTTTTAAAAGGGGTTTCTGCCCCGGAACTCTCGGATCTCATCCCCATTCCGATCCCTCACCAGTTCAGTATCCGCGAAAGTTTGGATAGATCGACTCCCAAAGTGTTGGAGCCCATGGACGGTCATGCTAATCTGGCAGGCTTATCCATTCGTGAATTGGGCAAAAGTCTGATAGATCTTTTCGAAAAAGAATTCAGGCTAATGCCCGGTGATATCAAATTGCAGCAAGAGAATCATGATGGAAGTCTGGAGGCATGGGGTATCGACCCTGAGCCGATACGGGGTGGGAAATTCATCCTCCAGACCCGTAAGAGCAATCAGACCACCACTGTAAGTGCAGTTAAAGAACTCTTCGGCTCCATGATGCATGAAGGTGCCCACAAAGGCATTTTGATCACTACTTCAGATTTCAGTCCGGAGGCCTATGAATTCGCCAGAAACAAACCACTGGTACTTCTTAATGGCAGCCAACTGCTGAGCCTTTTCGAACGGCATGGCATTGTAGCACGGATCAGTTTCCGGGAAGCCATCAGCCTGAAATCCTGGCTTTCCTGATCGTCATGCAGGCTTGATATTGATATAGATGGGATGAGGGGCCACTTCGTTGCCCCCGAAATACGGATATTGCTGGTAACCTGATGCCTTTGTCGCGGTAGCACCTCTGTTTACCGTGGCCGAATAAGTCTTGACCACATTGTTCTCCGTATATTGTACCGTGCAGGTGTACAGATTTCCTGAAAGTTTGATGCTGCAATAGACAGGTATGTTCAAAGGCACCACGGCTATTTCTTTGCTGTAACGAACGCCAAGTGCATAGGAGTATGCATAGAGTCTGAGTGCAGGTGTGCCTATCAAATTGACTCCTGCAACATTACCATCATTATAGCCCCATCCTATTCTGCAACTGTTGTATTGGTTGTTGATGCCCTCGGAAAACCCCCATAGTTTATTGATGTCATACTGGTTGACGGGAGTGACTGAAGTGTAGATCGCCGAAGCATCAAATTGTGCATAGAATTTCATTTCGGATGTGCTGACTGATTTCAGTGTACTCTTGTCGCAGTAATGTGCTCCTGTGGCAATGGTGTAAAGGGTGTATCCTACTATGGGCGCTGGAGCGTTTGCTATGCCTTCCATACGGAATCGATTTTTTTCATTCACCACATTTTGCGGAGGATGTGGAAGTTCAGACTTCTGGCAGGCAGCTATCAGGAGTACGACGGAAAAAAGGATAAAGTTTTTCATAAGTAGTTATTGGTTGAATGAATGGTGACCCAGTTTTACTGGTTTTTTTCCATGACTCATATTTTGCAGATCACAGCAAGATTACGCAAAAAAGAGAATGGAAAATGAATTCCATCGGAGGAGGTTCGTGTAGTTGACTGACTTCAATTGCCCAACAGGATCTTGGCCAAGGAGACAGATCGGTCCGTATTCGAGATCACTTTTATGATATATGTACCTGGCGGATAGTCCCGATCCAATTCAACGGGGATCACCATTTGACGGTTAACCATGGACTGATGACGTTCCAGCATGGTTCCGCTGACGGACAAAAGTTGAATATCGAGCTGGCCCGTCATCGCTTGACCGAATTGGATATTAAATCGCCCAACCGCAGGATTCGGAAAGATACTGATGCCTCCAGAGGCCATACCCCAGTCCAACATCCTGACTGGTGAATATTTCAAGGTTCCGTTAGGATACAATATGGCGATCCGGTAATATTTCTTGCCAGTTGATCCCGGCAGTGGTTGCGCAAATGCATATGTGGCATTATCCACCCCCTTTCCGGAAACATCACCGATGGCTGTGAAATGCGTGCCATCGTCCCCTTCCTCCACTTTGAAGATCATTCCCGGACTTTCCGTGATGGTATTCCACCTGATCTGGGCTACCCCATTGTTACGAGCGACCCTCAAGTCCCCGAAAAATGCCGGCAGTACGGATGCATTGCAGAAATAGTAAGCCATGCGGAAAGAGACACTCGTTGCTGAATTGGCCAGAAAAGAATATTTGTCACTTCCCTGCACGGAATTGAATCCTTTATTATTGTACTGTATCGAAACGCTGTCATATCCCTGATATTTCACCACGTCGCGGGTGGTGGATGTGAGCAATGTTCTCTGGAACGGGGAATCCGGACCGATATTCACGAAGTATCCTGGTTGATTATAGGCTTCCAATGCATAGGGGCCAAAGGAACTGTTCACGGAAAGTGTATCCTTTAGTGCACCTGGACCGGAGAATGAGGTTGTACGCAGGAAATCGACAGTGTAATCCGGAAGGAAATAATCCTCCATGTTGCGCAATTGGAAATTCTGACCCGTACTCACCCAGGCTTTCAACGTGACACAGGTTAATGTTGCTACTGTCGGAGGTGCTTTTTTGAAAGAAACGTATGTGGTCTTTAGACTAAGGGTGGGTATGTTATAAGTCTGGATGATCGAATCCGGAGTATTACCAACCGGGCAATCGCACTGAGCCAGAAGGCTGGCTGGTGCGCACCATAAAATGGCGATAATAATCGCTGTGTTCAGGGTTTTCACGGATGGAATCTATTAATGATTAACACTCAACTAACGACAAAAGAGGTCAATCTATTATATGATCCAGTAAAAAACCGTGCTTTAGTGTTCATTCAGCTGGTGAAAGGAGACGCCTGCCGGTATTAAAAGGCGGATGATATTGTGTGGTGGTGAACTCAGGTAAATGTGGCTGATCAGGACACCCTACCCTGTCGGGCTATGATGAAATGGATGACATCATCCTGTTCGAGGCCGCTTCTTTGCAGGGCATCTTGAATATCTTCCCGGGAAACATTCGCCGCGAAACTTTTTTCTTTGAGGCGCTTCTTGACTCCCTTCAATTCCATACCTGAATATCCTTCCGGCCGCATCAGTGAATAGGCATGGATGAGTCCGGACAGTTCGTCGAAAGTATACAGCATTTGATCCATCCGGCTCTGGGGTTCCACGCCGAAATGAGCCGGGCCATGTGATGCAATTGCGCGAAGGATCTCTGGATCTACCTGCCTCTTTTCCAATTCCTCAATGATCTTTCGACAATGCTCGTCAGGCCATTGGTCCCAATCCGCATCATGTAGAAGTCCGGCCATTTCCCATGCCCAGGCTTTTTCCACCCCTGCTCCTTCCCTTTCCCTGGCCCAATCCCCCATCAACGCAGCCACCTGTTTCATATGCAGTTTCAGGCGGTCATTTATCACCCATTCATCCAGCAAGGAATTTGCCTCTTCACGGGATAAAGTACGGCCAGAGTTTATCGGGTCACCGAAACGGTCCCTTCCGAGCATCAAAGACATTTGGATGGATTTAACAGGAAAAAAAGGGAAGCAGTTGCTTCCCCTAAAACTAATGAATTCAGGTAATCTTACTGATGTGCCTTGTCGGCGTCATCATATTTCTTCTGGTACAAATCCGTCTTGGCCTTGTCCTTCTTCTTGTCGTAGCAATAGGTCAATAGGCTACAGGTAGATTTGAAATTTGACCTTTCAGAAGTCTTCAGGTGACCCATGGGGTCGTAGTGGGCGAACACCTTCTCCAAATGGGGGATCGCTTTGTCCACAACGGGTATGATCTGTGCGTTCAGGTCAGCCTTCTTTTTGACATCCTCTGGCTTGGTCCCCTTGATCTTGTTCACGTCGTCTTCCATGAACAGTGCCATATTATAATAATGCTTGCCGAACGAGAGTTCCGTCTCCCAAGATTCGGGTTTCAACGTGACTGCCTTGGTGTATAGTTCCTCAATCTTCTTGCATTTGGCGTCGTAGTCTGCAGGGCGTTTGGAGGCATCAGCAACATGCGTTTCTCCGAAAAGTGTTACTGCATAGTCTGTGAGGACATCAAAATTATCTGGGTTGGATTTCAATACTTCTTCGTATTTAGCGAAGAGTGCAGCCTTATCCCCATTCTCCCTTAGGTAATCTATTTCCAGTAAAGGAAGATAATCGTCCTTGGGAAAGACTTCCTTGCCTAGGGCGATGTACTTATTCATGTTGGCAACGTCTTTCTTGTCGTAATAATATTTCGCGAGGTACCTGTATGCCGTGGCATAGTCGGCATTCCCATATACTTTGGCATCAGCCAACTTGGTGAACAGGGCTACAGCATCGTCCTCTTTTTTCGCATTCATGGCGGCTACTCCAGAATAGAAGGTCACCACCGTATCCAGTTTATTTAGTCCCCAGCCCTGACCGTTTATGTATTCTCCAACAGCGGCGGTTTGCTTGAAGGCATTGAGGGATTGTTCGGGCTTGTTATTGTTGAGGTATCCTGCAGCCTCTTCATAACCGCTGGAATACAGGCTGAAAATGGGTTGGTAATTATCCAGGGTCATTAAAACGGTTGCCTGATTTTTATCCACTTCAAGTGCCTTTTTGAAAGCATCGAAAGATTCCATTCTGGCCGTTGGGATGGATACCTGAAGATTTTTATCTGCAGCGATCGCACTGTAAATTTTACCCTTGGTATACCATGCTTCTGGATTCTTGGCATTTTTCGGGTTGGTCATGGCGGCATCAATGGTAGCTTTGGCCTGATCGAGCTGCTTGGCGGCAAGTTGATCCTTGGCTTTTTTGACATCCTGAGCCTGAATGGATCCGAACATGGCCACCAGGATAATGAAAAACAGATTCTTCATGATGGTTGAATTTTAAATGACAATTTAAAGAATTATGGGTTCCCTCCTTGGTTTTACGGAACCTGTAAAGAAATTATTCGATCACCGGTTCAATCGGGGTGGAATCAGAACTTGGGTCACCCTGCGGATCCTGTGATGGGGTTGCCAGGGGTTCAACCACAGCTGTCTCATCCAAATTGGTGATTGCTGCGATTTGATCAGATTCATCAAGCTTGATGAGTTTGACGCCCTGGGTGGCTCGTCCCTGCTCACTGATCTGGCTTACCGACATCCGTATCGTGATGCCAGAAATGCAGGTGATCATGAGGTCCTCTTGTTGAGAAACATCTAACATGCCAACCAGTCCGCCTGTTTTATCCGTGACATTGATCGTTTTGACACCCTTACCGCCCCGGTTGGTCACCCGATATTCGTCTATGGCGGTCCGTTTGCCGAAGCCTTTCTCCGACACGACTAAAACATCGCGGGTCTTGTCTTCTCTATTCAGGCATATCAATCCCACGACCTCATCCTGTTCGTCTTCCACTTCTATGCCGGCCACGCCGATTGCGCCCCTGCCGGTGGGCCTGACCTTTTCTTCCGGGAATCTTATGGCTCGACCACTCCTGACGGCCATCATGATCTCGCTGTTGCCATCGGTCAATCTGGCTTCCAGAAGTTGATCCCCCTCCACGATGGTGATAGCATTAACCCCGGAAGCACGGGGTCTGCTGAATTCCTCGAGATTGGTTTTTTTGATGATGCCCTTCTTGGTGCAGAGAACAATTGCATGAGAGTTGACAAAGTCCACATTGTCCAATTTCTTCACGTCCAGGATCACCCTGATTTTGTCGTCGCTGGGCAATTGAATGAGATTCTGAATGGCTCTTCCTTTACTTTGTTTATCCCCATCCGGGATCTGATATGCTTTCAGCCAGTAGCATCTTCCTTTTTCAGTGAAAAACATGAGGGTGTGGTGTGTCGATGCAACGAAGAGATGTTCTATCCAATCCTCTTCGCGGGTCTTACCTCCCACCGATCCCCTGCCACCGCGGCGCTGGATACGGTATTCGTCAGCAGGCGTACGCTTGATGTAGCCCATGTGGGAAACGGTTATCACCACGTCTTCCTCTTTGATCAGATCCTCGTAACGGACCTCATCATCCAGGAAGGTGATCTCTGATCGGCGTTCGTCACCGAATTTATCCTTGATCTCGTTCAGTTCCGTCTTGATGAGTTCGAAACGGAGTGATTCGCTTCCGAGAAGTTCTTGGAGTTGTGCGATATGCTTCATCACTTCGTCGAATTCCTCCTTGATCTTGTCGCGTTCCATGCCAGTCAGGCGTTGGAGTCTGAGTTCAAGTACCGCTTTGGCCTGTATCTCCGACATGCCGAAAGTGGTCATGAGCCCCTCACGGGCGATATCGGGCGTGGCAGAGTTTCGGATCAGCTTGATCACCTCATCAAGATGATCCAATGCTATGAGATAGCCTTGCAGGACATGGGCCCTTTTCTCTGCCTCCCTGAGTTCATATTGTGCTCTTCTTACGACCACTTCATGACGGAATTCGACGAATTCCGAGATCAGGTCTTTCAAGTTAAGCGTACGGGGTCTTCCTTTGACGAGAGCAACGTTATTGATGCCATAGGAGGTCTGTAGCTCCGTGAGTTTGTACAATTGGTTGATGACGACCTGTGCCACCGCGTCGCGGCGAAGATCTATAACGATGCGAGTGCCTTCTTTACCGGTCGATTCATTATTGACATGGGAAATGCCTTCTATGACCTTATCGTTGACCAGTTGTCCTATGCGTGCGGTCAGTACGTCCCGGCTGACCTGATAGGGTACTTCGGTGATGATGATCGTTTCTCTTCCATTCGATTTGGTTTCTACCTGAAGTTTTCCGCGCAGGACGACACGTCCCCTGCCCGAGTGCATGGCTGCCTTGACACCTTCCATGCCATATATGATACCCCCTCCGGGGAAATCAGGGGCTTTGACATGCTGCATGAGTTCTTCAATGGTGATCTCCCGGTTGTCTATGTAGGCGATGCATCCATTAAGGACTTCTGTCATGTTATGAGGCATCATGTTGGTGGCCATGCCCACCGCGATTCCGCTACTGCCGTTCACCAGGAGCTGAGGGTATTTGGCAGGCAAAACCGTGGGCTCCTGCATGGAGTCATCGAAATTCGGTTGGAAATCAACCGTATCCTTTTCGATATCGTCCATCAGGAAATGTGCCAAGCGTTGGAGCCGGGCTTCGGTATACCTCATGGCTGCAGGTCCTTCTCCATCCGGGGAGCCGAAGTTTCCCTGCTTGTCCACCATCGGATAGCGCATGTTCCATTCCTGAGCCATGCGGACCAGGGAATCATATACGGCTGTATCACCATGGGGGTGGAATTTACCCAGCACCTCACCCACTATACGGGCGCATTTGCGGTGCGGTTTGTTGTATTCCAGACCCAATTCGTTCTTCATGGCATAAAGGATCCTCCGGTGAACAGGCTTTAATCCATCACGCACATCGGGCAGCGCACGGCCGACGATCACGCTCATGGAATAATCGATGTATGCAGACTTCATCTGCTCCTCTATGTTCACGGGGATGATCCGGTCATTATCGTGTGTCTGCTCTGGCTTGAGATGCTCGTCCATGGCTGATTTTCCTTGTTGTGCGGGGTTATGCTGTGCGGCCTGCAAATGTACCCGAAAATGGTCGGAAAAGGGGTCAAAAACAAGCCTTTTTTAGGGCGTAGTTATCCACGGATGTGGATTGAGGGGTAAAGGCTTTTCACAAGTCATTAAACCTATTCAGGAGTTGGTCAAGAAATGAAGTAATCACCCCTCCGGTCAGTATACGGGGGGGAGAAGAATGGGCCGTTCTGAATGGTCCTGAGAATATCGTCTTCAGATCCATTTTCATATCCCTGATCAAAAACATCTCCACAGACTCATTCTAAAAGTCCTCTTGATTCATATTCTTTACCTTGCATCCTGAACCCCATCCTATATGAAACAGATCCTGGTTATGGGTGCGGGAAAGTCCGCATCGGTGCTGATCGAATACCTGTTGGAAATGGCTGGTGAAAAGGGATGGCATGTGCATGTGGCCGATCTCAATCTGGAACTGGCTCGAAGCCGTGCGGGTGATTCGCTACACGCTACCGCCCACGGTATTGACTCCGCTTCGGGTGAACAAGCAAGTACCTTGGTCAGGAACGCAGATGTAGTGATTTCCATGCTACCACCCTATTTGCATATAGAGGCTGCGCTCCTCTGTCTAAACCAGGGCAAACACTTTCTCAACGCATCCTATGTTACTCCGGACATGGCTGCTCTGCATGAAGAAGCAGAGAGGAAGGGTCTGCTTTTTCTTTGTGAGATGGGTCTCGACCCGGGCATCGACCATATGAGCGCCATGGAGATGATCGATAGTATTCGATCTAAAGGCGGCAGGATACATTCTTTCCGTTCTCATTGTGGTGGGCTGGTTGCTCCGGAAAGCGACAACAATCCCTGGCATTACAAGATCAGTTGGAATCCGAGGAACATAGTGATGTCCGGTAAGGATGGGGCTTCCTATCTGCAAGATGGGCGATCCGTGCACTTGAACTACACTGAACTCTTCGATCCAGGCAGAACGGTTTTCATACCCTCCGCTGGAAACTATGCCTGGTATCCGAATCGGGACTCGATCCCATACATATCCAAATATGGACTGGAAGGAATCGGAACCTTTGTGCGCACCACGCTCCGTCATCCTGATTTCTGTGCCGGTTGGAAGTCTGTGGTAGACTTGAAGCTCACTGCAGAGGACCAGTTCTATGAAACAGACGGGATGACGCTATCCACTTTCTTCCAAATACACCTCGACAATAATGGATTCACCAAATGGCTGCAGCAAGCCGTAACATCCAGTTTCAGCAAAACCCGACATCAACTTGATGATCTCATTCGCTGGCTGGAAGCGGAGAAAAAAGGCGAACCCTTCCTCAAGGGACAATTCCTTGCTGTTGATGAAAAAGGAAATGTCGAAACGACGAACCTTGAGGATTTGAAACGAAGTGACTTGAATAAAATCGACATACAACTTCATGATGCCGGACTGCTCCTCCAACAGTTGTTCTTTCTTGGATTGGATTCAAACGAATTCATCAACCGAGGACGGTGCACTGCCGCGGAAATCCTGCAATGGAGCATGGAAAAGAAACTTGCTTTGGATCCTGGAGACAAAGACATGATCATCATGCTTCACGAGATCGCATATGAATGGAATGGGAAGGAAAAATTCGCCAATAGTCACCTAATCGTCAAGGGCGACGATAGTGTCAGGACGGCGATGGCCAAGACTGTAGGCCTTCCATTGGGTATTGCTGCAGGATTGTTGTTGGATGGACGGATAGAGCGTAGAGGTGTGACGATTCCCATTCATAAGGATATTTACCAGCCTGTATTATCTGAATTACGATCATCCGGCATCGGATTCCAGGAGTCCTGACTTGAACGAAACAATATCAAATTCAATGCTCATGTAGCTGTCGGATCATTTCCTTCACTCCATCTGTGGCGACCATTTCAATTTTAGTGTATTTCAGACCGGCGGGTATCACGGGGATCTTCTTATCGACTATATAAATGTGGGCTTCAGGTTCCACCAGATCTATAAGACCAGCGGCTGGATATACCAGCAATGAAGTTCCGATCACGGCGAAAATATCGGCCTCAGCTGCCCACTTTGCAGCTTCTGTTATCAGCGGTACTTCCTCATGAAACCAGACGATGTTCGGGCGGAGTGGGGCACCGTCCTCTGCCAACGCGCCGGGGATCATGTCTCCTATCACCGGATAGATGAGTCCTTCGTTTCTTGAACTCCTCATCTTAAGTATCTCGCCATGCAAATGCATCACGGATCTGGATCCGGCCCTTTCATGAAGATCATCCACGTTCTGTGTGATGATCCGCACATCGAATCTGTCCTGTAATGAGGCGAGTCCGAGATGTGCGGCGTTAGGTGATGCATTTAAAATGTCCCTTCTCCGTTGATTATAGAATTCCAGGACCATTTCCGGGTCCCGGGCCCAAGCCATGGGTGTTGCTACATCCTCTACCCTATGGCCTTCCCAAAGTCCATCACTGTCACGAAAAGTCCGCAATCCGCTCTCGGCGCTGATGCCGGCTCCTGTGAGAACTACTAATTTATTTTTGGACATCTTATTCTTGCTCTGCTTATGAGATCAGGCTAATTGGGTTCAGTCCTTAATTGTACGGGAGATATTTCCTAAAATTAATTTCCGGAATAACTGTCAATCTTCATGGTTTCTCCCCTGCCATTCCCAATATGATCTTCCATTCTTCAGGTGTCACGGGTTGCACAGACAATCTCCCAAGCCTGATCAAAGCCATATTGGCCAATTCCTTTTTTGCTTTAACATCGGACAAGCTTATGGGTTTCTTCAATGCCCTGACAGGGCTGATGTCCACGGAAGACCAGTCTTCCGGAGTTGTCGGGTCTTGATAGGCCTCACGCACGATCTCAGCAATGCCCACGATCTCGGTCCCTTTGTTGCTATGGTAGAAAAAGGTCAGGTCACCTTTCTTCATCGCACGAAGGTTCAACCGAGCAGCATAGTTGCGCACACCCTCCCATCCACTTCGTCCATCTGCTACGAGTTGATCCCATGAATACACGAAAGGTTCTGATTTGACGAGCCAAAAAGCCATGTGAGGAAGATAGAATAATTTATGGATTAATGGATTAATGGATTAATGGATTAATGGATTAATGGATTAGTGAATTAATGGATTAGTGAATTAATCCACTAATCCATTAATTCACTAATTCACTAATTCACTAATTCACTAATTCTCTAATACCCACTGGCGAGAACATCGGCTATATGCATAGTGCGTACGGGCAAGCTCTTCTTCTTTAGAACACCATCTATATGCATCAGGCAACTCAGGTCGGTGGAAATAAGGAATCCGGCACCCGTGGCATTTGTGTTCAAAGCCTTCTGCTCGCCCATTGCGTAAGATATGGTTTCGAATTTCACGGAAAAAGTACCGCCGAAACCACAGCAGGTTTCTACGTCATTCATCTCTGTAATTTCAAGACCTTTCACGTTGGACAACAATTTTCGTGGGGCTTCCTTTATCCCGTATTCTCTGAGTCCTGCACAGGAATCATGATAAGTTGCTTTTCCGTCGAAACGGGCACCTAGATCTTCAACTTTGAGGATGTTTACCAGAAAATCCGTGAGTTCAAAAACGTGACTTTTCATTTCCTTTGCTGCTTTCAACTGGGACGAATTGCTGAATACCTCAGTGTAATAATTCCGTATGAAGCCGGCGCAGGAAGCGCTTGGCGTGACGATGTATTGCTGGCCTTCGAAATCTTTAAGAAATTTGGCACATACCGCTCTGGCTTCATCACGGAAGCCAGCGTTATAGGCAGGTTGACCGCAACAGGTCTGTTCTTTGATGTAATTCACCGTACAGCCTGCCTTCTTCAGCACTTTCACCATGTTGAAGCCGGTCTGAGGATAGAGTTGGTCGACGAAGCAGGGTATGAAGATCTGTACGTTCATGTACTTGGTTTCGGGATCATGATGAGCGACGGAATGCACTGTTCAGGGTGATCATTTTGAGCGCTGCTATTGCCGCCTCGGCACCTTTATGACCATGTTTGCCGCCTATCCTTTCCATAGCCTGCTTTTCATTGTCCACCGTGAGTACCCCGAATATGACCGGTACTGGGAGGGTCAGATTGAGTTGCGTAACACCTTGGGTTACGGATTGGCAGACATAATCGAAGTGGGGAGTATCTCCTCTGACCACACACCCGAGCGCAATGAAAGCCAGTGGCCTGTCGTCACGATATTTCGAATGATCCCAATAGGATTTAATGGCAAAAGGTATTTCCACTGACCCCGGTACTGTGATCGTCCGGACGTCCAGTTTATGAGATTTCAGTTCCTGAATGCAACCTTTTTCAAGTTGGTCAACGATATGTGCATTCCATTCCGTCTTGACCAGTACTATGGAGACACCCTGTTGTATGGGGATGCCTGTGGGGCGGCTAATGAGTTTCTTGTTCCCTTTGGTTGCCATCTTTTGCCTTTTCAGGCGGTTGGTTAGGATTTTGTAGATCCGAGGCGTGCCAGGTATTTATCCACCAGGAATCCCTTTTCTGACCTAGGGTATTTGTCTTTTATATTCTGGTAAACCTCAATGGCCTCCTTGGTTTTGCCGGTCATTTCAAGTAAAAGGCCTGCTCTGAAAAGGTATTCAGAAGACAATGCCTGATCCTGCTCGAACATGGTACCAGCTTTGCGGTAATGAGCAATGGCTTCTTCGTTCTTCTTGAGTTCAGCATGGGCATCTCCAAGAAGTCCCTCGATCTTAGCCTCCACTTGTTTTGCTCCATGAACATTGGCCGCCGTCAGGGATTTTATGGCATTGTTATAGTCTCCCGTCTGGAGATAACAAACCCCTGCGTAATAATTGGCAAGATCACCGGTTTTTGTCCCGCTATACTTCTTGGCCACTTTCAGAAAACCCGGAGTGGAGGTGTTGCCATTAAGTGCGAGGGAAAAGGAGTCCTTCCTAAAAAAGTCCTCGGCACGGAAGATCTCTTCCTGGGCTTTTTCTTCGTTGGGGATCTGATATAGGTATTTGTACCCAAGATAACCACCGACCAGAAGTATGACCGCGCTGCTGACCACCACGATGGACTTGCTGTATTTTTCCCAGAAACCTTTTGCTCTTTCCAGAACATCAACTTCAGCGGGTTCCAGGTGTTTCTTGTCACTCATGTTATTAGGCTGTTTTATGATATTTTCAGGGTTTTGAACGTGAATTTTTTCGTTCCACTCAATCCACTATGAAGGGGTAATCTTCTTGAACATAGACATCCTTCAACAGTTCATCATCTGAAGGCCATGGACTTTCTTCGGCGAACTTAACGCATTCCTCCACCTCGATCCTGACCCGTTCATTGATGGTTTCGATCTCGTCTTCAGTCACCTTGAAATCGTTCAGGAGTTTCAATCGGCTGATCTCTATGGGATCCTTTTCCTTGTACTCCTCCACTTCTTCCTTGGTGCGGTATTTCTGGGGGTCGCTCATGGAGTGACCCTTGTAACGATACGTCTTCATTTCCAGCAGGGTGGGGCCATCACCGTTACGCGCCCGTTTGACCGCTCGGGAAACGGCATCATGGACCGCTTCAGGATTCATGCCATCGACGGAGTCTCCAGGCATGTCGTAAGCATCGGCCAATTTATAGATATCCACGACGTTGGATGTTCTGGTTACGGAAGTGCCCATGGCATACTGGTTATTCTCGCAGATGAAGATGACCGGTAGTTTCCAGGTCATTGCCAGATTGAAAGTTTCATGCAGTATGCCTTGGCGAGCTGCACCGTCACCGAAGAAGGTCAGGCTCACGTTGTCCGTTCCCTTGTATTTTTCTGCGAATGCCAGTCCGGCACCTGTCCCGATCTGCGCACCAACGATTCCGTGACCGCCGAAAAATCTTTCCTCAACCCCGAAGAAGTGCATACTCCCCCCTTTCCCTTTTGAGCAGCCGGTGGCTTTTCCGTAAAGCTCAGCCATACAGGCTTTGGCGCTGATACCTTTGGCCAGTGCCAGTCCGTGGTCGCGGTAGGCGGTGATGAAAAAATCTTCTGGCCTAGTTGCAGTCATGCAACCAGCAGCAAGAGCTTCCTGACCGATGTACAAATGGCAGAAGCCTCTGATCTTCTGCATACCATAGAGTTGTCCTGTCTTGTCTTCGAATCGGCGAAGGAGCAGCATCAATTCATACCAGTAGAGATAGGTTTCCTTGCTGAATTTCGTCTCCGATGATTTCGTAGTAGCCAAGTTTTCGGTTTTGAGGGGCAAATATAAGACGAAAAAGGGAAAATAGGCTCTGTTTGGAATGGGTTTGAAGTGCTTTTCCGGCATCCTTAGCTTAAGTTTGCCAGTTGTCGCCATGCCCCTGACCATCGACCATATCATCCTGACCCAATTCCGGAACTACGATTCCGCCCGATTCGAGTTCACTGAACGCGTAGTGGGATTCTGCGGCCGTAATGGAGTGGGAAAGACCAACCTGCTGGATGCCATACATTATCTATGCTTTACCAAAAGCTATTTCAGTCGTACAGATTCCAGCAGTGTGGGATTCGGTAGTCAGGGTTTCCGGATCGAGGGAGGATTCAGCAGAAACAACATGCATCTTAGGGTAGCCTGCATTCTCCGGGAGAATGGGAAAAAAGAGATCTGGAATGGAGAAGAATGTTACGATAAGTTCAGCATGCACATTGGTCAGCTCCCTGTCGTCATGGTTATCCCGGACGATATATCACTGATTACGGGCAGCAGTTCGGACCGTAGGAAATTCCTGGATACATTGCTGGCCCAGCTGAATCCGGACTATCTGCAGAGCCTGATCAGGTATAATAAGATCTTGCAACAGCGGAACAGTTGGTTGAAACAAGCTGCTGCAGGTCCTTCAGACAGGCAGGTTCTGGAAATACTCGACCGTCAACTCCAGGAACCGGGTGATCTCATTTTCAGGGTGCGCAGGACATTCCTTGACGATTTCATAGCCCGTGTCCAGCTTTTGTATACGTACATTGCCGCAGGGTCAAGTGAAATCCCGCAAATGAGTTATCAGAGCCAATTGCTTGCCAAAGGTTTCCCGGAATTATTGTCAGATCATTTTCAGAAGGATCTGATCCTGCAACGTTCTAATGCAGGAGTGCACAAAGACGATCTTGAACTCGGGTTGGATGGTCAGCCATTCAAGACCATTGCCTCGCAGGGTCAGCAAAAGAGCCTTCTATTCGCACTCAAATTGGCCGAGTTCGAGGTTCTTCGGGAATCAAAAGGGTTCCCTCCCCTGCTTTTGTTGGACGATATCTTTGAGAAACTGGATGAGGAGAGGATGCAGCACCTGCTGAAAAGGGTTTGCATCGAAAATGATGGTCAGGTCTTCATCACAGACACTCACTGCGGAAGGATAAAAGAGGTGCTGGCCGGACTGGGCACTCAGGTACAACTGGTCGAATTGGGATGAATAGTCTTTCTTTAACTTATAACTAAATACTTTGTCACACGAGATCAGCATAGGTCAGGCCATTCAGCAGTTCCTCCGTAAAAGCCGGTTGAAGTCAGGCATTCAATCCCTGCAGATCGAGGAGGTATGGGAAAACCTGATGGGAAAGACGATATCCCGATACACGGAAAAGGTTCAACTCATCAATCATACTCTTTTCATAACCACTTCCGTTGCTCCCTTGAAGACGGAGTTGCTCTTTCAGAAGGAAAAGATCATACAGCGTGTCAACGAGGCCATGGGGGAATCGGTCGTTAGGGAGATAGTAATACAATAGATTCCGAATTGTGAATTCGGATTCCGGATTGAACAGCCAACAGCAACACAGAGAGGGGCCACCATCTGTTAATCACGACATGAATTTGCGAATTCGGAATCCGGAATTCACGAATTCAAGTATTGCTGCAAGTGCTCGATGGTGTCTTTTTGCACGAGCATGGTTTCTTTGACCACGTCTATGACGGAAAGCACACCGTAGAACTCCTCGTTCTCAAAAACGGGTAGGTATCTGATATTGTGATTGCCCATGATTTCCATGCAGTCGTCAAGGGAATGTTCCGGTGTTACGTGAGGCAGGTATTCAGACATGATCTCCCCGACTTGGAGTTCGGATGATGATTTTCCGTAAAGAATGACTTTTCGGGCATAATCTCGTTCCGTGAAAAGGCCCCTGTACTTCTCCCCCTCCATGACGATGATAGATCCGATATTCTTTTCTGCCATAATTCGGAGGGCTTCCAAGACGGTGGCTTCAGGTCCTATGGTCACGTTGCTACGCCCTTTTCTTTTGAAAATGTCTTCTGCTTTTTTCATGTTGAGTTTATTTTAGGTCAGCGTCCGGGGCAGATTATGAATATACGGAAAAAAGAGAAGGGGAAAAAGGGATTCAATTCAGTCGGATTCGGGGATCGATCCAGGCATAGAGGAGATCGGTCAAGATGTTGACGAGCACGAACAGGCAGGCAGTGAGCATTACACTTCCCATGACTACAGGATAATCCAGTTTTTCCAGTGCATCCACGGTCACTTTACCAATTCCTTTCCATCCGAAAATGTATTCCACGAAAAAAGCCCCGGCAAGCAATTCAGCGAACCATCCAGTGACGGCGGTGATGACCGGGTTCAAGGCATTGGGCAGCGCATGACGGAATATGATCCTGTTCTCGGAAAGTCCCTTGGCACGGGCGGTCCTGATGTAATCCTGTTCCAGAACATCCAACAGGGCACTTCGGGTCAATTGAGTGATTATGGCGAGCGGCCGTATACCCAGCGTGATCGCAGGCAGGATCAGATTCCGCAGTACGATCCTCCGACCAAGGAATGGATCCAAATCGAAAAGGCTGCCGGTCATCGTCAGTCCGGTCCAATTATTCCACAGATATCCGAATAGATAAGCGATGATGATCCCCATGAAGAAAGATGGCGCTGAGATGCCTAGCACGGAACCGAAAATGGAAGTGGTATCCATCCAGGTACCTTTCTTGACGGCAGCCACCGTGCCCAACACGATCCCCAAGATTGTAGCGAATGCCATTGCTGCCAGGGCGAGTATTATTGTTCCTGGCAATGCATCTGCCAAAAGTTCGCCTACTTCTTTTTTCGTTTGGTATGAACGTCTCAGGTAAGGTATTTTGATACCGAATTTCGTGTCACCACCAATGAAAAACCCCCTCAGCTTCTTCTTTTGCACATCTGCGCGGGAATGCACACTGATTGGAGAGATGTCCCGGATGTAGTAAAGGAATTGCTTCCATTTGGGCTGATCCAGGTAAAGTTCGCTCCTGATGTTCGCCAGGGTTTTGGCATCACCCGTTTGCCCCATGACCAAACGGGCAGGGTCTCCGAATCCCTGGAACAAAAAAAATACGACAGTGACCACGCCCATCAGAACAAGTAGTCCATACAGGCATTTTCGAATGATGAAGTTGATCAACCCCATCTGCTTATTGTATTTGACGTAATCTTTCCAGTTCTTCCATTGCCTTGGGGAAATCCGCATGTGCCCATTTGCCGATTACCGTACCCTTTTTCATTAAGAATATGACTGGGTTGGCCCTTGCCGCTGTTTTGATTGCCACGGCATCACCTTTGAATACCGGAGCGTCGATTCCAGCTTGTTTCATTGCCATTTTCGCAGCCTCTTCATCTGAAGAGATCACAAAAAGTGGGATCTGCTTCTCCCTTGCTTTGACCTGTATGGCCCAAAGTTCCTTGCCCCATTTTTCCAGTTCGTCGTTGGGGTAGAGTTTAAGACCAAAAAGTAGGAGGCTGTATCCGGGTGCAGAGAGTAAGGCCTGAGTTGTATCGGACCCCGTTCCGGTAATGATGACGAAATCTTTCACGGGAGGTTCGGCATTTCCTTTGCGTACGATCTTGTCATATCTTTTTTGGAAAACATAGCTTGAGTCATTGAAATCGGCAGGGAAATGGTCCGCATCGAATTCCATCGTTTTCCCTTGTTTCACATAAACGAAATTGATCACCGTACTATCAGGCAATGAGCCAGGAGGGATATTCATTTGTTCCGGCAGGTTGTTTCCCACTTTATAGGCTAGGCAATCCACCACCGGAAGGTGTTTGAGCGTGTACGATTGAAGGGCAAAGGAAAAGAGTACTGTCACGATCATGATGAGCCGTGCTACTCTGGGAGGCAGAAAACTGGCCACTTCCTTGCGTTTCATGAAAATGAACAGCACCAGGACGAGCAGGACAAGGTCCTTGTAGAAAGACATCTTCGCCGTCAGCTTTATGCATTCACCCATGCATCCGCATTCATGTATTTTGCCGGACAATACAGCGTATGCGGTCAGGAAGGTGAAGAAAATAGTGAGCAGCAGCAGCAGCCAGCTGAACAAAGAGAATTTCCAACCCAGCAGCACCGCTACGCCTGCGATGATCTCAAAAGCGATCATGAGGATGGACAGCCCCATTGTCCAGGAGTTGAACTGGGGCACCCCCCAAACTTCGAAGAACTCCTGCATTTTGTAGCTCAGTCCAGTGGGGTCATTGGCCTTGATGAGTCCGCTGAAGATGAAGAGTGCTCCAACGATGATCCTGGATAAACCAAGGGTTTTTTTCATTTCAATCTGATTTTCATTCGCCAGGTTCATCCCCGGTGCTTGCCTTCCCGGATCAGCACGAGCGCAAATAGGGCATAATTGATAATGTCTGTGAAATTGGCATCTATTCCTTCGCTGATCAGGGTGCGTCCGTCGTTGGCCAGGATTTGTCGGATGCGTAACAGTTTCATTAAAATGAGGTCGGTCAGGCTCTCTTGGCTCATGTCTCTCCAGGCTTCGCCATAGTCATGGTTTTTATCCAACATGATTCTACGTGCGAAGGCTGCCTGTTCCGTGAACAGGTTATCCACCGTGAGTTCGTCCAGATCCTCCAGGGCCTCTCCTTTCAAATGCAGTTGGATGAGTCCTATGATGCCATAATTCACGATACCCATGAACTCACCCCGAAGGTCATCACCCACTTTCTGAGTCCCCTTTTCCTGTATGGTTCGTATGCGCTGTGCTTTGATGAAGATCTGATCGGTAACCGAAATGATACGCAGAACTCTCCAGGACGTTCCATAATCCCGGGCTTTTTTCAGGAAGATATTCCTGCAATGGTCAAGTTCAAGGTCGTAAGGTTGATTTGTCGTATTGATCATGGTTCAACTGAATTCCATTCAGGTCAAGGAGGATCCGAAACCTCGATATGTCTATCTTCGTCATCAAAAATAAACAAGAACCACCAATGTGGAGCATGAATTCAAAAGGACGCATCTGGCATGTGGATGGGCCTTTGGTCATGGGTATCGTGAATGCCACGCCAGACTCATTCCATGCGGGTAGCCGTGTCGGGGAGGTTTCAACAGCCATTACGTTGGCAAATGAAATGGTCAAACAGGGTGCCGCGATTCTGGACATAGGAGGTCAAAGTACAAGACCCGGGAGCCTGCGCATCGGTATTCAGGAGGAGTTGGATCGTGCCATTCCTGTGATCGAAGCGATTCGGAGATCCCATCCGGAGATATTGATATCCTCTGACACCTTTCAGTCTGCTGTTGCCAAAGCTGCTGTACAGGCAGGCGCGGACATCGTCAACGACATTTCAGGGGGGGCAATGGATCCGGGGATGATCCCCATGGTGGCTTCGCTGAAAGTGCCTTTCATCTGCATGCATATGCAAGGGGAACCTTCCACGATGCAGATCGATCCCCATTATGAGGATGTCGTAAGTGAGGTACTGGATTATTTCATTGCCCGTCGGAAGGAATGTCTGAATGCCGGTATCCAGGATCTGATCATCGACCCGGGTTTCGGATTCGGCAAAACGGTCGGCCATAATTTCTCCCTTCTTAAGGCACTCCCCCAATTCCGTATCCTGGGCACCCCCCTGCTGGCGGGATTATCCAGGAAGTCCATGATCACTCGAACACTCGGGATCACTGCTTCGGAAGCGCTGAATGGTACCACTGCATTGAACATGGCGGCTTTGATGGGAGGAGCGAACATTCTCCGGGTACATGATGTTCGGGAAGCAGTGGAAACAGTGAAGCTTTTCCGAGCCATTCAGCAGGGTAAATAGTTGAATGGCTCCATTTGAACGATAGTCATGAGCATCTTGTGATCGACGAAATGATGTGTCTCGTCCTGAAAAAAGTTGACTACAAAATCAACAAATATGGACGGATTAAAGATTACCATCAAAACCTCGAAGCTTCAAAAAACCTTTAGTGAGGCCTTCAAAAAACAAGTTGTTAGGGAATATGAGCAAGGGCTGCTTAATAAAGACCAGTTACAGGTAAAATATGGACTAGGTGGCAACAGTACTGTATTAAAATGGTGCCGCAAATATGGTAAATTAGCCTATCCCAAACAATCAGCCACTGGCAGACCAATGAAAGATCCCCAAAAACAACGTATAAAAGAACTGGAAGCCAAACTAAAAGCTGCGGAGTTAAAGCTAAAAGTTTATGACAAACTGATTGAGGTAACCAATCGTGAACTGGATGCTGATATCGTAAAAAAAATAGAGGCCAGGTTGTCCGGGAATTGGCAACAGAAAAAGAGATAAGCATTACTGCTGTATGTCGTCAACTTGGCTATAGTAAGCAAGCTTACTATAAAACAAAGAGTAATCAACAAAAGAAACTTTGCTATCGTAACATGGCCAAACAAGAAGTACTGGAGGTGTGAGCAGCTGCCCCGTACGGGCACAAGAAAGCTATATTACCTACTGGAAAAAAAGTTTAACCAAGAGCATATCCCTGTTGGGCGTGACAAACTTTTTTCCATACTGCGGGATGAGCAGCTATTGATCATTAAAAAGAAACGTTATACAAAAACAACCAATTCAAAACACTGGCTGCATAAGTATCCTAACCTGGTAAAAGGTTTGAGCGTTTTCCGTCCTGAGCAAATATGGGTAGCTGATATTACCTACTTATCCATTGAAAAAGGGTTTATATATCTGCATTTAATTACTGATGCCTATTCTAAACAAATCATGGGTTATTGCTTAAGTGATAATTTGGCAGCAACATCTACTATTAAAGCATTAAAGATGGCCATTACAAACCGAAAGTATAAAACCCCGCTTATTCATCATTCTGACAGAGGTCTGCAATATTGCAGTGCCGGTTATGTTAACCTCTTAGAGAAAAATACAATTGAAATAAGTATGACTCAGGACGGTAATCCTTACGATAATGCTATTGCGGGAAGAGTTAATGGAATACTTAAAGATGAGTTTGCATTAGATGATATATTACCAAATTTTGATCAGGCAAAGAAACAGACAGATCAGGCAATATTATTTTATAATACCAAACGGCCGCATTTAAGTTGCCAGATGCTTACTCCAACACAAATGCACAGTCAAACCAAGCTGAAAATTAAAACATGGGCTAAAAAAAATCACAAGAACTTTGGAGGTTCTTGTGATTTTTTAACTTTACTTCAACATTTATAAACCAGTCAACCTTTTTTAGGACTAGTCACGGGAAAAATGTATCCGATCAACGCTTTTGCATCCGAGACATGCCGGGGAAGCTGGGTTGTGGAGGCACGCTATCCTTGACATCCACAATTTCAACGTCGAAAATGAGTTTTTCGTTCGGGCCAATGGCGGGAGGTGACCCCTGCGGTCCGTAAGCCAGGATGGATGGAATATAAATCCGCCCCTTGCCACCCTTATTGAAGGCGGTGATACCCACCAACATTCCGGTGATCGCGCCCTGACGCTTGGCCGTGAAATAGAAAGGTGCAAGATCGTGCTTGAAGGTCTGCTTGGTGGTATCCATGTTGGAATCGAATGCCTTCCCGGATTCCAGACCGGTACCGGTGTATTTGATGCCCACATATTTGCCCGAATCTGCTGCAGGTCCCGTTCCTTTGTCCTGTACTTCAACAAAGACCATGTTATCCATTTTCTGCGCATTGATCTTCTTGGTGTTGATGTAGCGCTCGATCTGTGCCAATTCTGCATCCTTGAAACGTTCCATCTCCTTCTGCTTGTCTTCCGGGATCGATCTTTCTCCCCCTGCCATTACTTCAAGGATCTTGAAATGCACTTTCACGCTGGTGCCTGGTTTGAATGTTTTCGGCAGCCCGGGGTAATGTTTGATCAGGCTGTCTACCCTTTGCAGAATGATCGCACTGTCGCCCACTTTCATCTCCTGAAGGATGTCCGGATAATCATAAGTATTTTGACCACTGTCCACCTTGCCGTATGAGGGTACAAAGTTGTAGGTGTTGAATATGACGGAATCGTTGTAGGTGGCTTTCATGTTCAGTTTGATGATGTCACCCGTTTTCAATTTCGTATCCTTCCCTCCAGCGATGATCTTGTACTCCAGACCAGATTTCGCCTTTTTGTAACCAACGGAGGAACATCCCCAGGCCAGCAGGGCCACTGCTGCAAGGAGGAACTGCATTGTTTTTTTCATGTGTTGTGTTTATGTAATTGGATATGCTACTTCAATTGATCGGCGACTTCCTGAATGGACTGCTTGAATTTTTTTGCAGTGACCTCAAGTGTATCAGAGCTTCGTCCTCCTGCTGCGTTGTAATGCCCCCCACCCTCGAAATATCGCCGGGCGAAGGTATTGCAATCGAATTCATCTTTACTGCGAAATGACCATTTCCTTTCTTCATCCCGGTCGATCACCAAGGCGGCCATTTTGATGCCTTTTATGGATAAAGGGTAGTTGACCAGACCTTCTGTATCACCGGTACGGATATTGAATCTGAGCAGATCCCCTTTCGGGATCGTGATCAGCGCGCTGTTGTACTCGTAGAATATTTCCATTCGGTTAAGCAGTACATGCCCTAAGAAGCGCAGCCGATTTTCCAGATAATTGTCATAGATCTCTTCGTGGACTTTGGAATGGTTGAGTCCTCTTTTCTTGAGTTCAGCAACCATTTCATGAACGGAAGCCGTGGCTACAGGAAATCTGAAAGATCCTGTATCCGCCATGACGCCAGCATATAGACACTGTGCCACCTCCAGACCAAGCTTATCTGCATGACCGGATCCCATGATGAATTCAAAAACCATTTCGGCAGTGGAGCTTTTCGGTATCATGCTGATCCCATACTGGAAGAAATGGGTTTGGGGTTCCTCATGATGATCTATCAATATCCTTACACCTTTTGCTTTTTCCAGCGATGCGGCCATATTCTTGGTTCGATAGAGCGCATTGAAATCAAGACAGAATATCCATTCCGCCTCAAAAACCGCCTGATCACATTTCTCCCGCTGAGCCTCATAGTCCATTACATCTTTGCATCCCGGCATCCATTTCAGGAAATCCGGCCAGTTGGTTGGGGAAATGACGGTGACCAGATGACCTAGTTGCCTGAGGAACCCAGCCATGCCGAGTGAAGAGCCCATGGCATCGGGATCGGGTTTCTGGTGCATGGTGATCACCACTTTCCTGGGTGTCGTAAGCTGTGGATATATTTCCTGTATAGGCTTCATGGAAGAGCGGCAAAAGTAGTGTTTTTCCTCTGGAAAGGTGCGAGTTGAGGAACAGCGGTTGGGATGGTATGTTAAAAGGGTTAACTTTGCGCCTCATAAGGCAAATAATAAAAGTCGAATCATGACCAACAGAACTTTTACGATGATCAAGCCCGATGCTTTCTCAAAGGGCAACAGTGGGGCCATCTTGGCAAAAATCGAGGAAGCGGGTTTCCGGCTGATCGCTATGAAATTGACACAGCTTTCCAGTGCAAAAGCGGCTGAATTCTATGCGGTGCATAAGGAGAGGCCTTTCTTCGGAGAATTGGTGGAATTCATGAGCAGTGGGCCTTTGATCGCTGCCATCCTGGAAAAGGGAAATGCAGTCGAAGACTTCCGTAAACTGATCGGTGCCACAGACCCTGCAAAGGCCGATTCAGGTACCATTCGTAAACTCTTCGCTGAAAGTGTGGGAAAGAACGCCATTCATGGCAGTGACAGTGATGACAATGCCCAAATTGAAGGCAACTTCTTTTTCAGTGGTCTGGACAGGATCTGACCTTCGCTGATGTTTTACTTCATGCCCCATGCCTTTTGGTACGGGGTATTTTTTTTATTTATCATCCCATCTTAACTCCCCCCGACATACAGAAAAAATCCTTTCCAGATCCATCAGCTGAAAAGGATCTTTTCTGGATAATTATTGATCCGCGTGATGGGAAAGTGATCACATGAGATCCATCAAATCTGGTAAAGGATAAAGATGCGGTAGCGAATTGGAATACATCCCCGATAGCTCGGTTTTCACCTGTTGGGTCCGTGCAAATATACCATGCAGGTGGACTTAAAACGAGTATAATGCAATAGTAGTCAAACAAATATAAAAAGAAGAGGCCCATGGAAATGAGCCCCTTTAGTTTCAACCCTAAACCCTTGAGAAAGATAATTTATTAATATCCAAGACCATGCCAGAAGCGGTTTCAAACCCGCATCAAAATGTTAAAGAAAGACTGGTATTCCCTCAAAAAATTTGGGCTCTATCTGGATAAACTGCTCATGCCTCTTGTTCAGGCAATTCTCCCGCCTGGGCAACGGCTTCGACACCATACATCTGAGCCCTGAATTTAAGTGATGGTGAGGGTAAGAAGGGGCCAAGTCCAAGCTCGCTCCATTTTTTATCCACACTAGAGATGGTTGCTGGATCCGCTACTATGATATTGGGCCAATCCCGTTGAAAATCGTCCCATTCTTTGGTCTTTATGGTGCCGTCCAGCCCCAGGCATGCATGGATCTTGGATGGACTTGAATGAGCAGGTCTTTCGTTCAGAAAATGATCCCGTTTGGGGTCCAGATTATTGCAGAATCTCCATAATGCTATACTGAGATCTTTTGGATCGACCGTATGTTCCACATAAAGTACCATGCAGATTGCATCCATCCCGGGCAATTTGCTCAATCCTGCATGAAGATCCCTAATCTGGCCCTTTCTGGATTTCCTGACTGCTACAACTAGACAGGGTATGCCTAATTCGGGCAATCGGGTATTTACTGAAGTCACGTCAGGGAAAACGGAAATGATGTTTTGTTCATCAAGGGTGAAGGGAAGCCCATTTTGAAGGTATCGTTCATCTTTCTCTTCAGGTGATTTGGTGGTTCCATCAATGCACATTTTGCCTCCGAATCCCAACTTGCTGCAACTGTGGTCAAGTACGTCCATAGGACCATTGCTGAATTGCACATCAGTAGCTACATTCAGGTTGCTGAAAATATATCTGGCCAGAGATTGGTAATCCCGGATCCCTGACCCTTGGTCCGCGATCACCAGCATTTTGTTGAACATCATTTGTCCCGCACCCCACATGGCATACATGACCTTCTGTCCTTGACCGGCATATTCTTTGTTTATTTGTGCGATGACCAGATTATGGAACACTCCTTCCACAGGCATATCCATGTCCATGATCTCTGGGACCATGGTCATTTTTATGGGCGCGAGGAAGATCCTTTCCGTGGCTTTACCCAGCCAGGCATCTTCCTGCGGTGGTATGCCAACAATGGTGGCAGGATACACTGCGTTCTTCCTATGAGTGATCGCGGTGACATGGAAACGAGGGTACCAATCGGGCAAGGAATAATATCCGGTATGATCACCAAAGGGACCTTCCCAGATCAGTTCCTCCGCCGGATCAAGATATCCCTCAATAATGAAATCAGAATCAGCTGGCACCTCGATATCGGGCTGTGTAAGGCATTTGACCAAATCGACCCTTTTTTTCCTGAGGAAACCTGCGAGCATGTACTCATCCACATTTTCGGGTAGCGGAGCCGTGGCTGAATACGCATAGACCGGGTCTCCACCCAGTGCGACGGCTACCGGCATACGTATTCCGAGTTTTTTGTATTCCTGAAAATGTTTTGCAGACACTTTGTGTTTATGCCAATGCATCCCAGTGAGTTTGGGACCGAATACCTGCATCCGGTACATGCCGACATTTCGGATGCCGTTATTTGGATCTTTGGTATGGATGACGGGCAAGGTAACGAAAGGTCCACCATCTTTCGGCCAGCAGGTAATGACAGGAAGTTTTGATATATCGGGATCGGTCATTATGACTTCTTGGCACTCGCCTCGTCCACTCCGAACCTTGGGCATCCAACTCGAAAATTCAGCCAGTTTGGGCAGCAGGCTCAATTTATCGATTATGTTCTCTTTGGGTTTGGTGAGTAATTTAAAAAGCTGCTCGATATCCCGGGCAACATCATCCAGACTTTCCACACCCAGGGCCATGCACATGCGTTTTTCACTTCCATATGCATTCATGAGCACTGGGAATGCATAGCCCGTGTTTTCGAACAGCAAGGCCTTGCCCCCATCACCACTTTTACTGATCCTGTCCGTGATCTCGGCGATCTCTAATTTGGGATCCACAAAAGAGGTTATTCGCTTCAGTTCTCCTGCTTTTTCCAACGCTTCGATGAACTGTTGCTGATTTTTGAACGCCATGAAATACGCTATTTTCATCAAAGGTACAGGTTGGGGAACCATGCACCTGTCTTGTTGAAGTGAGTTGATGAAGTTGGACCTTATTGATGAACGGTTAATAGATGTGGATCAATAAACTTTCGTAGGGCATCCCAATCCTTTTGTTTTACCGAATCCACCGAATTTGCTACCGGAACCGCTTATCCTGAAACGTGCGGTCAGCCCTGTTGAATAATACCAGTCTTTGGCTTGTGGGCTGCCTCTTTTTGTTCCTGCCGGAGGGAAATTCGGATCGCCTTGGGGTAATTCAGCAGATCTGTAAGACAATTCTACCGCAGTTGGGCCTCTTGCGGAGAGCAAGGCAGCCTGATCAGGGTAATTCCCACTGACATCATCCAGGTAGTCCGTAAAGGTTTTCCTCATCGAAGCTTCGATTCCTACGCTCCATCCATCCGTGATCTGAAAACGTATGCCTCCTCCGAAGGGAATGGCCAGGGAGTTCCTTTGATATAATGATGTTCCCGGGTTCGTTGAGAGGCCCTGACCTTCTGTTCCTAAAGGCTGTAAGAACTGTTTATTCCCATTTCTATCATAGGTATAGGGATTGAAATGGAATACGGTCAGCCCCAGGAAACCATATAAATTGAATCTGCTTTCCTGGATCTTGAATAGATTGTAATGTGCCGTGAGACTCAACTCCTGGACCGAAGTCTGGAAGTTCAGGTTGCGCAGGATCAGTTGTTGGTTGGTGTTATCGGCATCGTTGCCGGTCAATTTGACAAAGTTGAGCATACCTCTGAAGCTGATATGTCCATTCAGGTCATAGCTTGTCCCGAATCCGAAAGCCGTCCTCATGTCCTGGAAGGTGAATCTGGCTTGCTGCAGATCCCCATGGTACCCCGCGGTTCCTAAAAAGAGTTCCGCATTCCATCCCTGTCCTCTTGCAAGTGAGGCGAAACTGAAAAGAAGGATGAAAAGGTGTAGCTTCCTAGGCATATTAATTCAAAGAGCTGCGAAGATAATTTTTTGACCACAATAAATGTGTATGAGGAATGCGTTGGTTTGCTTCAAAAAGTGGGTTGTTTTCACCCAATTTTCAACACTTTGCCCTGTTATTTGAGATTCATTCGGGAATGCGGTGAATGGGCCTTGGTTGTTCTGGTTGGAATGCCTGTGAACTGATAATGTTGACTTCGACTGGAAATTGTTCTTTCATGTTCAGGAGGGCTGCTTTGACCAGATCGTCCAGCATTTCCGGGTCTGCCTGAACGCGGGCGTTCACCAGAATTTCCACATGGTCGGAAGGCTCAGGATTGGCCTCCGGGAATGGGCCGGATCCACTGATGGTGGTATAGCTGTATTTCCTCTTCTCCCTATCGTCATCCAAAAGAAATTTCAGGTGGCCAATGGGAAGACCTGCTTTGTGTATGCGCCGCTGAACATCCCTAATGAAATGATGTGCGGCAACAGAGGCTGAGCCATCCGTTGACAGGATCACCAGTCTTTCGTCCAGCCATGCGAGAACCTGTTCACCCCGGGCGTATCTATCGTAGTCGATATCTAGTGAACGACGTACTTCATTTGGTCTGAAACGCTCCAGTACGGAATACCATATCCTGACACTGTCTTCATTCGTGGAATCCTGAACCAGTATGACTTTACCGGGATATTCTTTTTTCAGGAAAATGGTCATTTCTGCACGCTGTTCATTGCTGAGCAGGTCGGCTTTATTCAATACGATGAGATCGGCCTCCTCCAATTGTTTCTGATAGATGTACCGTACATCTTCACTCAGGAAAAATGTCTCCCCTTTGATCACGGGCCATAGCATGGAGGCATCGGCAAATACGGACAGGATGATATCTTCCAGCGGAAAACTCCTGCCCAAGGGTTTGACCACAGTTGCTATCAGATCGGCGCAAGATCCTACGGTCTCCGCAAAAATGATCTCAGGTTTGCGGCGATCGATCAGACTGTTCAATTGCTTCTCCAACTCATCAAACCTGCAACAGAAGCATCCATTGTTCACTTCTTTGATCATCAGACGATCCCTGTTCAGATAAGCGGTGTCAACGAGTTCATTACCCTGGTCATTTGTGATGATGCCGACCTCCCGGCCCTCCGCCACGAGCAGTTTGCTTGCCGTGAAGATCGCTGTGGTTTTGCCGCTGCCCAAGAAGCCCGAGAGCAAGTACAATTTCATGAATGTGAAGGTATCGAAAAGTATGCGGGTTGAATGAATGGTGTTTATTTGGAATAAGACTTCCATGCAGGATTCAATGCGAAGAAAGGATGCGTCCCGGCCTTTTCAAAATCCATGATCCGCAATCCGGAATACATTATTTTTATGTAAACATTGTATTTTGCCCGTAGATATTTATCTGATCACTCCCCCCTTCACCCAGCTCAATACGCCTTACCCCGCTACAGCTTACCTGAAGGGATTTCTCCATACGAGGGGCTTCAGTTCTTTCCAGTCTGATCTGGGTATAGAAGTCACCAACATGATCTTCTCAGAAACCGGATTGACAGAGGTTTTCAACCGGATGGATAAATCAGACCACCCTCTTTCTCCGAATTCCGAACGTATCCAGGCTTTCCGTGAAGATTATCTGCGTACCATTTCAGGGGTCATCCATTTTCTGCAAGGGAAAAATCCTACCCTCGCCCACCGTATCGCCGCCCGAAACTTTCTTCCAGAGGCTTCCAGGTTCGAACAGTTGAAAGATCTGGATTGGGCCTTCGGCAGCATGGGGGTACAGGATCAGGCAAAACACATCGCCACTTTGTATCTGGAGGACCTCGCCGATCTGATCAAAGAGACGATCGATCCGCACTTCGGATTCAGCCGGTATGCTGAAAAACTAGTCAGGTCCGCTTCCACATTCGACGGGATTTATGAGGCATTAGGTTTAGCCTGTTCTTACACGGAAGAAGTGCTGCTGGATCTGCTCAAGGGAAAGATGGATGAGTTGAAGCCCGCGCTGGTGGCCTTATCGGTTCCTTTTCCCGGGAACCTCTTTGCTGCCTTGAGATGTGCCCAATGGATAAAAAAGAACCATCCTTCAACCCGTATCGCCCTCGGAGGAGGATATGCCAATACGGAATTACGCAGCATAAGTGATCCCCGGGTTTTTGAATTCATTGATTTCATCACCTTAGATGATGGCGAAGCTCCTTTGGAGTGTATTCTGGAATTCATAAAGGGGAAACGAACGATTAAGGCACTTAAGCGGACTTTCATGCTTCAAGATGGATCGGTTGTCTATACCAACGACCAATCCATCAAGGACTATGCTCAGCGAGATACAGGCACGCCTGATTATAGCGACCTCCTGTTGGACAGATACATATCTGCAATAGAGATCCTCAATCCCATGCACAGACTCTGGAGTGACGGTCGCTGGAATAAATTGACGATGGCGCATGGCTGTTATTGGGGCAAATGTACTTTTTGCGACATCTCGCTCGATTATATCGGAAGATATGAACCACTGACCGCTGCCCTCCTATGCGACCGCATGGAACAGATGATGAAAGCCACGGGAGAGAATGGATTCCATTTTGTGGATGAAGCCGCGCCGCCCTCTCTTATGAAGGCATTGGCCCTGGAGATCATCCGTCGCCATTTGGTGGTCAGTTGGTGGACGAACATTCGTTTTGAGAAAAGTTTCACTCGGGATCTTTGCTGGCTGCTCAAGACTTCCGGTTGTATCGGCGTTTCCGGTGGACTTGAGGTGGCTTCCGACCGTTTATTGGCACTCATACAGAAAGGGATCACTGTCTCTCAAGTAGCCAAGGTGAATAGTCATTTCAGGGAGGCAGGTATCATGGTTCATGCTTATCTCATGTATGGGTTCCCGAGCCAGACCGCACAGGAGACCATTGATTCGCTGGAGATGGTACGTCAAATGTTCGCTACAGGGATCTTGCAATCCGCATACTGGCACCTCTTCACCATGACGGCACACAGTCCTGTCGGTATGGATCCCGGTAAATTTCAAGTGTCGCGTCGAACCGAAGTCATTGGTGGTTTCGCGAACAATGATCTGGAACATGATGATGCTACCGGCACTGAACATGAGAAATTCGGATTTGGTCTGAAGAAATCTCTCCTGAATTTTATGCATGGTCACTTACTGGATCAACCTTTGCATAAATGGTTCGATTTCCCGGTTCCGAAGACCTCAGTTGACCCTGACCATATCGCGAAATGCCTAGATGAAGTAACGATCGACACATTGAAGCCTGAAGACCGGTTCATTTGGCTGGGCAAGAAACCTCAGCTCTCTTTCCGTATGCGCTCCAAAAAAGGGCTGCACTGGGAGGAGGCGGTGATCGGTTTCAGGACATTGACTGTCGAACTGGAATGGAAACTGGACAAGGAAAAGGGATCCTGGCTTGCCGGTTTTCTGACTGAACTTTCCGGTAGAAAAGAACCGGTGACCACGGGACGAGAGATCCAGGAGTCTTACCAGGCTGCCGGATTCGATGACCTTGAATTGTTTTGGGACAATAAACCCATGAACGGTATACACCAAGTTGGACTGATCAGGATATGATATTTTGTCGATCAGCCCTGCTCTGGGTGAGGTTGGCATTTCACATCAAATCAGGACACGGGAAAATCCTTAAGTGTTTTGGGACTTCAAACCCTGACCCTCTTGCCAGAAGGATCGTAGATTGGACCCTTAACGACCTTCCCGGTTATCCAATCACCAAAGATCAGGATCTCTACTCGGGTTACTTCCAGAGTCAATTCTACTGGCAAGTAGGCAAAGGCAATGGAAGATCGGACGTAGGCTCCATATGCACCCGATGTCACCCTTCCGGATATTTTTTCTTCTACCCTCACAGGTTCATTCCCGAGAACAACCGACTGAGGGGAATCCAATATGATGGTAACCAGTTTTTTTTGCGGGGATTTTTCATCAAGTGACTTTTTGCCACGAAATTCCTTCTTTTTCGACACGGCGAAATTCAAGCCTGCTTCATAAGGGGTCTGATCTGAACTGATATCGGATCCCCAGTACAGATAACCTTTTTCAGATCGTAGTGAATCTATAGCCTTATAGCCACAAGCGACGATCCCGAATGGCTGGCCTGCCTGAAATAACCTTTCCCATAATTCGGCTCCTCGTTCCACGGGTGCGTAGATTTCATAGCCCAATTCTCCAACAAAGGTCACCCGGACCAACTCTACAGGAATGTCTCCAAGCATCCCCTGTCTACAACTCAGGAATGGGAAAGCGGAAGTGGACAGGTCGATGTCCGTCAATCCTGATAGCATTTCCCTGACCAGAGGTCCCCAAAGACCAAAGCAGGTGAGCGTTCCAGTTACATCTTCAAGGAGGACCGAACCGTCTTCCGGCAAATGTTCCGTGAGTAAAGACATATCATGGCTGTTCAGGGCCGTACCGGAGATCATTCTGAAAGTTGATTCATTGATCTGCGAGATGGTGACATCGCTCTCTATGCCCCCCTTTTCATTGAGGATCTGGGTATACGTACAGAACCCCGGCCCCTTATTCACTTTGTTCGAGCACAACCATTCGAGGAATGTTGCAGCACCTGGGCCTTTGATGATTATCTTGGAAAAAGAGGATTCATCGAACATGCCTATTTTTTCCCTTGTGGCCAGTGATTCAGTGACAATGGCCGTACTCCAGTTCTTGCCTGCCCATCCGGCAGGTCTGAGCAGCTCCAAGGATGGATCCTCATTGCTGATATAGTAGTTGACCCTCTCCCATCCTGATTTTTCGCCGAAAACAGCATTATGCTTTTGGTGCCAGGAATAGGCAGAGCTCATTTTAAGTGGCCTGCCGGCCTTGCGATCATCACCCGGATATCGGATGTCATAATAACTTTCATAGTTCTCCACTACCCTATCCAAGGTATAGGAATACGAACGGTAAGGAGCCCCGAATCGTCTCACATCCATTTCCCATAAGTCCATGGTTGGATTGCCATCGATCAGCCAGGCAGCCATCTCTCTTCCTACTCCACCTGCTCCTGCGATGCCATGTGCACAAAATCCCGCAGCCACAAAAAATCCTTTCACGGAAGTGGGTCCCAGGCAAAATTCATTATCCGGGGTGAAAGCCTCCGGTCCATTGATGATCTTTCTGATGGGAGCAGTGGCCATATCGGGTACCCGCATGGTGGAATTAACCATGATTTCTTCAAATCGGTCCCAATCCTCAGACAACAATTTCCCATTGAAGTCTGAGGGAACTTTATCTTTCAATTGCTCATTCAGGAATGCGGTAGCAGAATGCCTTTCATATCCTCCCATGACTAAACCTGCCCCATCTGGTCGATAATAGACGAGGTTGTCCGGGTCACGTAAAGTTGGTATTGGAGGCTCGTCACTTGAAAGTTTTCTGAATGCAGCCGTGACGAGGTATTGGTGGCTCATCGGCACAATGGGCACACGAACATCCAGCATCCTGGCAAGGCCAGCCGTATAAAGTCCGCACGCCGCGACCACTTTTTCGGCCTGAATCGTTCCTTTGTCCGTGATAACGGATATCACCCTGTTATTTGAAGTGTTGATTCCAGTCACCCGGGTTTGTTGAAGAACACGCACGCCCATACGTCGGGCTTCCGATGCCAGAACATTACAAAGCAGGCTGGGATCCAAGTATCCGTCAGTGGGCAAATAGGTGGCAGCCAGAACATGATCGGTGGACATCAGTGGGAATAATTCTTTTGCACGCTCTGCAGTGATCTCCTCCAAGGGTAGACCAAAAGTAGTGGCCCATCCTACTTGTCGCTTCAGTTCCTGAACACGTTCCGGGGTACAGGCCAGCCTGATCCCACCACATTCCACCCAGCCCGGATCCGTTTCCGGGTTCAGTGATAGTTCCCGGTACAATTGTGCGCTGTACATCATCATGGATGTCAGGGTTACCGATCCCCTGAGTTGACCAACAAGACCCGCTGAATGGAATGTTGATCCGCTGGTCAGTTCACTACGTTCCAGCAGCACCACATCCGTTTCCCCTCTTTTTGCGAGATGATAGGCAATGGATGCTCCTGCGACCCCGCCGCCAATGATCACGATCCGGGTTCTGTTCGGGAAAGTATTCATCGATGTTTTTTTAACATGGAAATCACTTCACGGTAACGATCACCTTGAATGTCCGTGTGGACTGATGACCATTTCTCCATACCCCATGATTTGAAATCGAATGCGATCGGAGAAATGGCATCCTGAATGGAAGCCCACATGACCCAACCATACCTGCTGATCATGGACCAGGCCAACGCACGAGCGATCTTTTCAGGACGGTGCTCGTTCCAATAGGCATCACAGAGCTCCGTGATGGCTTTATCATTGAGCAATGATTCTCCCGCGAGATTTCCGATATCGAAGGAAGCTTCATTCTGACCGGAGTATTCATAATCTATGATCCAGATCTTCGAGCCGTCGTCCATGAAATTTTCTGCAAGGAGGTCGTTGTGGCAGGGAACCATCAGTTCGGGATCATCGTTGATCAAATGCTCCAGTTTAATGACCAAGGGTTCCATTTCCAGGTATTGATCCGGTATGAAATATCCGGCTTCTTTCACTTTTTTCAAATAGCTCCTGCGCAAGGTCGTGAAATTGAACCTGCCCTCGAATGGTTTTCCAGCGTGCAATCGGCGGATCGCATCTGCGATCCTGGAGAGCATGCCCGATCCTGCCTGCAGGTCCTCGGAGTGGAGTGTCTTCCCTTCGATCCACTTGATGATCATGACTTCTTCACCGGGCAGGGAACGAATAACTTCGGGTGCTACTCCGGAGAGATTGGCCAATTTGCTGTTGGATGCCTCTCTGAATCTATCGATCCCCAAGAGGTTGGCTGAACCATTCCCCATGCGAAGAACAAAATGATGTCCATCGGTTTCCAATTTGTAATTGGAATTGGTGAGTCCGCCCTTCAAAGATTCAATACGCAAGGCGGCGGACAACAAAGGTATCCTAGCCTTCAATTCATTCCATCTTGGATGGCCTGCAAGGTCATTCATGTTCATCAAGGTAAAGGCAATGTGATTATAGTGCCGGTCAAGATCATATTGTCCGAACCGGTCCGTTGTACCATTTTTTCACCGATAATTCCCACCAGATCCAAAGTATGACTAAAGTGGTGCCAACAAGAAGTGGTGCATAATTGAATGCTACCCAGGTGAATTCTTTGTTTCCCGGGACCGCAGCGGGTTCAAAGGGAAGGATGAAGTAAGTACAGACCACTACGATCTCGATCATGGCCAGTAGATTTATCCATCTATAATGTTTCCCCAAGTTCCAAGTTCCTTGTTTGAAACTGATTCCCGCTTTCCACCTGTACCAGATAGGTATCAGGAAGGCAAGGTAAAGACCGATCACTCCGATGGATACGACCGCGAAAAAGGCGGTGGGAATGCCTCTAGGGCTTTTCCACAATGCCGGCAAGGTCATGATTATCCCGATCAATGCGGTGATCATCACGGCATTTACCGGCACATGATGTCTATTCAATTTTGACCATGTTTTATAACCCGGAATGGCGCCATCCCGGGAAAACGCATAAAACATCCTGGAACAGTCGGTCAAACAGGCAGAAGAAGAAAATAACTGTCCCGCTACGGAGATCATCAAAACCAATTTGAACATGGCGGGGGTGAGGGAATGTATCAAAATGGTTATGACCGATCCCGCCCCATAGGGGTTTACCGCGGTATCGAAAGAATTCACTATGTCTGGTTTGGTGGCAACACTAAGTAAGCAAAGCAGAAGAACATATCCTCCAATTGCGGAATAAAATATCGATTTCCATATTCCCTTTGCTGCAGCGTTCGAGGCGTATTGCGTCTCCTCGGACATGTGTGCAGAAGCATCATAGCCAGTTATGGTGAACTGGGTGAGCAGGAAGCCCAGAGGCAATACATAGAACCAATACACTCCTTTTCCGGAGAACCCCGAATTGTTCACTTTATTTGTGAAGATCCATTTCAGATCTTGATGCTCAGAAGGGGTGATCAACAGAATGGCCACGATGAGTAGCACCCCGATAATATGCCAAAAAACGGAAATGTCACTAAGCCAGGCTTGAATGTGGCTGCTGAACGTGTTGAATAGGGTGACCATGGCCATGATGATGGCGAACCAGAAAAATTGCTGATAAATGGCCTCGCCCATGAAAAAACGAGAGGAGAATTCAGGGAAAAGCACACTGACCAGAATATTCAGGAATGTTGCTGCACCATAAACTACCGATGAAGTAATGGCGATCGTTCCTATCAAATTCAGCCAGCCGGTGAAAAATCCTGCTTTCACTCCTCCGAGCTTGGAAGCCCAATAGTAAATGCCACCGGAAGTGGGATATGCGGATGTCATCTCGGCCAGGGAAAGTCCGATCAGTAAAATGAAGATGGATATGACGGGCCAGCCTATGGAAATGGCCACCGGCCCTCCGTTGTTCCAGGCTTGTCCAAAGGTGGTGAAACATCCGCTCAATATGGAAATGATGGAAAAAGAAATGGCGAAATTGGAAAAGCTATTCCATGTCCGTTTCAACTCCTGTTTGTATCCCAGGGAAGCCAATAATTGTTCATCCTCCGAAAGATGGTCGTATTTAACTTCTTTATCCATATTTCATTTTACAAAGCTGAATGTGCAATTTTCAAATATAACGGAAAGCAGATTAAAGAAATCCAGATTGTCTATTCAAACCAAGGTATCCTTTTCAGTGAAGTAAGAAAAAATGATCATATAACAACCTGGTGACCTGCGCAATGGCTTGTTCACGTTCCGGTATTTCTTTCACTGAAGATTTTACGAATGCCGCTACGATCAAGTGTCCGGCATCGCCGGGGAGTGTGATGATGCCCACATCATTCGTTGTGCCGCCTATGGTACCTGTTTTGTGCCGCACCTGTGTGCCGGCGGGTAGCGCGCCTTTCAGACGAGCGGCCCCGGTCTCGCAGCGATCCATGATGTCAAGCAAGAGGTCTTTGGATGCAGGCTTCAGGATGGGATCCTTCCAGATCTTCAGCAGCAGTTGGGCCATGCCATCGGGAGTGGATACGTCCTTGAGTTCATCGTCGAATTTTTTTGCAGCTGCCGATTTCTGGGCTTCCGTGAGTTTCCGTTCGAGAGTGTCGAAAGCCTGGCGCGGATGTTCAGCCTTCTCAGGCCAGGGTGCGCCCAACCAGTCAGCGATCAGGATTGAAGTGGGCCGATCAACATGAATGCCGGAAACCCCTAACCTTTCCAGGCAAGCATTCACTTGTACAGGCCCACCAGCCAATTTAAGGCACATGTCTGTTGCACTATTGTCGCTGATCAGCAACATTAGTTCCAGCAAGGATCTTATGCTCAATGCCACTCCGGGTTTGGATGCCCTGGGCCAGTCGAAGCGTTCCGCTAACATGCCGCTGCCGATATGCAGGTCGGCATAAGAGAATTCCACCATCTGATCCAGCGAAAGAAGTCCACTGTCCACCTTTGTCAGGAGTTGTACGGCAATGGGTACTTTGTACGAACTGGCCATCGGGAATGCATCATTCCCGAATTGCGAGAACCTCTTACCGCTTTCAATATGCACAGCTGTTACGCCTAACTTGCCACCGGACAGGGCAGAAAGCCTTTCCACCTCTGTTCGCAGACGTTCTTCATAGATGGATGTTGGGTATGTTGGGACTGTTTTGCTTTTTTGCGCGTAAGTCGTGATTGCGAATAGGATCAAGGCAATTGAGAATATTTTTTTCATGTTTTCATCTATTAAACTGAATGATCATCCCGGGTTTTAAGATATGGAAAATTCGAATGGCATTCATATTGAAAACCGCATGAAGTGTTTGAGGTGATCCGTTTAGACAAGAATGAACATTAAACTCATGCTCATTGGTTCAGTGAATGGTTTAAATGGCGAGAAGTGAATTGGTGTTCTTTTCCCCGTGCATTGGATCATTTCCCCTTGCATTCGCATTCTGCGGGTTCTAAATAATAGGAACGATATTTTTTGCATTTGGGGTTCATGCATCCTTTCAGGTTCAATAATTCCACTTTCCTGAAATGAATGGGATGGCTTTCTGCCTGAAGTGCAACGTACCCTTCCTTCAATGGATCACCCATCTTGCTTTGCCATTCCCCCTGGAGAAACATCTTTTTGAATTGTCCCTCTGTCTCACCGATCTTGGGATGCCGGTAAGTGAGTACGGTATCCTTACCCACAAGATGATATATGACAGAATCTCCCAACACCAAGGCTTCAGCGGTAACCCATTGATCGCCGTCATACGTCTTGGATGTTGAAGAGATGCAATGTTCCATGGTGACTTTCCCATTGATCTCCACATATGTTCCTGGAGTACATAGATTGGCGGTTGTCCTGGGTCCATTACCTAAGCCGCCCAACAATTGCATTTCCAGAGAAACAGGGAAAGCCTGCTCTTTGGTCAGTGAACCTGCCGATTGTGAATGAAGCATCACGCCACTGTTCCTTACATTCCAGGTAGCCCCGCCTTTCAATTGTTCTCCCACGAATCTGTACTCAACCCTTATCCGATAATGTGAAAAAGGTCGGTCATAATATATGTGCCCGAACTGATCATGGAATTGATCATATTGGTCGTACCCGACTTTGAGTATGCCATCTTCCACCCTGAATGTGTTTCCGAAATTTTCATTCAGATCATGACCGGTGATCTTGATGTCCCACCCTATCAGGTCTTTTCCATTGAACAACTGTATCCATTCTTCTGGGCTTTCCATCTTCTGTGCAGTGGCAACAGAAACGAAATGTATGGCCAGTGAGAGTACAAGCGTGAATCTCTTCATGAGTGGAATGTATAAAAAAGGATGGCTTAAGGTCAAAAGATCCGAAATGCTTATGGGTTAAAGTATAACTCCATCAAATATCCATAATTCGTTGAAATATGCTTGCAAAACAATGAAAATCAAGAGTACTTTTCCGGCTCTGGTACAATAAGGTACGCGTAAAGTCGTTTATTCATTCAATACGCTGTCGGATTTTTTGCTTTTGTCTGGAAAATTTTTGTTGCTAATTGATTTTCAGTGGATACTGATCTAAATCCGGGAATGCGATCGGATCAGGAAACTCCGGTTTCCTTTAGTCAGGCACACTGAAATCGTTTCCCCGATCCTCCTATCGATCCCTCATTATTCCAACCCCCATATCCTATGCGCAACATAGCGGCATGAATATGAAAACAGGCACGATCATATTACTGGTCACTGCACTTTGGTGTCAGGTTTCCTTTGCTCAAAAGCCTCCAGATTTGAAGATTTCGGGCTTTTGCGGTGGTTCAGGTTCATGGGGTAGATCTATTACTGACAGGATAAATTCATTCCCGTTACAGACGAAGCATGCTGCGATCCAGTCAATGAAAAAAAATGTTGATCAGGTGCCGCCACTGATCAGTGCCCGAAAAAACGGGAGCATGATCTCCCCTATTCTATCTTCGGAGATGAATACCTTGAATGCATCGATCACCATACCCGTCGTGGTGCATATCCTTAATGACGACCCCTCCAAGATCACCGATAAATATGTAATGGATGGCATCGATGAGCTGAACAAGGCATTTGCACACGCAGCCCCTTACAATACGGACCCCAGAGGGGTTAATACCGGAATCAGTTTTGCATTGGCCAGGACCGCCCCTGATGGGAATTTAACCAATGGCATCGATCGGATCAGAACTTATTATGGTTCTTTGGATATGGACATGGATACTTCCGTTATTGCCGGATTGGGAGAATGGGATCCGACCAACTACTGCAATATCTGGCTGGTTCAAGAGATCAAGGGTGAGGTCATGCCCAGTTATTTCAGTTGTGGAAAATGGGAACGTCTTCCTTTCACCGGCTTTGCTGCTCCGGGTGCCGGAGTGGTGGTAAGCAGGTTGACCGGACCCCTAGTTGCCCATCAGATGGGACATTATCTATCCTTACTTCATACCTATGCGGCAATGGATTGTGCCAATACCGATTGTTCGACGGATGGCGACATGGTCTGCGACACCCCACCGGAAAGAAGCAGAAACCCTTCCCCATGCAATAACCCAGATAACTCTTGTATTACGGATTCTTTATCTGGCCCGTTTAAAAAGGATGTGCCGGATATGATCACCAATTTCATGGATTATGAAGGTCCATGCCAAAGTGCTTTCACTCAAGGGCAGGCGGATAGGATGATTTCATTTCTGAATGTTTTTCAAGGCGGTAGCCTGCAATCAAGTACCCGCGGTATGGCATCCTGTCCAGGTTCCGTTAATGCCCGTTTCAATTGGGATTCCAACCCATATCCCATCCCTGGTGACCATGTTACATTCAACAATACTTCTGTCGGATCTGTACAATTTGAATGGTCTGTCAACGGTCTGGTCATGTCTACCGACAGGGATTTCACCTTCCCGATACCTGCAACCGGAAATTTTCAGGTCAAACTCATTGCTTATGATACCGCTACGAATTGTAAGTCCTCCTACCTTGGAAACTTGTTGGTGGATTGCGGGGTTGTTTCCAGGTTTTCTCCGGACAAACGTATCGTGGCATCTTCATTAATGTATGTGGATGAAGTAACCTTTTCGAATACTTCACATGGGGGTTCAGCATTCACATGGTATATCTCAGATAGTACTGGGAATAACTTGCAGGCAGTTTCAACGGATCGTGATCTGAAATGGAATTTCAGGTCCCCAGGTAGCTATAAGGTGAAATTGGAGGCATCCAATGGTACGTGCCCTTCCACATCAGAATCAATGTCCATTGCAGTAATGGATCCCCGACCTGATCCGCAGATCGGATTCGTGCAGTCCAACTGCTATCAGAATGACAGCATTCGATTGATTTTCAGTATAAGTAATTCAGGTTATGACAGCCTTCCCAAAGGTTCCGAGATCAGTTTTTACGACAGGTTCCCGGTTACTGCTGACGCCATCAGAATGGGGCCATCGTTCGTTCTTCCCGCATCCATTCCGGGACATTGTTCAGGTTCATTTACCCATATCGTAAAAAGCATCAGACCCGGACAGGATACGGTCATATTTGTCTTTGATGAAAAAGGGCAGGTCCCGGAATTGTATGAGACCAACAATACATTCCTGAATAAGGACTTCTCCTTCAAATTGAAAGTCAGTCCCTCCGATACGCTCGTGTATGTCAATTCAGATCTGCCCCTGAAGGTTTCGTCGTCGCCAAACGAAACCATGAGATCTGTACTCTGGTCACCCATGGATGGCTTGAACTGTCCTACCTGTCCCGAGCCGATTCTAAAAGTTCCAGATTCGGTTCACTTGAAAGCCCTGGCTTTCACTCCCTGGGGTTGTTCCGATTCCATTATTTCCGTCATCAATGTATTCCCGAAGGACTTTACCATTGATGCACTGACCATTTATTGTTACGAGCAGGATAGCTTGTTCATATCCACAAAAGTCTGCCTGGGCAATGGCTATACAAAGCTTAAAAAGGATATCCTGTTGGAGTATTCGGATGATCTGCCCTCTTCTCCCAATGGCCATTTGATTGGGACTGCCAAAATTGAACATGGAACGGATTTCAGCGATGGTTGTGCCATTGTTTCAACCGTTTTACCAACACCCGCTTCAGGTACCATCTACGCAATGGTCAATAGAGATCTTGCCGAATATGAAGATGTTAAAACCAATAATGCATCTTTCAAAGATTTTCAACCTTTCCAACTGATACTTGATCCGGATACATACGAGGTTCATGCAGGTGATCGACTATCAATATTGGTGAAGGATATCGGAGACAGCAGCCTGTCCACTTTGTGGAGTCCTTGGGATGGACTTCAATGCAAGGATTGTCTTTCTAATGTGATCATGTCCAATTCAGACCGACAGTATACCATCATAGGAACCACACGTTATCATTGTCTGGATACCGTTTACCTGAACCTCCGGTCCTCTGGTATTTCCCATTTCAGGATCCCAAATGCATTCACGCCCAACGGTGATGGATTGAATGACTTTTTCTATGTTATTGCCAGCAAGGATGTGGTTTCCGTGGACAGGTTCGAGATCTATGGTAATTGGGGAGATAAGGTATTCGATAAGATTAACGGCCGACCTAATGATTATTCCTCAGGGTGGGATGGTACATTCAAGGGGAAATGGGTTCCCACTGGCACATATGTATATAATATCATCTTGTCCATGACCAATGGGACAAAGGAGAATCATAAAGGGACGGTTACCGTTATCCGTTGATTTCCGGGTCTCTTATACGGCAGGAAGTCACACCCTTATTCAAATGCAATTAATTGTAATTCAATACTTAGGTAGTCGTTTTTCGGGGCCGATCTTCCTAAAAGGGTGATCCTGTAAGTCCTTGCATCCGCATTCAGATTCCTTGAGGGTGTTAACCGTGCAGATTCTATCCTTGCTTTCTTTTTCAGTTGTTCAAAATCCGGTCCTCTTTTGTAATAATCGCCCGTATTTCATACCCACATTAGGGGAAATCAGACGGTCAATCGTTACTTTTACCATTCATCCTCAGGGAATACAGGATCTGTACTAATTCTGATCCCGTATCTGCGCTGCTGGTCGTCCTACCTCTTATTAAGAACAATTTTGGCTTGGTGCGCTGATCCCTGAACAGGTCGGCTTTGAGACATGAACACGATCAGGGTCATAGTTTTCATTCTTTTTTTAGCAGGAAGTCCCTGCTTTTCACAATTGCATTCATCTTATGGTGCTGGCTCATTGGGTTGCGGAAATGATGGTCTGCTGAAAATGCTCAGGAAAGATAAAGTCTTCTTTGAGTCTGAACGGAGGATGAATGAACGTATTCGGACTTTTTACCAAACTCAGTCCAAAAAAGGTCCAGACCTTATCTCTAAAAAGAATGGCTCGATCCATAAAGAAGAATTGCGAGGACAGTCAAACGGCTTGAGTGGTTCAGTCATCATACCCATCGTGGTACACATCATCAACGAGGATCCTTCAACGGTGACTGACCAGCAAATTATTGATGGGATCAATGAACTGAACCAGGCATTTGCCCATTCGTCTCCATACACCGCGGACCCTCAAGGCGTGAATACGGGGATCAGTTTTTGTCTGGCAAAAACCGCGCCTGACGGCTCCTTGACCACGGGTATTGATCGAATCCGTACCTATTATGGATCATTCGATGTGGATATGGAAGCGGACAGGCTTTCGAAATTGAGTGAATGGGATCCTGGTAGTTATTGCAACATCTGGTTGGTCCAGAATATCAGGGGAGAGATCGAACCGAGCGTTTTCAAATGTGGGAAATGGGAACGATTGGGTTATGGAGGATATGCTTCGGCGGGAATGGGTGTTGTTCTAAGCAGCATGGCAGGTTCTTTATTGGCACATGAGATGGGGCATTATCTTTCTCTCCTGCACACCTTCGCAGCAATGGACTGTGCCAATAATGACTGTAGTATGGATGGCGACATGGTTTGTGATACCCCACCCGACAAGAGTCGTGATCCATCACCCTGCAACAGCCCTGAAAATTCATGTAATACGGACACTGTTTCGGGACCATTTTCAAGAGATGTTCCGGACATGATCTCCAATTTCATGGACTATGGCAGCCCATGTCCAAGTGTTTTCACCAAGGGGCAGGCAGATCGGATGAATGCATTCCTCACACTCTTCAATGGCGGAAGTCTTTTGACCAGCACAAAGTGCACACCACCATGCAATGATCCTGTATCAGCCAGTTTCGATTGGTTCTCGAGTCCCTATCCCGTGCCGGGAGATGTTGTCTCCTTCAACAATACATCAACTGGAGCATCTGAATATGAATGGTCCGTCAATGGGGTGGTTGTGTCCGTTAGCCGGGATTTCAGCTTGCCCATACCATCGATCGGTACTTATGTGGTGAAGCTCACCACGTATAATGCATCCAGAAGTTGCAAGTCGGGTTATACCGGAAATGTAATTTCGGATTGTGGTGTGGTGGCTAGATTCTCTCCGGACAAGAGGTTTGTCTCCACCTCGGCTGCTTTAGGAGATACGGTCAATTTCACCAATTATTCCCATAACGGAAATGCTTTCACCTGGTTTGTTTCCGACAGTAGTGGTAAGGATCTGAAGCCGGTTTCCAACGAAAGGGATCTGCATAAGGTTTTCGACCGACCCGGAATTTATGTCATCAAGTTAGAGGCAACCGATGGATCATGTACATCATCCACGGAGCCATTGACCATCACCGTGGAAGATGCCCGACCGGATCTGGCCATCATTTTTCTACAGACCAATTGTTACCAGGATGATAGCATCCGGGTGAGTTTCACCTTGCAGAACACGGGATATGACAGCATACCACAAGGGACGGAGATCGGTTTTTACGACAGGTATCCCGTTACGCCCACTGCCGTGAACATGGATCCTGTTTTCGTCATCCCCACTACCCTCCTTGGACACTGCTCGGAAAGTTACATCCATACCGTGGAAGCCATTCGGCATGGTCAGGATTCGCTCACGGCAGTTATTGATCCGAATTCCCTTTTGGATGAGAAAAAGGAAGATAATAATGAATTTCTGGATAGATTATTCAAATTCAAAGTAGCTATCGATCCGGGTGATACTACAGTTTATGTTCATACTGACCTTACTCTGACGCTGAGAAACCCGTCAAATGAAACTTTAAAGTCTATCCTCTGGGAGCCGACGAACAACCTGAGTTGTTCAACTTGTACAACACCGGTTTTGAATGTTCCGGACTCCATACTCATGAATGCCGTGGCCATCAATTCCTGGGGATGTTCCGACACCGCAAAGGCGATGATCAACGTATTTCCCAAGGATTTCACTGTTGATGGGATGATCCTTTACTGTTATCGGGATGATAGCCTGCTGGTCTACCCGAAAATATGCCTGGGCAATGGTTACAACAGTTTGAAAAAAAATATTCGGCTGGATATCTATGATGCTGATCCCGCACTTCCTGCAGCTCAACTGTTGGGTAGCTTGCTCGTGGACAAGAACTCGGATTTCCATTCGGGATGTGCTGAATTCATCAAAGTGATACCCATGCCATTTACAAAGGAGGTTCATGTTCTGGTGAATCCCGATCGATCAGAATACGAGGATGATATCATCAATAACGGAGCTTTCCAGATATATGAGCCGTTTCACCTTGTTTTGTCACCCGACACATATGATGTTCGTGCCGGGGACAGACTGTCCATCACGATATCTGAAGTGGGTGATAGCAGCCTGAAAACCCTTTGGACCCCTTGGGATGGTCTGAGTTGTACGGATTGCCTGTCGAATGTGATCCGATCCAATTCCGACCGCAAGTATATGATCATTGGTTCGACCAGATATCAATGTCTGGATACCGTATACCTCAACATCAGGTCCATCAGCATAGCCCATTTTGCGATCCCCAACGCTTTTACACCCAACGGCGATGGATTGAACGATTATTTCTATGTGATGGCAAGCCCGGATATCGCCCGTATCGACAAGTTCGAGATATTTGACCGGTGGGGGAAGAAGATATTTGAACGGAAAGATGGCCGAGCGAATGATTTCACTTCAGGTTGGGATGGAAGCTACATGGGAAAGAAGGTCAGTCCGGGAACTTATGCCTATGCTATCACGGTTACCCTTTCCAGCGGTAAAAAAGAAACCTACAAAGGCACCGTGACCGTTATTTTATAAGCAAGAATGAAAGGGATTCCGGGATGGATCATATCCGGATCCTCTTTTTGGCCAGATCTGCCAAAAAAATTGGGATGGTCCAGGTTCTGAAACACCCGGGTCATCCCAATGTTGAACTGAAAGAAATCTTTTGTTTTACTAAGGCCTTTTGGGCCAAGTGATCCACTTTTAACTATTTGGAGACTTTGTCAATATCAATGGCATCTCCGTTTATTGATCCGGTGATGGTCACCTTTTGTCCGATATATTTTGAAACCTTTTTGGGCTTACTGATGGCGTATACTTTGTCTCCTACAACAAAAACAGGGGCATGGCCTTCTTTGACACACTTTTTGGCGCATTCCGAATGCCCGTCATTATTGCCGCTTGCGCCGCAATGTGCATCACTGATATATCCGGTCCAAGTGCCTTTATCGGCGGCATAAGTTGCTACAGAAAAAAACAGGACGGCTAGTAGAAATAACTTTTTCATGTTTGTATTTTTTGGAGTGAATAATAACTTCAATCTAACCTTATTTTTTGGAAAACTGATTTCCTCTCATATAAATGTCATTACGGATAAAATTACCCCTCGCATTTCTTTGGGCAATGGGCTCAAATCAGGATTTCGAGATGCCATTGACTGTTGTGATCAACAGCATTTTATGATCGGAACTCCTGGAAAAATCGTTTAAAGGATTTTCATATGACCATTACTGCCCCATTGGAAGCATTTATTGGAATTTCCGATTCACTTCTATCATCAATACTCTCCAGGAAACTGTATCGATATTTTTGAAAACATGCTCACTGCCCCTGAAGACACCACTTGTTCCGGCAATCAATTGGCCATCCATTTTGGTACCGTCTTTTTCGATTATTTCTGTTTTACCCCCTTCCAGGACATACGAAATATAATCAGGGTGCCGGTGAAGTTTGGAGGTCTGACCAGCTTTGTAAGTTGCCATGATCACCCGGATGTTGTTGGATTCAGCCAAAACCTGATAGATCGAAGGCTCAACAAGGGATGCATCTTTGGAACCATCATAAGCCATTTCGATTTCATTAGGTCGAAGAATGTGAAAAAGAACCCCTTTCACTGTTGTGGTTCCTATGTTTTTTGAAATGGCCTTGCCAACGGGTCTGATGTATGCCTGACCTTTTTTGAATTCGGAAATACTTTTACTGCCATCTTCCATCGTATACTCTACTGTGCCCGGTTCCGTGACGTATAAGACATTTTCAGGAAAGTCATGCATGGGAACGATGTCACCCGATTTGCAGTTCACCTCAAAGCAGCGTAGTCCTAAAGTATCAGATTTCAATTTGAAAACATCCGATGGAAGCTGAGCTGATGCCTGATTCTTTTGTTGACAGCCTACGAGAATGGTAAAGAAGACAAACAGGAATGTGATATTATTTTTCATTTCTACTGCTTTTAAATGGAATATTCAAATGGTGATGATGTACGAGACGTCATAGTTGTTAAGTATTTTCAAAGACCCCACAATCTACTCTTTTTGTATTCTGGTATTTAAAATTTTCTAATTTATTGATTCAAAAAAATTTATGATAAATATTAATCTGATGAAATCCCCATCCAGATCCCGGTCAATGCTTCTTGCCAGCTGGACATTTCTGATTTTCATATCAGCATTTTTCGAAGAGCTACCTCTTGTTGATTGGGAGACTGTGGCCCGAATACGTGAAGAAGGACTCCAGCGTTCTAAAGTAAAGGAATTTGAATCCTACATCGTTGATGCGCTCGGAGCTCGGTTGACGATGTCGCGTGACAGGATAAGAGCTCAATTCTGGGCTTTAGATGAAATGAAAGACATGGGGCTTAGCCATATTGCTAGCGAACAGTATACGGACTGCGGGGTCACTTGAGACAATGAGTTTGTATCTGCACCCAAGATCGAGCCGGACTATACATCTCTTGCAGCTTGTCCTGTTGCCCATACGGCCAGTACTGATGGAACGGTACAAGCGGATGCCATGATTGTGCAACTTCAGACAAAGGATGAGCTTGAGGCATTTCGAGGCAAGTTAGCCGGTAAGGCATTGCTCAATTCGAAACCCGTTAAAATTGATATCTAAACGCTTACGGATGGTATACATCGTTACACCAATGAGTAACTCAAATCACTTGAGCATATCTCCATTTCTCCGTTCGTCAAAAGGCCGAGAGTAGGCGATAGGACAAAAGACTAAAAAGTACTTTATGGAATTAATAATCCATACAGAAAATGAACATTCCTCAAGTTTAGCTGTTATAAACTTCAAATAAACTTAATTTTATGAAAAGCATTTTGTCCAGTTTGTCGATTTTGGCCTTACTGTTGTTGGCCAATGTACACGTTTCTGCACAGCAGAAGGACGTGGTTGACGTTGCCATTGGCTCTTCGGCTCACTCCACCTTGGTGGCAGCTGTTAAAGCTGCAGATTTGGTAGCTACTTTAAAAGGGAAGGGGCCATTCACTGTATTTGCTCCTACGAACGATGCCTTCGCAAAACTGCCGGCTGGTACCGTGGAAACTCTGCTGAAGCCAGAGAATAAAGCAAAGTTGGCAAGCATTCTCACTTATCATGTTGTTTCCGGGAAGATGAGCGCAAACGATGTCGTTGCAGCCGTCAAAAAAGGCAACGGCAAGGCGATTCTCAAAACGGTAAATGGGAGTAAAATCACCGTGACTTTAGATGGGAGTAAGGTTAAAATCACTGATGCCAAAGGTGGTTCAGCTTATGTGACGACTGCTGACCTTAATGCCAGCAATGGCGTGGTTCATGTTGTTGACGCCGTATTGCTGCCTAAGTAACAAATTGATTTTTCTTTGAATTCTTTCGGTGAAGATCTTGAATTTAAAGCCATGAAATTGCTGTATTGACCCCTTAATCACGGATAGTATTTATTCGCATTTTATCCAAAATTTAAGGGGTCGATACAGATTTCTGCTCCCCCACCCCCCCCCACATTTCCTCATGGTGTTCCTGAGGTAGAAATAGACAATGTGCACATCACAGCTCTTGTCCTTGTATTTCTTGACCCAATCTTTGAAATGTTGAATAGCTGTGATGGGTTGTACGATTACCGTCTTAGGTTCCACTTCGCACTGCTTCTTCTCAGAAGGAAGCCTGTACCGACTTAATGTGTTGTCGATATTGCCTGAAAGGATATCCAACTCAATCTGGCTGGCAACAATCTTGGCTTTCAACAACCCCTCCTTCTCATAAGCACATAGACATAGAGAATAACGCTGTAGGTTAATTCTCCAACGAAGCCTAACACGTTCCTTGTAATTGCACATGCTTACAGTATCTCTGGTATTCTTGTGACCCATTTGTGACCCAAACTTTGATAGTTAGTGATCATTTGGAAGGCTTACACCACCTTCTGGGAGAAATGTTCTTGAACAGGTTACCCTGCCTACCGTACCTCACATATTATTGAAAGGCAGTGCTGAAAAAGAGAAGAGCACCTGAAATCAGGTGCACTTTGTTCGTCGGGGAGACAAGATTTGCTCCGCACATCTTTCAGGGGGCGGCCTGAACATCAGGCCAAGCCGCCTTTGACGTCTTTCATATTACCATCCCTTCCCGTCCAAGCAAGCTTGTCCGGTCAGGTCCGGGAACAAGAAAGCCTTCGCGATGCGAAGGCTTTGCCTGATGTTCGTCGGGGAGACAAGATTCGAACTTGCGACCCCTTGCACCCCATACAAGTGCGCTACCGGGCTGCGCCACTCCCCGAACTGTGAACTTTTCCCGAATGCTCATTGTACTCGATTATCACCTGGGGTCGGGATAAAAGCGGGTGCGAATGTAAGCCTTTTCAGCCGGAATTCAGAAAAGTATGGATCAGAGCCATAGCCAGCCTGGAACTTCTGTAATCCAATCCTTTTTTACATTTCTATCGGGAAATGAATGGTTTAAAGAATTATCTTCGCATAACCCCTTTTGCATGACCATTCTCCTCAGCAAAGCCAGGATCATAGACCCCCTTTCTCCCCACCATGGAAAGGTCAAGGATATCCTTATCCGGGACGGCAGGATCGAAAAGGTTTCAGATCAACTTCAGGACACGGTTGATCAGGTCGTCAAAGCTGATGGATTGACCGTTTCGCCAGGTTGGGTGGATATATTCACTCACTGTTGCGACCCCGGATCCGAGTTCAAGGAAACGCTTGATTCCGGTGCAGCTGCCGGTGCCGCAGGTGGATTCACGCATCTTTTCCTCCTACCCAATACACAGCCGGTCATTCAGAACAAAAGCCTGGTAGAATACATATCTGGCAAATCACCCTCCGTTCCGGTCTCCCTGCATCCTTTGGGCGCAGTAACCCGAAACCTGGAAGGCAGAGACTTGGCAGAGATGTACGACATGAAGGAAAGTGGTGCCATCGCCTTTACAGATGGATTACTCCCCATCCAATCTGCCGGCCTCCTGATCAAGGCGTTACAGTATGTCCGCGCATTCCATGGTGTGGTCATTCAACTTCCCGAGGATAAGAGCATTGCTCCGAACGGAGTGGTTAATGAAGGTGTATTTTCCACTCGAATGGGATTGCCTGGAAAGCCCGCGATGGCCGAAGAGATCATGGTCGAACGGGACATCAAACTGGCCCGTTACTCGGAATCCCGCTTGCATATCACGGGTATCACCACGGCAAAATCCATTGAATACATCCGCCGTGCCAAGGAATCCGGACTGCAAGTATCCTGTTCAGTGACCCCGTATCACCTCTATTTCACCGATGAGGACCTCCTGGATTACGATACCAACCTTAAGGTGAATCTCCCCTTGCGCAGCCGAACGGATGTTGATGCGCTGCGGGAAGCGGTCATGGATGGAACGATCGATGCAGTCACTTCGCACCACCAACCTCAGGACTGGGACAGCAAGGTCTGCGAATTTGAATATGCCAAACCGGGAATGGAGGGTCTGGAAACGGTCTTCAGCGTACTGGACAGCATTCACCTGAGTGCTGAACTTATCGTCACGGTCCTATCCCGAGGTCCACGAAAGATATTCAATTTGCAGGAAGCCGTGATCACGGAAGGCGAAATGGCGGATCTGACCCTTTTCATCCCGGGGATCACTTCCAAATATTCGGAAAAGGACATCCGCTCCCGCTCAAAAAACAATGCCTTCATCGGAAAGGAACTGACAGGCAAGGTCCTGGGGATTTTCAACAAGGGTAAGTTAAACCTCAATGCATATTAGACATGGAAAAAAAACCAGTTAGTCACATCATCGCAGGCCTGATCGTCAGCTCGGTCATGATCCTTTGCAGTCTGGTGATCAACTTTACGGGACAGATCGGCAACCAGACTCTTGGTTATGTCACTTATCTCCTGATGATGGCACTACTCATTTATTTCATCATCCAGCACGGCAAGGCCAATGATGACAACCAGTCCTTCGGTCAACTATTCACGTATGGTTTCAAGGCTACAGCATTGATCGCTTTGGTCACGGTTGGTTTCAATTTGCTTCTTTTCATCATCTTCCCTGATCTTAAGGAAACGGTCATGGATGCCTCTCGGGAACAGATGGTCAAAAGAGGTGGGGTCACGGACCAGCAGATTGAACAAGGTATGGAATTCATGAAAAAGAACTTTACCATGTTCATGATCATGGGGGGGCTTTTAATGGCTGTCCTATCCGGAGCGATAGGTTCCCTGATCGGCGCGGGCATTGCCAAGAAGAATCCTCCCTCACCTTTTCAAAAATAAGTTTTCAGAAGATGGACCTGAGCATTGTCATACCGCTGAAAGATGAGGAGGAGTCACTCCCGGAACTCAGTGCCTGGATCCAACAAGTCATGAAGGCCCACCAGTTCAGTTATGAGGTCATCTTCGTGGATGATGGAAGTAGTGACCGTTCCTGGTCCGTCATAGAAGACCTCCGGTCGGCCGATACCCATATCAAGGCCATCAAATTTCAACGCAATTACGGCAAAAGTGCTGCGCTTCATGAGGCTTTTCGGATCGTTCAGGGGGATGTGGTGATCACCATGGATGCCGATCTGCAGGATAGCCCGGAGGAGATCCCCGGCCTTTTTCGTATGCTGCAAGATGGTGGCTTCGACCTGGTCAGCGGTTGGAAAAAGAAAAGGTACGACAATGTGGTCACGAAGAATCTGCCTTCCAAACTATACAATGCAGTCACCCGTCGCATGTCCGGGATAAAGCTTCATGATTTCAATTGTGGCTTGAAGGCTTACAGAAGAAAAGTAGTGGGCGATATCGAAGTTTATGGTGAAATGCATCGCTACATCCCTGTCATGGCAAAATGGGCAGGTTATTCCAAGATCGGGGAAAAGATTGTTGAACATAGACCAAGAAAATACGGCACCTCCAAGTTCGGCTGGGAACGGTTCATCAACGGATTCCTCGACCTGACCACGATCATGTTCATCGGAAAGTTCAGCAAAAAGCCGATGCAATTCTTTGGACTCTGGGGCACATTCTGTTTCATCATCGGCCTCGGGTTCAGTGGCTATCTCATCATCTCCAAATTCATCGATCGGGAGTTCGCACTCACCAACAGGCCGGCTTTCTATCTGGCCATGACCCTGATGATCATTGGCACCCAACTTTTCCTTGCAGGATTCATTGCGGAAATGATCAGCCGCAATACATCGGAACGCAACAGTTATCTGGTTGAAAAGAAACTGGGCCTCTGATCATTGACCGGATTATTGACAGGTAAAATGACCGAACCCCGAACGATATACATCCTAGGTCCTGCTTATCCGCTCCGTGGTGGCGGTATGTCTTCTTATAATGAACGACTGGCCAGGGAATTCAACCTCATGGGGTACGATGCACGTATCATCACTTTCTCCTTGCAATATCCTGGTTTCCTTTTTCCCGGAAAGACTCAGATGTCTACCGAGCCGCCTCCGAAAGACCTCAACATTCGGGTTCTGATGAACTCGATCAATCCGATCAACTGGATCAGAGTCGGCACCCTCCTCTCCCGGGAGAAGCCGGATATGGTCGTTGTCAGGTATTGGCTTCCGTTCATGGGTCCTTGCTTAGGTACCATCATCAGGAAGATACGCAGAAACAAGCATACCCGCATAATATGCATAGCGGATAATATTATTCCACATGAGAAGCGCATCGGAGACACGCTGTTCACCAAATATTTCACCAGATCGATCGACGGGTTCATCACCATGAGCCGTAAGGTACTGGCAGACCTCAAAGCGTTCGCTCCATCCAAGCCCTCTCGTTACGTTCCTCACCCGTTGTATGATCATTTCGGCGATCCCATTTCTAAACAGGAAGCAAGGGATCGTCTTGGATTGGGAAGTCAAGATAGGATCATCCTCTTCTTCGGATTCATCCGAAAATACAAAGGGCTTGATCTCTTATTCCGGGCAATGGCCGATGATAGGATCAGGTCAGCGGGGATCCGTCTGATGGTGGCCGGTGAATTTTATGAGCAGGAGCAGACTTACTTGGACCTAGTGAAAGAATTAGGGATTTCTGATTTGCTCATTCTACATACGAATTTCATTTCTGACGCCCGGGTGCGGGAATATCTGTGTGCAGCTGATCTGGTCGTACAACCATATCGTCAAGCTACTCAGAGCGGAGTCACCCCCCTCGCCTATCATTTCAACAAGCCCATGCTGGTCACCCGTGTAGGAGCCCTTCCAGAGATGGTTCCGGACGGGCTGGTGGGTCTTGTTTCAGATCCCGAACCAACGGCCATTGCTGATGGGATATTGAAGTTCTATGAGCTGGGGGAATCTCACTTTCTGCCCCATATAGAAGCTGAAAAAGAAAAGTACACTTGGTCGACGATGGTTCGCGCCATTATCCAACTTGCCCATGATATACAGAAGTAAGGCCCCATTACGCATAGGCCTGGCAGGGGGCGGCACTGATGTGAGTCCATATTGTGACCGCTATGGGGGAGCTATCCTCAATGCTACTATTTCCCTTCATGCACATGCACATATCGAACAAATCCCGGAGAAGGAGATCATTTTCGTGGCGGCCGATCGTAACGAGACGGAAACTTGGCCGATAAGAGAACGGCTTCCTCTGACCGGAACTTTGGACCTGCACAAAGGGGTGTACAACCGTATTCTTCAAGATCATGGGATTCCTGACTCAGGACTGCGTATAAATAGTTATGTAGATGTGCCTGCTGGATCCGGACTCGGGACTTCAAGCACACTCGTAGTTGCACTTATTGGTGCTTTTCGAGAGATGCTTAGCTTGCCACTGGGGGAATATGACATTGCACAATATGCCTATTCCATCGAACGAAATGATCTGGGATTAGCCGGAGGCCGTCAGGATCAATATGCTGCAACATTTGGGGACTTCAATTTCATGGAGTTTTTCGGGTCAGAGAAAATGATCATCAATCCATTGCGGATCAAAACGGAATATTTGCACGAGGTGGAGAACAACCTCCTGCTATACTATACGGACTTAAGCCGGGAGTCTGCTTCCATAATCCGCGAGCAACAACAGAACGTTGAAGATAACTATCACATTGCCATTGAGGCCATGCACCAGCTCAAAGAACAGAGTCTGATGATGAAGGATGCCCTGCTTCGTGGTCAATTAGACCGGATCGGTGACATCCTGGATTTCGGTTTCCGATGCAAGCGGAAAATGGCGAGAGAAATCTCGAATGATGCCATCGAAGAAATTTATGAGTCGGCTTTGGCATCTGGAGCATCTGGAGGCAAGATCTCCGGTGCCGGTGGCGGTGGTTTCATGATTTTCTACTGTCCAGGAACTTCACGTCATGCGGTCAGTACAGCTTTGTGTAAATTTGGTGGTCAGATCAAAGACTATTCTTTTACCAAATACGGGTTGACCACCTGGACTTCTTGAACCTTTCTTATAAGCAAATTGAACCTTGGAAATAAGGTATATAATTCCTGCACATGCAACAAAAAATAAAAGATATCATTTCGGCATCCATGGCCGTGAAGCAACAGATCCTTCAGGATGAATCCATGGTGGAAAAACTTGAAGAAGCGGTGGGGATCATGGTAAAGGCATTGAAAGCGGGGAATCGCTTATGGTTTTGTGGAAATGGCGGAAGTGCAGCCGATGCACAACATCTGGCCGCTGAATTCAGTGGGCGGTTCTATATGGACAGGGATGCCCTTCCTGCAGAGGCACTTCATTGCAATACTTCGTACTTGACCGCTGTCGCCAATGATTATTCCTATGATGTCGTTTATTCCAGGTTGGTGAAAGGGATCACCCAGCCCGGTGACGTCCTGGTAGGGCTGTCCACATCCGGGAATTCTGGTAATATCGTCAAGGCATTTGAAACCGCCAGGGAAAAAGGGGTCATCACCATGGGTTTCACCGGATCAACCGGCGGCAAAATGAAGGAACTCAGCGACCTGCTTTTCAATGTTCCTTCCATGGACACCCCACGAATACAAGAATCCCACATCCTGCTGGGTCACATCATATGCCAATTCTCCGAGGAAAAATATTTCGCTTCCTGAACATAGACCATGCAGAAACATTTGAATGAAGCGATCATTCTGGCCGGAGGATTGGGAACTCGCCTCAGGTCTGTTCTTCCGGATTTGCCGAAAGCCATGGCTCCAGTGGCAGGTAGACCATTCCTTTCCTGGATCCTTGATCGAATTATAAAGCAAGGAATCTCCCGTGTCATTTTGTCGATCGGATACAGGCACGAATCCATCATAGATCATGTACTGAAAAATCATGCTCATCAAAATATCGTTTTTTGTGTCGAAGATGAACCTCTCGGCACTGGAGGTGGCATCCGGAAAGCATGTCAGATGGCAGTGGATGAACATGTATTGGTTTTGAATGGGGATACGTTTTTTGATGTTGACCTGGTGAATCTGAATAATTTCCATCTGTTGAAAAATACCATATGCACATTATCCCTGAAGCCCATGAAGGATTTCGATCGATATGGTATCGTTGAGATCGATGAAAAGGGAGAGGTCACTGGATTTCGGGAAAAACAAGCATGCTCAGCTGGACTTATAAATGGCGGAGTATATCTCCTCGATCGCAACCAATATCTTTCACAAAGTTTGCCTGGTAAATTCTCCTTTGAAAAGGATTATCTTGAACCCCGGGTCAGTAAACAAAAGTTTTACGGATTCAGGCAGGATGGATATTTCATAGATATTGGCACACTTGAAGATTATGAAAGAGCCCAATTAGAGATACCTGCTCTGTTTTAAGAGTTCATTGTACCCGAAAATTTGTCCATTCGCTGATCATAAAAAGCATGTTCTGAAATGGATCTTAAAAAAATAGACAAGAACTGGACTTTGTTTCTGGATCGTGATGGCGTGATCAATGTCGAGAAGGATATGAACTATATTCTCCATCGGGGTGAGTTCGTTTTCAATCCCGGGGCCTTGGAGGCGATGCGCCATTTTGCAGAGAAATTCAGTCGAATTTTTGTGGTCACCAACCAGAAAGGAGTCGGTAAGGGTTTGATGACTTCCAACGACCTGGAGGATATCCATTCCCATATGATGGATCAGATCGAAAGCGCTGGTGGGAGGATCGACAGGATCTATTATTGTGCGGACCTGGATAATGGCAGCCCCAATAGGAAGCCGAATCCCGGCATGGGTCTGCTCGCCAAGGAGGATTTTCCAGCCACAGACTTCACTCGCTCTGTCATGGTAGGAAATACCATGAGCGATATGCAATTCGGCAGGAATCTGGACATGTACACTATTTTCATTCCTTCCACCAAACCGATGCCTGAACTTCCTCATCCTCTAGTGGACCTGGTCATACCAAGCCTTCTAGCTCTGGCCAAAGCTTTGTGAAATTCTTTACGGGCATCATTTTTTCACGGAACTTTACAGCATATCCATCATCATGAACAGGACCAGATCCCTACTCCGGAATATCCTCTTTTTCACCCTGCTTTCCTTATCAACCAGGTCGCAACAAATTCAACCCGGCGGAATAAAGGAACTGCATGCGAGGGAAGACTCCTTAAAACTGGTCTGTGAAAAGATCATCAATGCCCGTGAATCCGCTGAACGGTTCCGGGCGGACAGCCAATTTACCCGTATGCTGGTTCGTGCACTCAAGGTGGACCACTCCTTTCAGTTTCCTTTCGATTCCCTGTCCACCATATCGAGACTGTATGCGCCAGATAGCAGTTTCCGCATATTCACCTGGCAGGTTGTTCGTGATGAAGGGATGCACCGTCGGCATGGTACCATACAAATGCGGACACCTGATGGGAGCCTGAAACTTTACCCTCTGATAGATAGGTCATTTCTGATACATGATCAAGCGGACACGATCAGTGGTCATGATTGGTGGATAGGAGCCATTTATTACAAGATCATCCTAAAAAAATATCAGGGTATACCATATTATACCTTGCTCGGCTATGATGAAAATACCATCAGGAGTACAAAAAAAAGGATCGAGGTGCTCAGTTTTGATGCTTCAGGCAAGCCCGTATTCGGTGGTCGATTCTTCACATTTCCCAACGATACCTTGCGAAAGGCCGATCAATCCCGTTTCTGGATCGAGTATAAGAAGGATGGTAATGCTCGAATGCAATTTGATGAGGATAAGGACATGATCCTGTATGAACACCTGATCTCCGAGACCAATGAGCCTAACAAGAAGTACACCTATATTCCGGATGGCGATTATGAGGGTTTCCAATGGAAGGATGGAAAATGGGTCCACATCGAGAAGGTATTCACATTCAAATTACAGGATGGTCAGGCCCCAGTAGGGAATCCACAACAGGAAAATAAATTCGGGGAGATAAGGCCTGATACCCCTGCTGCTCCGGTGAAAAAAGTCAAGTCGAAAGGGAGTGGTGTTTGAATTTCATTTTCCCGTATCAACGAGAAAGGTGCCCAGGTCGATCTGCTCTCCCTCCCCCATCCTGAATTCCTCCATGGCTTTGATGTCGTGCATGACCTGGCTTCGGAATACAAGTAATTCTTTTCTGTACACGGCAAAGTAAAAATCCAGGGAATTTTCATGGATGACCGGATTCCTCTTCATCTGTGAAGGATTAAAGATGATCTTGGCCCGGCCATCATGATCAACTCCGGACTCTCCCAGAAAATCATCTTCAAAAAAATCTTTGTCGTAAAGCCTGACTTTGTAGTCCTGACCATGAAGTGGCTTATCGGATCCCTTCTCAATGAGCCTCGCGATCACTTCGATGTTCATGTCACGGGTTAGATCCAGCCTGGGCATATGGTTGGTGTTTTGTTGGCGTCTAATCATCCAGTTTCAGAACAGCCAGAAATGCCTCCTGCGGTATTTCCACGTTTCCGATCTGTCGCATGCGTTTCTTTCCTTCTTTCTGTTTCTCCAGCAACTTTCTCTTCCGGCTGATATCACCGCCGTAGCACTTCGCCGTCACGTCTTTTCTAAGCGCCGAAATGGTTTCTCTGGATATGACTTTGGCTCCGACAGCCGCCTGAATGGCGATCTGGAATTGTTGACGTGGGAGCAACTCCTTCAGTTTTTCGCACAGTTTCCGCCCAAAGTCCGAGGAGCGACTACGGTGTATCAATGCACTGAGGGCATCAACCTTGTCGCCATTGAGCAGGATATCCATTTTGACGATGTCGCTATCCCTGTATCCTATAGGATGGTAATCAAAGGAAGCATATCCTCTGGTTTGGCTCTTCAATTTGTCGTAGAAGTCGAACACGATCTCTGTCAGAGGCATTTCAAACTGCAATTCCACGCGGGTAGTGGTCAGGTAGCTTTGGTTGAGTAAGATACCTCGTTTGCCGAGACAGAGCGTGATGATGTTCCCGATATATTCTGGTTTGGTGATGATCTGCGCCTTGATGAAGGGCTCTTCGATGCGATCCATTTGTGTGGGATCGAGCATTTCGGTCGGGTTGTTCACTACGATCCGCTGACCTCTAGTACTGTAGGCGATGAAACTCACGTTGGGTACCGTGGTTATGACGGTCTGGTTGAATTCACGTTCCAAGCGCTCCTGGATGATTTCCATATGAAGCATGCCCAGGAATCCGCAACGGAATCCGAAACCCAGTGCCTGTGAGGTCTCCAACTCGAAAGTCAGGGAGGCATCGTTCAGCTGTAGTTTGTCCATGCAGTTGCGGAGTTCCTCAAATGCATCTGTTTCTACCGGGAAGATACCAGCGAAAACCATGGGTTTGACTTCCTCGAATCCCTTGATGGCTTCGGCGGGACGGGCTGCACTGACTATGGTATCGCCGACTTTTACTTCCTTGGCATTCTTGATTCCAGTGATGATATATCCCACATCTCCGCATTCCACGGATGGCTGAGGAGAAAGTGCCAATTTGAGTATGCCCACTTCATCAGCGCCATATTCGGTACCCGTTGCTTGGAATTTGACCTTCTCGCCTTTGGAGATCCGGCCGTTCAGGATCCGGTAATACACTATAATTCCACGGAAGGAGTTGAAAACGCTGTCGAAGATCAGTGCCTGAAGAGGAGCTTCCGGGTCTCCTTTGGGCGAAGGAATGCGTGCTACGATGGCTTCCAGTATCTCGGGTACGCCCAGACCGGTTCGTCCGCTGGCGAGAAGTATATCCTCAGGCTTGCAACCGATGAGCTCAATGATCTGGTCGCGAACCTCATCGATCATGGCGCCATCCATATCGATCTTATTGATCACCGGAATGATCTCGAGATTATTATCGATGGCCAAGTAGAGATTTGAAATCGTCTGTGCCTGAATACCCTGTGCGGCATCCACCAGCAGCAATGCACCTTCACAGGCTGCCAGCGCCCGACTCACTTCATAGCTGAAATCCACGTGGCCGGGAGTGTCGATCAGGTTCAGGGTATACATCTCCCCATTCCTGTGCTTGTAGTTGATCTGGATCGCATGGCTCTTGATGGTAATCCCTTTTTCTCGCTCCAGGTCCATATCGTCAAGTACCTGGTCCATCATGTCGCGATCGCTGATGGTGCCTGTGGATTGCAGTAAACGGTCCGCCAGGGTGCTTTTACCATGGTCGATATGGGCGATGATGCAGAAATTACGGATATTCTTCATGTACTTTCCGTGCGGATTGAGTCCGCGGCGGTATGAGGCTGCAAAATTAGCTGTTTTTCGCCGGATAACCCCAGCCGTGGAAGGTCTTTCCGTCGCCAATCATGGGCTGATGCCCCCCTTCAGGGCAGGTTGAAGAGTGTATTTTGCCATGAAGGCTTCTGCAGTTAATTTCGTGTCAAATCATGACCATGGCTATGAACCTGAAGGAACAGTTCGAGAATGCCGTCAAGGACAGTAAAAATCTATCGGATAGACCGAGTAATGAGACTTTGCTTCAATTATATTCACTATACAAGCAATCCATCGAGGGAGACAACAATACGGAACCTCCATCCAATCCATTCGACTTCGTGGCGAAAGCCAAATATGAGGCTTGGTCGGAACTCCGTGGCAAAAGCAGTGAAGCGGCCATGGCCGAATATGTTTCCTTGGTGAACAAACTCAGGAACTGAGTTTATCATCGACCACCGATCGGTAGATCCTGCTGAATTGCATGCCTATTTCGGGGAAAGAAAACTTTATACAGTTCTCCCTGGAAGATCCTTCAGGATCTTTAGGAAAATTTTCCACCATCATCCGATACAGCGCTTTCGAAAAGGCTTTTACATCATTGTCCGGCACCAGGATCCCGTTATTTTCATTCACCAATTCAGGCAATGCCCCCGACCTGCTGGCCAGAACAGGAAGGCCGGAGCATAGAGCCTCGGCGGTCACGCAACTGAAGGATTCCGTCCTGCTGAACATGAAGAAAGCATCTGAATCCCTCATGGATCTGGCCACTTCAGGATATGGAATGATTCCCCGAAAACGGACTTTTTCCCGATCAAGGCCAAGACGGTCAGCCAGATCGGGCCCCTTATTGTCCAAGTTTCCAATGAACTCGAAATCAGCGTCGTGCCCTTCACTGAAAAAGAGGCTGATCGCTTCCAGCATGCCCTCGGGATTCTTCACTTCCGACAGATCACTCACATGCAAAAAGCGGAATCTTTGCCGATGAGTACGGGAAGTAAAATGGAATAAATCCGTGTCCACCACGTTGGAGATCACCCAATAGGGCCGATCCGTAACCTGTCCTTGGATGCTTCTCCCCAAGTGATCACTGACCACGATCAACCGATCACATCTTTCCAACAGCTTTTTCGTCTGAGTACGGAACAGAAAACTTTTCTGTTCGTAACCGTCTTTTACCACCCGATCATATATGTTCCAGTGTTCGGTGATCAACAATGGGATTTTATATTTCCGGGCTATGGAACTGGCGATGATACCAGCCTTCCAGGGTACGTGGACATGGATCAGTTCAGGAATTCCATTTTCCCGGATATGGTTTTCAATGAGATTGGTCAATTTGTATTTGTAATCCAGCCATTTTTGGATCTTCCTCAATGGATTACGGCTATCGGCTGACTTGTGGTAATGAATGATCTCGGTCAATCCATCCGTCTTTCGATGGATCGGACTGGGCTCCCCACTCTTGTATGGCGCCACGTGTATAACGGTGATTTCGTTATCAATTGATGCCGCCAGGGCATGCCTTTGAATGAAGTCGCCATTGAATGGATCAAGTGGTTCAGGGTACCAGGATGGGAGCCAAAGTATTTTCATGGGGGGAAATGTCACCTGGTCAATATGATGATGGAATAATTTCCCCAGAGGCTTGCCGAAAGATCCTTATGCATGGAAAAGGACAGATTCCGGAGTGATTTTTTAAATTTCTGCTTGATGCCGGGTAAGGTTATCCTGTCGGTCACGGGTTTGGTATACATCCAATCGATCACTTCGAAACCAGTGTCCCGGAGCATCCACCAAACCATATCTATATTGAAATAATGAAGATGCCCATTTTTTTCCCTTTGTTCCAGAAGGACATGTGGCTTGAGCAACGTGCGAACGGAAAGATCAAGTGGTATGTGAAAAATATGATTTTTTGCTTTACTCTTCAAGTTGAAAAGAAATCCCAGGTAGTCTTCAACATGTTCTACAACATCGAGGACGAGTAAAAGGTCGGTTTGGTATCCGTTTTCAGCAGCCAGATCTGCATGGTGGAAACGGACATTTTTCTGATGGCTGCCGGATCTCGCCACCTTGATGGCATCAGGTGAAATATCATATCCTTCAAAAAGGGAATCAGGTTTGACTTTGGCGAGTTCATCCAAAACAACTCCGTATCCACATCCCACTTCTGTGATCTTGGACGGGTTTAGACAATTCTTGCTTATCATCGCCTGAACCAAGCCTGCTTTCCATGGAGAATCTGAAACTCCCCAATCCGGATTCCTTTTCAGATAACCATCCTCTTCATACCATTTATGGCCGATGGGTCCCATCATCTTTTCGTGATTTGTGGCTCATGCTCTTCATGATATTCATCCATTCCTGAACATTCCATTTCAAAAGTTCATGCATGGGCATGCCTGAATCTTTGCAAAAATTCCTGATCATCAAAAAACAATAACAAATATACCCTAAACTGCTCACTCCGGCTGCCCCACGTATGCCATAAACAGGAACAAAAAGCAAATCTCCGATGATGATGATGCTTAGCGAGACCAACAAGGCTTCCCTGTTCTTTTTAAATTCATGCCTTCCGGCATAGTAAGCAGTGATGGGATATAGAGTTCCAAGCGCTACGATACCTGGAAGTAAAAAAATCAATGCATGGTATAATCCGGGGAAGTCATTTCCCAGCAACCAAGGGAAAATTTTATTGCCGATGATGAGCAAGGTCAATGCCAAAATACTCATGATTCCCATGGTTGCTCTCGTGAACTTGGCAATGTTTGGTATCATTCCCGCTCCTTTTTCCCTTGCCGTAGCGGGGAAAATGACCGAGGCCATCAAGGATGGGATCAGCACCGCGAACTGGCCGACTTTTGAAACCTGTATGTAAGTGCCCAGTTCACTTTCGTTGCAGAACCTCGCGACGAACCAATAATCGATCCTGTATACCAGAAAAAAAATCAGGTTGGATGCCAATGCAAAAAGGCCAAATCTGAACAGTTTCCTAATGGCGTTCAGAGTCGGGAATATACGCTCAGTACGGTAGGGCATCTTCCTCATCAAATAGAAATGTATCCACAAGCCCTGCAAGGGAATGGACAGGAAATACAGAAATCTGAATCGGCTGAAATCCAGGTTCATCCAGTTGGAGAATTTCCACGACCAGATGGCAAAGCATAGGAATAGGGTCAGGATAAGGCTTGATGCATTGGATGTGATGAAATCCTTTCTTGCATTCAATATGGCAGTGCTGAAAAGTATGAGCAGATTTCCGAACAGGAAGATGAAGTCTGTAAGAAAATCCGACCACCCGGATGACCCATTTGTATTATCGTGAGGGAAAGAGATCAATACGATACTGGCGATGAGTGAGATGCTCATGGACCAGGCCAGGGAGAAATTAAGCATCGCTGATTGCGGGATCTCATCCCTGGACAAAAAATAGGTGATCCCGGATTCCAAACTCAGGCTGGTGAGAATGACGATGAGGCTTAAAGTATTGATCTGGAAGAAAAAGTTGCCACTCGAGATAGCACCAAAATTACGCGCTATGGAAAGGTTGAGCAGGAAAAGGGAAGCCATGGAGCATGTCTTCCAGAATACCTGGTTGAGGATCAGTTTTTTCAATTCGATGCGGCCTCCATGACCGGGTTATTTCAAGACATAATATCCGACTCGAAAAAAATCGCTGTACACCGTTCCCGAACTTTCATCGGCCCAGACCCAATTTACGGAAAAACCGCATCGATGAAACATATGCGCAGTCTATATCTTTCATGAAGGATGGATGCGCAAAACAGGTTTTAAATAAAAAAGTCCCGCAGTAGTTTGCAGGACTTATATATTTTCATATCGAAGTGGTTATTGCAAGGCATTTATGATGGCCACGAATTCATCCGCATTCAAGGAGGCACCACCAACGAGTCCACCATCTACATCTGGTTGGGAGAACAGTTCATTGGCATTGGAAGCTTTCACACTTCCGCCGTAAAGAATGGATACGGAATCGGCGATCTCATTACCATATTTGGCTGCGAGAACTGACCTGATGCCCTTATGCATTTCCTGGGCTTGCAGGGATGTGGCCGTTTTTCCTGTTCCAATGGCCCAAATGGGTTCATATGCTATCACGATCTTCATCATGTCCATGGCATTGAGGTTGAAAAGTCCTTCCTCTATCTGCTTCTTCACAAAGGCATCCTGTTCTCCAGCCTCTCTTATTTGAAGCGGTTCGCCACAGCAGAAGATGGGGGTTAAGCCGCTTTCCAACGCCAAGTTGATTTTTTCAGCTAACATGGCATTGGTTTCCTGAAAATATTCACGTCGTTCAGAGTGACCGATGATCACATATTCTGCACCGACCGAGCGTACCATTTCTGCAGAAACTTCGCCCGTATAAGCGCCAGATTTCTTATGGTGTATGTTCTGAGCACAGACATGATGATTGTCCTGTGATTTCATCTTTTTTGCTGCGATCCTAAGGAATGGAGAGGGTACTGCAAAAACGGCTTTTTTCCCGGGACCAGGATGTACATGTGAGGCCAGAATCTGGTCGAGCAAATCCTTGGCCTGTTGGAAATTCAGGTTCATCTTCCAGTTGGCCGCAGCGATTTTTGTTCTCATGATTGTTTTATGGATTGGTGGTTGAATATATTTGTTTGATGCGTTCGATTCGTTCGGGTGAAGGATGATGACCTTTCATCTTCATCCAGTTGGTGATACTCTGAATCTCCTTTTCCCATTCGCTTCGATCCTGATTACCTCCACCCCAAGAGAATGATGGGATGAATTTCGGCGTCAGCCCAATCGTGTCGAATATGTTCGCACAGATGCCGGATACCGTCCCGGTATTGAAGGAGGTATTGATTGCAGAGCGGGAATGATCCCCCATCATCAGACCGCATTTGGATCCGGCATGCAGGAACTGTTGATTGGCCATGTCCCACACTCTGACAGACCCTGCATTATTCTTCATGTTGGAACAAGAGGTGCCTGCACCTAGGTTACACCAATTTCCAATTACGGAATCACCTATATAGCCATGATGACCTTTGTTTGAGAAGTCAGACAAAATGGAGTTCTTGATTTCACCTCCCGCCACCGCATGCATGCCTATGGTGGTACCTCCATACAGAATAGCACCCATCTTGATCACGGCCCCTTCGCAGATGGCCAGAGGACCACGCAGCATGGCTCCTTGCTGTATCATAGCATTTTTGCCAATGTAGACCGGACCCTCTTTTGTATTGATGAAGCAATGTTCGAGTTGTGCACCTTCTTCAATGAAGAGGTCATGTTCCCCGGTGACACTCACTTGCGAGGGTACGCGGCCTGAGATTCTTCCTTCCGTGACCAGTTTATAATCTTCCTTGATCGCCCATCCGTTGAGAGCCGGCATCTGCCAGGGTCTTTCCAGAAGGTAGTAGGTTTCTTCGGGAGCGTGGGACGGATCTTTGCTCCATAGTTCCCAGTTCTTCCTCCAATCGGAAGCTGGGATCATATTGGCGGGTATGCGGGCATGGTTCGTAAAACTTTGTCCTCTCGAAATTGCCTCCCATTTTTCCTGGATCGAGAGTATGCCGATGCGTAGTTCACCGATCTCCCTAATCAAGGTGAAGGGGAAGAGTTGGCGTCTGATGGCCTCTTCATGCAAAAAATTGAAGTGATGGCTCAAGAGCAAGGAATTGATCATTTGACCGGTCGATGCGACTAAAACTACGACAAACGGGAGATTCCATAAAAAAAACAACCCTCCAGAGGAGGGCTGTCAGATCGGTTGAGGATGAATTATTTTTTAGCGTATTTCTTCTTGAACTTGTCGATACGGCCAGCCGTGTCCACAAGCATGTTTTGACCCGTATAGAAGGGGTGCGACATGCTGGAGATCTCCAACTTTACCAGAGGATATTCCTTGCCGTCTTCCCAAGTGCCGACCTCCTTGGTGGGAGAAGCGGAACGGGTGATGAAGGAAAAACCATTACTCATGTCCTTGAAAATAACGAACCGGTATGCTTCCGGATGGATACCTTTTTTCATTTTGCTTTGATTTTAAAGTTCGCATGGATTTGGCCATGCTATTTAAAAATGGGAATGCAAAGCTAAGGATTCCTTCGTAAAGGGGCAAATCCTTTTAGTTGGTTCCGATTGGCTAAGATTATGTGACAAATGCCTGATAATTAAATTTTTGTGATCTTAATTTAGCTTACCTGACCTACACCTCAACTGCGCATATTCTCGAACTGGAGGGGAAGACCTAACTCCGAAGTGCGACAGAGTTGGATCACTTCCTGGAGGTCGTCGATCTTTTTTCCTGTCACCCGCACCATGTCGTCGTTGATCTGCGCTTGCACCTTAATGGAGGAATCCTTGATGATCTTCACGATCTTCTTGGCATCTTCCTGTTTCAGTCCATTGCGGACACTCACTTCTTTCTTCCACACTTTACCGCTTGGATACGATTCCTTGCTGAAATCGAAGGCTTCCGGGGCGATACCCTGCTTATGCGCACGATTGATGAGAACGTCGATCAGCTGGCGCATCTTCATATCATCGCCGGTCTCTATGTTAAGTATGAAGTCCTTTCGGTTCAGATCGAGCGTGACCGGTGAGTCTTTGAAGTCGAATCGATTGGTGATCTCCTTTTTGGTCACATTCACAGCATTATCCAGAAGTTGGGCATCCACTTTGCTGACGATGTCGAAGGAAGGCATATAGCTTGGTTTTGGGTAAAGTTAGGCGATATGAGCAAAATCCGATGCGAACTGCCGCAGCTATTGGATTCCAGCACATTCAGGTTGGGCGAATTTTCCGAAAGGGCGATTTTTAAAAATCATGGATACGTGTAGTCGGAAATGGTGCGGTGCCAATTGTTGAAGATCTTTTTCACTTCACTTTTAAACGTTTAACTCGTAAGGGTTTCCGATTTACGATTACCTGTCCACCACCAGAGGAATGCGCCTCCCAATACCAGAAAGGATGAGATCAGTTCTGCCTGTGTGGGATGGAATCCGAAGATGGAATAAGTAGTATTTACCCGGATCTTTTCGATAAAGAATCTCTCCAGGCCGTTCATCATCAGATATAGTGCGAACATACGACCCGGAATCCTGATTTTTTTGCGTAGTGACCAAAGTATCGCGAACAGGATCAGGCATGCTACGATCTCGTATAATGGTGTAGGTATGACGAGCGGGTTCAATTGTGCGCAGTAGGCGCCATCACATCCGGGTATGGGGCTTCCAACATTGTTCACATTGTTCGGGTAATTATAAGCCCAGAACCAGTTGGGAAGTATGGATGGACCTTTGAAGAAAGTGTTGGGTATCGCATCCAGGCTGCCATATTCGGATGTGAGGTATTGTGCGAAGGAATTATTGGATAGTAGCATCTGTTTGAATTGACCTGCAGGTGCTTCTATGATCTTCCCGGCGTTGTCCAATGCATAGGCACTGTTGAAGATGCCCCAATCACCATCTCCCGCTACATGGCATCCGATCCTGCCCGTTGCGTAACTGAACATGAGAGCGGGTGCTGCGGAATCGACCAGGTGTGACCAAGATATCTTCTTCTTTCTGGCAAAATATAGTATGGCGATAGTGGCACAAATGAGTCCTCCATAAAAAGTGAGTCCACTGGGTGAAAGCAGATTGGCAATGGGGTTTTGAATGAATCGGTCCCAGTTCTCCAGATTATCAAATAGTTTGGCTCCAATGAAACCAGCGATAGCGGCGATTACGGTGATATCCCCCACCCTTTCATGCGGCCAAATGCGGATCTTTCGTTCTTCAGGTTTTGGAAGCGCCTGTTGGCGCTTTTCATAGAATTTGATCCCAAAAAAAAGCAGCCCAAGGATTATGCCACCTGTCCAACTACCCTTGGAAGAGAATATGTATTCCTGTGGATTGGACTGTTCGGGATTGGTGAACGCCCCGATGATCTTATAGCCAACCAGAAAACCGAAGCCAAGATTGAAAAGCAGTTCGTGCCATTTTGCAGGTTCCCCGACCATCATGTTCTCCTCCAAAGGTTGCAGGAGTCCCGATTTTTCCCTTCTTTTCAATTCTGACGACAAAATAAAGGCAGCCAGGACGAAAGAAATGGCAACGAAGAATCCGAATGAATTGATGTACTGGGTGAAGGGCCAAGGCTCGATATGGAAAGCATCCTTAAGGAAAAAGTACAGGTTGGGATACATGGTGTCGGGTCTGTTGTTATACAATGATAATCAAAATTCCATTTCCCTTATTAAGGCAGAAGTCCCGCACTGAGGCGGGACTTCAATAATTTCCGTGTCGGCTTGGAATCAATTGCAGTATTCTTCGAATGCGGCAATCAGATTGTGGGCGATCATCTGTGCAGGACGACCTTCGATCTGGTGACGCTCTATCATGTGAACCAATTGTCCATCCTTGAACAAGGCGATCGCAGGAGATGAAGGAGGGTATGGCAAAAGATGTTCACGAAGCTTCCTGACGGCTTCAATGTCGTATCCTGCGAAAGTGGTGGTGAGCCTGTCTGGCTTGTGGGAACTATTGTGAACGGCCATTAAAACTCCGGGGCGGGCACTTCCAGCGGAACAACCACATACGGAATTGATCATGATCAGTGTGGTTCCCTCTTTGGCGACGGTATCGTCCACTGAAGCAGGAGTAAGCAACTCCTCGAAACCCTGTTCGGTAAGTTCCTCTTTCATCGGAATGACTATCTCTGTTGGATACATAAAATGATTTTTTAAGAATACAAAGTTACGCAAAACATCTTTATCAATCTATTTCGGAAATTATGTCATGGATTATTGCAAATAAGCGACATAGTGTCATTTTTATTGTGTTTAATCTGACAAGAAGTTTTTAGAATGGGGTTGGTATTTTTTTTGTAAAAGCTATTACCACATCAGATCAAACTAAAAACACAGAAACATGACATTCACGAAACAAACACAAAAGCCTTTCGAAAAAACGATCAACAGTCTTTTTGAAGATCTTTTCCAGCAGGTCCCCTCCCGCTTATCCCAGGAAGAATTCGGGTGGCCTTTACATACCTCCCGAACTCCGGTGAATATTCGGGAGAATGAGCAGTCTTACACAGTCGAATTGATGGCCCCGGGATTTCAGAAATCAGATTTCAGCATCAGCATGGAAAAGAATCAGTTGGCCATCTCTGCTACAAAAAATGTTGAAGCAGAACAGGGCAATGACAAGGTCGTTCGCAGGGAATTTTCCCTCAAAGCTTTCAGCCGCAGTTTCACCATTGATGAGAAGATTGACAGCTCGAAGATCTCCGCTAAGTATGAAAATGGGATCCTGTTGGTGAACCTGCCTCGAAAAGAGGAAGTGAAGATCACCCCTCAAACGATCGCCGTTCAATGAATTTAACTATGTTCATAAGCAGTTGATTTTGGTAGAAACCCTCCTCATTCCTGAGGGGGGTTCTTAATTTTTTGTGATAATGAGCAGATTGACGCTAACCTTTCGGGTGATTTGGAGTAATTTTGCAGTCCAGATTAACCCTTAATCTAACCTCCTTGAAACGAACCCTTCTGGTTGCCCTTCTGGTTGCCTTTGTCTCTTTATCCTTTGGCCAGGCTCGCGTCACGCAAACCAATCCGGCAAAGCTCGATACCCTCCCCAGCCGTCCCCTTCTGGATACGATAAGGGTAGATACTTCCTTGCGTATCATGAACCTGAATCCATTTTTCACGATCCATGCGGATTCCATTCTGAGTTATGAACTGCGAATAAACAGGCAGAATACGGAATCCTATTACTGGTTCCTCAAGAATGCACCAGTCGGACTACAGTTGGACAAGAATTCAGGTTTGCTGTATTTCAAGGCGGACAAATCATTTTTCAAAAGTGGGAAGCTTAAATACGATGTTCCTTACAACGTCAACCTTGGTGTGCAGAATCTGTACAAGCCATCTGACCATGTGGATACTTCGCTGACCATACTCTTCTATAATACGGAGATCAATCCTTCCCGATTGAAGCCGACGGTGACAGAGACCATGTTTGTAGAGGAAGGTGATTCCGTTCAATTCAAAGTTCAATGTGAGATGGGAACCTTTCCGGTCGAGCAGATAACGGTCAATAGTAATATGCCCATCAGCCAGTTCCGTCCCGTCAGAAAATGTGATGATGAATTCAGCTGGACGATCCCCTTTGATTTCATCAAGGAGAATGATACGGCCAAGCAAAAATTAGTGGTGCTGGAATTCATCGGTTCGGACAAGTTCATGAATAAGGATACCGCTTTTGTCAGGGTCATGGTCAAACCCGGTATAAACTACCCTCAGCGAAACGATGAGCATGCAAGAGTGAGCAAGGAAATGGTCAAGTACATTGAAAACCTCAAACTCACTTTCTATGCGGTCAGCAAAACGATTAAAAATACCAAGTCTACACGCACCGCTTTTGATATCACCAGTTCAACCACGGCATTGGCGGGCACGGTGTTGGTGACCACGGCAGAAAGTGGGACCACAGCCCAAAATTTCGGGAAGATCCTTCCCAGCGTTGGCCTTACCCTTGTTCCGGTCAAGGAGGCCGTTGCTCCTAACAAAGTGCAGGAACAGAATACGGCTTCCCAGATCCGTACCGTGACCAAACGTCTGGAATACATGCTTTCAGAAAATGGCCTCATCAATGCACGCGACCCCGATGTCATGGTCAAGACCCGTAAACTACGTGAGGAACTCAAACAAGCACAAGTTCAATTGGTCGACCTTCCCATGGTCGATATGGACCTGAAATACGATCAGCAGGAAGCTGAGGAATATTTCAACAGCCCCAACGTCAACAAAAAATACAAATTGAAGATCAATTAGAAAGACAGGGGGATTTTCTTCTCGTATCGATCAGGTAAACGATCTTCCAACCATCTTTAAACCGTACCAGTTGGAATACATCCACACCACAATGGCTGAATTTACCCTTATAAAAAAATTGGTATGGAGCCCATACCATGGCCAATGGACCATCTATCTTTATTGTTCCAAACTGGATACGCTCGTCGGCATCGCCTGATGCCCATTTCCCGACCGATTGAGAAAATTCAGCCACCTTTTCGTTTTTGACCAGAGCGGATCCATTTTCATCGCTCGTGATCGTTTGCAATACTGCACTTTCCGAAAACGTTCCGCTGACTTTTCCTCCGTCTGACGTTATCATGGCTTCGAATAACCTATTCACGGTGATCTTTATAGAATCTTCAGCAGACTGACAGAACCCCATGAAGGGAAGGAGAAGCATGGGAATAAGAGGTATTGTTTTTTTCATGAACTACGTTTTACATCGATAGATATCTACCATTCGGAACCAGACTGCGGTAGAATTGTCCGTTCTCGATCAAAGATAGCCCAGCAATTTCAACATGCTCTGTGCGGATTGTTCCTTGGCGTAAACCCAGTCCTGGAGTTTCCCATTCTTGTCATAACCCACGATGATATGTTTTGGTGAAGGGATCATGCAATGTTTGATGCCACCCCAACCGCTGATCTGGTCCTGATAAGCTCCGGTATGGAAGAATCCTAAGTAGAGAGGCTCTTTCGGATTTTCTCCGTTCAATTTAGGCAGGAACACTTCATTGATATGTTCTTCTGAATCGTAGTAGTCATGACTGTCACAGGTGATGCCGCCCAAGACCACACGTTGATATTCATTGTTCCATTTGTTGACAGGAAGCAGGAGGAATCTTTCACCGATACCCCAGGTATCGGGCAATGTGGTTATGAAGGAAGAATCGATCATGTACCAGATCTCCCTGTCATTTTGCATTTTCTGAGCCATCACACTGTAAATATGGGCCATGCTCTCCCCTACTGTGAAACTTCCGAATTCAGTGTATATGTTCGGCATCTGCACTTTTGCTTTTTTGCAGGCCTTCTTGATATTACCCACGATCTCATTGATCATGAACTGATAATCGTAATCGAATCCGAGTGAATGCTTGATGGGGAATCCACCTCCTATGTTTATAGAGTCAAGTTCCGGGCAGATCTTCTTGAGTTGGCAATACAGGTTGATCACCTTGTTCAATTCACTCCAATAATAAATATCGTCCTTGACGCCTTTGTTGAGGAAGATATGCAACATCTTGAGCTGGAACTTTTCTTCATAACCCTCTATCTGGTCTACATAGAATTCCAGGATGTCTTTCGCGCGGAATCCCAGTCTGGATGTATAAAAGGGGAAATTGGGTTCTTCTTCTGCTGCCACCCGGATGCCCAGCTTGAAAGGGACTTTGACCGAGCGTTTGTAAAACTCCAATTCCTCTTTGTTATCGAGAATGGGGATCGTATTCCGGAAGCCGGTATTGAGCAGTTTCGATATACGCTGGGTATAGGGTTTCTGCTTGAATCCGTTGCAGATTATATAAATATCCTTGTTTAACTTCCTCTTTGAATAAAGTTTGTTGATGATCTCGATGTCGTAGGCATATGAAGTCTCGAGGTGCACCTCATTGTTGAGGGCTTCCTCTACGACAAATGAAAAATGGGAACTCTTGGTGCAGTAGCAATAGAAATACCTGCCTTCGTACTTGTGTTTTTTGAAGGCGGTCTTGAACATATCCTTGGCCTTCTTGATCTGCATCCCGATCTTGGGTAGGTAGGTCAGTTTGAGGGGTGTCCCATATTTGTCTATGAGGGCCCGAAGATCGAGCCCGTTGAAGAAGAGATTGTTGTCGTGAATCTCGAAACCTTCCTGTGGAAAATAGAAGGTTTGTTTGACCAGGTCCGTGTACGTGTTACTCATCTACTGTGGAAGGTTGATGTTAATAAACAAATGCTGAACATTGTTCCTGACGTTTTTTAGACATCGGAGATGCGCAAATTTAATTTATTGGAGGATTCAGGGATGAAAAAAACCGGGTATGGCTCAGCCATACCCGGTATATATCAAGCGATCATGATCATTTAACGGAAGCAACAAGGCTTTTGAAGCTTGCCGATTCATTCATGGCCAGATCGGCCAGTACTTTCCGGTCGAGTTCAATCCCCTTCACTTTGAGTTTGTTGATGAACTCCGAATACGTAAGACCTTCCTCACGGACGGCTGCGTTGATACGGGCTATCCACAGTGCACGGTATTCCCTTTTTTTGCCCTTACGACCTACGTAAGCATATTGCTGACCTTTCTCAACGATATTCTTGGCGACCGTATAAACATTCTTGCGTTTGCCATAGAAACCCTTGGCTTTTTTCAGGATCCTTTTCCTGCGTGCCCTAGAGGCTACGGCGTTTACTGAACGAGGCATATGTTAATGATTTTGTAGTTGATGTAATAGGTGGCTTGAGATCAGAGATTACTTAAGTCGAAGCAATCGCTTGACAAAATCCAGGTTTGCGTGATGTACCTGTCCTTCTACCCGAAGCGCTCGTTTGCGGGACTGGGCTTTTTTGGTGAGCAGGTGGCCACGATACGGCTTCCTGAAGGAGATCTTTCCTGTCCCGGTGACCTTGAAGGTCTTTTTTGCACGGGAGTGTGTTTTAACCTTGGGCATAAAATGCTATTTTCTGTTTACCCTGCTGGTGTCCCCGAACAGACGGGGCTCTTATGGAACCGTTTGGGTCAATATGTCTGATCCGTCGGAACGGTCAAACGGGCTGCAAAGGTATCATTTACAGGCATAATATCCAAAAGAGTAAGGCTGGCAACTGAAATGATATATTTTTAACCCTGATGTTTACTCCGTGATGACCTTTCCTGATGGCATTTGAAACACCAGAGAAAATTTATTAACTACAATAATTTGTTTATCAAGTAGTTAAATCCAATTCTTTACTTCACGGAACTCCAGAGATTGTTATCCGGGTTGTAATCCGGGAAAGCGTGGTCAGGATCTATCACCACGCTGACCAATTCCTCCTTGGTATCCAACTTGAACTTCCAGTTAGTATTATTCTGCCAGATCTCCACGGGGAGTGTTTTTCTACCGGTTAAACCACTCACCGTTTTATATTGAACCACTACGGGCATGGCCATTCGATCCCTGTTTTCAATAGTCACCAGAGCGCCATTAGCTGCTTTAGTGTTCACATATTCCACCTTGGTGATGGCCTGATCAAGTCTCCAGTTCTCCAGGAACATGCTTTTCCAGAACCAGCCGAGATCCTCTCCCAGACTATTATCCATGCTGTGGAAGAAATCCCATGGTGATGGGTGCTTATATGCCCAGTCGCGTATGTACTTTTTGAAGGCATAATCGAACCTCTCTCTTCCGACAACTTGATCACGCAAAAGGCCAAGGGCATATGCCGGTTTGAAATAAAGAGCAATTCCGATATTGAACTCTTTCATCCCATCCGGCGTGTTGAGAATGCTTTCAGTCCTCTCTCCGAACATGTATCGAGATATCTGATGTCCATCAAGTGGGGCCTCTTGAAATTCTCCTTTGTTGTAATCTCCTTTGGAAATCCCATTGATGAATGTATTGAAACCTTCATCCATCCATCCGTATTTCCTTTCGTTGCTTCCTACGATCATGGGAAACCAGGTATGACCGAATTCGTGGTCGGTCACGCCCCAAAGGCTTTCTCCCCGGGATTCTGCACCGCAGAAGACTATTCCGGGGTATTCCATTCCCGCCACGTTGCTGGCAACATCTACTGCTGCAGGGTATGGATATTCGAACCAGCGTTTACTGTAATTTTCCAGGCTGGCTTTGGTGAATTCCGCTCCCCTGTTCCAACCATCTTTGCCGATGGTCTCCACCGGATATGCGGCCTGAGCCAGGGCCTTGCGGCCACTGGGCAGATTCATTCTTACGGCATCCCAAACAAAGGCCTTTGACGTCGCCCAAGCGAAATCACGCGCGCCTGTGATCCTGTATTTCCAGGTGAGATTACTTTTGCCCGGCCTTGATTTGGGATCGGTGACTTCATCCTTGTTCCGTATGGAAATGGTCACGTCACTTTCTTTTGCTGCGTTATACCTTTTGAGTTGTTCTGGGGTGAGCACTTCCGAAGGATTCAATAGTTCTCCTGATGCTACCACAATATGTTCTGCGGGCACTGTTATGTTCACATCCAGATCACCATATTCCAAATAGAATTCACTCGCACCCAGGTATGGCAGGGTATTCCATCCTTGAATGTCGTCAAATACACAAATGCGCGGATACCATTGAGCCACGGCCCAGATCTCTCCATTTGTCGTGGTCAGGACGCCTGTCCTATCCGCCCCATACTTCGGAATGATGAAATCATAGGTGATCTTCACCTTGACCACGTCTCCTTTGGCTTGCAAAGGCTTTTTCAAACGGATCTGAAGCCTGGTGTCCGTGATCACCGTATCCGGAGCATAATCTACAGGCTTGCCATTTTCCACGGCCGAAACGCTGACTGAATTGATATGAAACCCACCATCAAAAGAACTTTGGCTGTCCCCATATCGGCTCCTCCCTTGTGCCGGCATTTTGGCTGCACCACGAGATTTTGTGTTGAAGAGATTCTGATCCAGTTGCATCCAGAGATAAGGCAATGGTTGAGGGCTATTATTCTTGTAGGTCATGACCACCGTGCCGGAGACCTTGTTGTTTTTATCATCAAAGCTTGCATTGATCTGGTAATCGGCCCTGTTCTGCCAATAATCCGGTCCCGGCTCACCATTTCCGGAACGGTAGCTGCTTCCCGATTGAGGGTAGAAGAGGGGACCGAATAGAGCATGTGGATCGTAAACCGGTGAAGATGGTTCGGCGGTAGATTGGGCCTGTACCTGAACCGCGAAAACGGTGAACAAGGTTACCATACCGGTAACCAACCAGGATCTTTTCATTTCTGAGGCAGTTTTGATTGGATGTGTAAATTAGAAAAAAAGGATGTAGTCTGCACCTTCAAAGCAAGCTTTCCAGCAACTTTTTGCCTTCTGCCTTGTAAGTCGCATCATCCTGCATTTTTGGGGGTAGCTTGGCCATTCTGTTCAGGATGTCGATCGCCTTGTCTGACTGTCCGTTTTCATTGTATGCTTTGGCCAATTCCAGATAATTCAGGATGAACCCCGGATCCTGGACACGGGCTTTCTCATACCACATGATCGCTTGAGGTAGCGAGGCATCCGGCAGACCTCCAAAAAGTAATTTGATGACGGCTTTTTCAGCGAAATTCAGGCTGGTTACCTCGAAATTCCATTTGCCCATCAAATGTTGCGCTCGGGCATAGTTGGGGTCTGATGCCAAAGCAGCTTCTGCATATTTCCTGATCTCCCTCACGTTCTGCACCTTCTCCTTACCGCTGCTGATCAGTGCCATCCGCCCCATCGCCATGCCCATCGCAAAATTGGCCTCGGCATCATTGGCATTCACTTTGAGGGCCGACTCCGCATAGGCTTTTCCCGCCTGGAAATATTCCGATTTCTTTTTATCATCTTTTTGGCGATTCCCGATCTGGCTACTCATCATGCTTGCCTTGGACAGAGCATGCAGGTCGTTCGGCGCGATCTTCAAGGCATCCTGAAGTTTTCGAAGGGCATCTTCCTCCTTTAACCCCTTTTCCAGTTCAGCGGCTTCCTTGACCAGATAAGCTACATCCTGAGCATGGAGGATCTGTATCCATGGCAATACCATACAGAAGATCGTGGCCTTCAGGTTCATGATCAATAGATTTGATGAATTTTAACATTGACCTGCCCGCGAAAACGATTGATGGGAGGATGCAGTTTGCTGATAGAAATACCGATCTCCTTCACGAAGGGGAATCTTTCCTTTACATCCGCGACGATATTCGAAGCGAGTTCTTCCAGCAGCGGATGATGTTTTGACATTCTGCCTTCAGCCAATTCAAATAAAACCACATAATCCACCGTGTCCCGAATGGAATGTATCGGTTCCTTTTCCTCGTAACTGGCAAAAAGGGAAAGTTCGAAAGAGTTACCCACGGACTTTTCTTCCTGGAAGATTCCATGATTTGCCGTGAACAATACCTTTTCAATACTCACCGTTGTCATCGTTCAACTTTATTTATTCACCCTTGATCTGAACCAATTATCGAAGAAGCCGGATCCTAGTAAGGCCATGCTGTCTGCACGGATCTTCCGGGTCCACGTGAAGTTCGTAAAGGTAGAATCTTTCCGGTTGAACAGGTATACTTCGGCGGTCCATGAACCTATTTTTTCATCCTGATGCATCAAGGCTAGCATAAAAGCATCGTGGTCAAGCCAATCCGCAGCCTGCACGTTCATAGATGGACCATTGAACATGAGTTGCCACCTTTTACCAGTACTCACTTCGCCAATAACGACCTCCTGATCTGGCCCAATGGCACCCAATGACACGCCACCATGGATGCTATCAGGTTTTAGCTCAAGGTCATAACTCCAGGCATCAATATATACAGTACTGTCCGGATCAAATGCCAGGAAAGGTCTGTAGATACTTGCGGGAACTGATGATAGCGCTGGTTTCATGCTATCTGCTTTGAAAGTTATCCCGGAGGCTTTGAACTGTCCATTGTTGAAGCCGGGGAAGTGACTTCCATAAAAGTCCATCCATTTCTTCAGATTCTCCGGATAGGGATCCAGTTCGAGCGTATCTCCAATTTCATAGGCCAAGGGGGTATTCCTGCCCGGTTGATCGATACTATTCGAGGGGTCATGGCAAGATAAAAAGAAGCACGCCGTAAACATGGTCATGACCCAAGGGAGCCAAGGCAAGTTTAAATCAGTTCTAGGTTGCATATTGGATGCGGATCAAATGGGGAAGAAAAGATAAGCAACCAGTATGGCGGTGATGATGCCAACCAGATCCGCGATCAACATGGCGGGAATGGCGTACCGTGTGTTCTTTATGGCAACAGAGCCGAAATAGACGGCCACGACATAAAATGTGGTGTCCGTCGTGCCCTGGAAGATCGAAGATAACCTGCCCGTAAAGGAATCTGCACCATATCGAGTCATGGCATCCACCATCATCCCTCTAGAGCCACTGCCGCTGAGTGGTTTCATGAGGGCTGTCGGTAAGGATTGTACGAATTCCGTTCTGAGTCCAATGGCTGAGAAAAGCCGGCTGATACCATCGATCACCACATCGAATGCTCCTGAACTGCGGAGCACGCTGATCGCAACCAGCATGGCCACCAGGTACGGAATGATGCGGATCGCCACTTCAAATCCACCTTTTGCACCATCAATGAAGGCTTCGAAAACATTCACTTTCCTCAGCAGTCCGCCAAGCAGGAATGCGAAGAAGATGAGTATGATGATGCCATTGCTCATGACCGTAGAGAATTTCTCAATTCCGGGTTGGTCGAGGAATTGGGTAAGGTACCAGATCAAACCGGCGATGAGCGATGAAATGCCAGCGATCCAAGCTAATAAAACGGGCTGCAAGAGGTTGATGCGTTGTTTGAAGGAAACGACCAGCAGGGCTGCCATCGTAGCGGTGAAGGTCACGATCAGGCAGGGTATGAATACATCCGTAGGATTGGCAGCAGGAGGTTTGATGGATGCGCGAATCGCGATCGTGCTGATGGGTATGAGCGTCAATCCTGAGGCATGCAGTACGAGGAACATGAGCTGCGATTGGCTTGCCGTATCCTTCTTCGGATTCAGTTCCTGCAGACTTTCCATCGCTTTCAATCCGAAAGGTGTGGCGGCATTATCAAGCCCCAGAAGATTCGCAGAGAAGTTCATCATCATATGTCCCATGGCCGGATGATTCCTGGGGACTTCGGGAAAAAGCCGCGTGAAGAAAGGGCCAACAATGCGCGAAAGAAAACGGATCGCACCCGCCTTCTCCCCTATGTTCATGAAACCCAGAAAAAGGGTCATGATGCCGATAAGTTTGAAGGAAAGGTCCACACTATCCCCGGCCGATTTGAATATGCCATCAACAACTGCTTTGAATATCAGGGGATCCCCGGTGATCATCCATTTCAGGAAGGCGATGACAAAGGCTATGATGAAGAAAAAGATCCAGATATAATTCAACGTCATGAGACGGGCATTTAGAATTGGGGTGAAATATATTGGAGAATATGAATTATTTTACAACGTATTATACGATTATTTATCCACGTAAAAAAGGAGCAGATCATGTATGCCGTTGTACGACATTATCATTTCAAACCAGAAGATGGACCAAAGATAGATAAACTGGTCAGTGAAGAATTCATTCCAATGATCAGAAAACTGGATGGCTTTATCAGGTATTACTGGCTGGATACAGGTCTCGGTGAGGGGGCATCTTTCAGCGTATTCAGGAATAAACAAGGTGCCGATGATTCTATCCTTCTTTCTGCTGATTTCAATAAGACGTATTTGTCGCAGCTCTTCAGGGAGAAGCCCGAGGTCATAGAAGGTCCAGTAAAAGCCCATGATTGAGATCCGTGTCCGGGAATTATTTTTTAAGCGGTATAAGTCAGCAATCTGGTAAAGATCATACAGGCGATCGTCGCTATTCTCCTTGCTACCTTACCTCTGGCATGGTTAATGTTTTGTGTCGTGTGTTTACAGGTTGTGAATGGTCGGTTGGAACAGTCGAATTTTCTCGATTGTCCAGGCCCATGTTCTGAATAGAACTATCGGGCACGATTTTCAGAGATTTGATGTTGAATTTATAAAAGGGATTTTTTACCTTTCCCGGAATCAAAATCTTATTTCGATGTATGCAGTTGTTCGTCATTATCATTTCAAACCTGAAGACGGCACTTTGATCGATAAAATGGTCAGGGAAGGCTTCGTGCCGTTGATCAAGAAAGCTAAAGGGTTCGTCAGGTACTATTGGCTCGATAAGGGCAATGGAGAAGGTGCTTCATTCAGCGTATTCAAGAATAA
>CAIKEH010000004.1 GCA_903826405.1 uncultured bacterium
AATCCGATAATCCGTTAATCCGATAATCCATCAATCCGTTAATCCATCAATCCGTTAATCCATTAATTCTTTACCCCCGCTCCCATGTCTGCCGCCAAAGTGAGCAAACAAAATTTTACCGGTCCTGAACTGGACGAACTGCTTTCTTATGGCTTTTTCCGCTCCGGAACCGTCATGTACAAATCGCATGCGGTCAGGACCAGCGGTCAATTATATAATGTCATAAGGATTCGATTTCCATTGGAGGAGTGGCATCCGGGCTCCACGTACCGGAAACTTAAAAAGCGCAATGCTGACTTAAGGATGGAGATCAAGCCTTTCACGATCGATCATGAAAATGAAGAGCTGTTCGATCGATACAGGCTAGCCCGCTTCGGTGATGTCGGAGCTAGTCTCAACTACCTCGTGCATCAGGATGGATCCCATGCATTCCCCAGCGAGATGTTCCGCTGTTATGATGGCGAACAGCTGATCGCTTGTGCGGTTACGGATATGGGCGAAACGAGCGCTGCTGGCATTCTGTTCTTTTATGACCATGAACACGCGCGGCGCAGCCTCGGAAAATTCTTGATCTACACCATGATCGTCCATATGAAGACCGCCGGCATCAAATATTATTATCCAGGATACATTTTGCCGGGCAACAAAGACTTCGATTACAAAATGGATGTTGGGGGGGGCTGCACAGAGTTCCTTAGTGTAAAGGCAGGACAATGGCTGCCCTGCGATGAATTGGATGCAGATGATATGCTCATGGATATCATGATCAAAAACCTCAAGCAGATGCAGCGATCCTTGCATGGTCGGGGCATTCCCTTCCGTTTAGTATACTATTATGGCTTTGATGCTCCGGTGACCATGGGCAAGAATTTCGATTGGAATCAGCCTTTTTACCTGAATTTCGGAACATACGGGGAGGGTAACAGGGAATGGATACTATCTTATGACATGGAACGGCAAGTGTTTGAATGGTACACGACAAGAGAGACAAAAGATGATGAGTACCAATTGCAGGGATCGATCTGGATCTTCTGTATGGTGACGGAATTCGTCAAAGAAGAGGCTGCGACTTTTCTGAACCTCTATGAACAGAAACACCCGGGAATGTTAGATCAGGAAACCAGAAGATTACTCTCCGGGGGAGCGCTGGTATTTCAATCCTGAGTATGCCTACCTTTGGCGGCATCTAAAAATCAGATGATATGCGATACAGAAGGATGCCCATAGAGATCGAGGCCCCAGAGGGATTCGGGTATGATAAGATCGACTGCAATCTATCAGAAAGTTCGGTGACGGATCAGCGCTTGGTTGACCTTGGCTTGGACCTCGGCGATCTATTACTTTACTACGGCGATCACCGGGGCAAACCCGAACTTCGCGAGCTGATCGCCAAAGATGCGGGTATCTCCACCGATGAGGTTATGATCACCTCCGGTGCTGCAACGGCCCTGTTCATTCTCGCCACCTCTTTGCTCGAAAAAGGGGATCACTTGGTTGTGGCGAAAACGAACTATGCCACCAATATCGAAACACCACGGGCGATCGGTGCTGATATTTCCTTTCTGGAACTGAAGTTTGAAAGTGGATTCGAATTGGATATCGCTGAGTTGGATGCACTGATCACCGATAAAACGAAGTTGGTCAGTCTGACTTACCCTCACAACCCCACAGGGGTGCTCATCAGTGAAGAAAAATTGAAAGCGATTGTCGAACTGGTGGAAAGAAAAGGCACCATACTGATGATGGACGAGACATATCGCGAAATGTCTTTCAGCCGGAAACTTCCTGTGGCTGCAACCCTTTCTGAGAGCGTGGTCAGTATCTCCTCCATGTCCAAATCCTTCGGACTACCCGGCATCCGGATCGGATGGATATCAACTAGGAACAAAGCACTGATGGAAATCTTTTTGGCTGCAAAGGAGCAGATCTGCATCACCAATTCCGTGGTGGATGAAGAGATCGCCTTCCGCTTCCTGCAGCGAAAAGAACCGCTGTTCGCTCCTATAAAGGAGGCCATCGCACGTAATTTTGCCATACTCAGGAATTTCATGGGTGGTCAGGATCTTTTAGAATGGGTGGAGCCAAACGGAGGATGCGTATGTTTCCCCAGAATAAGGAAAGATATCATGTTGGACATGAAAAGGTTCCATGATATACTGCTTAACACTTACGGAACTTATATCGGGCGCGGGCATTGGTTCGAAGAAGATGACCGTTACCTGCGCATAGGCTACAGTTGGGATAAATCCGAAAAACTTGAAAAAGGGCTGAAGAATATCCTCAGATCCATTGATGAAGCCAGGTTGTTTTAAGGAAATTCCCTACAGAGGGTGTTGATCATATTTTATCCCCCGCTTTTTCTGAATAAATGATACATTCGTCCTTCGTTCTGTGTAATTCATGCATCAGCTCTACCATTTTCTGGATCCAAGTCAATCCCATGCGTGATGCCCAAACAATTCAAGCCTTGGCTGCTGTTCACTTTGGTGAATATGCAGCTCCTTCTTTTTTGTCAGGCCCAACAGACTGACCATCTCATTCAAGGAAAAATTTCCAATAAGGAGGGATCTCCACTTCCCAATGTGACCATTGCCGTGAAGGCGAAACCCTCGGAAGTCACTCAATCCGATGCCGAGGGCAATTTTTCGATCCGCACCTCATCAGCATCCGGAGTATTGATCTTCTCTACCATTGGATATGCATCCCGTGAAGTGAAATACTCCGGGAACAACCCCATGGTCATTCAATTGCAGGAAACGGTCAGTTCTCTCGGTGAGGTTGTACTCACGGGATACCTGAAGCAGAAGAAAAGCGATATCACCGGAGCGATATCCTCCATCCGTAATAAAGATTTCAAGGACCAACCTGTGGCCAATTTGGCACAGAGCATACAGGGTAAAGTGTCTGGCTTGTTGGTATCAACTCCATCTGGCACACCTGGTGCCGGACTGCTGGTGAGCATCCGCGGAGCGGGTAATCCGCTTTATGTAGTGGATGGAGTGCCCATGCTGAGTGAAAGCAATTCCTCCCTATCCTCTTCCTATAATACACAAGGGGAAGAGATGGGCAGCGGCCAGAACATTAGTTCCATCAGCGATATCAATCCGGATGACATCGAATCGATAGAGATCCTGAAGGATGCCTCCTCTGCCTCCATCTACGGAGCCAGAGCCGCCAATGGTGTGGTACTCATCACGACGAAGAGAGGAAAGAACGGCAAGACTGAATTTTCCTTCAATGCCTACACCGGTTTCCAAAAAGTGGCTCGTAAAATACCTTTCCTGGATAGCAAGGGGTTCGTCGCATTGGAAGAAGATGCGCGGCAGCAGGATCTCAAACTGTACAATCAGGACCCCGGTTTATTCCCGGCTGATTTCGACCCAGCCCTGCTCACCAATCCATTGCCTGAAGGCTGGAAGACCGGTGTCAATAATAATTGGCTGGACAAAATCTTCAGGACCGCACCAATCAGTAACCTGGAGTTGTCCGCCCGCGGGGGAAATGAAAAGACGAGATTTTTCATGGCCGGGAATTATTTTGGTCAGGATGGCATCGTGATCGAGAACTTTTACAAGCGTGGGAACTTCAGATTGAACGTGGACAACAAGGTGAGCAACTCCGTGAATATCGGAGCCAACATGGCATTCACCTATGCCAGGAATCGCCGGAGTTTTAACGACGATACCTATACCGGCATCGTGACCAACGCATTAGGTGCATCACCTCTCATGCCCGTTTATGATAATGGCGGGGCGTATTCCGACTTCACCCAATATCAGGCGAGCTGGTTGAGCGACAATCCGGTAAAATCGGCCAAAGAGATCAAGGCTTATACCACTAATTACCGCTTCGTAGGTACGGCGTTCGTAGATATCGATCTGCTGAAGCCATTGAAATTCCGGAGTTCATTCTCCGCCGACTATACCAACCTGATCGACGACCAGTTCTTCGATCCGATCACCACCGACGGGGAGACCGTGGGCGGAAAGGCGATCAAAGGAACTTATCGGAACATGACCTGGTTGAATGAAAATACGCTCACCTATCAGAACACGTTCGGACTTAAAAATCATTTCACCGGCTTGGCAGGTTTCACCGTCCAATCCTCCAAATATGAGAAAACCTCCATCCGCGCGCAGGGCTTCCCGGCCGGGAGTGGTCTGGAAAATATCTCTAGCGCATCCTCCATCACCTCGGCATCAGCCCTGAACTACGGATGGGGACTCATGTCATTCATCGGCAGAGCGAATTATGACTACGACGGGAAATATCTTTTAGCGGTCAGCGCACGATATGATGGTTCATCAAGATTCGCACCTTCGGGTCGCTGGGGACTCTTCCCTGCCTTTTCTGCCGGTTGGGTGTTGACCAAAGAACCATTCCTGGCTAATTCCTCCTGGTTGACCTCCTTGAAACTCCGTTTGAGTTATGGCCTGACCGGTGATCAGGAGATCGGGGATTTCCGGTATCAGAGTTATTGGATACCAGGCAGGTACGACGGTGTAGCAGGTTTGCGTCCTTTCAATATCGGAAACAGCAACCTGACCTGGCAACGGAACAAGATGTTCAATCTGGGCGCAGATTTCGAATTGTTCCGCGGAAGGCTCAGCGGCTCCGTGGAATTCTTCAAGGGTAACCGGACGAAACTTCTTTCTCAAGCCGTGTTGCCCGCAACATCCGGCTTTTCATCAATATCAATCAATGCCGGCGATATTGAAACGAAAGGGGTCGAGTTCTCCCTGATGGCTTATCCGATCAGGAATAAGAACTTCTCCTGGAGCACTTCTTTCAACATCAGTTATATCCACGACCGCATCCGCTCTCTCTACACAGAAGGTGAATTGCTGAGTGCCTACACCGACCTGTTCCCTACCCATATCCTGAAAGTGGGACAATCCGTAGGATCTTTTTGGGGCATCAAATATCAAGGAGTCGACACGCAAACGGGAGACCCTAAATATGAAGACCTGAACAAAGATGGAGTCATCGATGATCGCGATCAACAGATCCTCGGAAAGGCCACTCCGAATTTTTTTGGTGGATGGACCAATGATCTCAAATACCGTCAATGGGATCTTTCCATCGCCACTCAGTTCAGCATCGGCAATAAGGTGTACAACCTGATCCGCAGCACCTACCAGACCCTGGGATGGAGTGATGGAGGATGGGATGCCAATAACATACTCTATCAGGTATATGCAAACAATGCCACGATCGTGAACAGGCGATGGGAAAAGCCCGGCGATAAAACGGACATCCCGAGAGCCTCACTCATCTTCCCCAATTACTTACAGAATTCATCACAATTCGTGGAAGATGCTTCCTTCTTCAGGATCCGTACAGTCAACCTGGGCTATACCATCCGACCCAAACGCACAACCATGTTCACATCACTGAGACTATACCTGCAAGTACAGAACCTCTGGATGGCTACGAAATATTATGGATTTGACCCGGAAGTGAGTTCGAATGGCGGTGGGTCGCCTCAAACGGCAGGTGTCGATTATGCAGCATACCCGCAGGCACGGACCACATCTTTTGGCGTAAATGTAAATTTTTGACATGATGGGCATGCGTACATACCTTAAATTGATCGTGGTGGTGCTATGGCTTCAGCCTGCCATCTCCTGCAAAAAAATTTTGGACGTTCAGTCGCCCAATGCCGTGGCCGATGATGCAGTACTGACTACCGCATCAGGGGTGCGTAATGCCCGTATCGGATTGTATATCTCCCTGCAGGACAAGAATTATTATGGTGCCTATTTCCCGCTTCTGGCCGAATGTTATTCTGACAATGGCACCACAGGAGGTTACGATGTGATCGACCTGAATGACATCGCTGCAAGAACGGTGGGTCCGGCGAACATCTATGTGCAGAATATCTATGCTTCCATATACAACAGCATACATACAGCAAATAAGATCATTGGCGCCATCAGCACCGTACCCGGGATGGATGATGCAGAGAAGTCCCAGATCAACGGTGAAGCACTTTTCATCAGAGCGCTTGGGCATTTTGACCTGCTGCGCATGTTCGGTGAACATTGGGATAGGACATCCGCTTACGGTATTTCACTCTCTACTGGAAATACAGACCCGCTGACTCCCATCGCCAGAAGCAGTGTCGACGATTCATACAAGCAGATCCTGAACGACCTGCAACAGTCGATCATTGGCCTTGGCGCATCAACAGGTAGCCAGTTTATTTCACAGGCAGGGGCAAAGGCACTTCTTGCCAGGGTCCTCCTTTATGCGGGCGAACTGTCCGCTGCATCCGTCGCAGCATCGGCAGTTATCGACGACGGGAACTACTCCCTGTTCGGTCCCGATGAATTCACCAAAGTCTATACACAGAAACTCACTCCAGAAAGCATTTTCGAGTTGAAATTCGACCCACAGAACCCAAGTGCCTTCAATACCGTGACCTATGCCCGACCTGATGCATTGAGGTCGGAGATCTTGTTCCTCGCAAATGCGGACTTGAATGAGTTCTTTCTTTCCAGACCCGATGATCGGAGGCAGGCTCTGGTGGATTATGTACATGTGGATGTCAGCATCCAACCAGATGGACGTACGGAAAAATATCGCGGGGAGACTACTAAGGACAATTCTTCATATATCATCCGTTTAGCCGAGATGTATCTGATCAGAGCCGAGGCGTCCGGAAAAACGGACGGCCTCGCTGACCTGAACACGGTACGCGCTGCACGTGGCATGACGCAACTTACCTCCGATGATGTGTCTTCAGATCAGGCTTTCCTCAAGGCCGTTCTCGATGAACGACGTGCTGAATTGAATTTCGAAGGCCATCGTCTTTTCGATCTGGCCAGGACTGGAAAAGTTAGTTCTGTTCTGGGAACTTCCGTGAATCCCATCATGCCGATCCCCCAGAGAGAAATAGATGGGACTGGCGGGGTGGTCAAACAAAATTCTGGTTATTGATCACAGGGGGCGATGGTTGAAAAATAAAGGAAAAGAGAAGTTGGCGGATGGGGACGTTCTGTGCAGTTCAGGTCTTGAAGCAAGCGTACTTTATATTTCAGATCATGTAGTAAACAACTTCAAAAAAGTATTTGTGCCCGATCAAATACCCCTGCAATAAACTATTTTGCAGGGTTCAGGATCCCCCGCAGTTATACAAAATTTTGCTCATGATATCACAGGACAAAGTGCAAGATCTGCTGGCCAGGCGCAGACAATTCGTCCCCAATGCGTTGGGAATCTTCAATCCGGGTACCGCTATGCGTGCCAAGGGTCATGTCATAACGGATGCATCCGGACGGGAGATGATCGATTTTGCCGGAGGCATCGGCGTGGTGAATGCAGGGCATTGTCCTGCGCCTGTCGTCGAGGCCATTGCCAGACAGGCCGCCGAAATGATACACTGTAGTTTCAACGTGGCTACGTATGACCAATATCTCCATCTTGCCGAAGAACTTGCCGGGCTTTTCCCGCACGGTGATCATACCAAAGTGTTACTGACGAATTCAGGAGCCGAAGCCGTGGAGAACGCGATCAAGATTGCGCGCCAGGCAACCGGCAGGCAGGCGGTGATCTGCTATACCAGTGCCTTCCATGGACGGACCATGATGGCCATGACATTGACCTCAAAAGTGGGCTACAAGGTAGGGTGCGGACCCTTCGCGCCGGAAGTATATCGGATACCATTCCCGGACCATTACCGATACGGGAAAGGACTTGATCTTGATGCATTTTCCGATAAACATCTGGCCGATCTGGAATCGTACCTGCATACCGTGGTGGCCGCAAGCGATGTGGCCGCCATTATCATCGAACCCGTACAAGGGGAAGGTGGATTCCATGTAGTACCCAAACGATACTTGCAAGGTCTCAGGGAGATATGCACCAAAAACGGGATACTCTTGATCCTTGATGAGGTGCAAACAGGTTTCGGCAGAACGGGTAAGTGGGCGGCATACCAACACTACGATGTGCTTCCCGACATCTCCACTTGGGCCAAGAGCATGGGAAGCGGGATGCCGATAGGTGCAGTGATCAGTACAGCAAAGATCATGGATGCCTGTAATCCATCCACCATCGGCGGCACCTATCCGGGAAATCCAGTTTGCTGTGCCGCAGCGATCGCCACCCTCCAGTACATGAAAGAGATCGACATCAATGCCAAGGGGGAGAGGATCGGGGAAAAAGTCCGGGCACGCTTTCTGTCCCTTCAAGACAAATTTCCTCAGATCGGTGACGTGCGCGGACTCGGGGCCATGATGGCATTCGAATTGGTGAAGGATGGTGACCCATTCCGTCCGGATGCCGAACTGTGCAAAAATCTGGTCTCCTATTGTGCTGAACACGGGCTGATCATCATCAGTGCAGGTGTGCTAGGGAATGTGATCCGTGTTCTTGGTCCCCTGGTGATCAGTGATGAGGACCTTGACAAAGGATTAGATATCATCGAGGATGGGCTCAGGGAACTTGCGCGCTGAAGAGTAAAGCATAATCGTAAAGCATGAATGAACTTTTCATCAACGGCCAATGGATGGAAGCACAAGGCCGGAAACGGTATGAACTGGTCAACCCCGCAACGGAAGAATTGATCACCACGTTCCCTTTTGCTGGAAATGCAGATTGCCTGGCAGCCATAGGGCATGCCGAAACTGCATTTGAGCAATGGGGGAGGACGACACCGTATTTTCGTGCAGAGATCTTGAAAAAGACGGCCGACTTGATCCGAAAGGATATTGATATATTGGCTCGAGACATGGTATTGGAAAGTGGTAAGCCGCTGCTGGAAGCACGGGGGGAATGGATGGTCGCTGCCAATCTTTTCGAATGGTATGGTGAAGAGGCCAAAAGGGCATATGGAAAAGTGATCCCCACCAATCGTCTCGACAAACGGAGTTCTGTGATCTGGCAACCGATTGGTGTAGTGGGGGTGATCACAGCTTGGAATTTCCCCGCATATAATCCTGCAAGGTCATGGGCGGCTGCATTGGCTGCGGGTTGCACCGTGGTGGCCAAACCTTCTGAGAATACCCCACTGTCCGCGGCACATATGGCTTCGGCACTGTCAGCATCGGGTCTCCCCCCGGGAGTGCTCAACTTGTTGATCGGCGATGCCGCTGCCATCGGAGATGCCATGCTGGATCATCCGGGCCTCAGGAAGATCAGCTTCACCGGTAGCACCAGAGTGGGTAAGATTCTCATGGATGGAGCTTCCCGAACCCATACGCGCCTTTCACTTGAATTGGGAGGGAACGCCCCGGTGATCGTCTTCGGTGATGTGGATGTGGAAGCCGTGGCCAAAGCAGCTTCGGGTGCCCGTTTCCGTAATAATGGTCAGGTTTGCACGGCGCCCCAGCGATTTTATGTTCACGAGAGCATATTCAAATCTTTCGCAGAATCAATGACCAGACAGGTGTCAGCGATGCAGTTGGGCAGCGGCTTCGATGAAGGCGTTCAGTTGGGCCCGCTCATCACACAAAAACAGCGCGATAGCGTATTGGAAGTGGTCAGACAGGTCAGGGAAGAGAAGGCCAGCATATTGACCGGAGGGGATGTCCCTGCAGACAGGCAAAAGGGGTACTTCATACGACCCGCCGTGGTCATCGACCTGAAAGACGATTCCATACTGGCTACAAAGGAGATATTCGGACCCGTACTGCCGTTGTTCAGTTTCAGCACGCTTGATGAAGTGATCGGAAAAGCGAACTCAACGGAGTATGGACTCTCTGCATATGTTTTCACGAACGACCTTAAAACGGCCATACATGCATCCGAGCGACTTAACTTCGGCATAGTGGGCATCAATGAATGGGCGCCACACGGAACGGAATTGCCATTCGGAGGATGGAAACAGAGTGGTCAGGGCCATGAAAGTGGCAGCGAGGGGTTGTTCGAGTATATGGAAAAGAAACTCATCAGTATCGGGGGTTTATGAATACAACAGTTATCGTGAATTAATGGATTACGGTGCACTATCCCTATTGCCACCACTGGTGGTCATCGTGCTGGCACTCATCTTGCGGACTTCCTTCGAGCCACTGTTGATCGGTTGCCTCGTGGGTTTCAGCATGATCAGCTATCACGACCACTCCAACTTTTTCACGGATTTCGTGGATACCCTGAAGAAGGTGCTCGAGAGCAGCGACTCGGTCTGGGTGATACTCGTATGCGGACTCTACGGTTCACTGATTGGGCTGATGGTACGAAGCGGGGGAACTTTGAAATTCGGGGATTGGGCATTGAAGAAATTAAACTCCAAGCGAGGCGCATTGCTGGGAGCCTGGGGGCTCGGCCTGGCCATCTTTCTGGATGATTACCTCAGTGCTCTCACCGTTGGATTGTCCATGCGCAGGATAACCGACGCCTTCAAGGTGCCCCGGACCATGCTGGCCTACATTGTGAACACGACAGCAGCTCCCTGGTGTGTGATCGTGCCCATATCCACCTGGACGATCTTCGTGGGTAATATCCTGGAGAGCTCGCATGTCGCTGAGCGAGGTAAAGGCCTTTCCACTTATTGGACAATGATACCCTATGTGGCTTACGGTTATATTTCCGTGCTGATCATACCCCTGTTCGTTTTGGGAGTTTTGCCCTGGTTCGGCAGGATGAAGAAAGCCTCGGACCTTGCCATGGAAACCGGCCAACTCAGGATTAGGGAATTTAGGATGGGTGATCCGATCGACGTATCTCCCCTGAATGAAAGGACGTCGCCAAGGATGTCTTATTTCCTCTTACCCGTCATCGTTCTCATCGCAGCAACCCTATTTTTTGACATAGATGCGCTGAAGGGGGTCATGGTCGCCGTTGCCTTCACCTTCCTGTATTACCTCTTTGCGAAACTGGGAACGTTCGGACGTTTATCGGAGACTTTGTTCAAAGGATTCAACAGTATGGTATATGCATTGGCCATATTGATGATGAGTTATGTGCTGAAGGAAGTGAACGATAAAATGGGCCTTACACAGTATGTGCTTCATTCCGTTTCCCCATACGTGAACAAGGAACTCCTCCCATTACTCATTTTCGCATCCCTGTCAGTGATCGCCGTGACCACGGGATCGTCATGGGGACTTTACGCGGTGGCCATACCCTTGGTGGTGCCTCTGGCCAACCAACTTGGATCGAACGTGCTTCTGAACTGCGGCGCCGTGGTGAGTGCAGGTGTCTTCGGAGCAAATGCCTGCCTCTATTCCGATGCCACTATACTTACAGCCCAAAGCACGGAATGCGATAATTTAGAGAATGGGATGGCACAATTACCTTATGCCTTCATCTCTTTCGGACTGTCCTGCCTCACATACATCCTGTTGGGGTATACGGTGCATTGATCATCATATGAATGGATCGGGAATACGATATCAATTATTGTTGCCAGATGGCTTGACCGTGATGAATACTCAGGCCATGCATGTTCACCAACTTGAGGAATTGCAACGGATCGTATTCCCTACACTGGCAGATGACGAACTGATCAGGGCGGAACACTACCTGCGCCATATCGAGATCTTCCCAGAAGGCCAATTCGTGATTACCGACAAAGAAAGGGTGATCGGAATGACCACTACCATGCGTTGTGATTTTGATTTTGCCAATCATCATCATACGTTCAAGGAGACTATCTCGGGCGGATGGATGTCCAATCATGACCCCCGTGGGGAATGGCTCTATGGTCTGGACATGGGCTTACATCCCGAATATCGGGGTCGCGGACTTTCACGGATCCTGTACAGGTCGAGGCAGGAAGTGGCACGAATGCTCGGTTTGAGAGGTCAACTGACCGTTGGGATGATGATGGGTTATGGAGAGTTGAGCCATCTCATGAGTGGAAAACAATATTATGAGGAAATGATCATCGGTGAACGCACGGATCCCACGCTGACCGTTCAGATGCGGATGGGCTTTGAGCCTGTTGCTTTGATCTCGGAGTATTTGAATGATCCATCCTGTGGTAACTTCGGCGTGTTGATCAAACTTGATGCAGATAAGGTAGTTTGACATTCGTCCGTTGACTAACATTCACGTATGGCTTAACTAATGAGTTAAAAAGAAAAAATCATGGCTTTCATTCAATTGAACACGAAGTTACCCGGCCCGAAAGGACTACTTGCACTTGAGCGCAGGAAGAATGCATTGCCTGCCGGTCTTGCCAGATCCACTGATGTGGTCGTTGAGAAAGCTGAAGGAGCACTTGTCTGGGATGTGGATGGGAACCAGCTTCTGGATTTCGCAGGCGGCATTGGCATGATCAATGTTGGCCATAGGAATCAACAGGTGGTGGATGCCATCAAGCAACAACTTGATAAATACATCCACACCTGCACACTGGTCACCACCATGGAGCCCTATCTCGAACTGGCGGAGTTGCTGAACAGTTCCACTCCCGGTGATTTCCCCAAGAAAACCCTGCTGGCGAACAGCGGTTCCGAAGCCGTCGAGAATGCGGTCAACATCGCCAAATACTATACCAAAAGGAACGCGGTGTTGTGCTTTGAAGGAGCCTACCATGGACGCACCCTGCTCACGCTGAGCCTGACGAGTAAATATTCCCTGTTCAAAAAGGGTTTTGGGTCCTATGTTCAAGACATTTATCGGATACCTGCACCGAACATGTACAGGAAATCCGAAGGGATGTCAGATGAACAGTACGTCAATTCCTGTATCCGACAGTTGGAGCAATCGTTCATTTCACAAGTGGACGGCGATTCTCTCGCTGCGATCATCATTGAGCCGGTACAAGGGGAGGGAGGCTTCCTGCCCATGCCCGCACCATACCTGAAACGCATACGCGAACTCTGTGACAAACATGGTATTGTATTTATCGCTGATGAGATCCAATGCGGCGCTTCAAGGACAGGCAGGTTATTTGCAGTTGAGCATAGTGGCATAGTGCCGGATATCATCGTCAGTGCAAAATCGATCGGTGCAGGCATGCCGATCAGTGCAATCACCGGAAAGGCAGAGATTTTGGATGCACCCCACCTCGGAGGTGTTGGAGGTACATATGGTGGAAGTCCCGTGGCCTGCGTAGCGGCCATCGAGGCAATCAGAATTTTGAAAAGTGAATCATTCCTCAAGAGGGTCCATGAAGTTGGCGAGATCATCCGTGGCACACTCGAAAAGTGGGAAGAAAAATATCGTGTCATCGGTGATGTACGAGGTATAGGCGCCATGAGGTTGGTGGAATTCGTGAAGGATAGGCATACGAAAGATCCCGACATGGACGTGGCCATGGAAGTCATCAAGGAGGCGACCTCGAACGGACTTATCCTTATCCGTGCCGGTTTGTTCAGCAACTGCATCCGTCTCCTTCCCCCCATAGCCATTACCGATGAGCAACTGAATGAAGGTCTTTCCGTATTGGAAAAGGCCATAGCGAATGCGAACGCGAAAAGATCAAGCTGATTGCCTTCACTCATCATCCATAACGCACATCTCATATCCTTTCACGATGGTGCCGTGAAAGGACATGATACCCTGGTCGTCGACGATGGTAAGATCAGTGCCATCGGCAGCTGGGAGCAACTGTCCGCCCTCGCCGGTCCCGGCACCGAACTGATCGATGCGGGTGGCAAAACACTCCTGCCGGGTTTCAACGATACACATATCCATATCTGGAAAGTGGGCAACCTGAAAACGCATATGCTCGACCTGCGGGGATGTGCAAGCCGGGATGAGATGTTATCCATGTTGCAGGGTTATGCGCTCGACCATCCGGAATCACCCTGGATTGTTGCAAGAGGTTTCAATGAAGCAACATGGACCGATTCGCGCATGCCCACCCGACATGATCTCGACAAGGTGATTCCTGACCGGCCCGTATATGTCATCCGCACCTGTGCCCATATCGCCATCGCGAATACCAAGGCATTGGAGAAGAGTGGTATAGGCCCTTCGACCAAGGCACCATCCGGAGGAGTCATCCTTCAGGACGAATCAGGTGTCCCGACAGGCCAGATCTCCGAAACCGCACTCGGATTGGTGACCAGGCATATCCCCCCGCACTCCAAGGAGGACCTTAAAGCCATGGTTCGGGCGGCACGTGAAGAACTCTACCGGTTTGGCATAACCGCCGCTACCGACCCCGCAGTGGATCCACTATTATTGGAAACATACCATGAAATGAACCGTGATGGGGAACTTGGGTTCCGACTGCATGCACTACCCATGTTATTGCCTGACGGTGGAGAGGAAAGATTCCCCATACCTGCAGCATTTTCATCCGATCATTTCCACGTCAATGCGGTGAAGTTCTTCAGCGATGGAGGGCTGAGCGGCGCAACGGCAGCCTTAAAAGGACACTACAAGGGTTCTTTATCAAAAGGGATTCTTCGACTTCAGGGTGAACTTTACCTCGATCTCTGCAGGAGATGCATGGAGAGAGGACTTGGTGTTGCCACTCATGCGATCGGAGATGCAGCCATAGAATTCGTGATCGATGCCTACAAAAAATTGCATGCAGGATTCCCTAGTATGATTAAAAGGATCGAACATCTCGGACTTCCGGAAAAACAACATCTGGCCGATATGTCAATCCACGGGATCTCCACTTCCATGCAGACCATTTTCATTCAGGAACTAGGAAGGAATTTCATCAACAGTCTCGATGAAAGCTACCTGGCGCGTTGTTATCCGGTAAGGTCAGTATTGGGGAAAGGTATCCTGATGGCCTTATCATCGGATGCTCCGGTGGTCAGGTCATTCGACCCGTTGAGGGGAATTGAAGCTGCCATCAACCGGAAGACCCTTGAAGGAGAGCTGATAGCCCCCGACGAGGCGATAACTATCGATCAGGCTCTACGAGCCTATACCTTTGATGCGGCGAGGATCAGTGGAAGGAAGGATATCGGATCGCTCGAGTTGGGAAATAAAGCGGATCTCATCCTGCTGAATAGGGACCCTACAGAGATTGACTCAGGGAATCTATCTCAAATTAAGGTAGAGAAAACCTTTGTAGGAGGGCGTAAGGTTTGGGGTCTTTAAGATGCATGATCACCTGAATGTCTGCTTCAGGTATAGGAAGGGTCGAATGGTTTGGAGTGGAATCCACTGACGAATGCGTAGTTGCTTACTCTGATCCTGTCACGGTCATCGATCGAAGAAGTGAGTACCCTGACCTCTACATCTGTCAAGGAATCCATTCGCTTCGAGAATTCTTCGAGGAATTCAAAGCCGTTCATTTCGGGCATATTCAGATCCAAAAATATCAAAGTTTTCATACCCCCCTCCCCTTCATTCATCTCTTCCAGATGTGCAAGAGCCAACCGGGCAGATTCGAAAATCGACATATCCGCTTCCGGGAATTCATTTCGGGTGATCTGCATGGAGATCATATTGCAGATGGGATCATCATCGATGAATATGAATTTCCTTTTCATGATCCCGCTGTTTTGGGGTCCTTGCCATGAAGGTTGGGCAGTATCACGGTGATCGTTGTGCCTTTTCCTTCCTCTGAATCCAAGCTGATCTGTCCATGGAGTTTTTTGACGATCTCCTTCGCCATGAAAAGCCCGAGACCGGTCCCCTGGAATCTGTTCGATGCCCTGTAGAACATATCGAATACCCTTTCTTGTTTCACCTTAGGTATCCCGATGCCATTGTCAGTGAAAACCAGCTTGCAAGATTCATCGGTCAGATCGATAGCGATGTCCAAAAACGGATCGGGTTTCTCCGGATCATGGTATTTAATGGAGTTGGAGACCAAATTCGTGACCAAAGAATTGATCCTCTTCAAGTCCGAAACGAAAGCGACTTCCCCTTTCTTGGACAAGGTGCATATCACGTTGGTCTTATTGTAATATTTCACATCCTGAAAAGCGTTCCTCACAATCTCCTCCGGATCCAAAGTCACCTGGATGACATCCAATCTGGCATTCTTCGAATAATCGATGATGTCCATGATCGTTCTATCCAGACGGTCGATTGAATGCTGTATCTCCTGCACATAATTGATCTGTTCGCTTTTGCTCAGGTCGTATGAAAGGATCAGATTAGCCAGCCCTCGGATAGAAGTCAGTGGCGATCGGAGGTTGTGAGAGACACTATAAACGAAGGTGTCCAGCTCAGCATTGATCTTCACCAGTTCGTTGTTCTTCCTGAGGAGTTCGTCATTGCTTTTCTTCAGATCGGTTACCTCTACTCCATAAGTCAGCAGACACACGAGTTGCTCACCTTCAAAATAGGGGTGGGTAATTCTCCAAAAGGTCTTTTCTTCCGGAGTTCCTGGGAACAGGACTTCTTCAACTATGGTCCGTTCCTTGTCCTTGATTGCATTTTGGAAACCCTCGATCCTCTTATACCCTTTGTCCAAAGGCTGGCCCTTGTATCTCCAATAATCCAGTTCGTTCCTGCCGATCAGCCAGTTGCGGAGTTCAGGATTCCGGATAGCCCGTGCATTGATGTACTGGAATTCGAAATTGGGGTTGAAGACGGCAACATCCGCAGGGATGTTGTCCAATATCATGTCATAGAATTTTTGCTGCGTTCGGATTTGTTGATTCTCCTCTTTCTTCAGATCGGAAACGTCATCGGACTTTTCTTCTTCATCTGCACTTGCAGGGCGCTCAGACGAATATGGTGCGATTCCGCTCATGGCACCTTCCGTGAATTTCGGAGACCCGCTGAAGACCAGGAAATTATTTTTCGTGGAGAAGGTGAAATTGCCTGCCAACTTGGGCCAGACTGGCCCTTTCCGTGAACGGATTATGCAAGGGCGGCCAACGAATGCAAGCAAAGAGGGGAAGTCGGTCAAAACTATGCCTGCCGGCTCCTCTATAAGAAATGCATCGGGGAAAATGAGCATCTCCGGATTCAGCCTGTCCATCATTTTCCCTTGATGCACGACAGCAAGACTCTCATCAAGAATGAAAGAGAAAGGGGAGATCTGTTCCAGCAAGTCGAAGTCAAACCGATAGCTCATGTTGACTCTGTGCGATTCGGTAAGGTGAATGGAATTCGGGCTAAAAAACAGGATGAAGATACTTCACCATTCATGAAAATTCACGTAATAGGGATGAAAAATTCTGTAGGGTGAGACGGGTACAGATGAGGGGTTGCTTCGAAAAATCTTCATCTCAGAACGATATTTGACAGCGCCCGGGGTTCCACTCCCTCCCCGTAATGCAGTATATTCACTGGGACCAAAATCGATTTCAATGCCTCGTTCCCCCATATTCGTACATATTCTTCTTTTTCTTGCCTGGTCAGACAGTTGTTTGGCACAGACCATGTCCGTTGACAAAGAGGATATTAGGTTCAACAGGCAGGTCATCACCCGGGAATTCATATCCGAGGGTGTTGCGGTGGGCGATGTTGATCAGGATGGGCGTATGGATATCCTTGCCGGAGCATATTGGTTCTCAGCTCCGGACTGGAGGAAGCATGAGGTCGACGAACCGAAGATCTTTCACGCCAACGACAATTACAGTAATTCCTTTCTGGACTATTGCTCGGATGTGGATCATGATGGTTGGTTGGATATGATACGGATCGGTTGGCCAGGGGAGGAAGCCGTCTGGTACAAAAATCCGGGTAAAGGTGTCGGACAATCCGACAAAGAGCATTGGAAAATGTTCCGGATCCTCGACCATGCCGGAAATGAATCACCCGCATGGGTGGATGTGGATGGCGACGGGAGTCCGGACCTGCTTTGTAACGATCCGGCCTCCCGGGAAATGCTATGGATGAAGGCTCCTTCCAGGAAAGGGGATACGACCTGGCAGCGTTTCGTCATTGCCAGAGGAGATTCACCCGGGCTGGAACGGTACACGCACGGACTGGGTTTCGCTGACATGAATGGAGACAAACGGCCGGATGTGCTCATCTCCACAGGCTGGTGGGAAATGCCTGCTGATCCCCAAAAACCGGATTGGACATTCCATAAGGAAGATCTCGGAGAGGAATGCGCACAGATCCACCGATTCGATCCGCAGGGGAAAGGAGTCAGGGACCTCGTCAGTTCTTCAGCGCACGACTATGGTATTTGGTGGCACGAATCGACAACAAGTGGATGGATCCACCATACTATATTTAAAGGGGTGTCCGAGACTCATGCACTGGCTATGACAGATATCAATGGAGACGGGAGGCCTGACCTGATAACGGGTAAAAGGTATTTTGCACATAATGGAGGAGATCCCGGCGGACTCGACCCCGCATTGCTGTATTGGTTCGAGTTGGGTCAAGAGGAAACTCCATCCTGGACGCCGCACTTGATCGATGATGATTCAGGAGTTGGCCTGCAGGTCGTAGTCAGGGATATGAACAAGGACGGCAAGCCGGATATCGTCATGTGCAACAAAAAAGGTTTATTCTATTTTGAGCAGGCAAAACGAAAATGATGGCCCCGGCATTTTGGTCTATGATCCGGATCCTTAACTTCAGGAATATTTTAAATTGATATCATGAAAAATTCAATGCCTTCGGGAACGGCCAAGTTGATGCTGACCTTGGTCTCCATCCTTTGCTCATTGGGGATGTTTGGACAGCCCATCATGTCGGATCTGTTGAACCCCGTTCAGGTTAAAGCGGAGGAAAGGGTGGAAAATATGAAAGGGAAAAGCATAATGGTGTTCACCCCGCATCCGGACGATGAGGCATTTTCCATGGCCGGCACTTTGGCCTTGTTGGCAAGGAATGGCAACCATATTCAGGTGGTCATTTATACGAATGATAACAGGGGTTCGCTCGACCTCACCATGACCAGAGAGCGTCTTGCAGAAATAAGACGTGCAGAAGAGGAAAAAGCCTGCCTGGCCGTAGGTATACCCAAAAGCAATATTCATTGGTTGGGTTATGAGGATGGTGATCTTGAGTACGCAGATCCCAAGGTTCTGAGGGGTGATGTTGCCCGCCTGATCAAGAAATACAGACCTGATGTGGTGTTTTCTCCTGATCCCGGATCCGCATGGGTTCAATGGCATAAGACGGATCATCGGATGGCTGCAAACATCACCAATGACGCCTTCATCGCCGCTGAATGGCATCTCTATTATCCGCAACATCTGCTGGACGAGCAACTTCAGCCATTCAAAGTCAAAGAAGTGTATTTCTTCTATTCCCAACAGCCCAATTATGAAATTGACATCACATCCGTTTTTGACCAGAAAATGAAAGCGGCACTCGCACATGTGAGCCAGTACGAACCTTCACTAAGCAAATACACTCCAGCCCTTGATCCGAAAACCGCTGAGGCGGTTACAACACGCTTTACCCAACTGCACTTATGTAATCAAGGAAAGTGTTTGGAGCGCTTCAGAAGGGTCGAATAGTAAGACTGCTGAATTCAGGAGAGTAGCCAGGTCATATCGCTGTCCAAAACCTGACTTTCTTTCTTATAATACTTTGGAAGTGAACACCTATTAAGTTCGATCCGGAAACTCCTTCCTGACCGTTTTTACCGGTGTATTGGAATACGAGGATATTTTCATTTCAAAAAATTCTGGGAAGATGGGGTAAAACCCCGGGTTCCCGACTCTTACTATGGTCATCCCCGGAAGTCTTGCCCGTTTCATGGCAGAAGGATGTTTCCGTGGGTGGATATTTCAAATCCCAAACACTGCATTATGAAAGAAACCTGCTTCCGAACATGGATGTTGATCTGGTCGCTATTCTACATCTCGGCATACAGTGGACAAGCGCAGGCCTATCCCATGGCCAGCAACGAGAAGATGCCCTTATCCAAGGCACTTCAAAAGGTGGGCAAGAATTATAATGCTCAGTTCGTGTACGAGAAATCGCTGGTCGACAGTAAGAGTGCTGTATATGACGAAGCCAAGTTGAAAGGCAAGTCCATAGAGGAGGCGTTGAAGTCGATCCTGTATCCTAATGATCTTGTCTTTCTGTATGTGAAGGCGAATTATTACAGCATAGTGGGGAAGGGTCAACTGCATGAAGCGGCCCGAGAACAAGGGATTGCGACAGTTGATCAAAGAAGCGGGAGTTCCGTTGTAACCGTTGAAGCCACTCCAAATGTGAAGAGCAAGAATTCAGATCAGGTTGTCAGAGGCAAAGTGACCGATGCGAATGGCAAGCCGGTCGGGGGTGCAAGCGTATCGGAAAAGGGCAAAGGAAATTCCACTGTGACGGATGCGAACGGCGAGTTCGTTATCAATGTAGGGACTAACGCAACGCTCATCTTCAGTTCCATAGGTTTTTCCACGATCGAAGTATCGGTTAACGGCCAGGCTCAGATCAATGTGAATCTCAAGGAAGAGGTAAGATCCATCAATGAAGTGGTGGTAACCGGGTATACAAACCAGAGGAAAAAGGACATCACAGGCGCAGTCTCCGTAGTTGATATGAATGCATTCAAGTCCGTGCCCGCAGGCACTGCTGAACAGGCTTTGCAAGGGCAGGCCTCTGGCGTAAACGTGATCAGTTCTGGTGCACCTGGTGGACGCAACGACATCTTTATTCGCGGCGTGACCTCCTTCGGGAATTCCCAGCCATTGATCGTCGTGGATGGAGTCCAGGGCTCACTGACCGACCTGAACACCAATGATATTGCATCCATACAGGTGCTGAAAGATGCGGGTGCGGCAGCTATATATGGTGTCCGTGGTTCCAATGGTGTCATCGTCATCACGACCAAAAAAGGCAGGGTGGGACAGCCTACAATATCTTTTGATTCCTATTACGGGGTACAGACGCCGGCAAAAGGCAATGTATTCAACCTGTTGAATTCCTCCGACTACGCGACTCTGTTCAAACAAGTGAATCCGGGTACCGTGCTCTTCGCGAATGGCCTTCCCGACTACACCTATGCAGGGCCTGGTAGTGGAGGTACTGCAATGAAAGGGGATCCGGCCGTGGATCCATCCCGATATAATTTCGACCCCTCCAATCCGGAGAATGACTATCTGATCCAGCAGGTCAACAAAACCGGGACCGATTGGTACCATGAGATCTTCAAACCAGCACCCATGATGAGCCACACGCTGACGGCCAGTGGGGGAAGTGACAAAGCCACCTATCTTTTCTCCATGGGCTATCTGGATCAAAAGGGGACCTTAATCAACACCTATTTGAAAAGATATTCCATGAGAGTGAACACCGAATTCAAGATCAGCAAGAACATCAAGATAGGGGAGAATGTATACTTGTATTACAAGCAGAACCCCGATTTCTCGAATCAGCAGGAGGGTAATGCAGTTTCCCTTGCTTATCGTAACCTTCCCATCATACCAGTATATGACATCAGTGGTGTGAATTATGGCGGTACCTGGCTTGGGCCTGAGTTGGGCACTACGGCCAATCCGGTGGCGCAGCAACGCAGGACATCCCAGAACAAGAACAACTATTGGGATGTGATCGGTAATGTGTACGCCGAAGTCAACTTCCTGAGGCATTTCACGGCACGCAGCAGTTTCGGAGGGGTCGTAGATCACCAGAGCACCCATAATTTCAGGTTCAATACGTACAACGACAAAGAAAGCCATACCAGCTACAATGGGTACAATCAGAATGCTTTTTACAAGAGCAGTTACACATTCACCAATACCCTGAATTACTCCAACTCATTCGGCGACCATAACCTCAAAGTTCTGTTGGGATCAGAAGCAATAAGTAATTATGGTGAATCCCTGGGTGGAGCGTCTACCGGCTTTTTCTCGACGGATCCGAATTACCTCTTCCTGAACAATGGCACCAGCAATGTCACGAATTACAGCAGTGCATACATCAACAACCTGTTCTCTTTGTTCGGCAGGCTTGACTACACCTATAAGGACAGGTACCTGCTGGCAGCAACGGTCCGTCGTGATGGATCTTCCGTATTCGGTGCCGATAAGCGCTATGGCATTTTCCCTTCCTTCTCCCTGGGATGGAGGATCTCCAACGAAGCATTCATGAAAAATGTCACTTTCGTGAACGACCTCAAACTTCGGGGTAGTTATGGCATCTTGGGCTCCTACGCCAATGTGGATCCTGCCAATGCCTTCACCCTGTATAGTTCAGGTTTCGGCACTTCTTATTATGATATCACCGGTTCGGGTTCCACCCAGCAGGGTTTCTTCCAATCGCGGAATGGCAACCCGAATACAGGATGGGAGCAGGATGTGATCACCAACGTGGGGCTGGACGGATCCTTCTTTAATTACAAACTCGACTTCTCTGTAGAGTGGTACAAGAAATCGATCAATGGCCTGCTTTTCCCACAGCCCTTGCCGGCGACAGCGGGTAATGCCGCTCCCCCGACCATCAATATCGGTGACATACAAAATCGGGGATGGGATTTCAATGCCACCTATCACGGCAGTGTTTCCAATGACCTCAAGTACAATATTGGACTTAACCTGACCACCTACAAAAATCTGGTCGTGAAGATCCCCGATCCAGGGTATTTCGATGTGGCAGATTCTCGCATTGGCACACTCGTGAGGAATCAAGTTGGTCATCCTGTAGGCTCCTTCTTCGGGTATGATGTGATTGGCATCTTCAAGGACGATGCTGAAGTGAATAACGCGCCTGGACAGACCGATGCGGCCCCTGGTCGTTTCCGCTACCGGGATGTGAATGGCGATCGCCATATCACTCCAGAGGATCGAACCTTTTTCGGCAACCCGAATCCACAATTCACTTACGGATTGAATCTTGGACTGAACTATAAAAACTTCGATTTCTCCGCAATCTTCTATGGATCTCAAGGTAACGACAACATCAACTTCGTCAGGTATTACACGGATTTCTTCGGCACCTCGGAAGGAAAAGGGAAAAGCAATGTGCTCAAGGATGCCTGGACACCACAGAATACCGGAGCGAAGACGCCTGTTGCAGAGTATGCCAGTACATTCAGTACGAACGGAGCCTTCAATTCCTATTATCTGGAAGATGGGTCTTTCCTGAAACTGCGATCACTTGTGGTCGGATATCGTTTCCCTTCCAGTCTGATGAAACGGTTCAACATGAGCAAATTCAGAATCTATCTACAGGCAACGAACCTGTTCACGATCACGAAATACTCGGGGATCGATCCTGAATTGGTGGGCAGCTTGTACGGGACGACAGCCAGTTCCTCGTTCGGGATAGACTATGGAAATTATCCGAACAACCAGCGGAGCCTGCTTTTCGGACTCAGCATATCCTTTTAATGTGATTGACGGACTTAAAAACCATTTCACCATGAAATCTACATATTTGAAATCAACATTGATTGCTGGAACTTTCGCCGTGCTGATGGCAATGTCCTGCAAGAAGAGTTACCTCGAGAAGGATCCGCTGGGTTCTCTGAGTGGATCCACATTGGCAAACGCGGCAGGGGTGGAAGGCCTTCTCATAGGCGCCTACTCACTCCTCGATGGGGTTGGTCAAAGTGGCGTTGATGCACCCTTCTATACTGGCGTCAGCAACTGGGTATTGGGAGGTATCGCCTCTGACGATGCACACAAAGGCTCAGAGTACGGGGACATCTCTGAATACCAGCAGGTGGAGAACTACACTGCAACACCGGTGATCCTTCCCTTCAATGAAAAATGGTCCGCACTTTATGCCGGAGTTCAGCGCGCTAATGATGTACTGAGGGTGTTGGCCAAAGTAACTGACGGATCCATTTCTCAGGAGAGGGCGACGCAGATCACTGCGGAAACCCGCTTTCTCCGGGGTGTCTATCATTTCGAGGCTGCCAAGATCTGGAAGAACGTTCCTTATGTGGACGAGTCCATCAGCTTCGAAAATCACAACTACAACGTGCCCAATACCGATCCCATATGGCCCAAGATCGAGGAGGACCTGCAGTTCGCGGCCAATAACCTCACCGATACAAAAGGGGAGATAGCCCGTGCAAATAGCTGGGCCGCCAAAGCATTCCTGGCAAAAGCCTACATGTTCCAACATAAATACACCGAAGCAAAAGGACTATTGACGGATATCATCAACAGCGGGGTGACTGCAGGAGGAGTACATTATGAGTTGACCCCTAAATTCTCGGATAATTTCAATCCTGCTTACAAAAACAATTCAGAAAGCGTCTTCGCCGTGCAAATGACGGTTCACGACAATTCGAACGGCATGAACGGAAACGCTGGAGATGTACTGAACTTCGCAAGCGGTGGACCGGCCACCTGTTGCGGATTCTATCAGCCTTCCTTCAGCTTGGTCAACTCATTCAAGACTGATCCCGTGCTGGGACTCCCTCTGCTTGATAATTGGAATGACGAGGACGTGAAGAACGATCAGGGTTTGCCCAGTGATGTTCCTTTTGAACCTTATACCGGCACATTGGATCCGAGGCTGGATTATACTGCTGGAAGAAGAGGTATACCTTATCTCGATTGGGGTATCATGCCTGGAAGGATATGGATCGTTTCACAGGATGCCATGGGCCCATACATACCGCTGAAGAACGTTTATTACAAGGCTGATCAAGCATCCACGAGCGATACCTATGATGGTTGGGGCGTGAACCAGGTGACCTCAAATAACTATGAGATGATCCGTTTCGCCGATGTACTACTCTGGGCGGCGGAATGTGAAGTTGAAGTGGGGAGCCTTGCCAAGGCCGAGGAATATGTTAACCGGATCAGGGCTCGCGCCTCCAATACGAACGGATGGGTGTATAAGTACAAAAATGACAATGACCCCTCACAAGGATTTTCAGCCACACCCGCCGCAAATTATAAGATCGGCCTGTATACAGGTCAGTTCACAAGTGGAGGGCAGGATTATGCACGCAAGGCAGTTCGCTTTGAACGCAAGCTGGAACTGGCCATGGAAGGACACCGCTTCTTCGACCTCCAACGGTATGATAATGGCACGGGCTACATGGCCGATGTACTGAACAGCTACATCCAGCATGAGACCCATATCCCGGGTTATACCTTCCAATACATGATCGATGCTGTATTCACGAAAGGCAAAAATGAATTATACCCGATCCCGCAGGCCCAGATAGACCTGAGCGTACAGGACGGAAAACCAACATTGATCCAGAATCCGGGCTATTGATATCGTTTTCGCCAGATCATCAAGACGATTATCACATCGAGCCGGCCTGATCAAGACATAAATTGGAGATGGATTATAACCGATTCTCGTCACTGGACTTCATACAGGATGAATATTTTCAGGATTGGATACTCAGGAAAGACACTCACAATGACGCATTCTGGATGGGTTGGCTTTTATTGCACCCGGAGAAAGCCGAAGAAGTGAGGGAGGCCAGGGCATTCCTGACCCGATTGGCCATGCAGGAGAAAGAGCCAGCTTTAGAGCAAGCCAGGCTCTCCTTGGAGGCGAGTCTCAGTACCATTCGTTCCTCTGAGGGAACTGAAAAACAGCGATCACTATCGATCATCAGGATGACCTCCCCCGCTTTGATGAAATATGCTGCAGCAGTCATTCTTTCCATAGCCACTGCAACTTTCCTCTACTACCAGTACTGGAGTGCAACGACGGTAGTAGCAACCGGATACCATGAAATCAAGATGGTACATTTACCCGATGGTTCCGATGTTGAACTCAACGCACATTCGTCACTCTCTTTCCCCACTCATTTCAGGAACGGGGTCATCCGTAAGGTACAATTACAAGGGCAAGCTTTTTTCCATATCCGTCATTTGAACCAGAATGAAAATGACATCAAACCTGCGGAAAGGTTCGTCGTTCGGACAGATGATTTGGACATACAGGTACTCGGAACTTCGTTTGAGGTGAAGAAGCGTGCGCTTGCAACCGAGGTGGTTCTGACCTCCGGTAAGGTCAGGATAGAAATGCACTCGAAAGACCGCCCCTCTGTCCTGTTGACCCCCGGGGAGAGATTCGTATATGCGGCGAACAAGCCCATACTTTTACAGAAAGTGGATTCACAGGTTTACACTTCATGGACGCAGAGGAAGATCATTCTTCAGGAAACGACACTGAATGATATCATCAGGGATGTGGAGGATTTTTATGGAACAAGGATCATTCTGGACGATCGCTCTTTGGGTGAGCGGAAGATGGAAGGCACCTTGTATCTTGATGACTTGCATGACCTGTTGTTCGTACTGTCCAGTACAATGAATATACGTATAGAACAGACAGGCGATAGTTTGGTTTTTCATAAACGATAATGAGGACCGAGGATATTCAACTTCAAAAAATCAATTCAAAAAAAATCATATGATCAGCATCATCCAACGTACTTCATTCCTATTCTCATGGTGTTTTGCAGCCATGCTCTCATTGGCAACGGTTGTCGGTTGCAAGGACAGGGCGGGAAACAAGAAGAACGACAGGGTAATCAATACCGGGTCGGGCATATCTCCTAAGGATGCCTTGTCCACATTTGAATTGCAACCTGGTTTCAAGATCGAGCTTGTTGCATCCGAACCATTGATATCAGATCCGGTTGATATGGAGATCGACGAATCCGGCCGGCTTTATGTCGTTGAGATGCATGGATACCCGCTGGATAAGAGTGGAACTGGAGTGATCAAACTGCTGTCCGACAGCAATGGTGATGGTGCCATGGATAAAAGCACTGTCTTCGCCGACAACTTCGTACTGCCCAACAGCATCATGCGATGGAAGAAAGGATTGCTCGTTACCGATGCGCCCAATGTGATCTATCTCGAGGATGTGGATGGCGATGGGAAATCTGATCGAAGAGACACACTATTGACTGGATTCGCCTTATCCAATCCGCAGCATAACCTAAATACGCCTCTTCTGGGTATGGATAACTGGATCTATCTGGGCCATGAAGGTGCCGTAGCGACACAAACGTATAAGAAGGAATTTGGGGATGAGGGTACAGAGGTCTATTATCCCGCTCATCCGGGAAGTCCTCGCCTTCCCCCTAATGCCAGCGGACGTTCAGTGCGGTTCCGACCCGATAGCAAGCTGTTGGAGACCACTTCCAGCAACACCCAGTTCGGACACACTTTCACGGAATGGGGCGACCATATGTTGGTCAGCAATTGGAATCATATTTTTCAGGAAGTTATTGCAGCATCTTACCTCAAGCGGAATCCTTCTCTAATGGTACCGGAAGCCACTCAATCCCTTTCCGATCACAGCGAGGCGGCCGAAGTTTTTCCGATCACCAAAAACCCCCAGATGCAATTGCTGACAGATATCGGCGTCATCACTTCTGCTTGCGGACTCACGGAGTATTTAGGAGCAGCATTCCCCGCCCCATACGATCAGGCAACTTTTGTTTGTGAACCCGTGAGCAATCTGATCCATGCAGACAAACTCAAAGAAAAAGGGGCTACCTATGTGGCCAGTCGCATCCTGGAACATAGCGAATTCCTGGCATCCACTGATGCCTGGTCAAGACCTGTTAATCTTTATGTAGGACCGGATGGAGCCCTGTATGTCGTGGATTATTATCGCCAGATCATTGAGCACCCTGAATGGATGGGGGAGGAAGTGGTGAAGTCCGGCCAATTGTACAACGGACACGATATGGGCAGGATCTACCGTATCTCGACCACCGATGCCAAGCCCGCTGAATGGACAAAAGGCCTTAAACTAGGCGCCGCCTCCAGTGAGGAACTCGTGAAGCACCTTGGTGATCCCAATGCATGGTGGAGGATGAACGCACAACGCTTGCTGGTGGACCGTCAGGATAAGAATGTGGTTCCGGCACTCGAGCAGATGGCAGGAAGTGCCAGTAGTGCATTGGCCCGCGTGCATGCCTTGTGGACATTGGAAGGAATGGGCGGTTTGAAGGTCGAGCAGATATCCAAAGCACTAAAGGATGCAGAGCCCGGCTTACGGCGGAATGCCATAAAAATGGCGGAACCCTACCTGAACGACCCGGAACTGGTGAAGTCACTCCTTGCCATGAAGGATGACGGTGACGCCAAAGTCAGGTACCAACTCTTGTGCACCTTGGGTTCCGTGAATACCAGTGACGCATTCCGTCTCAGAAATGAACTCCTTTTCAGGGATATGAATGATCAGTGGGTCCAGATAGCCGCATTGTCGGGAGCTTCATCACAAACTGCATCCTTGCTTAAAGTTGTATTGGATAGCTTCCGTAAAGATGTACCTGCACATGCTTCCATGGTCAGCCGACTGAGTAACATGATCGGTACTGGCGGGACGCCACAAGCCATTAAAGAACTCATTCAACGCTCGGTAGACCCACCTGCTGCGGATTGGCAGGCATCTGTCCTCGAGGGACTCGCAGCCGGTTTGGAAACCAAAAAATCGGCGAGCCTTGGTGGAACGGAAAGCAGCCTTTTGGTTAATGCTTTTTTCAATAATCCATCAAGTAGCCTGCGCAGGTCCAGTTTGGCACTCCTGAAGGTGGTCGGTCTGCGAGATGCATCCGGTAAAAGTATGGCCATGGCGAAAGCGATAGCCATGGTCAATGATGCTCATTTACCAGAGGAAAGGCGCGTGGAAGCCATTGGCTTCTTGTCACTGGGTGATCCATCGGCTTATGCGGGAACACTTCGGAACTTGATCGTACCCAGCCAGCCCTCTTCGATACAGATCGCTTCCCTGAAAACACTGAGTGTGATCCCGGACACGATGCTGTCCCATGAATTGATCCGGCAGTGGCCCAACCTGACCCCGGAAGTACAGGATGAGGCTGTAAACACGTTCGCAGAAGATACGATGCGGATAGAATTATTACTGACCGCATTGGAAAAGGGGATTGTGCTGCCCAGCACGATAGGCTGGAGGCGCAGCGTAGGGCTGATGGCCCAAAGTAATTTGAGGCTCCGCGAGAAATCCAGACGATTGCTGACCAAGAGCGAGGAGGAAGGCGAACAGATCAATAAAAAATATCAACAGGCACTGTCCCTCACCGGAGATCCGGGTAAAGGGAAAGATGTCTTCCTGCAGAATTGTTACACCTGCCACCAGATCAGGGGACAGATGGGCGTGGCCTTCGGACCTGATCTGGGAACGATCCATAATTGGTCTCCTCAAGCGATCATGGCGAACATACTTTCGCCCAATCTTTCGATTTCCAGCGGTTATGACCTTTGGGCTGTTGAGTTGAAGAATGGGGAGTCCGTCCAAGGCATCATCTCCAGTGAAACCGCAACGACCATTGCGCTGAAGAATGCAAACCTTGCCGTAAAGACTATCAACCGATCTGATATCAAGTCGCTGAAGGCTCTGAATATGTCCTCCATGCCAACGGGATTGGACAAGAAGATTGATCAGCAACAAATGGCGGATCTGCTCGCTTTTCTGAAGCAGAACAAATAGATTTATCCCGCTTGGGAAATTAAATCTGACATGATCTCAGGGTTGTCTATGTGTACGAGGTTCCGCTGAAATAGATCAATATAGCACGTTGTCCATGCTCGGTCTGACGATGACTGCAGAGCGTGTGGTGGGCAATTGCATGTTTTCCCGGAGCTTTTCCAGGGAACGGGCTAGTAATTTATAGGTGGCTTTCGTAGAGATGTTCATGATGCTGGCGACTTCTTCATAAGACATCATCTGGTAAAAGCGAAGAAAGACGGCTTCGCGCTGACGATCGGTGAGGTGTGCCAGCGCTTCATTCAGATGACTGTGCAATTCTGATCGGGTTTCTTGATCTATGATCCTGACGTCTATGGCAAACTCTGTTAACTCGTCCCGAGAGAACCAGCGGGTATTCCTTTTCTTTTCCTTGATAATGTAATTGCGCAAGGACCGCAAAAGATAACTCCGTAGGGAATGGATCACCTGCACTTTTTGTCTGTTCTTCCAAAGCTCGATGAACAGGGATTGTATCGCATCTTCGATCATGAAAGTATCGTCCGTAAGTTTCAGACCATAATTGAAAAGGGTACCGTAGCAGGACAGGTAAGCTTTTGAGTAGGCGGACTCATCCCATTTGTCGATCTGGTCAAGACCTCTTATATCTTTTATATGATCATGATGTTCCAACCTTTTTGAAGTAGATTTTCTTTTCTGAATATAAGGAGATTCAAGGATATTCCAAGAATGGTCAGCTCAAGTAGAAGTGGATTCCGGGATATTGCCGGTCAGTACTTCCGGGAACCCCGAAAACGCTCATGCTGCTATACTGCATTTGAACAGCTCTTGGGTCGGGATCGTTCATTCAGAGTAGAAACTATATGTTTCAGTCAGTTCAGGAGTATCCGCGATGGTTGGTGAACCCCGGGGACAAGCTGAATCCTATTATACTGAAGTCTTGCCTGTATTGACTTGCGGGGTCGGCTGAATCCTATTTCGCCTTGGCATTTTTTACATAAATTGCCAATAGTTATGGGAAAAATGATGGAATTATTCATGGTCATGATGGTGGGCCTATTGACCACCTCTTCGTCCATGTTAGGCGCAGCGATCGGGCTATATGCCAGGATGTCCAAAAAACTTACTGCCGCTATTCTGGCCTTCGCTGCAGGGTCCCTGATCAGTGCGCTGGTCATCGACTTAGCTTATAAAGGGGCATTGGAGCTGAATCACCATGGGTTCAATTTGCATTCCGCATGGGGATTCATCGCAGGGGGGTTCTTACTGGGGGCCGTCATTTACTATACTTCATCCCTTTATCTGGAAGGAAAGGGTGCTGCGATCAGGAGGCCTACTCAGTTCAAGGAATACGCACTGGCACGGAAGCAGGAGCAGACCAAGGAGTTGGTGGGTTGGCTTTCCAAATGCGATCTACTTCGACATCTTCCACCGGAGGCCATTGAGCACATACTCCCCAAAGTACAGGATAAGAAGATCAAGCCGGGAGAGATCCTGTTTTATTCAGGGGATCCCTCGGATGCGCTTTATATAGTTGCTAGAGGCAAGATGGAAGTGGTCGCAGATGGACCTGATCATACTCGAGGAACCGGCAGATCCATTGCCGAACTCGGACCTGGTTCCGCATTTGGGGAAATGGGTCTGCTCAGCGGAGAGGCAAGGACTGCGACGATACGTTGTTCGGAAGATGCTGAATTGCTGGAGATCGGCAGAGAAGATTTTCAGGACATGATCGCTTCGGATCCTGTCATGGCCAATGCCGTTTTGCACCTCAGCCATGAACGTTCCATCCAAAATCTGAGTATCCCCGAGACGGATTCATCAACCTGGGCAAAGGTGGCCATGCATAACCTAGATCATATCAGCAAGGGGGAGAGTAACAAGATGTTGCTGGAGGCTGCACAAGGAAAGGGTGCGGGGATGGCCATTGTACTCGGCAATATACTGGATACCATCCCGGGTTGCCTTGTCATCGGAGCTGGATTTGCTGGCTTTGAAAAAATGTCGCTTACCCTTATGGTCGGCATGTTCCTGGGGGGTATACCGGAGGCTGCCGTAAGTGCAGTGATGCTGACCAAGGCAGGATATAAGCCTAAATTCATTTATCTGCTTTGGTCCACGGTTCTGATTGCCGGTATGGTAGCTGCAGTGGTGGGAAAACAATTCATAGGAAATTCAGAGTCACTGGTTGCCGTATTCTGTGAGGCGGTTGCCGGTGGTGCCGTCCTGGCACTCGTATCGCACACCATGATACCAGAGGCCATCCATAAAGGAGGGTCCATTGTCGTTCTGCCAACCGTTGGTGGTTTCCTGTTTGCTCTCTACATAACGATGTCTGAGGTTTTTGTTTAAAGAGAATAGGGAAATGCCGAACCTGACTTTTCATTTAGCACTGCCTGATTCGATTGTTGAATGCTTCAACGTAATTAACTCCGATTTCCCCCCGATTTCCTCCTTTGATACCTGCAAATGAGGATGGATGGACACCGTTTTCGCGCCTGGAAGCAGGTAATAAGTATTGATCTTCCCCATGTGCTTGATTTCTATGTCCCCGCGGTTTAAGAAATGTATATCCTTGACCACATTGGTTATGGCGTAGCGGTTCTTCAGGTGCATGACGAAATGGGAGGATACGTGGATCTTGTTGGGTTCACTGCTGGATTGCATCCTAGATGCTATGTTAACGGCATCGCCCCAAACGTCGTAGGACATGGGTCGATTATTGCCGAGAACCCCACCTACGATAGAACCTACATGCATCCCGATACGGAATGACAAATTATTGCCATTCACGAAATACTCCATTATCTCATCTGGTATTTTTGGGGGGATGATCATGTCCAAGGCCGCCGAAGTCAGGCGCTCGGAGTGGTCTTCGCAGATTTCAGGCGCGCCGGCAATAGCCATATATCCGTCACCAATGGTCTTGATTTTCTCACATCCATGTTGCAGGACGAGATTGTCAAAATGGTTGAATACAAGCGTCAGGAATTTCCTCACGGTGATCGCAGGCATGTACTGTACGATACCTGAAAAATTCACGATATCGGCGAAAAGGATCGACACCTGAGGGAAATAGTCTGCGATCTCAATTTCACCCATCTGCATCCGCTTGGCAATCGTGGGGGGCAATAGTTTATGGAGCATCTTTTCATTTTGTATTGATTTCTCCTTTTCAAGAATGAGTTGCTTTTCATGCATGATATTCTCCCTATGTTCCGTCATGTCCCTCGCAGTTGCATAAAGGAGGCCCGTTTCAGGGTCGGGCGTGCAATTCCAGTTAATATAGATATAAGATCCATTTGCTTTTTTGTAACGATTTTCAAAATTGATAGTGAGTTTGCCCTGTGCAAGTTTTTCTAATTCCCTGATTGTTGATGGAAGATCTTCCGGATGAACATAATCCAGGAATTTATTCTTTAATAATTCATTTTCTTCATAACCGAGTACGGTGTTGAAAATAGGATTTATCTTGAGAAAATACCCTTTTGTATTGGCCACACACATGAAATCCTGACTTAATTGGAAAAGCTTTTTCATTTCAGTGTCTAACATCATCAGCTCACTATTCTTGATGGTCAGAGCTTTATTAAGGGCCTTCAGGTCCTCAGAATAATTTTTATTGAATTGATTAAGGTGAATAATATCTAATACAGGATCAAGAACCCCGAAATCCGTTAAAAGAAGGTGATGATTTTTGAGATCTTCTTCGCTGCTTATACAAGGGCTACCCAGAAAAGCCAGAACTTCCTCACTCCATTTGAAAAAAGAACCCTTCAGGCTGAGATCGGGCTGAAGCCCTTTGAGCTTTAATATGAATAGCTGTCCACAATGCCTGGATAAAGATGTATAATCATTACTTTCCAATGTCGGCCTGACGATATCAAAAGCCTTGTTAAAATCCGATTGACCTGAGGAAATTTTATGCAGACTTGTACCTTCTTTACTGATAATTAAGTCCTTGTCCACGACAAAATGGAACGGAAACGCCTTGTCGACCATTTTAGTTTGTTCTTGCTTTTCCATATCTCAAGGTATTGTGTTTTAGGCCCTATATTCATGATTTTGATCATGTATAAAGTTCAGGTGATGAATTTAATAATCCTGATTGATGCCTTTTCAAAGCAATTTGTATAAAGCAATCAGTTTTAATGAAACCACGTCAATTAAAGATTTCAGTAACTGAAGGCGAACCCTATTCTCGTCATAATTCCACTGATGCCAAGTGAATGATCTGCTCCAGAAGAAGTGGTTACTTCAATTAACGCACAGATCGGGATGTCGAATGGAATCGGAATATTTTATGGGCAAGAATAACTTAAATTCTGAAAGGCAATTTTGATTTCAGAATCTCATGGTGGATGGTACAAAATGGGGGAGCCATTAAGCTCCACAATGATGGGGATGTTCATGATCTTGGTTTTGAATTCGTGATGAAAATTTCGGTTAGCTATAAGGTATAACAAATTATAATCCAATTTTCCCAATTGGTACAATTTATTAATTCTCTTAAATGGTATTAGTGCTTTCTAATTTTATTTGTCAACAACTGTTCGTGGATCGAACACCTCCAGGCCCCGTTTTGTCTTCATGCGTTCATCAAGGTCGAATAGGACGCCATGATTCATTTGCATTTCACTCCAGGGAATGAGGATCCTCTATCTCAGGTTTTGTTGGTGTCAACTCAATATCTGGTACTGGATGACGGATCTTCAGCTCATGATTTTTATGTATATTCATTCCTCTTTTCCAACATCTAAACCTTAACCTGATTTTTTATGAAACATATCCATACTATCATTGCTATAGCCTTCTGTCTTTTCTTTTTCACCGCTGCAAAAGTCCCCGGTTCGGGAGGATGGGTGTCCATTTTCGATGGCAAGTCCCTCAAAGGATGGAAAGTAGGCAAGAATGCATCCACGTTCAGCGTGGACAGTGGCTGCATCATCGTTCACGGACCTACTGCTCACCTTTATTATGATGGTGAGGTGAATGGACATACTTTCAAGGACTTCGAATTCAAGGCCGATGTCATGACTTTGCCTGGCTCCAATTCCGGCATCTATTTTCATACAAAATATCAGGAAGGAGGATGGCCGGATTATGGCTATGAAGTACAGGTCAACAATTCACATGGTGACGATATACGTACCGGTAGTCTTTATGATATCGTTGATGTCAAGGAGGTCTATGTTAAGGATCGCGTATGGTTCACCGAGTACATCAAGGTTCAAGGTAAAAGGGTTATCGTGAAAGTCAATGATACGGTAGTGGTCGATTACACAGAACCTGAGAATCCTTTGCGCCATCCTGAGGATCATCTTTCGCGGGTAATCTCACAGGGAACTTTTGCCATTCAGGGCCACGATCCGAACAGCATCGTGTATTTCAAAAATATACAGGTCAAATTTTGATTTACCTGACTTCATAAGTGGACCATTCAGCTTGGCACAACTCCTCAATCTGAACCTGACTCCTATATCTTTTGCCCTTATATATTTTTTCACGAATCAAGATCATTGCAGTTGTAGTCGGGTGATTTTATAATAGGCGACAGGATTCTGCCACACCTGGGCCTTTATTATGATATTTTGATGACACTGGAGAGTATTATTATGTCGATCTTTACAAAAACCTTGTTTTCTCATTATATGTGATCCTTGGAATAAAAGCCGAATTCATGGATTGAACAATCCACGACGAAGGGCCTTCAGATTTTAATAACCCCAATGTACCATTACCCTTTAATTGATTTCATTTCCGGTAGAATACCCCTCTGACTTTAATCGATGAAGCTTGAATTGCTTTATCCTTAAGGACATGGAACAGTTTCAATAAAATTTATAATCAACACATGGCCATACTGATCTTCATCCTGCTTCATTGGTACTTGTCTCTTTTTGGACAGACATTCTATCTGCATCGTTATGCAGCACACAAGATGTTCACCATGTCACCGTTTTGGGTTCGATTCTGGTACATCTTCACATGGGTAACTCAAGGAACTTCCTATCTCAATGCACGTGCTTATGCCATATTGCATCGGATGCATCATGCCTATAGCGATACGGAAAAGGATCCCCATACTCCCCATTTTTTCAAGGAGGCATTTACCATGATGCTTCATACCCGGAAAGTGTATAATGGAGTGCTCACCGGTACCCTTGAAGTGGAAAAAAGATTCGATAAGAATGTTCCGATCTTTCCTGTCATCGACAAGATCGCTGATAGCTGGTTCACGAGATTGGCATTCGCAGCGCTATACATTGGATTCTACATCCTGTTTGCCACTTCCTGGTGGATGTACCTGTTGCTGCCCATCCATTTCCTGATCGGTCCCATACAGGGTGCAGTGGTGAATTGGGCGGGTCATAAATACGGATACCGCAATTTCCCGGATGAACAAGATCATTCTAAAAATACACTGTTCATTGACTTCCTCATGCTTGGTGAACTCTTCCAAAATAACCATCATCACGCTGGCGCGCGTCCCAATTTCGCAGCTAAATGGTGGGAATTCGATCCCGTATATCCGGTTATCCGGTTATTCAACAGGATCGGTATGATACGCTTAGTCCCTCTTGCCAGTAATTAACAATTTGTCTTATCCATTATTTTTGTTAAGTGATGTTTTTTCATATTCCTGATCATATGACCAAAGATCATTTTTGTTGAATCAGGTATCAAACACCTGTGTTAATAATAGACACTGCCGATGATGGGAAAGTGATCCGATCCGCAGAGTTTCATGTTCTCGTTGATACGCCTTTCCTCATCATTCGGGTAAAGTTTGTAAAGGTCGAAGTTCATGACTTTCCCATCCAGTCCTGAACTGTTTCTGGATATCACGTGATCAATTATCCCCCAGTTGTCGGCTCCATTGTATTTGCTGTCCCAAGGGTGTGTCTGCTCAGACTTTCCCAGAACATCGAGTACATCATAGTATCCTGCTTTTTTGATATCCCCTCTCAGATCACCGGCATCAGTTTCAAAATTGAAATCACCTGCGATCAGGTCACATGTATTATCCCTGATTACCCAAGCATTCAGAACAGCGCTCAATTCAGCTTTACGGTTGTACGGGTAATCACTGTCCAGATGAACGGATGCCGCACGAACTGTCTTACCCCCTGAATTTTTTACTATACCGGTGAATAGCGCTGCATGGTTGCCATCAATCGATGTAGGAAGATCCTGGAAGGATAAATTGTTGAATAGGTCATTTCTGACAAAGATCGCATTGCCATTCAGTTCCCATGGTGGTTCAACAGTAATCCATGAAGACCAGTAGGTACTACTATGGTTAGCTTGAAATCCTGTGTAATTGGATTTGAGAGCATCCCGAAAAAAATCGAATTCTACCTGTGCAACTTCCTGCAAAGCGATGATGTCCGCAGCTTTCTGCTGACTCTTCAGGAAATCAATGATGGTCTTTCTCCTATCAACCCTGTTCAAAAGTAGTGCGGTGCTCACGGGATAGTAACTCGGATTGGCCCAGCAGGGGCAAAGTACATTGAAGGAGAGAACACGTAGATTGGTTGCATTTCCTTTGGATGCAGCCCTTGATATTTCCAGTCCAGTTATGCTGGGGGACTCCTTTTCCAAAGGGACTTTCTGACACGAAAAAAGGGTAACGACCAGGAAACAGGTACAAAGAAGCCTATTAATGTGTAAAGACATTTTTTTGAACTTGGGTACGTAGACTAAATTACTGTGTATATCAATATGCAGCACACCGGGTTGCATAAAGTTGTAAATCATCAATTTGCATCTTCCCAGTAAGGCGCGTCTTCCGGATCCCATTATTTAAAACCTGCCGTATGCAACAAGCAGGCAAAGTATCATGAACACCGCGTTGACCGGTATGCTTCTGTACTCCTTCTTTTTCAAATGATGCATCATCGCAAAGACCATAAATATGGCCATTCCTGTCGCAGCAATGGGGGTGAGTATGGGCAGAATGCCAGTAAGCCAAGGCAATATCAACCCCAGGCCACCTGCAATTTTGGAAATACCTATGAAATTCAACATGGGCTTCGAGTAGTCGTGAACAAAAGTCATTTTGTCGCCTATCTTTTCCTTCGGCTGGGTAAGTAAGGTCAGCCCACTCATGGTAAGGGCGCCGCCGAGTAAGATCTGAATGATCCAGAGAACAATATTCATTTTTTATTGATTTGGGTGAATGGCCATATCGGTCCGAACCCCGAAATAAGCATATTTACTTTACATTTGTAACTAGTTACATTAATGTATAGTAATAACAAAAAGTATTGTATCATGGCTGGTAAAGGGATTCAGGCTAAAAAAAAATCCGAAAAGCCCTGTAGTATACGGTCGTCTATCAAAATGTTGGGCGGGAAATGGGCCTTTTCCATTGTTTATGCGCTTCTGAAAGGGAAAAAAAGGTTCAGTGAGCTGGAAAAAAACATAGAAGGCATAAACACGAGGATGCTTGTCAAGGAATTGAAATCGATGGAAAAAAACGGTATCGTGGACCGCCGCGCCTACGCGACAGTTCCTCCGACGGTGGAATACAGTCTGACGAGCAAAGGGAGGAAACTTGAGCCGGTCTTGCAGGAATTGTTCAAATGGGGCAAGGAATTTTCCTGAATGGCGCACGCCATGCACTCATGAACCTCAGATTCCTTCTAAAACCTCATGATCGATCTCCATGAAGGATAGTACCGATGGTATCCAATGTTTCTGGATGAATTCAGAATGTGCAGGGTGACTTGAATAGGTATCGTGGTCCTCTTGTCTAGCGAATCTCATGGTAATTCCATAATCGAAATCATTTTTAGGACTGGTCTGTTTGACACATTCCAGATCGATCACCCCCGGTATGAGCCCCAGTTGTTTACCGGCTCGGAGAAAGACTATTTCTTCGGGAGATCCTTTGGCATGTTTCAGTCTGAAGAAAACGGAATGAGTCAACATGTGATGGTTATGATTTATGCATGACTATCAAATTAAATATTATTGGTGTTTTTAGATCCTGGAATATTCATTCTGTGTTCATCTTTCCACCAGAATGATATCGTGTATGCCTATGTCACCCACCCTGCATGTCACATGGCCATTGGCGTAACTGAAAGGCAGGTTCTTGTTGTATGGCTGCATGGTGATCTTCGATGGTCTAGGGATCTTGAGTTCAATGGATAAGGGTCCGATGTGGGGTAGTTCATCATATGAGAAGACGGATCGGTCCCCATGCAGTCCTCCGACATTGATCAAATTCACCACCAATCGTCCGCCCACACTGTCCAGCGCGACATGGACAAGATGTGAGCCACTGACTTTCACGATCGGATCGCGGAAGAGTTGATGAACGATATCGTTCAAAAAATTTCTTTGGACTTCAGTACGGTTTTGCAGGTAGTTATCTCCGAAGTCTGTGGGGATCATCCCGATCTCGCCTTTCCCGTATTGAACGATGGTTGCGGCTGGGCATTTCGTAGAACGGAAATCCTGCTCCTTATACAGTCCCCCGACCGATCTGGTATGTTCTCCAGGATGTAGATCCTGCACCTGTCCTTCCATGGCGGACATCATCCCATCATGACCAAGCCAGCGAATTTCTTTTCTGGCCCTATTGAGAAATATGCAACCGGATTCCTTTTCAAACAGGCGGCATGCTTTTGCGCCGGTGATGAGCAATTTGCCACCTGCGGCAATATATTCCAGTAATTCATTGCGGAAATCCGGAGCAAGCGTATCCCATTCGGGGACGATGATGAGCGGGAATTTTTTCATGTTTCCTTTCAAGTGATGTTCCATCATCACTTCCACTGTCTGTTGTCCATCGAGAAGTGCGTTCAATGTACCTCTGATGGCATCCAGGCCACCATTTGAGAATAAGGCTTTCAGATTTTTGTCATGAGAGATGCCACTATACAACAGGGCGATCTGTGCTATGGGTCGTGCGCCCTGGCAGTAAGGTTGTCTTGCGCGCATGAATGTGGAAAGGCCTTTCATGGTCCGGACCTGCCAGGGTTTGACCGAACCGTCACGGTTCTGAGTGAAATACGCCTGAAATCCACCACCCATGGCGATCACTTCGGCGGCTTCCTGGGAAAGTTGCAAGACAGATTTCGTGGTCTGCAGGCTACTTCGATCCCAATCCATGGAGAAACTCCAGGACATCAGATCCCAAGGTTTCCGGTATTTGATCCCTTGGGCAGCAAGACATCTTGCCTCAAAGGCGGCACTGTAAACGCTGTTCACTGGGGTGAGATCGCCGGAGAGAAAATCCACTTCGGCTTCGACTGGTCTGGGTATGAAAGAAGAATATGCCCAGTTGCTGGCTACCTGGAATGATGGATCGGACCGGTGCAAGGAAGATGCATAATGCTCCACATAGTCTATAAAAGACTTCCTGTTGAATTCTACGAAATCGGCATATCCTTTATCCTCCGCTGAGCGAGGAACCATCTGTGATCCTGTTTTTCGGGTGAATGCCTGCAGGGCAGGCGGACTGTAATCCAGCTGTGTGGCCCAGCAGTCGCCATCCACCCAAACTCCATCTATGCCGTATTTGCTGCTCAATTCCTGTAGTTGGGGTATGAGTAGACTATCAACGTATGGGCCATGAACGGATACCTTGCTGGAATCCATTTTCCCATCCTTGTCGATCACCGCCCAATGGGGGTGCAATTCGATCGCTCTCCAGTCGTATACACCTGAGTAGTGCACATACAATGCAACACCATGTTGCAGGGTGACTTCGCGCCAAAGCTTGAGGATGTCCTGGGTATATCCGCTCGGAGGGGTCCCGACAGTTGTCGGATAGCTCGATATACCGGGATGTCCTTTACAATCCACTTGTATGAAATCGGGTTTGACGATGGAAAGCAGCGAGTCGATCATGTCACGGGTGAATGTCTCACCTACATTTTTGTCTTCCTTCACTGCATGGAAATCGAAATGGAGGCCAAAGAAACTGTCTTTTCTTTTAAGCGGTGCCTTCTGTTGTGCTTGTGTAACATATAGCGAAGAGCATATGATGATGAGGACCAGATATCGTACCATGTGCAGTTTTGGTTGAATCGTTGAATCAATTTGAATGTAGAGGGGAGCTCACGAACATCAGCTGTTCATCATGGCTTGATCCTGTAAAAAGCCAGGTTGAGGTCGTCAAAATAAAAAGCGGCAATGGAAGTGTCCGCCCGATCCGCGCAATTATTATTGACGTCAAAGCTGACCAGAGCATGCCCAGTTCCTTTGGGCACTTTAGTTGTCAACCTGAACGGAATGAACTGATGCATGATGCCGCCAGCGGGGTTGTCTGGTCCAGCTTGCCCGTCGAGATCCTTGAAATCCTTCAGGTGAAAAATCTGCTGAACCGAATCGGTCCTTTCTTTCCGCTCATTCATGAATACCAGACTGATGGTGAAATTCGCACAGCTGGATGGCAAGGAAGGAGAACCCGCGACGTATGCGACCAATTGGGCTTCTGTCTGCCCCAGATCCAAGCTGTCCTTCAGAGGACTGAGTGAAATGTTCTGGAAAAGATTGAGGTGATTGGTGCTTTCAGCAGAAACGTCCGTTTCCAATCTGAAATAATTCGAGCCCGCATTCTTCGGTAACCCGCATTTTTCATCACAGTAGAATTTCCACTCGTGGGTGGTTTTACCATATTCAGATGCGAGATTGTCATTGGGAAAATGATATTCCCACTTCACCGGCTTCCAGGCATCCTCTTCCGCGCCGGGATTCTGTATCCAGTTTTTTTTCAACATGGGGGCCTGCTGATTGGATTGGCTGAGTGCGGCTATGAACAGCCATGAGAACAAAGGGATGAAAACCATCTTCTTCATGCTATGAATATAAAAAATCCGGTTCATATCATGTGGTGAGGCGGGTAAATTCCTGTTCTGATTCGGTCACCACGACTTACTTTAGCAGGGCGGCGATGTCAGAATGGTCTGAGCGTTGAGGTCAGGGATATTGAAATACCCAGCATGAATATGAGACAGTTGTTCAAATCATTCACCCTATTCATCATCATCATCGTTGTTTGCGGGTTTGGTGTCCGGGCACGGTCTTCAGCTCTTCAACATGACAGGCCGAACATCATTTTCATACTGACGGATGACCAGCGATTCGACATGATGGGTTGTGCAGGAAATCCGATCATACGAACACCCCAGATGGATGCTCTTGCCCGGGTTGGTGTTCGTTTTTCCCATGCATTGGTGACCACTCCCATCTGTGCGGCAAGCAGGGCAAGCATACTTACCGGACTGTATGAAAGAACCCATGATTTCACCTTCAATAAACCTCCGCTCAAAAAAGAATATACGGATCAAAGCTATCCTGTTGCCTTGCGTCATGCCGGCTACAGGACAGGGTTCGTAGGCAAACTGGGAGTCGATCTTGCCGTTCCTGTGGACAGTATTTTCCAAGCAGCACGTATCAGTGGCTTCCCTTATTGGAAAGAGGTGAATGGTGGACCTCGTCATCTCACCGGGATTCAATGTGAGCAGGCGATCGATTTCATCCGAGAAAATTCAAAAGACGGTCCTTTCTGCCTCTCACTCAGTTTCAGTGCACCACATGCTGATGATGATAGCCGGGATCAATATTTCTGGGAACCGGAACTGGATACTTTTTATCAACATGCCGTCATGCCCGTACCTGCGACGGCCGATCCGGCATTCTACGAGGCACTTCCGGATTTCCTGAAAGGGACCATGAGCAGGGAAAGATGGCACTGGAGATTCGATACCCCGGACAAATTTCAATCCATGGTCAGGGGATATTACCGGATGATCACCCAAGTGGATATGGCATTGGGGAAGATCCGAACCGAACTCGATAGACTGGGCATTGCCGAGAACACGGTGATCATTTTCATGGGAGATAACGGATATTTTCTGGGTGATAGGGGGTTTGCTGATAAATGGCTGATGTACGATCAGTCGATACGCGTACCCATGATCATTTACGACCCTAGGCAGCGGACTCATGGCGGCAGGGTAATTGACGGGATGGTACTGAATATAGATGTGGCTCCTACAATATTTGAACTGGCAGGTTTATCGCCGTTCTCGGGATTTCAGGGACGTAGTCTGGCTCCATTCCTCCAGGGCAAGGACCCATTTAAAAGGGATACCGTGTTCTGTGAACATCTCATGGAGGAACCGAAGATCCCCAATAGTGAAGGGATACGCACTTCAGATTGGAAGTTCATCCGGTATCCGAAACACCCCGAGTACCCCGAACTCTACGATCTTCGCAAAGACCCTGATGAAATGAAAAACATCGCTTCGGATCCACGATACAGCGAATTGATCAGGTCTTTCCAGTTAGCTTGCGATCAGAGGGTGAATAAACTCTTGGCATCCAGGCGCCGCTGATCTACAAAGACGTGTGTAGGCCAATTCACATTCCGGCAACGCGAATTTTCAGTCAAGGGTGCACTGATTTTGAAAATATACTAAGCCATTTCCGATGAGTTGGATCAAGCATGGATCCATTTTTGCCTTTCAGGGAAAGCAGTCTACCTGATCCGTATTTCAATACCCGAATAAATATCGTCCAGATCATGTACGACAATGCCATCAACAGTGTACATTGGCTAAGATTTTTCCCATCAACTTAAACTCCAGCGATCATCATGGTCAGATTTATTTTGTTCATGGCTATAAGCCTTATACTCCCTGACAATACCATATCTCAGGACAGGCTGATTTCAACCGGGCAGATACCCATACTGGCCTGGTACGGTATTCCGGCGAGTGAAACTTCCTTGGCCCGCTACCAGGAGTTGAAAGAAGCCGGCATCACTCATCATTTCACTGGATTCCCCAACATGGATGAGATGCAGAAGGCGCTGGATGTGGCTGCCAAGGCAGGGGTCAAGATGGTGGTCTCCTGTCCTGAATTGCGCTCAGAGCCGGAAAAAACAGCAAAGAGATTCATGAACCATCCAGCAGTTGTCGGCTATCACTTGATCGATGAACCTTCCATGACAGCTTATGCTGATCTGGGTGCATGGGCCAGAAGGATCCAATCCGTCGACAACAAACATTTCTGTTATGTCAACCTCTTCCCGAACATCGCCGATTCGGCAAGGCTGGGGACCGCAGACTACAGGCAGTATATTCGGGAGTGTGCCCGGCAGATCCCCGTGCAATTCCTGTCTTTCGATTATTATCCGGTATTGAAAGATCGGTTGGCATCATCTTGGTATGAAAATCTGGAACAGGTTTCCGATGAAGCCCGAAAGGAAGGAAAACCCTTTTGGGCCTTCGCTCTGACGACGAATTATGATGAGGACCATGTTACACCACAGACACTCGCCGCTATTCGATTGCAGGTATACAGCGATCTGGCCTATGGCGCACAAGGCATACAGTATTTCACTTACTGGTCGGCAACTTCCGTCAACACGGCATCTTCTGAAGACCAACGCGGGGCTCCAATCACCGCTGCCGGGAAAAGGAGTGTGGTATATGACAGGGTCAAGCTTATGAGCGAGGAGATCAAAACCCTTTCCGGCGTATTTCTCGGATCTAAATTGCTTTGGGTCAGGCATGCTGGCAAAGGAAGGATACCCGATGGAACAGTAAGATTGACAAGCTTGCCGACGGCCGTCAAGGTATTGGATACTAACGGTGCACCTGCTTTAATTTCACTGTTGGAGAAAGGAGACGACAACTTCTTGGTGATCGTCAACAAGGATTTCCTGAACAGCATGCAATTGACCTTCTATGGAGATGAAATCGTGAAGAAGGTATTGAAAGATGGAACGATCGTCCCGGCCAGTGCTTATGAGAGTTCGATGGAACTGGACCCCGGAGACGCAGCTATCTACCTGATTCCCAAAGCCCAAAAATAGGGGGCGATCATCTTGATTCCTGAATGCATTCAGCGGATCGACCACCTGATGGCTTCCTCGATCAGGTGTCTATAATCGGTCCTGCGCCAAACCTCTTGAGAATGCCCCATGGAAGTGTAGAATGACTTTCCCTTTCCTGTGGATTTGTACCAAGCGACAGGGTGTTTTTTCCCCATGCCGAAATTCTTATCCTTCACCCAGAATATGTTCCCGTTGGGATCGATTTTCTCTCCATCGATGTAATACAGCACTTGAAATCCTACGGGTTGATTGAAAAAAACATACCATTCGTCTGCGTTTGGCCATTGGCTACTGAGTGATCTTTTGAAACCGCTATCGGCCGTTTCATCCATGATGACCTGGGCATCCTGCAGTTGCATCTTGATCGCATGGTGGGAGAATTTCCCTCCAAGCAGGTTTGCTTCGTACCAAGGCCAGTGGTGGGAATCGTCACCTGCACCATGTATCCCGATGAGTGAGCCCCCATTATCGATATGGCTCTCCAGGGCATGCTGCTGCTCATCGTTTAATACCCTGCCGGTGGAATTGTTGAATATGATGACCTTGAATTTCCTGAGCTGTTCCGGATTGAAAATGCCACCTTCTTCGGTCTCGTATAGGTACCAGTTGTTACGTCTGGCCATTTCCGTGATCACCATTTTGGCGGTGTCGATGGATCCTGTATGGCGGAATCCCGTCGATTTGGAAAATAGCAGTATCGCTGGCTTGTCGGCAGGAATGTTCAAACTAGGTCTGTTCGTTTCATAAGATACCGGGAAGCCATTTTTGATCTTGTATACGAACAGTCCCATGGACACCACTAAAAGCAGGAACAAGCAGAGGAAAGTCCAAAGCAGGATCTTCAGGAATCGTTTCATGATCGGCTAAGTTTGGGTATGTAGATCGGCAATGGTTGATGGATTGAATTCAGATCATAAGATATTGTCCTTTATAAAATACGATCAGAAGCGAAGTGCCAATCCTCCGCTGAGCAAACCCTTGTACCCGAATCCCAATTCTGCCCAAGCCGATAAGGCTCTGCCTACACTTATGCCGATCGGGGTGATGTGAAATGCGCCACCAGTACTTGACCCGGATCCGCTATTGTCCGTTGTGGATTTTCTTGTACATACCCCTCCAGCGATGCTTCCGTACAACTTGAAGTGGGTATGATTGATGTAGTGTAGATCCATACGACCCATCAGACTTGCATAATGCGTGGCGGAAACACTCATTTGTGGGGAGCCGCTCGCGTATTTGAAGGTGGCCTGGTTCTTGTCGAACACGAGGTCTATCCCTAAACTCACTTTATGATCAGGCAGCAGGATAACGGAAGCCAGAAAGGCCCCACTGCCACTGACATCCACCGAACTGTATCCGGGGTTCACGATACTCTCCATGATGCCCTTGGTGATATTCTCCACCATGGTTGGTGCGGTAAGCAATCCATATCCAGCGCGAATCTCCAGTTTCTTTTTTCGAAAAATGATTCCTCTCTCTTCGGGTTCCTGTGCAGAAACGATATGGCAGACAAGGATCAGCAGGAGGGACATCAGCGATACGTGCTTCATGTATTCGATTTGTATGAATATCCTGAGAAAATGGAAATCTGGAAAATTTGATTTTTCAGATAAGCCTGAACTTGAATGGTCCATGGGAAAATCCTTCGCCGCACAGTAGGCGCAACCCTTTTTTTTGCCATTTCCCACATTTGGGATAGATTGATGGGATGAATGAAAAGTCCATCGGGATGGGCAGATGGCCCCTGGGGTTGCTATTTCTGACTGTTAACCTGATGTTTCTCCATGTGCTGCACGCTCAGGATCGGGCAGGCGAAGCAGAACAATGCATACGGTCCATGATGCAGCAGTCCCATGTGGTGGGGATCTCCGTTGCCGTGGTGAAGAAAAGGAAAGTCGTTTATACCCAGGCATTCGGGATGAAGGATATGGAGACGAATGCCCCGCTCACGACGGATTGTCTGTTCCGTATCGCTTCGATCTCCAAATCTTTTTCTGCTGCATCGGTGCTCCAACTCGTGGAGTCGGGGAGGTTGTCCCTGGATGAGGACGTAGGTACACTTGTCGGTTTTCCCCTGCGGAACCCAAGATTCCCTGACAAAGTGATCACCCTTCGGATGCTTCTATCGCATCTCTCTTCCATCAACGACAGCCAGGGATATTTTTCCCTTGATTACATCAACCCCGCGAAAAATCCGGATTGGGCGAAGTGCTACAGCGATTATGAACCCGGTAAAGGCTACCGATACTGCAATCTGAATTTCAACCTCACCGGAACCATCATTGAAAGGATCTCCGGTGAACGCTTCGACCAGTATGTCAAACATCATATCCTTGATCCACTGGGATTGTATGGAGGGTACTGTGTGGACTCTCTGGATCGATCACGTTTTGCCATGATCTATGAGTACAGGCCCGATTCCGCGCGCTTCTTTCTTTCCCCGGGTGCTTACGATCCTCATAGCAAGGAGATCCAGGAATATGTCATGGGATATGGTACGCCGGTGTTTTCACCAACAGGGGGCATGAAGATCTCCGCACCCGACCTTGCGGAATGGATGATCCTGCATATGAAGAAGGGCAGACACAGGGGCAAGCGGATCATTTCGAAGAAAAACTCCATCCTGATGCAGACGCCACAGTCCACAGACGAGAATTATGGCTTCGCCATCGAACAGACGGACAAGATGATAAAAGGCGAACACCTGACGGGGCATACCGGTTCGGCTTACGGGCTATACAGCGCCATGTTCTTCCAGCCGGCTAAAAAATTCGGGGTAGTGGTAATCAGCAATGGGTGTGACCCAGGCTATACGGACGGGTACAATACGGTTATACGAAACACCGTGAACTGCCTCTATGATCACTTCATCAGGAAATGAACTTCAAAATTTTATTCAGGCTTCTTTTGATCGATCTGCCGACTCTTATGGATGAGTAGGTTCATGATAAACGGTTATTTGAGAAGGATAGTTCTTCCTTCTTTGGCGGATCTTCTTGCTGCCTCCAGAATCTTGGCGACGATCAGGTTGTTTTCCAGCGAATAATCACCGAATGCCGGAACCTTGATTCTTCCGCGAATCACATCGGCGAAATAGAAGAATGGGCTGGTATAGGTACCTGTTTCTTCCGGCTTAAGCCTGAGTTCCTGTTCTACTCCAGTTCTACTTTTGGCCTTCATCTTGCTGTTATCGGTGGTGATCGCATACCCGCTCTCGCCATATACTTCCATGTCCTTACGACTGAAGGGCCAGTTCCAGGAGGCCTGGATGATGCATTGAGCGGTCGGGTAAGTCAAGATGATGCTGGCCTCATCATCCACGTTCGGATATATTTGGGGTTTGAGTTGCTGAGTGACTGCTGTAACGGAAAGAGGAGTCTGACCATTCATCAGCAGGGTCATCAGGTTGGCGCCATAGCAGCCGAAGTCAGTGATCGCCCCACCGCCATTGCGAACGGAGTCTGTGAGCCAGTCAAAAAAGTATTTCGGAACTCCTATTTCTTTCGGTCCTTGATGACCATCATGAACCACCACTTTCCTGATCCTTCCCATGAAACCAGTATCGCGGGTCAGTTGGACAGTTTTATCTGTCGTGGGGTACCAGGAGGTTTCAAAATTCGTCAGCACCTGTGTGTTGTGCTTTTTTGCCAGAACAGCCATTCTTTCAGCCTGTTCGGTTGAAAAGGCGAGTGGCTTCTCCACCATGACATGGATCCCTCGGGGAGCGCAGGCCTCGACAACTTGCAGATGTTGAATGGTGGTGCCATAACCCAATACACCCTCCGGTTTCAAGGCATCGAGCATCTTTCCGAGATCTGTATAGAACAAATGTGCATCGAGCCGATGGCTTTGCATCATTTGCCGGGCCAGTGCGGTATCGGGCTCCCAAATACCCACCAGTTCGACATCACGATCGTTAGTCCTTCCCAATATCCAGCCATTATGTCCATGTGAAATTCCTGCCACGGCCAGGCGGACAGGACCTGGCTTGTCCTGCCCGTGCGATACCCGGACCTGAATCAAGACCAAGAGGAGAAGGATATATTTCATCGACAAGAATTTATTGAATGTACGGAAGCTCCCTGAACTGTAGTCCAGGATGATGTGATAATGCGAGCTATTCTTATCTTTATTCAAACCCTCGAACATGACCCTCGTAAGGAATCTCACGGTATCGTTATTCTGTATCCTTTTTCTGTATGCCTGCAAATCTGGTGATGAGAACGGCGACCCCCGAATCACCCAGATGGATCCAGCCAAGACCATGGCCGTGGCAAAAACCATCGAAGCCGGGGTGACCCCAAAACTCGCAGATGGCCTCACGCTCAAACTCTGGGGTATAGACTCTTTGGTCGCAGATCCTGTATCTCTGGACATAGACGATCAGGGCAGAGTTTATTATACAAGAACCATCCGGCAGAAGAATGCCGAGTTCGATATCCGTGGCCATCAGGATTGGGAGATCGGGTCCATACAACTGACCGATGTGGAAGAAAAACGTGCTTTCCTGCACAAGGTTCTTGCGCCTGAATTGAGTAACAGGAACAAATGGCTTCCCGATCTGAACGGAGATAGCTCCCATGATTGGAGGGACATGACCGTGCAAAAAGAAAAGGTTTACCGCGTCGAGGACATCAACGGCGATGGTGTGGCAGACAAGTCTCAGGTGGTGGTGGATGATTTCCATGATGAGATCACCGATGCGGCAGGTGGTATACTGAAACAGGGGGATGATCTTTTTGTGGGCATCGGTCCGGATCTGTGGAGAATAAAAGAGAGTAAACTGGGGATCGCTGAATCAAAAACATCCATCTCACATGGCTACGGTATCCACGTCGGCTTCAGCGGCCACGGCATGTCCGGCATTGAAGTGGGTCCCGAAGGAAAGATATACTGGCAGATAGGGGACATCGGCTTCAACGGAACCGGTCCCGACGGGAAGAAGTGGTCGCATCCGAATAGCGGGGTGATTGTCCGTTCCAATCCGGACGGCAGCGATTTTGAGGTCTTTTCTTATGGCAACAGGAATACGCATGAGTTCGCATTCGATGAATATGGTAACCTGATCAGTGAAGACAATGATGGTGACCACCCTGGCGAGAGCGAACGCATCGTGTATGTCGTGAATGGTGCTGACATTGGTTGGCGGACGAACTGGCAGTTCGGGAAATACCGGGACCCGGACAACAACACATACAAGGTTTGGATGGATGAAAAAATGTACGTTCCACGTTGGGAAGGACAGGCCGCCTACATACTGCCCACGATCAAGAATTTCGTCAACGGCCCCACGGGTTTCCTGTATAACCCGGGCACGGCATTGGGCCCAGATTACAAGAACAATTTCTTCGTCGCCGAATTCGTCGGTAACCCAGCTGGCTCCGGGATCCATTCCTTCCGACTTAAGCCCAAGGGTGCATCTTTCGATTTTGTAGACTCAAAACGCATCCTCGGTGGGGTGTTGGCCACGGGAATGGACTGGGGCCCAGATGGCGCCATGTATCTTGGAGATTGGATCGATGGCTGGGGGACCAAGGACTATGGACGTATCTGGAAACTCGATGTATCCAATCCCGATATGGCCCTGAGGAAGAATACGGAGCAATACATCAAAGCGGATATGACCAAGTCGAAAACGGCCGAATTGAAGGAACTGCTGAAGCATCCTGACATGCGGGTGCGTCAGAAAGCGCAGTTCGAACTGGCCAACCGGGGGTACGAAGGACTGGACGTGTTTAAATCGACTCTGGCTGCCAAAGAGAATCAACTGGCACGTATACACGCTATTTGGGGCATCAGTCAGTTCGCAAGGAAAGACATCAAAAATGGCGCACTACTTGTACCTTATCTGAAGGACAGTGATCCGGAGATCCGTGCCCAGGCCGCTAAGTGGATCGGTGACGTAAGATATGCGGAAGCCGGCGACATACTGATTCCTCTGCTCAAAGATGAGTACAGTCGCGCGCGATTTTTCGCAGCCGAAGCCTTGGGCAGGACGGCATACACGCCAGCCTTGAAGCCCATCGTCGATATGCTTGCAGCAAACAATGACGAGGATAATTACCTGCGCCATGCAGGCAGCCTGGCCCTTGCCCGCATCGGGAAAGCGGAAATAATGATGGCGTTATCTGCTCATCCGTCACGTGCCGTTCGCATTGCGGCCGTCGTGGCCCTACGCAGGATGCAACATCCAGGCATCAGGGTATACTTGAACGATGCAGATGAATTCGTGGTGACGGAAGCAGCACGTGCCATCAATGATGACCTTTCCATCATCGAAGCATTGCCCGATCTGGCACGTGCGTTGAACGATCACCGTTTCAGCAATGAGGCTTTTGTCAGGAGGGCCATCAGTGCGAATCTCCGTGTGGGAACGACAGAATCCATGCAAGCGCTCATCAACTACATTAACTATGAAGGTGCTCCTGCAGTACTGCGCAACGAAGCCATCGATGCCTTGAGTACCTGGGCCAAGCCTTCTGTACTCGACCGGGTTGATGGCAGGTTCCGGGGCGAGGTGACACGTCCGCTCGCACCTGTCCAACAGGCCAGCAGCGCAGCACTCATCCAACTGCTCTCTCAAAAAGAGGCTACTATCAGAGTGCACGTGGCCAGAGCGTTGGGGAAATTGAAAATCGACGCAGCTGCTTCAGCGCTGATGTCCAAATTGAAGAAAGACCCCTCCGCTGAGGTCAGGATTGAATCCGTGAAGACATTGTCCCAATTGAAAGGCACATCCATGGATGAAGCCGTGACCGTTGCACTGGGCGACAAGGAAAAGTCGGTACGAGTGACCGGCCTGGACCTGCTCAACAAATTGCAATTGTCCACGGAGCGTAAAGTATCCTTGCTGAGCGCAGTGATCGATACCCGTACTCCAGAGGAAAAGCAGGCGGCGATCACCACATTGGGCTCCCTTCCTTTAACGGCGACTGAAAAGATTTTCGCCAAGCTCCTCGACCAGATGGGGAAAGGGAAGCTTCCACAAGAAGTCAGGCTCGAGTTGTCCGATGCCCTGGATTCCAGTGGCGCAAAGGCATTGAAAGAGAAATTCATGAGTCTGAACGCCGGCTCTTCTCCCGATTCCCTGAAAGCCATGTATTCCGCTGCCTTGTTCGGGGGTGATCCCAAAAAGGGCGAAGGGATCTTCTGGAGTAACAGTTCCGCCCAGTGCGTAAGATGTCATGCGATCAATGATTATGGTGGCCATGTTGGTCCTCAGCTGAACGGGGTGGCCAGCAGGTTGAAGCATGAACAACTGCTTGAAGCACTCATTGAACCCAGTGCCCGGATAGCACCGGGCTTCGGCTTGGTTACGCTTGATCTGAAGAATGGACGGAAGATCAACGGCACACTCCAGGAGGAAACGGCTGATGGGTACAAAATGAAAGTGGGTGACAAGTCTGACACGTTGATCCGAAAAGCGGATGTGGGGTCCAGGGTCAATTCGCCATCCAGTATGCCTCCTATGTACCTGCTGTTGTCCAAGAAAGAGATCCGGGATGTGGTCAGTTATCTGTCCACGCTGAAGTAGGCGACTATCAAATGAATTCAAATGGCTGTTCATTAAAACGCTTCATCGTATAAACAGGCATAGATATGAATATGTCCTTACGGATCTTCTTGAGTTTTTTAGCATTCGTAGCGGTTTACTATTTCATCTTTTGGACACTGGGGTCTCTTATCGTTGTTGCTTCACCATTAAAAAATGGTGAACCCCTGCCGATGATCCGGTTCATCGCAAAAGGAGTTCCTCTTCTCATAGCGGCATTAGCCGCCTATTTTGTCTGGAAGAAAACACTCCACGCCAGCAAGGGTTTGGGCACGCATGTGGTCATGGGAGGGCTTATAACAGGTTCCATTGGATTTATAGGTGGTTTCTTCGGCCCGATGATCGTTGATCCTTCCGCAAATCAAGGACCCTTACTGGGGATCCTCATCACGGGTCCGGCAGGATTCCTGTTGGGATTGATCCTAGGAGCAGTGGTATGGAAGTATAAGTCTAGAAATAGTGCTCCTGAAAGTGGATCATGATCGCCTATTCATTGGCGCCATCAATATAAAAGGTCGGTCCGAACCGAGCGATCATTCATTCACCAGGAAATGAACGATTCTGCAGGCAGTCCCCGCGCTCTTTTTGTTTTTCTCACTCAGTACTTCCAGTTTCAATATGTGTTTGCGTTTCCGCAAACCGGCATCAAACAGAATATACCAGGGCAAATGAAGTGATGGACTCCACGTTGTGAACAGGTCTTTTTGATGGACTTTCCCCTGATCGATCGACCAGCGGATCATACCGGCGTCGGGACCCGAGATGATGGAAATCCCAACTCCTGTTCCATTGAAAGGTAAAATCAGACTTGCTCCGGGAGTTGTGGTGACCAACATGGGCCTGTGTACGAATCCATCCCTCACACCTGCATCGTCAGAAGGGATCCAGTCTGGATCCAACTTCCAGAATCGGTCTGCTTTGGCCGTGGTTATCGGATAGTAAGTGCCATTGGACAAAGAAGATCCATCGAGAGGTATTTTATACGAAGAGCCGCTTGTGGCGCTTGCAGGTATTGTTTCGGCGCATTTTTCCAGCAAGCGTTTAATAGTGGCGAAATAGAGTTCCTGACCGAAGGGAGAGGGATGCAGATCCTTGAAATCATATTCCCAGGTGAATTCATGATGATCTATCCTGTCTCTGACCTGCTTCGCCATGTTGATGGAAGGGAGACCGTAATGTTCAGCAATACGCTCATGATTGGCTACTTCCATGGGTATCCTGCCTGAAGCATAATCGAGATTCTTATCGAGATCTGCGAAGGACATCAATACGATGTCCATTTCCGGATTGCTTTTACGTGCATGTCTCACAATGCCTTCAAGGGACCTGCTCTGAGTGATGCTGTCCGTCCCATTGGCCTTGTCATTAACGGCAGCTTCCACGAAAAGCAGGTCAACTTTTCCTGAATCCAAAACATCCTGCTGCAATCGGAATGCGTGGGGAAGGCTGCCCAATGAAGGGATGCCAGCTGCAATGAACCTGAAGCGAGTTCCCGGATAGCGTTCGCTCAGCCATGTGCAAACCTTGTTTCTCCAGCCGGGGTTATAGGTTATCGAGCCGCCGAGAAAGGCTATCGTAACGGTCCCTTTCAAGTTGAAATGAGCCATGGCATGTGGCAAACCATCACGTATACGGAAATAGTCATCATAGCTGAGTTGCTTTTTCACGGGCATGGAATTCGCCATGATGATGTCGGCCCACCATTCGGGGTGTTCAATGGGGAAATGATGACCCCCCAGTTCTTGTGGACCCATGGTGACAGGATAGACCAATGCGGGACCGCCCAGTTTCGTATAACGCTGAACGAGCAGATCCGTATTCTCCTGATTCGGTACGATCTCATCCTCTATGCCGATCACATGGATGATGGGCACTTTGAAAGAAGCAAGCCCCTGCAGATCATCAATCGGATTTTCATTGTAGGCCATTGCCTGTTGCTCGCTCATGTTTAATACGCCCAACAGCTGCTTCCAGTTCTCCGGTGATCCTTTGCCTGCACCTTTCCCTCCCGGCCAGCTTTTGATATCGCAAACTGGCGCCTCAGCATAAATGCAGGTCAGTTTGTCCGGGTTGCGTTTTGCCCAACCATAAGCATACAGTCCACCACGGCTTACGGCTTCAAGAGCCACCCTGGACGATAGGTAAAGACTGTCCGTGGCATATTGATAGAACCTGTCCCAAACCTGCAGGGCATACGGACTTCCGTACTGATCGTCCACGCTCACATATCCTAAGTGAAATCCTCTGGACAGCAGGATACTGTCCATTTCGGGATGCCAGTCCGGAAAGGAAGCCCTCCAGATCCAGGGTTTGCCCGGTAATGCAACGGCAGGTTTGACTACCCAGGAGGCATGACCACTCACGTTGTGGTATACACGCTCAAAACCCTTCCATCGGTCTTTCGCGGGGAGTTTGATATCCTGAGCGAACATCAAGATGGGTGATATAATCAGGGCTATCAGCAGGATGCGATTGCGAATCATGATCTAAGTATACTTATTTTCTTCGGAAGAATATCATACTCTTCTGAGTAGTTTGTGATGTTCCACCTGAACCTTCCATCATCCCCAACAAGCTGTCATGAATCCATCCGGATCAATTGCTCTGTTCGGGGGACTGAAAAAATTCAATTTTCCTCCAAATAGGGGGTTCAGAGTGGGATGTTGATCCCGGCGTTCCAGAGGAAACTTCCTTTCGGATTGAGGTATATGGGTTGGATCATTTGTGCGAAGAAGTTCAACTTCCAGTTGTCCCTTTGGAAATTCGTCATCTGTGAGGCGAATACCCCTTCCAGGTAATTGTAGTCGTGCAGGTAAAACAGGCTTGGCGTCAGGCTTAATTGATAATGTTTCCCCAATTTCATCTTGTCAAAGGCGAAACTGAGCAAGATGAAATGTTCGTTTTTTAGGCCCAACGCCCCAACCCTCCAGGAATACCAATAGTGGCCGAGCAATCTTCTATTTGAGGTGAATCGGTATTCGAAATTAAATTCCGTTGCAAAATAACGTTGCAGTTCAAATTTTCCTCCGGAGCCGTTGTATGGCAACTCGCGAAAGTATAGTGACGGGGTTGCTGCCACCCCCATGGTGAGTTTTTCGTTCTCGATGACATTGACTCCGAATCGCATATTGATGGTCCAGGGCTTCAGGTCCCATGCGAAAAGGAATTCGGGATTGAAATAGAATCTGCCTTTTTTAAGGATCGCCGTTCCTATGATGGCTGGTCTACCCAGGGAAAATGCGGGGACCGGCGCTATACCGTTATTGGTCAGTTGGAGATTGGCGTTAGCGGTCAGGGGCTTGACCGTATTCGCGTTTTGGGCGAACAGCATGGCCGGGCAAAAGAATGTCCAAATGAAAAGTCGTATACCGAAGTTTTTCAAGTCAGGAGCATTTAGAACATCAGGTGATCCCAATTTAATTAAATCAATTCAACAAAAAGTTGCCATTCTGGGATCTTTCTCACGCTTGAAGGGAACAGGTAAAGGATTATTCGTTTCCGGAGGTGTCATTTACCTTTTGAATTATATTTATGGATATTCTGCATATCGGTGATCACTCCGATGCCGAGGATATGGGATCAGGTACATGAATGATTAACGATAAAAATAATCAGACCTTATGAAGATGACCGAGGTCAAAGCACACAGAAACCTGAAGTCTGTTTTCCCCGGGAAATACATCCAAGGGGAGGGGCTCATCAACAAGCTTCCCGAAATGATCCGCTCTTTTGGGACAAAAGGCATGATCCTGACCTCGCCGACTCCGTTGGAAAAAATATTTAGCAAGCTTTCAGGGGAATACAGAAAAGAGGGTATTTTGACAACGCGTTTCAATGGTGAATGCTGTGAGTCGGAATTGATACGTCTTCAAGAACAGGTTGTCGAGAATGGGGTAGATGTGTTGGTGGGTGCAGGTGGCGGAAAGACCATGGACAGCGCCAAGATTGTTGCTGACCGGGCGGGTATTCCGGTAATCATCATGCCTACCATTGCCTCTACGGATGCGCCATGCAGCGGTTCCAGTATCATCTACTCGGAACATGGCGTATATGAATCCGTTTACTTTCAGAAGATGAATCCGGAGGCTGTGTTGGTGGACATGGATATCATGGCAAATGCACCCACAAGATTCCTGGTCGCCGGAATGGGGGATGCTCTTTCCACCTGGTTCGAAGCCCGATCCTGTCAACGGACACAATCCATGAATCAATGTGGGGGTTACAGCACGTTGGCAGGCTTGAATCTCGCCCGACTCTGTTACGATACCATTTTGCAGTATGGGGCAGCTGCCAAGATCGCCAATGACAACCAAATCATCACTACTGCCCTGCATCATGTGGTGGAGGCCAATACATTGTTGAGTGGCATCGGTTTTGAAAGCTCTGGGTTGGCTGCTGCACATTCGATCCACAATGGTTTGACGGCTTTGGACGAGACCCATGCTTATTACCACGGGGAAAAAGTAGCATTCGGCGTATTGGCCGGTTTGCATTTGACCGATGCCCCGCCCTCCGAAATGGAGACGGTCTATTCATTCTGCGAAGAAGTTGGTCTGCCTACCACCTTTGCCGGGATCGGCATTGCAAGAGTAGGCAAGGATAAACTGATGAAGGTGGCGATAAAAACCTGCGAGCAGGAGTTCATTCATCATGAAGCCGGGGAGATCACCCCCGAGAATGTATTACATGCCATGATCGTTGCTGATGCCATGGGGACTTTGAGAAAAAAAATATGACCGGACGATTTTCCTGGCAATGGACTTAAATATTTTTATTGGCGATAAGCAACCACATTAAAATGAAGTGTCCCCGAATAATGCAATGAGCAGTAGAGTCAAAGAAGGTGGTCAGGATAAAGATCATATTTCCCCATTTCAATGTAGCGAATAGCCATAGCACACTCAAGCGCAATGCGTAAAAGACTTCTCCTGTGTCGATTCGCCATGGAGTTCGAATTTCACAAAATCAATAAGTGGCTTTGAGTCGATGCAGAGTCCCCGAAGTTGGCTAGTCACTTGCTGTGCCGGATAACATCCTATGCTGAACCACCAAAGTGGCTGGCCTTCTATCCAAAAGCTCCCTGCCATTGGAGTTGGTATGCCGGTTTGTGGGGGTGGGGCTTTAATATGGGTTATAAATCCTCAATTATGAGCATCTTTAAAGCCATGGGCATTCTCTGCATGAATTTATCCCGGATAAGTATTTCTTTTATATCACCGGGAATACTTATTTTGAATACATGACCTCCATGACAAACCAACCAACCCGAACGGCTGTCCGCATCGAATCGATAGACCTGATTCGGGCATTGACCATGGTGCTGATGATCTTCGTAAATGACCTTTGGTCTTTGAAAGATATTCCCGAATGGCTGGAACATGTGGCCCCCGGGGTGGATGGGATGGGTCTTGCAGACACGGTATTTCCCGCATTCCTGTTCATCGTCGGACTTTCCATGCCATTCGCCCTTGCAAATAGACGCGCCAAAGGTGATGATGATCGGACGTTGGTTAGACATGTAGCAACCCGTTCACTTGCTCTGTTGATCATGGGTGTATTTCTGGTCAATGGCGAAACTATAAATGAGCAGGCTACCGGCATTCAGGGCCATGTATGGGGATTCATCTGTTGTTTTTCTTTCATCTTGATCTGGAATGTGTATCCGAAGGGAGTTCATCGGAATTGGGCACTGGCGACGAAACTGATCGGGGCAGCCTTGTTGTTGTGCATGGCCATCAGGTACAGAGGCGGGGGAGATGGGCATCTCCAAAGGTTCGCACCCCAATGGTGGGGTATACTTGGCCTGATCGGATGGTCCTATCTCACGAGCGGACTGATCACGATTTTTGCCAAGAATAAAGTTTATATCATACTGATGGCATGGACTATCTTCTGTATTCTCAGTATGGTCTACAAGGCCGGACTTGTTCCTGAATCCTTTTCTTTCATTCCAGAAGCCATTCGGGGAGGGACATTGGTCGGCCTTGCCTTGGGGGGAGTGCTATCCGCCTTGATCTATGATCATTACCGGGCCTTGCAGGATGGTAAAAATCTGATCAGGATGCTATTGTTGTTCGCGGCCATACTGATCATTTTATCGTTCATCACCCGCCCTTTATGGGGGTTGTCCAAATTGGGCGCTACGCCGGCATGGTTGTTCCTGTGCAGCGCGATCACCCTGTTGGGATTTCTTGCGATAGATCAGTTGGTGGTCAAAAGGGGAGCAGCCCGATGGCTGGAATTCGTGAAACCTGCTGGAACAGACACCTTGCTTTGTTATTTCATCCCTTATTTCGCCTATGCATCCACAATCTTGTTAGGCCTCCATGTACCTGATTTGTTGTTGACCGGGATCGCGGGTCTATTCAAATCTTTTTTGTTCGCACTATTGTGCGTCCAGCTCACCAAGGTCTTGAACCGTGCGGGGATCAGACTGAAATTATGAAAGCCGGCCTGAGCCTCGATCATGCAACCCCAATGTGTGATGAAATTGATACGTAATGGGAGTGATTTGAAAAAGGTGAATCCTGAAGAACATAAGCCGTAGATGCCTAAAACCCGCTACATTTGGAAAAAGTGAACATGGCAAGGATCTTACTGGCTTTTTTCATCTTCATGTCTATGCACACCAACACCCATGCACAACAGAATGACCAGCACAGAATGCTCAGGCACGTGGTCATGTTCGGATGGAAAGAAGGTACGGATACCGCAGTGATCAATAAAGTGGTTACTGCATTTCGGGGCCTCCCCTCTCAGATCCCACTCATCCAATCTTTTGAGTGGGGGATCAATAACAGTCCGGAGAATCTGAACAGGGGATTGACCCATTGTTTCACTTTGGGTTTCCGCAGTGAGGCGGACAGGGATGCGTACCTCATTCATCCTGCTCACAAGGTATTCGTAGCTCAATTGGTACCGGTGCCGGAGAAGATCACGGTATTCGATTACTGGGCTGGTCAATGAACACCTGCTTTACTGAAAGCTGGACTTCATCCTGTGGGGGATTAAGGGGATGTTTTTCCATAGAATTTCGTTGGTCCGGGTTTTTGAATCAACGCTCTTTACTCCTTTCGTCATCACGGCTTCAGATGAACGAGGTGCATCAGAAAGACAAAAACATGCTTTTTAGAGGGAATTTTTCCATTTTTCTAAGAAAATAAATTTCAAAATCTGTCCAAGTCCCTTAATTTTATAGTGCAAAAACCCATTTTTTACTAATCATTAAATTCAACTACTCATGGCAAAGGCAGCCAAGAAACCAGTGAAAAAAGCGGCTAAAAAAGCAGTTAAAAAAGCCCCTGCAAAAAAAGCAGTAAAAAAGGCAGTGAAAAAAGCAGCTCCTAAAAAAGCCGTTAAGAAAAAAGCAGCTCCCAAGAAGAAGGTCAAAAGAAAACCCAATGCAGCCTTCATGAAAGCGCTGACCCCCAGCCCCACATTGGCAGCAGTCATCGGTGCAAAGCCACTGCCTAGGACTGAGTCTGTAAAGAAGATCTGGGATTACATCAAAAAGAACAAACTGCAGGACAGCAAAAACAAGAGGAACATCAATGCAGACGAGAAATTGAAGGCTCTCTTCGGAAAGCCTCAGGTTTCCATGTTTGAACTGGCATCCATCCTCAGCAAGCATCTGAAGTAAGCTGTCCCTGTCCGGATTCATTGAAAACCCCGAGAGATCATCTCGGGGTTTTATTTTACCCATGCATCCTACGATGGTCGATCATGGCAGCTTTGAGCCAGATGCGGATATCGTTCAATGGACTAATTCACTTTCAACTGACAGGATATTCATTAACTTGATGCCTATGATCTAGAAAGTACTCATGCTGTGTATGAAGTGGGTCATTGAATGAATAAACATTTTCTCCTAACTCAAAATAGGAATCGATGAAGAATATACTTGTCGGGATATTACTGTTTCCTCTCTGTTGCATCGCGCAACAAAGGATCCTGTGGCCGGAACAGAGCCAGATCGCCGTCAGCCTCAGCTTCGATGATGCCAGGGAAAGTCAGGTGACGAAAGGCACTACCGTGCTGGATGAATTCAAGGTCAGGGCGACATTTTATGTGGTCCCCTCATCTGTGAAACGCCAGATCGATGGCTGGAAAAAAGCCGTATCCAACGGCCATGAGATAGGCAATCATACCCTCACTCATCCCTGTACGGGAAATTTTCCCTGGTCCAGGGATAATGCCCTCGAGGATTACAATCTGGAACGGATGAAAAATGAAATGTTGGAATGCAATAAGCAGGTCAAAGATCTCTTAGGCGTGGAATGTCGTGAATTCGCTTATCCCTGCGGTCAAAAATTCGTAGGACGTGGTGCGGGTACAAAAAGTTATGTCCCGCTGGTAGTTGAGCATTTCCGATCGGGAAGGGGATGGATGGATGAGGCTGCCAATGATCCTTATTATTGCAATACCGCCCAACTCACATGCATAGAGAGCGACGGAAAAACTTTCGAGGAATTGCTTGCTCGTGTCAATGAAGCGAAGAAGAACGGCTCCTGGTTGATCTTCGGTGGACATGAGATGGATGAAGGGGGGCCACAGACAACAAGGATCGATGCCCTCCGGCAATTGTTGGCTTACATGAAAGACCCGCAAAATCATATATGGATCGCTCCCGTAGGAGAAGTGGCTCAGTACATCCAGGATCATCCTGTACCGGTGAAATGAGCAACCCGAGGGAAATACAAAGGGTCATGTTGAATTTTTTCAGGAATCCCGCTCGATTCCTTTCTTCCCAGTTTCTACGGTAAGCTTGAAGGGTCTGGGTTAGCTATCTCAAAACGTCCATAAATGAAAGTACATGGAGATTGGTATAGACAGTTTTGCTGCAAAATTCAATGTTGAGCATACAAATGCTGCGGATGATGTTGAAGCTATGACACGTTTGCTGGACCGCATGGAACATGCGGATAGGATGGGGCTGGATATATTCGGTATCGGGGAACACCATCGTAAAGGCTTTCTGGATTCAGCCCCTTCACTCATATTAGCCGCTGCCGCAGCAAGAACTCAACGGATCAGACTCACCAGCGCGGTTACTGTCCTGAGTGCGGATGATCCCGTCCGCGTTTTCCAGCGCTTCGCAACACTCGACCTCATATCGAAAGGTCGGGCTGAACTTGTAGTGGGACGTGGATCTTTCATTGACGCATACCCGCTTTTTGGACTCGATCTTCGGGATTATGATGCCCTGTTCGAAGAGAAACTGGATCTTTTTCTGAAGATACGTGCCCTTGAGAAGATCGACTGGAGTGGCAAGTTCAGGCCAGCGCTAAAGAATCAATCCGTGTATCCGCGGCCTTTCCAGGATCCCATACCGGTATGGTTGGGTGTGGGCGGCACCCCGGAATCCTTCATCAGGGCTGGTGCGTTGGGATTGCCTCTCATGGTTGCCATCATTGGTGGTGAGACTCATCATTTCAAACCACTCGTGGACCTCTATTGGGAAGCGGGTCGGCGTGCCGGACACGGTAAAGATGTATTGAAAGTGGGCATGCATTCCCTGGGTTATGTTGCGGATACCACCGAACAGGCATTGGAAGAATTTTATCCGGGTTATGCAGAAGCGATGAACAGGATCGGCAGAGAACGGGGTTGGCAGCCCATGACAAGGGGGAGATTTGAAGCCCAGATCGGACCGCGTGGGGCATTATTGGTAGGAAGCCCCGAGCTCGTTGCTGAAAAAATTCTCCGCCATTCCCAATCACTGGGAGGAATAACGAGATTGACCTTTCAGATGGATACGGCCGAAATCTCACACGAAAAACTGCTGAGGGCGATCGAACTCATCGGCACCAGAATAAAACCATTGGTCAATCAGCAGGTGGAACAGACCTTGCCATGACCCGCTACCTTCAAAGGAAATCACTACATTCATCAGCAGGAACTGATAACAGAAGGGATTACAGGAATATGCCGCTTCTTCTGAACATCAGTGGCATAAACCTCATTCATCAGCGCAATGCATATTTTATCTCAAACGGATTGGTTCATCATCCTGATAGCCACTTTTGTAATCGGCATGGGTAAAGCCGGATTGCGTGGGGTGGACATGTTGAACGTGACCCTGATGGCGATGGTCTTCGGAGCAAAAACATCAACGGGCATTGTTCTTCCCCTGTTGTGCATCGCTGATATCGCAGCTGTTTCATATTATCATCGGCACGCACAATGGAAGCATTTTTGGAAGGTGACACCCTGGATGGCACTCGGCGTTCTTTTAGGCGTTTATCTGGGGAAAGACATGAATGAAATGCTTTTCAGAAAATTGATGGCCATCATCATCTTGGTATCCATCGTGATCGTACTCATCATGGAATATAAGAAGTCGGCAACGGTACCCGATCATCCGCTTTTCGCTGCTTCCACGGGGATCTCCGCTGGTTTCACCACCATGATCGGTAACCTCGCCGGTACTTTCTCCAATCTCTATTTTCTGGCCATGCGTCTGACGAAGAACGACTTCATCGGAACCGGTGCCTGGATTTTCCTGATCATGAACCTGTTCAAGCTGCCGTTCCAGATCTTTTACTGGAAGAACATCACTTTGGAAAGCGTTAAGGTGGACGCCTTGCTGGTGCCTGCACTGGCAGCGGGATTCTTTGTAGGGATCAAAGTGGTTGGGAGAATAAAGGATGAGCAATTCCGGAAACTCGTGATTGTACTTACCATCGCAGGGGCCTTTTTGATGTTGCTGAGGCGATAGCATATCCGATGCCTTCACTAATTAACCTGTGAAGGCATCCCCTTGTGGAAAAACGATTTCATTTATCACCGATCCATCCAAACCCTGAATCAAGAAACCCAAGTAAATCCTTCTATATGCGATCAACACGCAAGGAACTTCTGTTTGTTCTTTCCCTGGTTGTCCTGCTCTGGTCCTGCAGGAATAAAAACGCACATCAGCTGTCCGAAGTGGCATTCACACTTCAGGAGTCTCAACTGCCTGATTACGAAAAGAACATCGATCACCAGGCCATCCTCTCGGAGATGCTGTCTGGTACGGATAAGGAATTCAGTAAGGGTCAGACGATATACAATCATTATTGTTTCACCTGTCATGGTAATCCCGTTCAGGAAGGTTCCATACCGAAGGCATTCAAATATTGGAAGGACCATTTCAAGGTAGGAGGTGACCCATATTCCATGTACCAAACCATCACCAGGGGGTATGGATCCATGCCGCCGCAGGTACAGTTGACCCCAATAGAAAAGTATGAGGTCATCCATTACATAAGGGAGGAGTTCGTCCATAAACTCAATAAAGACGAATACACCACGGTGGATCCGATTTATTTGAGTGGTCTACCCAAGGGTACGCTCCGGGGTCCTGCTCCGGGCGAAAAGAAGCCTTGGGCGGAAATGGATTATGGTAACTTCCTGATCAATACCTACGAACTGGTACCTGCAAACGCAGCTCCCCGTGAGATCTCATCGGGCAGCGCACCTTTGCCTGACGAACACCTCACCGAAGCCAACTTCGCCTATAAGGGCATAGCCGTAAGGGTCGATGAAGGGCCAGGAGGAGTGGCAGCAGGAAAGGCATGGATGATATTCGACCATGACCTGATGCGGATCGCAGGAGCATGGACAGGCAAAGGATTCATAGATTGGGAAGCTATCCTTTTCAATGGGGAACATAATATTTCCCCTCGCACTATCGGTGATCTGCAGGTGGCAAATCCTGTCGTACCCGGATGGGCAGATCCGAAGACCGGCTCTTTCAAAGATGACCGTTTCATGGCCTTGGACAAGAGGAGGTTCGGCCCCTTACGCCGGACCTGGACACAATACAAAGGGCTTTATCATTTCAAGGATAAAGTGGTCATCACTTATAGTGTTGGAAAAGCAGAGGTTCTGGAGAAACTTGGCCTCGAGGGAAATGTTGATGAACCCGTCTTCACTCGAACTTTGAACATCGGTCCATCAACAACTCCACTGAAAATGCTGGTGGCACCCGAAAATGCATCCGTTTCCGTCGTGGGTGATGGCGTGAATTTGAAAAAGGAGAATGGATATTACATTCTGGAGATACCCGCATCCAAAATATCCATGTTCAAACTGCTCATGGCAAAAGGAGGCATGAAGGGATTTGCGGCCATTTCTAATGTGTCCGCGAAACCGGAAGATCTTACACTATACACAAAAGGTGGATCGGCACAATACCCACAAAAATTATTGACGAAGATCGATCGGGGTGAACAGGATGGCGTATTTCAGGTGGACCGAATGGAGTTGCCCTATCAGAGCCCTTGGAAAAATCAAATGCGGATGAGTGGGATCGACTTTCTGGATGGCGGCAAAAAGGCATTGGTCTGCGCAACAGATGGAGATGTGTGGATGGTGGATGGGCTGATGGATGCGTCCGGCACACTGTCCTGGAAAAGGATCGCGTCGGGCTTGTTCCAGCCACTTGGCATTAAAGTGGTAGAAGGAAAGATCTATGTTACCTGTCGAGATCAGCTGGTCAGGTTGAATGATCTTAATGGCGATGGGGAGATCGATTTCTACGAGAGCTTCAACAGTGACCATCAGGTGACCAATCATTTTCATGAGTTCGCCATGGGTTTGCAAACGGATAAAGAGGGCAATTTCTATTACGCCAAGAGTGCAAGGCATGCCAGACGGGCTCTGGTACCCCAACATGGCACCTTGTTGAAAGTGAGCAAGGACGGTCAAACGACACAGATCATAGCTCACGGCTTTCGCGCCGCAAATGGTGTATGCATCAATCCGGATGGTTCTTTCTTCGTAACCGATCAGGAGGGCCATTGGACGCCCATGAATCGTATAAACTGGATCGGCCCACATGGAGGAGGGTTCTATGGCAACATGTTCGCTTATGATCCCTCCAAAGACAGTTCAGATCAAGGGATGGAACAACCTCTAATGTGGATCGAGAGGGATATCGACCAGTCTCCCTCTGAATTGCTTTGGGTAGATAGCAAAGCCTGGGGTCCGCTTAATGGCAGTCTGCTGAGTTTTTCATACGGTTATGGCAAAGTATTCGTTGTCCCCCATGAACAAGTGGGTGGACAGATGCAGGGTGGGGTTTTTGAATTGCCCATTCCACGATTTTCTACGGGGGTGATGCGGGGGCGTTTCAATCCCGCCGATGGGCAATTATACGCCTGCGGCTTATCTGCATGGGGATCGACCCAGCCTGATCTGGGTGGGTTTTATCGGATACGCTATAATGGAGGAAGAGCAGTCATCCCAGTAGGGTTGAATGTGAAACGTCAGGGTATTCGCATCACCTTCACGCATCCCCTGCAGGGGAATAAATGGACAGATACATCATCTTTCAAGGTGCAGACCTGGGATCTGAAACGTGTCAGGAAATATGGATCCGATCATTACAATGCAGCAACCCTTCCCGTCACCCAAGTGGATCTGTCGGCGGACAGTAAAGAGATCTTCCTGACGATACCGGGAATCAAACCTACTTGGGTGATGGAGATCCAATACACGTACAAGGATACGAATGGTAAAGATGCCGTGGGCATGATCCAGAACACCATCAACCGGATCGGGGATTGATCACGTGCTGAGACATGCCCATCATCTTTGGAAGTGTGTGGACAAGGCCTCCGAATGGGTATACGGACTCCGTACTGTGTTATGATCGGGGACCAGCTATTTCTTAGGAGCCGTCGCTTCCTTGAACATTCCGCCGGCATCCAGATATTCATCAGCGAAGATGATCTTATGGTCCTTGTTGAATTTGAAGAGGCCATGGTATTTGTGGATGATCTTGATACCATTTACCGCATTGTCCACCCAGGTTGCATAAACGCTGACGTTGCCATCGGGCTTAAGTGTAGTGGGATTTATGGCAGGCAGCATGACCACATCTTTAGTAGTTAGATCAAAGAACAACGGCCACCAGCCCTTGCAAATCTTCATCCAGTAAGATTTTGAAGTTGATGTATCGCCGTATCCGGGTGCGATCCGTACCACCGTATCGGAGATGAATGATGAAACTTTAGCGGAATCCTTACTGCAGAAGGCGTCAAAATATCCCTGCACCAATTTGGCGTGCTGTGCAAATAGATCCATGTTCTCATCTGCTACAGCCACTGTTTTAGCAGGCTCCGATGTGCAGGCTGAATAGGCGATGGCAGAAAGAATGAGTATGTACAGTGTTTTTCTCATGTGATTGAATTTTACCCAATATATTCTTTTTCCGGTGATGCGGGACAGACCGAATTTTTATTATACATCTTTTGGGGGCTCACGGCGATCTCGATTAAGGACTACTGGAAGGGCTGCCCATGTTCAAGTTCAAAGTTCCGAGGCTGGGATCGCGAGGGACTATCTGAAGATATGTTCCCGAGTGAAATCAAGACAGTATCTGCGGATCATGTCGCGCACCCTGGCGAATTCCCTCCTGATCTCCTCCTCGGTGCCCATTGCTTTGGCCGGATCCGGAAAATCGTAGTGGTAACGCTGAGCCGAACCGGGGAATACCGGGCATCGTTCCTTTGCATTGTCACAAACGGTGATGATATGATCGAAATCCATCCCCAGGTATTCCAGTACATTATTGGAGGTGTGGCCGGATATATCGATGCCATCCTCTTTCATGGTTTCGATCGCTTTCGGATTCACTCCATGTGTTTCCACTCCGGCGGAAAAGATCTCCGCACTGTCGCCGGCAAAATGCTTCAGATATCCATGTGCTATCTGGCTTCTGCAGCTGTTTCCCGTACACAATACTAAAATGCGTTTCATGTTCAATGAGTTTTTATGACCCGCCAAACGGGTATGGCCAGGCTGGTCCCGATGAAAGGTGCAGTCAGATATATCCATAAATGTTCCAGGTGACCAGATACTACGGCAGGGGCCAGAGATCTGGCCGGGTTAAGGGATGCTCCGGAAATGGGACCCCCGAACATACATTCCAAAAGTATGGTTGAGCCGATCGCCAAGCCGGCGAACAGCCCCTGCTCCTTACTGCCGTGAGCCACATTGAGTACCACCAGCATCAGGAAAAAAGTCATTATGATCTCCAGCAGGAAAGAGCGGGATTCTGGCCCCATGGGGATGGTAGTACCCAATAAGGTATTGTCAGGAAACATATAGCGTAAGACAAGGCTTGCGCAGAACGCACCCATGACCTGACTGGCCAAGTAAGGCGGGAATTCTCTGGCCGGAAATTTCCCCGCGAATATAAAAGCCAGACTTACTGCCGGATTAAAATGCGCACCTGAAATGACACCGAATGCATAGATTAGGGTCATGACCGCCAGTCCGCAGGTCATTGATATGCCCACATGACCAATGATGCCATGGGTTTCCTGATCAACCACCCCTACGCCGGTGCTGCAGAAAATGAGCATGAACGTACCTATGAATTCGGTCAGATACTTCTTCATTCGGTGGTGTTTAGCAACAACCTGCTCCTGGTTGGCAAGTGTTTTTTTCTGTGGCAGGTTTCTCCGCGAATACGGTCAGGCTGAAAATGCCGAATACGCCCTCCCGGAAAGATCGAATCTCATCTCGGGACAGGTAAATTTTCAGGATATCATCCGGTATGTCTATCGGTTTTATCTTTTGGACAGTGATCTGGGTGAAGCCGGTGGCTACTATGAGTTCGAGGTAGACATCTTTCTGTATCGCTCCAGCCACACAACCCGCATACATCTCTGCATCTTTCCTCAATCCATCCGGAAGGGAACCCACGATGACGACATCGCTTATGCTGAAATGCCCACCCGGCTTCAACACCCTGTGTATCTCCTTGAATACCTCATACTTGTTCGGGACGAGGTTCAGCACGCAATTGCTCACGATCACATCCGCATGATTGGAAGTGACGGGCATGTGTTCTATGTCCCCCAGCCTGAATTCCACATTATTGAAACCCCTCGCCTCGGCATTTTGTCTTGCCTTCTCGATCATGGCCGTGGTGAAATCGATGCCTATGACCTTGCCTGAATCACCTGTTTCATGGCGGGCTATAAAACAATCATTCCCGGCGCCACTACCCAGGTCGATCACCGTATCACCTTTCCTGATCTTTGCATATTGTGTCGGCAGACCGCATCCCAGTCCAAGATCCGCATCTTGGTTGTATCCCTTCAAGGAGGAATAATCTTCACTCATGATGTTGTACACCTCAGTGGAGCAGGCTCCCGAACCGCAGCATGAGGAAGTATTCGTGTCTTTGTCCTGCAGGGCTATCTCCGCGTACTTTTTACGTACGATCTCTTTCAACTGAGCATCCGTGGGCATCTATAAGTATTTACTTTTGCAAAGATACGAATTTAGCCTCCTCAAAAAGGGAGTCAACATGCAATGTAGCTGCCAGATGGCGAACTGCGCCCATCCTGAAAACTCCTACTTGTACGCGTTCTGCAGATGTAGTGAGAGGTCAGTATGATGATGAACTCATTTCCATTCCCCACTCTCCAAACGGAAAATATTGGTGGCACGATGACTGACAACGAAAGACTTTCCGCAGGCATCTTTGTACTCTCCTTCTTCAACGCAGGTTATGAAGATCTATGGTTGTGCTATGACCCTTCTGGGAAAGTTGCTGTCAAGGAGTGCTTGGGCAGCTTCTGCTCCACAGATGGGTAGGTTCCCGGTTGCTATAAGCCCTAACTGAAAGAAAAGACTGGCATTATCCCAATATATGTGCTCGTGTGAGACCTTCCCGTCTTTTAACCCGACGATGACCACTAAGGGTAGCGATACTTTCCGAAAAGTAGGTGCGATACCTGGCAGCATCCAGTCGAGTACTTGAGTATGCGTGAAACTGAGTATCTGCTCCTCAACGAATTGATGCTCGTCTATGGTTTTGGATATGGTGGTGACCACCGTATCAGGTGGGAAGAATTGGCCGATCAGGTGATTGTTGTAGAAATTCCTGACCCCATCTTTCCCGACTCCACCCCCCAGATTGGGCACGATGGTGATATGTGGATCATCGGTCATGGTCGCCATGGTCTTCTCTATGTCCCCATTGATCTCCGCATTGACATGCCCCTCGAAAATATCGATCACTTTTTTCTGTTGTTCACTGAAATTGTTTTCCATGTGGGAATTTGAACTAAATTAACTTTAAAAGAAAGCGGCTTCACTGATCAGACAAAATATTTTTCATCTGCAGATGATCTTTGCCGGGGAAATATCAGGTCTATCCCTGGTTGTTGGAGAACGCCGTCATTTTGGTCCATCTGGAAGTGGGAGATGAAGCGCCGTGTTTTAAGATGGATATCAGATTGTTTTGACGTTGATGATAGATGCATCCCTGCTTTTTACTGATACAAGACATTTTGAAAATCAATCCACTTGCCATGTCATACCGGCTATACTTTAAGGATAAACTGCACGCATTATTGATCATGTTCCTTCTTTTCTTGTTCTTGCGACCCAAGGCACAAGATGTCAAGATGATGCCACTTGTATCAGAAGGTAAGGCCATACCCAAGGAAGTCATCATCGCTACCAGAGATTTTCGGGACCGACTTCTTGCCGATCCCTATAGGCCAGCCTACCATTACGCTTTTCCCGAAGTGAACGGAATGCCTGGCGATCCCAATGGTGCTTTTTACCAGAATGGTGCGTATCACCTGATGTATCTATATGAAAGGGAAGGAAGGGGATTTAGCTGGGGACATGTATCCAGCAGGGATCTTTTGCATTGGAGGAACCATCCCGATGCGATCGGACCGGGTAATGGAGACGAAGGTTGTTTCAGCGGTGGTGCATTTGTGGACAAAGATGGTTCCGTCGTACTTTCCTATTGGATGCTGTGGGGTGACAAAGGTATTGGCCTGGCCCGCAATTCAATTCAGCATCCGGATCGTTGGGATAAATTTTCAAATAATCCCGTGATCAAATCCCAGGAATGGGGTATCACGGATCTGAAAGATGCATCCGGAAAGAACATTCATGTGGGTTCCGCCGACCCATCGAATATCTGGAGGGAGAACGGGCACTATTATATGGCTACCGGAAACCTGTTGGTCCTGAGAAAATATGGTTCTCGCGGGAAAGGGCTGCCAGCCAATATGGTTGATGGTCCGCCTCTTCCTGCAGATTCCGTACAATACCAGGGGGATCATGCATATCTGTTCACTTCAGATGATCTGAAAGATTGGAGATACCTGCATGAACTCTATCGTTCCGACAGAAAATGGACGGACAAGACAGAAGACAACATGTGCCCAAGCTTTTTGCCATTGCCATCTGGCCCCGAAGGCGGCAAGCCCAGTGGCAAACACCTCCTCCTGTTCATCAGCCACAATAAAGGATGTCAATACTATGTCGGCAAGTATGGCAATGAATATTTCTACCCCGAAACACACGGTAGAATGACTTGGACGGATAGGAATTATTTCGCACCAGAGGCGCTTGTCGATGATAAGGGAAGACAGATCATGTGGAGCTGGATATTCGATGACAGGCCCGATTCTCTGATACACCAGCAAGGCTGGACCGGTCATTATGGGCTGCCGCGCACTTTATGGGTCGGGAAAGATGGACAGCTGCGGATGCGACCCGTGAAAGAATTGGAGAAGCTGCGTATGAAAGAAAATGCGTTGAGCACTATTCAAGTAGTAGCTGGTAGAAAAATAAAACTGAATATTCCCGGGAAGGAAATCATGGAAATGAAGATCAGTTTCTTGCCGAACCAATCAAAGCAGTACGGTGTTGAAGTGGGGGTTTCGGATGATGGCCGCGAAGCAACACGGATCTATTATGATGCGACAGACAGGAAATTGAAAGTGGATACAAAAAGATCAGGACTTTCCTTCGGAGAAAAAGTCATCGAGGAAGCACCTCTGGAACTGGGTGTTGATGAGCCATTGGAATTGCGGATTTTTATCGACAAGTCAATCATTGAGGTTTATGCAAATGACAAGCAGGCGATCGCACGAATGGTATACCCGACATTGAACGGCACAGGAATCCATGCATTTTCTGAAGGTGGGAAAGTGACCATTCGCGAAGCGAAGAGCTGGGAACTGTCACCTTCAAATCCATATTGATCGTCAGGTCAGCAGGATATGGGTCTACTTTACTCATCAATACCTTCAGCCCCGAAATATTTCAGTATCTATCCAAATTGGTATGGCAGCTTGTCTGAACAGCACTTTATCTTCGTCTCACGAATAATGAAACATGTCTGAGATTTGGCCAATTACCGACCTGAATGATATTGAATCCCAATGTTGGCGGTCCATGGTTTCAGGGTCAACGAACAGGCGTTCTCCCTTTCATACGGTGGCCATTTCGACCATTTACCAGGGGAAACCGCACCTCATGACCGTAGTATTGCGCCGCGTGGATGCCGAGGACAGGAAATTGTATCTACATACTGATGCCCGCAGTCCTAAAGTTGGGCATATCCAAAAACATCCACATATCAGTTGGCTGGGATTAGACCCGGATGAAAAAGTTCAGATCCGGTTTTCCGGTAAGGCCATGGTTCATATTGAGGATGAGTTGGCTCGTGAACAATGGGATAGGACAGGTCACCACAGCAGAAGGGCCTACATGCTGGAACCGCCTGGGATCCTTCTCCCGGAAAGGCAGGAATTGGCAGCGCCGTTGAAAGGATTTCACTATACCGACGATGAGAGCGAATCAGGCTTTCGCAATTTCGCCGTCATTTCCTGTGACGTGGATTGGATGGACTGGTATCACCTGCATCATCAAGGTAATCTCCGGGCAGAATTTCATTATGAAGGAAGTCTACTGAAGGGCTGCAACTGGCTCAGTTCCTGATACTTCCAAATCAATAAGCGGCTCTTCAAGGCCGAGGAATGGTCGATTTTATTTATTTAAACCCTGTAAGCTTATTCATCGGGTTTTGCACAGGCTTTGAACATCAGGTATCTGAAGGAAATATTGTTGCTGATTCCCCGTTATCAGGCAGTATGACCTTCCGAGCACTTGAAAAAAGACTCCAGGATTTGAAGTTGGATACCGAAAAGGACCTGCTTCAAACTCTTGAACTGCCCTCTCCGGACAGTTTCCTGCTCGAAGAAGCTCGGCAGATGGAGCAGGAACTATGGCTTATCGAAAGGTTGCGTTGCAGGATCTTCTACCCTGTCAATAGACCCCGGCAGGATGGAGTCGTGACCAGGGCTTTCATGTCCATCATCATGAAAGAACTTTCAGAAGAGTTCATGGCCCAGGCAAGATTCGGACTCTGTTTCTTCCTCAAGATCAGGCAAAGTGCACTTATCGAAATGTGTACCGAAGACGAGGTACAGTTGAAGAAAGCATCCTGATCGAACCCTTTCAGTCCATTTATCCCAAATTTATTTCAGGCAAAAGCAGGATCCTCTATGCGTTCATTTCTTTTCTAGCTACTCATTAAAATACGGTCAGCAACACCCCCCGTAAATCAGGGATTATTTTTGAGAATGCATCACGCGGGATTTTACTACTTTTCGAAAAATCCTGAATATGCTGATCCGATGGGCATGCCTGATCTCACTGTTCTCCCTTTTATTAACCGAAATCTCCACGGCCCAGGTAAATGAACATATATTGGTGGACGGTATCCAGCGGGATTATATTTTACATTTGCCCAAGGGGCTGCCCAAAGGTGCACCCTTGGTCCTTGCCTTTCATGGGTATACCGGTGATGCCAAGGGCATGATGGAAGAGTTCGGGATTAATGCTGTTGCAGATGAAAAAGGTTTTGCCGTATGTTACCCAGAGGGGCTGAAAGACCAAAAGGGAAATGGGTTCTGGCAGGTGGGTTATTCCTTCCATCAGAACTTGAAAGTTGATGATATCAAATTCATCACCACCCTCGCCGATGCACTTCAGGTACGGTTCGGATTGAGCAGGGAGAACACTTTCATCACGGGCATATCTAATGGCGGGGATCTTTGCAATATGCTCATCTGCAGAACAACGGGGAAATTCAAAGCGGCGGCACCTCTGTTGGGATGCATCATGAAAGACATCTATGATTCCTGCAGGAACTCCAAACCTGTACCGGTATTCATGCTGAACGGCATGAAGGACGATATCACCTATTGGGATGGTGATATGCAGGATCATCAAGGATATGGGCCATACCTGCCCACGAAGTGGATGCTCGACTTTCGCATCGCACAGACAGGATGCGGATCGCCGAGAACAGACACGCTGGTAGGGAACCCTCGTGTGGAAGACGATTATATCATCAGACAAAAGTTTCGAAACACGTTGACCGGCAATCAGGTTTGGATGTATACGGTGAAGAACGGAAGGCATGAAATACCCGCTTACGTAAATTTCGCCAATGAGGTTTGGGATTTTTTCTTACAATATGTCAAGTGACAGCATAATGATAAATTTATTGCATATGCAGGATGACTTGTATCATGTTTGTCTTTTATCGCACCGGCATGTAGTTACATTTGATGATCCACTGCTGATTAAACACCTCTAAATAATCAATTATGAAACACTCCAGCCAAATCATTCAAGTCGCCATGTCTATGGTCATTTCCTTATCGCTGTTCAGTAATATGGCCACTGCACAGATGACCAAAAAAGAGAAACAGATCTTGGAAGACAGCAAAGATGCGAAAACAGAATTCATCAAAACGGACGGATTAATGAAGAATCTTTTCGAAAATGCGTACGGGTACGCCATTTTCCCCAACGTTGGTAAGGCGGGTTTGGGGGTAGGCGGCGCATCGGGCAATGGCATGGTGTATGAGAAAGGCAAGTTGATCGGTAAAGCAAAGTTGTCCCAATTGACTATCGGATTTCAGGCAGGGGGCCAGGCCTATCGCGAAGTGATCTTTTTCCAGGCCGAGAAGGATCTGGAGAAATTCAGAGAAAATAATATTCAGCTATCTGCTCAGGCATCCGCCGTTTTGGTCAGCTCCGGCGCTTCAGGCAATGCCAAATACGATAACGGGGTCATGATATTCACCCAAACCAAAGGCGGTCTCATGTACGAAGCCTCCGTTGGTGGTCAGAAATTCGAATTCACTAAACTGGATAAATGAGGCGATTCAAATGATCCTGGGTTCGTGATAGCCGAATGAGATCGTTTTATGTTCATTCTCCTGCACTGGTTATACATGTATCTGGAAGTTTGAAAGGTAAAAGTTATGTGGCGTGTTCAACACACGCCACTTTTTTTTATTTGAATGCACTGGGAAGATGACATCCATTAGATTGATGGAGAGTGCGATGCTTTTTGTATTTTGGTTGGCATAATACAGCATCCATGAAAAAAATACTGAAGGTTTTGGGCTGGACGCTCGTTAGCATCATTTCATTCGTGATCATTGTTTTGTTCGTCGTTTATGGGAGAAGCTATTTCACTTCACGGAAGAACATGGAACTCGCTGGAAAGGAAGCGCCAATTCTTCAAGTGGACGGGCAGTCGTTCCGGGACCTGAATAAGAACAGCAAATTAGACACCTATGAGGATAGCCGTGCGAATATAGATGCAAGGATCGATGACCTACTGCGCCAGATGACCCTGGAAGAGAAAGCAGGATGCATGTTCATCACCATGGCCGGCATGGAATCGGATGGTAGTTTGAGCGAGACAAAGTCCGTAACCAACCCCATTTCCTATATACTTGAATCCAATTCCACTCTCGTGCTTGCGAAAAAGATGAACCATCTGAACACACTGCAATCTCCATCCCCGGAGGCCATGATGAAATGGAATAACAACATCCAGAAGCTGGCGGAGAGGACGAGGCTGGGCATCCCGGTGACTCTGGCGACCGACCCTAGACACGGAGTGCCTAATGCTCCTGGAGCAAGTATATTCACTCCGTTTTTTTCAAAATGGTGTTCCACTCTGGGTCTGGCTGCTACAGGTGACACGGGTCTTGTCCGGACTTTCGGCGATATAGCCCGGCAGGAGTATAAAGCTTTGGGCTTCCGGTTGACGCTTTCGCCCATGGCCGATCTGGCCACGGAGCCTAGATGGGGGCGCATCAATGGTACTTTCGGGGAAGATGCTGAATTGGCAGCAAGAATGACCAAAGCCTATATTCTCGGTTTCCAAGGGGATAGTATAGGCACGAATAGTGTGGAATGCATGGTGAAACATTTCGCCGGAGGTGGACCACAGGAAGATGGAAAGGATGCCCACTTTCCTCCGGGAAGACAGCATTATCCGGGCAATAATTTCAACTACCACCTGATCCCCTTCGAGAGGGGGGCTTTTGCTGCTGGTGTCGCCCAGATCATGCCCTATTATGGAATACCCATGGGGCAGACAAATGAGAACGTCGGTTTTGGGTATAACAAAGCAATCATCACCGGGTTGCTAAGGGAGAAATATACATTCAACGGCATTATTTGTACGGATTGGGCCTTGGTATCCGATTATTCCTTTTTGGGCATAATGATCAAACCCGCCGCTGCACATGGTGTGGAACAGTTGAGCCAAAAAGAAAGGGTTGCCAAGATATTGGATGCAGGATGCGATATGTTCGGAGGTGAAGCTTTGCCTAATGTTGTTGTTGATCTGGTTAAGACCGGTGTCATTTCAGAAACGAGGATCGATATTTCCTTGCGGAGGATTTTGAAAGAGAAATTCAGGTTGGGACTGTTCGATCATCCCTATCTCGACAGGACGGAATTAAAGGTCCTGAACAATCCTGCATTCGTCGAAAAAGGAAGGGAGGCTCAGCGGAGGTCGTTGGTGCTCTTGAAGAATGAGCATAGTATTCTGCCCTTGAAAAGCACAACAAAAGTATACCTGCAAGGGTTCAATAAGGAGGAGGCCAAAGGATATTCCAATGTGACCACCAGCCTGCAGGACGCCGATGTGATCGTACTCAAGATCAATACGCCGTCCCCGCCAGACCCTGACAACAAGTATATCCTTCAAATGATCTTCAATCATGCCTCGCTCGCGTATTCCCCGAAAGAAGAGGAAAAGCTGTTGAAGATCATCAGATCGAAACCAACAATAACCGTGATCAACCTGCAGCGGCCAGCCGTCATACCCGGGATCAGCAAGAACAGCAAGGCGTTGATCGCCGATTTCTCCAGCCAGGACGATATCATTCTTGATCTGGTATTCGGAAAATTCAAGCCTACGGGCAAGATGCCATTCGAACTCCCTTCTTCCATGCAAGCTGTTCTCGACCAGAAGGAGGATCTGCCATACGACTCGAAGGACCCTTTGTTCCCATTCGGTGCCGGGATCACCTATGACCGTTGACGATAGAGCCCGTTGGATGAGATGATGATCTGGTAGATGCAGTTAAGTTCTCCTGGAGTAGTTTCGAGTTCTTACAGTAAAATACGACTTGCGTTGCGCTATTAAATTTTACCTTTAATCTGCACATGAATGTATTCACAGACAGTTCGACGATCACCATCACCTGCCCCAAGCGTTTCGCTCCGTACCTGGAACAGGAGGTCAGAGAGCTCGGATTCACTCCTGAAGGAACCTTTGTTACAGGAGTACGCCTGAAGGGTACAGTCAATGATTGCATACGACTGAATCTGAATCTCCGTTGTGCCAGTCAGGTACTTTACGGTCTGCACCTGTTCGATGCAGTGACAGCTGATGATATATACACCGAACTTCTCCGGTATCCATGGGAGGATATTCTTCCTGATGATGGACATTTTTCAGTCAGTAGTAATGTGAACAATCCCACCATCAACAACAGTATGTATGCCAATCTGCGCGTCAAGGATGCGGTAGTGGACAGGCTGCGAAGTAAACGGGGCGTAAGACCATCAACCGGTTCATCCCTGACCGGGGCGGTCATCCACTTGTTCTGGAAGAATGAACATGCCGAAATGTTCGTCGATACATCAGGCGATTCTTTGGGGAGGCATGGCTATCGGAAGATACCCGGGACCGCACCCATGCTGGAAGCCCTGGCTTCAGCAACCATATATGCCACGCGCTGGGATCGACGATCGCCGTTCGTCAATCCGATGTGCGGATCAGGAACTATCGCCATCGAGGCTGCACTGATCGCCACCAACCGCCGACCGGGATTGTTCCGCAACAACTACGCGTTCATGCATTTGAAAGGATATGAGGTGTCGATCTATCAACGGGAAGATGCAAAGCTCGAAGAGCAGATCATTGAAGTGCCCGGACTTCGCATCATCGCAACAGACATCAGTGCCCGAGCTGTGGAAAATGCCCGGAAAAATGCCATTGCCGCCGGCGTATCGAACCTGATCGAATTCTCAGCAGGTGATTTTGCAGATACAGAAATCCCAAAAGATGCTGCCGGGGTATTCTTCGTGAATCCGGAATATGGTGAAAGAATGGGTGAACTCACAGAACTGGAGGAAACTTATCGACGTATCGGCGATTTCATGAAGCAGCATTGTGGCGGATATTTTGGATATGTTTTCACCGGAAATCTTGAACTGGCCAAGAAAATAGGACTGAAGGCCAATCGCAGGATCGAATTTTATACTGCCACCTTGGATTGCCGACTCTTGGAATATGAGTTATACAGCGGAAGCCGGGCCATTAAAAAAGATACAGTTCAGTGATCATAAACTTTTACGTATGGAGATATCCGCGTTACAGGAAATCGTGAGAGAACGTTATTTTTCAACAGACAGCGCGAGGGGGATTTATCACACCGCTCTTTGGTTCCATGAAGAAGTAGGTGAACTTTCTGCTGCTATCGCAAGAGGTGACCGCCAGAATGCAAAAGAAGAATTCGCTGATGTGTTGATGTGGTTGATGACCTTGGCCAATCTCATGGAAGTGGACATACAGCAGGCCGTCGCAGACTACCTCACTGATCCACGGAAACTTCCTTCCAAATGATCAACTGAAAATCGGGATCTGATAGACGAGCTACTGTTATTTAGTGCTGCTCTTGGTCAGACAAGCTTTGCAATATTGAGCATTCCACAATTCATATCTCCGGGCCTGAGTTTGCATCCTCTTTTGGAAGCCATCCCAGTTTTTCTTCACTTTCGGGGTCCAGACCACTTCACTGAGTGCGGTGGCCCTAGGGAAGATCATATATTCGAGCGTGGCGGGATACGCGATGTATTCTGACCATACATTGCCCTGTGCGCCGAGTATGTATTTTGATTGTGCGGCGGTCAATTCTTTCGGTGATGGTTCGTATTTGTATATTTTTTCAAGATCGATGTATCCGCCAATAGTGAGGGTATCTTCTTTCTTCAATTGGGAATAATCGAGATATACATAATCCGATGGGGTCATGATCACCTGATGCTTCTGTTTGGCCGCTTCGATGCCACCCTTCTCACCGCGCCAACTCATGACCACGGCATTAGGTGCCAACCCCCCTTCCAGTATCTCATCCCATCCGATGATCGTCTTTCCTTTACTGTTGATGTATTTCTCCATGCGCTGCACGAAATAACTTTGCAAGGAACGCTCATCGCTGATCCTGTTATCTTTCATCCGTTTCTGGCAGTTCGGACATTGCTTCCAGTGATCTTTTGGACATTCATCTCCGCCCACGTGGATGTATGGTCCCGGGAAAAGCGGGATGATCTCATCCAAGACATCCTGAAGGAAGGTGAATGTCTCCTCCTTACCTGCGCAGAACACATCCTTGTAGACGCTCCAAGATTGTACGACCTTCTTCCCTGTCGTATCCCCTGACCAGAAAGAGTTCGAAGGGAATTCGGATTTGGTAGTTCTATCCGGGAAACAGCTCAGGTTGGGATAAGCCGCAATGGCTGCACCCCCATGTCCTGGCATTTCGATCTCGGGTATGATGGTCACATAACGTGCTTGTGCATAGGCTACGATCTCTTTAACGTCCTCTTGGGTATAAAATCCACCGTAACGCTGACCGTCGTTCCCGGTACCCGGGAATCTGCCGATGATGGTTCCATTTCTCCAAGCGCCAACTTCCGTAAGTCTTGGATATTTTTTGATCTCGATCCTCCAGCCCTGATCCTCGGTCAAATGCCAATGGAAATAGTTCATTTTGTGCAGGGCGAGGTAATCGATGAATTTTTTGACGAAACTCACCGGGAAGAAATGCCTCCCGGCGTCCAGCATCAAACCTCTGTATGCGAATCGCGGATAGTCTGTAATGGACAAATAAGGGATGGACAATTTAGTGGATCCGGCATTTTGGGTGAGAGGTATGGGTAGGAGTTGTATCAGGGTTTGAATGCCATAAAAAACACCCTCCTCATTATCACCGCCGATATAGACCCCTTTTTGGTCGACGTTCATACCATAGGCACCTTTCCCCTTGTCCATCCTGTCGAAATTCAGAACGATCGTGTTCTGGCCAGGATTGTTTTTGGTGACCTCCAACTTGATGTGATAGAACAATTGCAGATAATCATTCAGATATTGAGCAGATTTTTCCAGATTGCCTCCTGCAAGGACGATCGTGGTTGAAGTTGTTATGGTGAAGTTGCCCGACCCCTTCGGCTGAGTGATGGACACCGGTTGTGGTATGATGTTGATCTGGGAAAATACCGTGCTGGCGGATAAGGTCAGAATAAGCAGTGAAAGGAGTCGCATCGTGAAGGTTATTTGTTGCAAGTGTACTGAAAAACTTTGGGCTGGCTGATAGGATCTCAGAATGGGCTTGTCTACCTGCCCCGGAAATAATGCTCCATTCATTTATAATTAAAGGCTGATTTCTCAGGAAATCAGCCTTTAACATCCCAATCGAAACGTTGATTTTTCCTATTATTTCTTGGTTCCGTACTTGAAAGTATAGTTCAGTGAAAGGAAGAGGTTGGAAGTGGAGAGTGTGCCAAAGCCAGGAGTACCGTTCAGGAATCCGCCTTCGGTGGGGTTATAGAAGCTGTACGGCTGAGGCACATGGTCGTTCTGTCCGAATGAATACCGTAAAGTAACTACCCAGTCGCTTGTAGTGAAGTTCAATTTGGTGCCTAGAGTGATATGGTAGATATTGAAAACCTTCTTGGGCAGGGAGAATCCTCTTTCCGCGCGTTCAAATTGTTGATATGAACGATCGGTCGCAAAAGAGAACATGAGATTATGATTTGCATTGATCTGCCAATCACCAGCTATGGAACCATTGACCACGGAGCGGCGTGAAGACCAAACCCGCAAAAGATTGCTCGTGAGTAATGCTGTTTCCTGGGTGGGAGGTAGCAGGAATGGGGCCTCGCCGGGATCCATGACGGTATGGGCCTTGATCTGACTGTAATATTTCGCTGCTCCATACCAACGAATGTTCCCGAATGACCTGGAAAGACCCAGGCCAAAATACCATGGTGTTTTATAAACTGCTTTGAGTTTATTGTAATATCCATTACCACGTATGCTTTTCCTTGGAACGGTTAAATCATCAACGATGCGGATATTGGTCAAGCCCAGATCGGCCATCATCTGTCCGCGCCCCATTATGCTCAGTGAAGGGGTTTGCATAACCAATCCGAGATCCCATTTCCCGAGTTTTGCTGTCATGCCCAGCATGGTCTGGGTGAAGATCTTGTAATAAGTCAGGAATACATCCTGACGGGCACTGACCACATCTAACGTCGCATTGGAGCCGGCAAGTGGAGTGGCAATGCCATTGAAATAGTCTCTATATGATTCCGAATGGTATCCGAAGGTCTGCGAGATGCCCAGGGAAATTTTATCGTTAAGGCTCCAACCCAACCCAAGTACCGTGTTCACTTCGTCCAGATCTTTGTCTAAATGATATTCTCCTGAATAATATTCATTTCCCGGACTTTCCGTGTTGTTCAGTATATCCGTCTCCGTCTCCCTTCGGTCCGTGAGTAGGATGTGATCATTGAACCTGTGGTAAACGGCATACCCCAGAACCCAATCTCTTGCATCTTTCTTGGGTTTGATCACACCTGCGGCCATATTGGGCAATAAAGCGAAGCCGCCGGTCTTGAGGGAAAATCCCTGCCCCAGACCATTTTTGAACTTGATATTGGAAAGTCCAGTAGTAATGGCGTTGATGTTGAAGCTGGAGCCGGAGGCATCTGAAAGTGTCGCCGGATTCATGAAAACGGCAGTCTGATCCTCGAAACGGGAGATGCCCGCATTGGTCAGCGCGGCATTTCTTGAGCCCAGCATGGTATATTCATAATGGTTGTCCTGTGCCTGTGAGGTGCCAGCCAGTAGCGTCATGACACAAAGTGAGCGAAGTAGGAAGTAAGCGTATCTCATGGACATGTTTTAATATGCGATAAAAATAATATGATATCTTTTCTTCCTTCACTCGAACCTGTACCGATATTCTAATATTGAACAGAAAAACAAGATATTGCAACAATCCTCCTCTAAATTTTGAAGCGAACCCTATAAAGATTTAAGGGTCCCCTTGCTAGTTTTATGCAATATTCTGCTGGCCTCCAGGGCTTGAAAAAGGCGGCACAAGTAATGGCCGCCTTTCAATTTCACATCTGATCACATTATTCTGTTAAGCCAGATCGAAGCGGTCAAGGTCCATGACCTTAGCCCATGCGGACACGAAGTCGGTTACGAACTTCTCTTTGGCATCTTCACAGGCATAAACCTCTGCCAATGCGCGAAGTTCCGAGTTGGATCCGAAGATCAGATCAACGCGACTTCCGGCCCACTTTATTTTTCCTGTTTTGGTATCCCTGCCCTCGAACATGTCTTTGGCATCTGAAGTGGCGAACCATTTGATGCCAAAATCGATGAGATTGACGAAAAAGTCGTTCGTGAGTGCTCCGGGGTTCGAAGTGAACACGCCATGTTTGGACTGATCGAAATTCGTGTTCAGCACACGCATGCCTCCTACAAGTACGGTCATCTCCGGTGCGGTGAGTGTCAGGAGTTGGGCTTTGTCGATCAGCATTTCCTCTGCGGATATCGTGTATTTGGTTTTCACATAATTGCGGAAGCCGTCGGAGGCAGGTTCAAGAACGGCGAAAGATTCCACATCGGTTTGTTCCGGAGAGGCATCTGTGCGTCCCGGTTTGAAGGGAACCGAAATTTGTTGTCCGGCATTCATTGCTGCCTGCTCAACACCGGCGCAACCACCCAGGACGATCAGATCGGCAAGAGAAACCTTCTTGTCGTCAGGTTGACCGCTGTTGAAAGAACCTTGTATCCCTTCCAGTGTTTTCAGGACAGTCGCCAATTGATCAGGTTGATTCACTTTCCAATCTTTCTGAGGGGCCAGCCTGATACGTGCACCATTGGCGCCACCTCGTTTATCGGAACCGCGGAAAGTGGATGCTGATGCCCATGCAGTAGATACGAGTTGCGATACGGAAAGTCCGGAAGCCAATATCTTACTCTTCAGCGCAGTGATGTCCTGTTCATCGATCAGTCTATGGGTAACTGCCGGAATGGGATCCTGCCAGATCAATTCTTCCGCAGGTACTTCTGCTCCGAGATAGCGGGAGCGTGGGCCCATATCGCGATGAGTCAATTTGAACCAGGCGCGGGCAAAGGCATCCGCGAACTGATCCGGATTCTCATGAAAGCGTTTGGATATGGGTGCGTATAGCGGATCTACTTTGAGGGCGAGGTCGGTAGTGAGCATGGTTGGTGCATGACGCTTTGCAGGATCATGCGCATCCGGTACGGTGCCGGCGCCAGCGCCGTCCTTGGGTTTCCACTGATATGCACCAGCAGGGCTTTTGGTCAATTCCCATTCAAAGCCGAACATATTGTCGAAGAAATTATTGCTCCACTTGATGGGGGTCGTTGTCCAAGCTCCTTCAAGGCCGCTGGTGATGGTGTCTCCGGCATTGCCTGTTCCGTAAGTATTCTCCCAGCCCAGACTTTGTTCTTCAATGGTGGCATCGGCTGGCTCCGCTCCAACATATTTTCCCGGATCGGCCGCACCATGCGTCTTGCCGAAAGAATGACCACCTGCTATCAATGCTACGGTTTCTTCATCGTTCATGGCCATGCGACCGAATGTCTCCCGGATATCAAAGGCTGCTGCTAAAGGATCAGGTTTCCCGTTAGGGCCTTCTGGATTCACATAGATCAATCCCATTTGTACTGCCGCAAGTGGATTCTCCAGTTCACGGTCGCCGGTATACCGCTTGTCGCCCAGCCATTCCTTTTCCGAACCCCAATAAACATCTTCCTCGGGCTCCCAGATATCTTCACGGCCACCGGCAAAGCCGAATGTTTTGAATCCCATGGATTCCAGAGCACAGTTTCCAGCAAGGATCATCAGATCCGCCCAGGACAATTTCTTTCCATATTTCTTCTTGATGGGCCAGAGCAGAAGACGAGCCTTGTCCAGATTTGCATTATCCGGCCAACTATTGAGTGGAGCAAAACGTTGTGTTCCATTACCTCCCCCGCCACGACCATCAGCGATCCGGTAAGTTCCTGCACTATGCCAGGCCATCCTGATGAAGAATGGACCATAGTGCCCATAGTCTGCAGGCCACCAATCCTGCGATGTTGTCATGAGGTCGAAGATGTCCTTCTTCACTGCAGTAAGATCCAGGGATTTGAACTCCGTTGCGTAGTCGAAAGATGAGCCCATTGGATCGGACAGGGAGGAGCGCTGACGAAGGATGTTCAACTTCAACTGATTGGGCCACCAATCCCGGTTACGGGTTCCGCCGCCCGCTGATTGCTTGAGGACACCACCCGTGAAGGGGCATTTACCTTCACCATTTGTAGGGTGTGCAGAATGTCCGGATGCATTAGTTTCCATATTCTTTAGTTTGATGAGTTGATTTGGGCGCTGAAATTAGTACAATCCCCACAAAGTTCTCCGCTGACTTACGTTTTATGACTTGAAAACTCACCTTTCAATAGATTTTATGTTGAAATGAATGGGAATGAAACGGCAAAAAAATTCCACACTTTGCCCATTCATGACCGGGTTCAGTTTTGCCGGGAATATCCCGGTTCAGTAAAAGCGTACCTGATTTTGGCCCAGCATTTTCATGCGGTCGAACACAGTACATGAAATCACTTGTACGGATTTCTGCGAGAGTTCCCGGGGGATTACACATTTCATTGTTGTCCGGGATGTACAAACACATTCGGATGTGGTTCACATTCAGATCGAATGACTATTTCTGCAGAAAGAGCATCTGGCCTTGATGATTGGCCATATGGGTGGTCCTGCTGATGAGGATGTTCAGTTTGTTCCGCATCGGCTCCTTGGCAAAGTCCTCTTCGGAAACCGCCATATGACGATCAAGCCATTCGTCAGGAGATAAAGTATCGATGAATCCATTCAACTCATTCGTCACCTCGTGGTAGTATTTTCTGAGGTCTTGGGCTGAAGGCCTCGCCTTACCTGACTTGTCCGGACTTTTAATGAAGACTTCCTCCAATTCCGGGTATATCTTTTCTCTGAATCCCATGAGTTTGAGCATGGCGTCACTAACGGCGACCATATGTCCGAGCAGGTAAGTGCCCGTATTCCTTCCCGGCGCAGTTTCTGCATCAAGTTGCTCATCGGTCAATTTTTCCAGCAGTTCGGCAAAACGTTTGTTCTGTAACTGCCAGGCGGCAATGTACATGTTGATGATGAATCCGCTTTGTTGAGTATCCATGGTCATGAATTTATTTACGGGGAATAAGGGGAGCTGACAGAGATACTTTTCATCAGCCACCCCCCCCCAAATTATGCCGAAAGAACAGCAATACCAAAATAGGATGAAGCTTTAACCTACTGAACTGACCAATATCATTTTATTCAAGAACAGGGCTTGGATCACCCTTGAACATGCCGCCAGAAGATATATTTAGAATGACAATGGCAGTAAGTGGCCGGTATGAAATTTATTTTTACCGTCTGGCAGGCAGGCAGGGTTATCCCGGAAATGTATAAAAAGAAGGCTGGTCTTTCATATCGGATAATGAATGGTCAATAGATTAATCAATGAAAGAGGGTTTGTGGGAACATGAATGAAAACAGGTCCGTATATTTAAAAGCAGCCAACCGCGGTCGGGTATGGACCAGAAACACGGCCTTGAGATTACCTGCTCATTACTAATCATCATTTAATCTTCTTCATGTAGCCCATGGGAAATAAGGGATCATATATTACGCCTCTTTTGGCTGGTTGTTTATTGTTCGGAGCTTGTACGGAGGAGGTTCGTTCGGCGAATCCGGCAAAGCCTGCCGAGGAATTTTATACTGCCGATGATTTCAATAAAATTCCCAAAGTGGATGCACATGTCCATGTCAACACCTACAAGCCTGATTATCTCCTGCAGGCGGCTGAGGATGATTTTCGGCTGATCACGATCAATCTGGACGATGTCCATGAACCCCCTCCGATGGAAGAGCAACAGCAATACGCCTTGCACCAGATCAAAGCCTTCCCGGGACGCATAGCCTATGCCACGACCATTTCGATCAGAAATTTCAACCAACCTGATTGGTTGAACCAGACCTTGGCCTATTTGCAAAAATCCTTTGAACAGGGTGCGATAGCGGTAAAGATCTACAAGGTGATCGGTATGAGTTTGAGGGACAGTTCCGGCAAGTTGGTGATGATCGACGATCCCCGTTTCGATCCCGTGATCGATTTCATCATTGCGCATCATATCCCGATCCTCGGACATTTGGCAGAGCCGAAGAACTGTTGGCTGCCCGTAGAGGAAATGACCATCAAGGGGGATAAGCAGTATTTTACGGAGAACCCCCTCTACCATATGTACCGGCATCCGGAATTTCCATCCTATGAAGCACAGATCGCTGCCAGGGACCATATGTTGGAAAAGCACCCAGACCTGAAATTCATTGGTGCGCACCTGGGAAGTCTGGAGTGGGATGTCGACGAATTGGCCAAACGCCTGGACAAGTTCCCCAACATGGCGGTGGACATGGCTGCACGGATCCCCCATCTGCAATACCAAGCGGCCAAAAATTGGCGGAAAGTACATGACTTCATCATCAAATACCAGGACAGACTACTATATGCGACCGATGATGTGATATCGACTGACACAGATCCCGTTGCATTGAAAAAAAGGATCAATGAAGGTAGAAAGAGGGATTGGGAATTCTTCACATCCCATGATCCCATGACCTCCCTCGAATTTGAACAACCTTTCAATGGATTGCAATTACCGCGATCGGTGGTGGACAAAATATATCGGCTGAATGCTGAACAGGAGTACCCAGGGATATCCGCAGGGGAAAAAACCAGCAAGCCTGAATAGAGAAGGACCTGCCGACAACGGTGAATCTGCGATCAAGATCGAAGAAAATGGAATTCAATTTTATCGAAATTTGCATATGAGTAAAAATATCCCCGTGGATCCATTGGTTGAAGACTATTTCCGTAAGGCCAAAAATTGGAAAGAGGAATTGTCGGCATTGAGGACTGTTCTTCTCGACACCCCATTGACAGAGGAATGGAAGTGGCGCGCACCTTGTTACACTTTCCAAGGCGGCAATGTGGTCATATTGCATCAATTCAAAGAAAATTGCGCATTGGGTTTTTTCAAAGGTGCCTTGTTGAAAGATGATAAAGACATCCTGATCAAGCCAGGGGAAAATACCCAGGCCGGACGCATGATCCGATTCACCAATCTGCAGGAGATCAAGAAACTGTCGCCTATTTTGAAGACATACGTGAAAGATGCCATCGAAGTGGAGAAGAATGGGATCAAGGCGGAATCCAAGGGCAATAAGGAACTCTTATTGCCTGGGGAATTACAAACGGAGATGGATGGGAACCCTGTATTGAAGGCATCATTTCAAGCATTGACACCCGGCAGGCAAAGGGCTTATGCCATGCATTTCACTGCAGCAAAACAACCCAGCACACGCGTGTCCAGGATCCAAAAATGCATACCGCGCATTCTGGCGGGAAAGGGCTTGAATGATTGTATCTGCGGGCTTTCCCAAAAAATGCCTCAATGCGATGGCTCACACAAAAGTTTGGAATAAGCATTTGATCGAAAGAGAGACTTTAATCTCTCAGGATACTTGAGTTTTGTCATTCATCTTTTTTGGTAAACCCGGACACGGTCCACAATGAAGACATCGGGATAAGTGGTTTTTTCGAGATCCTGGGCATCGTGGGGGATCTCCATACTCAGGATCATATATTCCTGTATACGGGACACGCCTTCACGAACTTCATAGAATTTCAAACCATCAATATAAAACACATATTTCTCTGGTGTCCATTCTAGGCCGAATGTGTGGAATCCTTGACTTACGCCCTCAAGGTAACTCTGCATGCCGTGAGTGGTATGCTGGCTGGAACCGTAAGGTCCCCAATGAACATTGTGAGAAACGATGTCCGTGCCCAATTTCTTGAAAAATTCCATGATATCCACCTCTGCACCATGGATGTGAGGGTCATCGCCCTCGGACAATTTAGGAGATTGCAACCAGAATGCTCCCCAAACCCCCGGGGACCTCTGCAACTGTGCTCTACATTCAAAATATCCATATTGGGGCATGTACAAGCCTTGCGTCCCTACCGCGCTGATCAATATGGAATCGCCTTTTTTCAAAGCATAAAGTTTCAATAGGCCGTCTTCTACTTTTATTGCTTCAGCTGATACATAGCCGAGCGCTCGTGGCCCAACGCCCCTGACCGCCCATTTTGAACCGTCCAATTCATTTCCTAAGAACTCATCCTCCCACACCATCTTGTAGCCGTGACGCGAGGGATTGAAGATCGATCTGGAGATGGGGCCTTGAGCAGGTCGCTGCGCAAGCGCCGTGTTGAGAAAGCAAGTGAATAGGAACAGTGGAATGAATGATCGGATCATGTATGCTAAATGTATTCCTTTTCAACCGTTTTGTTCTTCCACAAGATGGCATTTCGAATCCATTCATCACGATGATGATTCTTAAAAGTGGTGAATCATGGATGGCTCAGTTGTTTCGATCGTCGGAAAGGAATTGAGCGACCTTTGTATTGAAATCCTCCGCATGCTCTATGAGGGTGGCGTGTCCGGAATGAGGCAGCACCCAGAGATAAGCATGGGGGATATTCTGGAAGATCTTGACGGTGTGTTCTAGATTGATGGCGTCCCGGTCGCCAGAGATGATCAGCGACGGACATTTTATGGTATGTAAGGCATCCAGGGGAATGTTCGGCTGGGTCCAGTCGAGCATGAAATATTTCCAGCGTGCTTTTTCTTGTCCGGTTGCCCAACTGCGTCCTTTATTCTGTTCGTAATATTTCTTATCATTCAGCCAGCCTTCCGGATCCAGTGCAGTGGAATCGGGCCAGAGGTTGGCACCCGTGGATACAAGGCTGCGCACTTTCGAAGGGTGTCTTATCGCCAGCAACAGGGCGTTGATGCCACCATCGCTCCAGCCGATCACATCGGCTGAGTCAATGTTCAGCTGATCTAGCAGCGCAGCAAAATCATCTGCCATCATCTCGAAACTCAGGGAGTCGCTGGCATCTATGGACTTCCCGTGTCCGCGACTGTCCACTGCGATGACCTGATGATCCTTTTCAAAATAGGGGATGGTCTTGGTGAAAGCGGACATGTTTCCACCGTTACCATGCGAGAGTAATATGGGCTTCCCCTTCCCATATATCTCCACATACAATTTGACGCCCCGCACATCATAATAATGTCCTGCGGCGGGATTATTGCCGTATGGGATCGCTGTGGGCTGAGCCATCGTGGCCAGACATATATTCAGGAAAAGCATGTGGAAGATGCACTTCATGAAAATAGTTTAACCCTGTTTGATCAAACCTAAATAGTCCACAGATTTAAGATAGGGGTACAGGGGCAATGTTGCTACAAGCTCACGCGCTTTTGTTTCATCTAATTCCTTGAACAGGATCACTGCACCATTTCTGGTTTGACGAAGATACAAGTCGTGTATGATCCCTTGTTTTGACCATTCAGCGACAGCCTCCCTTTCATGTTTCAATACTTCGGCCAGATCTTCTACACTGTACCCTTCCTTGATGGTCAAAATTGCAGCTGTGATGTTCATCTGTTGATATTTGAGCAAATATAACGTGCCTTGTGATATGTTTTCAAAGCCGCGTTCGATCGAGTAAAATTGTTTTATGAATTTAACATCACGCGGGAGTATCCACCAATGAATATTGACGCTATCACCAGTGTTCAAATATGGAACTTGCTTCCACAGTTGAATACAGCCTTCAAGAATCGGGTGAATCGGTGATCCTCTCCTTGAACCCCTGTTTGGAAATATAAACTTTCATGTATGGTAGAGGAAACGCATGGTGTTAAGTTGAAATAGCGGAGATTCGCCATGATGAACTATCCCACAATTTTGATGGATGTATGGAACGGCATGAAACTTCAAGTGCCCGATCCGGAAAGGGTCAAGCCTACCTATGAGCACTTACTTTCACTGGATGACACCACAACATTTCCCTTTTGGGCCAAAATCTGGCCTTCAGCTTTGGCCCTGACCTCTTTTCTGCAGGCAGAGCCGGAATGGATAGCCGGAAAGAGGGTGTTGGAGCTGGGAGCAGGGATAGGCTTACCTTCATTTTTTATCGCACGTCATGCGATGGAGGTCGTCATCACCGATCATTCATCTGAAGCGATGGAACTTGCAAATACGAACATCCTTCAACTGGAACTCCGAAATACAAGGTCGATCATTTCAGATTGGAATGAACTGCCGGATCAGCTGATCGGGGAAACAGTATTGATGAGTGATGTCAATTATTCCCCCGATCAGTTCGGTTCATTGTTGGAAGTGATCAGTAGATTCCTGGGGAAAGGTGCTACACTGATCCTCGCCACTCCACAACGGCTTACTGCTACGCTGTTCGTGGAGGCACTCAATCCTCATATTCAAAGTGTCACCCAACAGACCATTTATGTTCAGGGACAGACCACGGATATCAGTATACTCGTTTTATCCATATAACTGCTTCATGGGCATTGATCACTTCAACGCCTTAGCAAGCAGTTTGGAGATCACCTCATAGCCATTATCGGATGGATGTAATCCATCGTAGGTCATCCGCATAGCCTCAACCGGATAGGGATATTCATCCACATCTGGATTGAAGGGTATATTGATGTAGTCGGGATACGGGTAATTTTTGTACGTGCCATGAGCTGGCATTTTAAGTCTTTTGAAAGCAACGAGATTCTTGATGGACAAAGCACGCTGGTGGTAAAGGTCAATGACCTTGATTTTTTCGTGTTGTCCGATTTTCCTGATGGCATCTGCTACCTGTTCCAGTGACTGCCCATTTTTTTCCTTGTAGGATCCGTAGGCGTTGTTGTGGAAATCATTTACGTAGATGAAGTCGGCACGTTGCATGGGGGTGATCAGGATGATCTTAGCCTGACTGTTGAGACTTTTGAATTTGTCTATGATGATGCGAAATGCTCCATAGATGGTGCCGTATCCCGTGTTCTGTTCAAAGTCGGCGATGGTGCCAATGGGTTTGCCAGACCACCAGTCATTCGTGCCGAGGAAGACCGTATACATATCAGCAGGAGTCAACCCCAATGTCTCGATCTGTCGGGCTATCTCGACTGCGGTCCACCCATTGTGGCCTTGATTCACATAGCGGATTTCCGGTATTTCTTCCGTCACCCGGGTCATATAGCCTTTGGTGATCCGGTTACCAGTCTCGTCGACATGGTCGTTCAAGTAAGTGATCGAGTCGCCTAACGCGACCCATACTCTGTCTTTTTTCCCGAACCCCGAAGAGAGCAAGGTCAGTAAAAGGAGAAAAAAGAGTTTTTGCATGAGGATAATTGTTATATGAATGTAGGATTTATCCAGTGCTTTTAGGGTCTATTTTGAAACTTGATAGCGTGATGCGAAACTGGCGATTATATTTGCCGGGTCCGACTGATCATGATGAACAAAAAATTCGAGTATAGCATTCCGCAATTTCTTTCAAGGCCTTGGTCAATGCATAGATACAACCCGGAAACCTCTATTCAACAAGTATAAAAAAAGATGAAGGATGAAATCTAATTTGGAGCCGCTTGATCAAAAAATCATTGACGCAATGCAGTCCGGTAAGCCTTTTCGGCTGACAGACCCTTTTTTCGAGCCGGTCAATCCGTGGAAGGATAGAGCCATTGCTGCCATGGCGGAGATAAATGCTTCGACGACCACGGATGAGTTGCGTGAACGCCTGAGCGAGTTGACAGGGTCCGAGATCGACGCCACCACCACCATTTTCCCGCCTTTCCATATCAATTTTGGCCGTGCACTTAGGATCGGGAAAAACGTTTTCATCAATCATGCCTGTTCCTGTGTGGACCTGGGTGGGATAACGATAGAGGATAATGTGCTCATCGGTCCCAGGGTCAACCTGGTTTCGGAGAACCATCCTTTGAGTCCATCGGAACGGGAATACCTCATCGGGAACCCGGTCGTCATCAAGAGAAATGCATGGATAGGTGCGGCAGCCACGATACTGCCAGGTATCACGGTGGGGGAGAATTCCATAGTGGCTGCTGGCTCCGTGGTCACCAAGGATGTACCGCCAAATACCATCGTCGGTGGAGTGCCCGCCAGGATAATGAAAGAAATCGAAGGGAATGCGGTCATAGGAACGGTTTAGGTCCGGAACCGTTATGATTTGAAACGATTCCATGATCTCCATTCTTTCTGGGATCTTGCCCCTTTTTGATAGGACGAAAAATTAATGGAAAGGGGTGATGGGAATTCTCTTCCAACATGGGTCTCGCAATCCGTATAGTTATGTGCTCTTCAGTTGAAATGGGGGGAAATGAGTTCATCAAATCATTCAACTTTACATTAACAACCAAATCATCATGATCCCTTTTCAGACCATAGATTGGACTTCGATCGAGAAAGTTGAACATAAGGGCGAGACCGGTATGTCTTTTTGGCAAACCATTCATTTCCCCGGACTCAGGCTCCGGTTAGTGGAATATTCAAAAGATTATCTGGCCGACCATTGGTGTCCATTAGGGCATATCGTACATTGTTTAAGTGGCGAGTTCGTTTCCGAATTGAGTACTGGTGAGAAGATCAAGCTTTCCGAAAATGAAACTTATATAGTGTCCAATGGAGCTAGTTCACACCGTTCTCTATCGAGAGGTGGCACAAAGTTGCTTATTGTAGACGGGGATTTTTTGAAATGACATCCATGCACAATCTTCCAGACGATTCCCTTGGTTGGGTTGTTGGGAGTAGGGGGGCTCTAAGGAGGAATCGAAAATTTGAAAAACCAGCCGATCCACGAAAACTGAACCGAGATGCTGATTCGTTTCCGGTCATTTCTTTGCCTTGAGTTCCTTGAATTTATTGATGTCCAAATAGATCACGCCCCAGTTATGTCCATCCAAATCTTCAATGCACCTTACTTGCATGAAACCTTCATCCAGCATGGGCAAAGGCTCCACTCCGCCCGCTTGCAAGCCATTTTCCACCATCTCGTTTACTTTTTCAACGCTTTCTACAGGAAGTGTAAAAGTTGAAGCAATATGAGTTTTGATATCCGGTATAGGTTTCTTATTGAAAGAACGGAAGAGGTCTTTTGACATAAGCATTACATAGATTTGGTCACTCCAAACCATGCACTTTTGGTCTTCATCAGTGAAAAGGGGGTTGTTTGTGAATCCTAATTGAGCATAGAAATGCATTGATCTTTCCAGATCAGCGACTGGCAGGTTGATGAAAATTTGTTTCATGGATATTCAGTGACCTGAAATTAAATATAAAATTGACCGGAATTCATTGATAAACCAGAGAAGTTTGATTTACTGGTTGAGTTATTTTATCCCTTGTTCCCAAAGACCTCCATACTTTCGGCCTGATCATCGACGTGGTGATCCATCTCAAAAGAGGCCACGAATGAAAACAGGTGTTTGATGTTTTTATGAATCGACCCCCCCCATTTTTAATATCGGACTTATTTATCTAACTTCCTCAAGTGACGCCCTCAAGCCGCTTTTAAGGTGCTGCTGTGATTACAGAAACCCGGGGTAGCCACACAGGACTCGCTTCATTTTTTTGATCAGTGTTGTAGGGATATTACATGCCAATGCGAAAGACGTACGAACGAGAAGCTTGCATTATCTTTATAATAGCTCAATATGAAGGCATTGGGACAAAAGGGATTCTTAAAACAGCGGACAGATCTGACATGGGTGGTGGTTATCCCATGACGAATGACAAGGATCCCATCAGACACGCTCACCATGACCTTCTGCCAATGATGTTAAAAAAATATACAATGAACCATGTCTTTGGGACATTTTCATTAGTCCGTGAAAATGTTGCTAGAAATTCTGCTTTTCTTGCAGATAACCATGCGGCGAAAATTCAAAAGGAGTATCAAGTTCAAAGAATTTATGTACTTTAAGAATCCTGTCTTTGTGATTATTCACTGAATAGTAAAGCAATTTAAATTTGGTTATGAAGTCGAAAAAAATCGTACAGAAAAGGTATTTGCTTGAAACAGGTTCTAAAAAACTTTCAGATCTGGTCAACAGGCGGAAATTTTTGTATACTGTCGCGGCCTCATCGATGGCATTTTATGTATCTGGTTGCAGGGGTCGGTCGGCTGATGCCGCCCTGGAAGTACGTAAAATAATCCCTCCAAGGCTCGATACCGCTTACTTGGGCGAGAAAATACTATGTTACCGGCCTTTGCGGCGTGGAGTTCCCAATATGAGCATTGTAACAGAGGGGAATACACTCTTCGCCCACAATTACGGCCATGGAGGAAGTGGGTGGACCCTGGCCCCCGGCTGCTCTAAATATGTGGTTGATCTGGTTGAGGCTTCTCCAAAAGTCAAGGGTATGGCCAAAGATGCTGAAGTAAGCGTTGTTGGCGGTGGTGTAATAGGGCTATTTACGACTTATGAATTAGTTAAGCGAGGCTATACGAACATTACGGTGTACGCCGATTCATTTGATAGATTGACTTCTCATAACGCAGGCGGCTTGTTGGCTCCTGTTTCGATGAGCAATAATCCGAAAATTCAGCCACTAATTGACCAAGTGGGTTTTGATGCGTACCGTTTTTATGCGTCCGTTGCTCAAGGTAAACAGGAAGATTTCCGATCTGGTGCTGTGATCGTGCCTGCTTATTTTGAAGATAGGGAGTCTTCCGGACTGGAACCTTACGTCGGCAAGGTTATGCAACCGGCAAAGGATGTCATGCTCGATTTTGGAAATGGAACCAAACGAAAAATGATCAGTTACGATGACGGCATTTTCATGGACACGGCCAAAATGATGCAAGGGCTGCATGATTTTCTTGGATCCAAAGTAAAATTTGTACAAAAGAAGATAGATAAGCTGACTGATATCTCTTCTCCACTTGTATTCAACTGCACTGGGCTTGGGTCCGCCAAACTCATGAACGATTCGGATGTTGCTCCGGTACAAGGTCACCTCATCATGTTGCGCGATCAGATACCGGCGAATCTGCAGTCGATGATTCTGGTGTATTTCGCAAAGGGGAAAACCGCATCAGGGCAGGAAGTCAAACGCTCTTTCTACATTTTCCCCAAACAGCTTTCTGGAAGTTCAGCGAACGATGTAGGGGTCATCGGAGGTACTTTCATAGAAGGAGGAACCCCAGACACCCCGAATATTGAAGAGTTTCAGATTCTTGTAGATAATGCTAAGAAATTCTATGGCATTTAAACTAAATGGAATTAGCTTTTCACATTTTTGCTCTGATCAGATCTTCATGTAGTTGGCTCGCAGATATGAAGATTTTGGCCCTGACATGAATACGGACTAATGAATATCTTTCTATTCGGGAGAATATGAAAAGGATTGTTTTATCCAAATACGGTCCGTATGCTATTTTATACGATCTAATGACGGTAAAAACTGGTAGAAACATTCTTGATTGAATATAAACCCATGAGGCCCCATCGTGTTATTTTCGTTGAGCTGAAAAGGTTTCTTATTTATGATCCAAGGCTATCCCATATCCAAACATGGCAGCAACAAGGCCAAGGTGGCAAAGTAGGATCGTTTTTTGCCAAATGGGTCTGTCGTTCCATTTCTGTTCGGGATCAAAGGGGTCAAATGCCAAACCTATTCCCATTGATGCGGTTGCTTGCATATAGTCTTTGGTAAAAAAAGCCTGATAACATCCCAATAGGAGGAAGCCAATATATAAGATTTTTTGAAAGGGTGGTTTCATGATACCTGTGTTGGTGCAAATGAACCGATCAAGAGCTCATCTAATATAAATAAGGGATGAGGAGTTCAGATTTGTGGGGTATTAACTTAAAGTTAAATTAGTAAATCATCTCCCCCCGATGATCTGAAATGAATCTGTTCTGGATAGAAAATATCGATTGTGTTCAATATGGATCAATAGGGATTGATCTTATTATTCAGGCGATGAAAAGCACAACTGTATAGTGCCCAATCATTGGTCTATTTGTAAGTAATAAAATTCAAACGAGCATGGCCTCTAATATGATAAAACGATTTTTTCCGGCCATTATCTTGTTCGCTTATAGTGCTTTGCTCATCAAATTCATGGTGTTCAAGGATGTTCCAATGATCAGGATAGGTCATTTGATGTTGAATTTCGGAGGCACACACGAAGGTCCCGCCAACTTGATCCCATTCAAAACCATTTGGCCTTATCTGCAGGGCGAGAAGGGCTTGATCATCGCAGGCATCAATATCATCGGGAATATCGGTTTACTGGTTCCGATCGGTATTCTTTTGCCGGTCTTTTCTAAAAGCCTGACGTCGAAAAAGGCACTTTTTGCAGCAATTGCCGCCGGTTTGTCCCTTGAACTTATGCAAGTGGCTTTCCGTGTCGGGATATTTGATATCGATGACGTGATTTTGAATGCGATCGGCGTCATGATCGGTTATTGGCTTCACCTTTATTTCCCCAAAGTATTTCGTTCAATGACTTCCCGCATTATGGCCATGGTGGCATTCGTGATCCTCATCTGTATGATGACGTTTTATGTTCTATCTTCTATTCAGGGACCACAGACGCCGACCACCCTACATCCCATTTCCCGGGAAGGCCGTCAAGAGAACGCCGACTTGAATGTTGGTGGTGATGTTTCATGTTGTGATCCATGTAATGGCACTGGAGGAACCGGTCAGATCATTGGGGTTGGAAAAAACTCGATCACCATCAAGGGGCATAATGGGCTGAGCCAGGTCATAAATATCTCCTCTAAAACGGAGATCAGGAATTCAGCAGGTATTGCCTCCAGGACCGATCTCAAAATGGGTGTTGGTGTTACAATCGTCACGGGATCCGATAGTGATAGTAAGATGACAGCAAGTCTCGTACTGATCTGCAATGCAACAACGGCGACTCCTGTCAAGTAGTTTATTTCCTGATCTCCCATCATGTGAAATATCCGGATCCTGTCGTTTCCCAGAACGGAATTAAGAGACGGGCAACCTTTGCGATGATTCGATTGGTTTAATGCTTCAATGATCTGCCTGATCTCAGTATCTTTTTAGGGAAGGGATCTCAACAACGGTCCGCTAGAAAAACCAAACCAAGTGCTCAACTTCCCCACTAGAAGAAAACCCATGTTGTAAAGCGTAGCAGTTCCTGGATGATTGGATTTAATTTAGGATTTAGTGGGGCAATTAAAAACAAGTTTACTGACCGGGCAAATGACTGCGTTCAGGATTTTTTGCTAAATTGATCCAATTCCGAACTTTTGAACCATTCCATTTATAAATCATCGAAATGATATCAAAGAAACAAGACAGCAGGCGGCGGTTTTTACAAAATTCCGCGGCTATACTGGCCGGTTTTACTATTGTGCCCAGGCATGTTCTGGGCAGGGGCTTCATCGCACCTAGTGACCAGTTGACCAAAGGGATAATCGGGGTCGGGGGTATGGGACGTGGTCATATACCTTATGCTGGCACCAGGGTGGTAGCCATCTGTGATGTAGATAAAATTCATTTGAGTGAGGCAGCGAAAATAGTTGGTGGCGGTGTGAAAACCTTCCATGACCATCGTGAACTCATCGCCTTGCCGGAGGTTGATATCGTCCATATCGCCACACCTCCACACTGGCACGGGATCATGTCGATTGACGCCGCCAAGGCGGGTAAGGACATCTGGTGTGAAAAGCCCATGACCCGTACCATCGGCGAAGGCAAGAAGGTCATGGAAGCCGTGGCGCAATACAAACGGATGTTCAGGTTGAATACCTGGTTCCGGTTTACCGATGTTTTTTATGATATGAATTCCACGGTCAGGCCCATCAAGAAGCTGGTAGAATCCGGTTTGTTGGGTTGGCCGCTCACGGTTACGGTGAGCAAGACCACCGGATTCGACTGGAAGTTTTACTGGGTAGGTAAAACCAAGTTGGAGTCCATGCCTGTTCCCGCTGAATTGGATTATGATCGCTGGCTGGGACCAGCACCGTACAAACCCTATAACCCACACCGGGTCCACCAGACATTCCGAGGATATTGGGATTATGATGGCGGAGGCTTGGGAGATATGGGCCAGCATTATATAGATCCCATTCAATACTTCCTGGGTAAAGACGATACCAGCCCTATTCTCGTGGAGGTTGATGCGGAGCAACAGCATCCTGATGCTGTGGGGACTTTCCGAAAGATCACGTTCACCTACGAAGATGGCTGCAAGATCATTTTGGACGGCGAAGCCAGGGACCCGAATGCAGCTTATTTAGAAGGACCCAAGGGGAAGCTCTATGCTGGGTTCAGGTCAGACATCCCCAACCTGAAAGAGAAACTGGCCCTGATGCCGGATCCGGCCCCGCAGGTGACCGATTTCCTGGAGTCCGTGAAATACAGGTCGACATTCGCCCTCAACGAGCAGAACGGATTCCGGTCATGCACCGTCATCAATATGGGCAAGATCGCCCTCCAGCTGGGCAGATCACTCCATTTCGATCCGGTGAACCAGGTGTTCATCGGCGACGACGAGGCTAATTACCTCATCAACCCGCCCATGCGCGGACCCTGGCAGATCTGATTATTTCATTCAACTCGATTTTAATAGGCCATCATGAGAAAATATTTTGCCTTTTCGATCATACTTGTCCATTTATTGAGCAGTTCGACGCAAATAGCCTTTGCACAATCCACAAACGCAAAAGTAGGTTCCGTGCTTCAGGCATTCCCCTATCAGCATGCCGGTGAGGCCGATGCGGCATTGGCTTCCATGAAGGACTGGGATAAAAAAACCTGGAAATCCTTCATGAAAACGCTGGAAGACGACTCCCTAAAAGTGAAAGCCAGTTATGCCCTGAATGCCTATGTCAATAAGGCCAACCTTGATGCTGCCAGCAAAGAGAAAGTCGCACAGCAGCTGAAAAAATCCCTGACTTCCGCAAAGTCGGAATATTCTAAGATCTTCCTCCAGTCACAGTTGAACCTGCTGACCGATAAAGCAACTATTGAAAAATCACTGGCCAGCCTGCCCAGGGTCCCTGATGAAGGGACCTTGATACATCCGAAGGTCACCGGCGATCAGCGGTTGCTTCAACTTGAAGACCTCTTGCAGGACGCTAAGAGTCCGATCGAAAAGAAACGCATATTGAAAGAAGCCGCCCGCATTCGGGGCTTCTCCAGTTTCCTGTTGGTCAGCAAGGGTCTGCAGGATCCTGATGTAGCATCTTTTGTTGCACCGATCCTGGTGGGGCAGGCTTTGCATGATGAGGAACTCAAGGGCCCTTTCGTTCGGCAGACCCTTGAGAACGCCAGTCCTTTGATCAAGGGAGATGACAGCTCGGTACTGGTGAGTGCACTGGACAAGCGCCTGCAGAAGATGCCCTATGACTATGGCTTTAAGAGCCTGTTCAATGGGAAGGACCTCAATGGCTGGAAGGGTCTGGTCGGTAATCCCATTTCGAGATCCAAAATGAGTGATTCGGCTTTGCGCGTCGCTCAACAGCAAGCCGATGACAAAATGAAAGGAGACTGGATCGTCAAGGATGGCCTGCTCATTTTCACCGGCCATGGCGATAACCTTGCCACCGATAAAAAGTACGGGGATGTTGAAATGTATGTGGATTGGAAGATCACCGAAAAGGGAGATGCCGGGATATATCTACGCGGTACTCCACAAGTGCAGATCTGGGATACCAGCAGAAGGGAAGTGGGTGCACAAGTAGGGTCCGGTGGATTGTACAACAACCAAAAGAACCAGAGCAAGCCGTTGGTGGTGGCGGATAATCAGATCGGTACCTGGAATCGCTTCCATATCATCATGATCGGCGAGAAGGTGACCGTTTACCTCAACGGTGTGCTCGTGACGGATCATGTACCCTTGGAGAACTACTGGGACAAGAACCAACCCATCTTCCCCGTGGAGCAGATCGAACTGCAGGCCCATGGCACTTATGTAGCCTACAGGAATATTTATCTGAGGGAATTGCCGCCCACAGAAGCCACTGCCCTCAATGAACAAGAAAAGAAGGAAGGTTTTGTTGCTTTATTCGATGGCACCAACCTGGATTCCTGGACCGGCAACACCTCGGGGTATGCCATGAAGGATGGAGTGGTGGAAGTGAATCCCGATGCTCATGGAGGAGGTAACTTGTATACCAAGGAAGAATATTCCGATTTCATATACCGCTTTGAATTCCAGCTGACCCCTGGCGCAAACAATGGTATCGGCATCAGGGCCCCGTTGGATGGTGACGCAGCATATGTTGGGATGGAGATCCAGGTTTTGGATAATGAGGCGCCGAAGTACAGTGAACTGCACGTCTATCAGTACCATGGATCGGTCTACGGAGTCATTCCGTCCAAGCGGGGCTATTTACTGCCGACAGGAGAGTGGAACAAGGAAGAGATCGTTGCAAAAGGAAACAAGATCAAAGTCACCCTGAACGGAACCGTGATCCTGGACGGCGACATCAAGCAGGCTTCTAAAAACTTCACGGAAACCTTGGACCATAAGGATCATCCGGGACTTTCCAGAAAAACCGGTCATCTCGGATTTTTGGGACACGGGGATGTGGTGCGTTTCAGGAATATGCGCGTCAAGAAAATATGAACGCACAAGCGGCATGGCTGGATCAACCATGTTGATTTGAAAACTGGGGACTTGGATAAATGTGACCCTTTGGGCCTGACCTCAAATTTCCCTCCTATCTCTATGATAACCGAAGAAGCTGAAAGCGTTGTGCTTTTCGTATGCTCATGACCGTTGAGTGAAAGCCACCCTTACTCACCTGTGATGCAATTATTTTGGATCAGTTCCTTACGGATGAAAGGAGAATGAAAATGCCGAGACACGGTCGGGCATTTACTTGCATATCTTTTACATCGTTTATCATTCGACAGATAGCGATGATTAACGGAAACCTCCGTACATGCTCATCAAGGGGGGCTTTCGATCTAAGGAGAGCAGGGGGTTTGCAGCGTTTATCAACGCGGACAAAGTTGCAATTGGACTATTCTGATTTATCATATCGATGGAATTCAAAAGCCGAGTCGATTTTCGATCGGTAACCCAACGGTAAGATGGATCATGGTGTTGGTAGATCAGTTGTGGCAACGGCAATAATTTGCCCATTGACAATAACCGGAACAGATCTTGTTTTCATCCAGATGTTTCCACCGCCGGCATCAAAATAGGGAGCTGTCCAAATAGCAACTCCACCGTCTATTGGCTGCCGGAGCCATGCTTGTTGATTGATATGATAAGAGGTATCCACTGCAAGGTCTGTTGTCAATAAACTATCTCCTGATCTGTACCAATAGGGACTTACCGTTGCTAGTTTTGCATTGTCCAATAAAGTGACCGTAGAGCCATAAAAACGGGTTGAATTAGCCAGCATATATTTTTTAACCCTGTCTGAAATATCCGCTGACGTAGGTGGATTCGACTCCAGATCCTCCACAAAGGCATTGAGAGCCGTTTCCACTTTCCATTCAGGTGCCGCATCTTTTTTACAGGATGAATTGATCAACATCAATGCGGTGAAAATCAGCATGCCGAGAAAAAGGTGGATATTTTTCATATTGAACATTCCTGCGTCTATCATTAGATGGTAGCACTACCTTCCTATCGTGAAAGTACATCATTTGGCCAGAGGTATCCAAATTTTCGAACTGGACGATTGTGCAATTCATTTTCGACACGTTTTTGATCGGCATCAACGATCAGGGTAAAGTCGGACTTTTTCAAAAAAACAGGGTAATGACACCTGTATGTTTTCAACCGTTCCCCTGTCCCGTGTTGTGTCAGCGTTCGCGAATAGGCATTTTCTTTCCGTTCCCTTGATGAACTCCGTTGCTGACCGGAGGGGAAGTTGTTTTCAAAGTTGATTTCTGAAAATATTTGTATTCACGTAGGGGCCTTATTCATCTCAGGTGTCCCCGCCCCAACATCGATCATTCCAATTTCAAAAATCACCTGATACAAGGAATGCATCCGGAAAATTCTAAAAGTATTCAGTGCAGTTTTTGAAGAGCTGCGCAGATGTCAGGTGATGCACACCAAGCCCATGCGGGTATTGGCTGTGGTTTGACTTGATTGAGGTGAAATGGCATCATTGGATATTTGTATGCCACGATAAACATGATGGAACGTAACCTTTGCGGAAAGCGATCGGGTTTTCAATCCGTATTGGAGGATCCTGTATCGCTGAATGGGGTGGGCAATTTCCCGCAAGAAAATGATCTGAAAAATTCATCACCCAAGTGCATGAATGCTGGGTGGGGAACTGCAAGGGTATCACCTACATTACATTTGACGCCGGAGTTTAAAATATTTTTGGTCATATCAATTAGCTGCTTATATTTGCAAACCCTACTAAAATAGTAGACTAAAAAATACATCATGAGTACAAAAACATTATTGCAAAAAGAGAACAGTGCTGTGCACAAGGAAGTGATAGAAGCGAATGAGCATTACGTATCCCAATTCGGTGAGAAAGGCAAACTGCCTTTGCCTCCCGGAAGGCGATTTGCCATTCTTACTTGTATGGACGCACGTTTGGATCCGGCAAAGTATGCGGGATTGTCTGAGGGGGATGCGCATGTGATCAGAAATGCTGGTGGCAGAGCAAGTGATGATGCCATTCGATCTTTAGTCATTTCAACCAAGCTTTTGGGTACAGCGGAATGGTTTGTCATCCATCATACGGATTGTGGGATGGAATTATTCACTGATGATATCATCAGGTCTTTATTGTCAAAAAGTTTAGCTACGGCCACGGTTGATGAAAAAGGTTGGAGAAATGTGACCGAAGAAGGTGGATCCGATGAGGCCAAGCATATTTCCTTTTTGACGATCAGTAACCTTACAGGCAGTGTTGTGGAAGATGTGAAGCGGATCAAAGACCATCCATTGGTTCCACAACACATCCCGGTATATGGGTATATCTATGATGTCAAGAGTGGCCAACTTATTGAGGTTCCGGAGGCAACCCGGATCGGCAGGGCTAAATAATATAACTATGGCTTAAAACTGATCAATCTCTAATACAGATTGTCCAGGTCAGCAGTCCTGCCAAAAAGTAATTTTTAGGCAGGATTTTCTGTTGTGTGATCAATTGGAAATATTTTTGATCCCTATATCAGAGTAAATCTTCTTTAATTGTAAGTTGTATTGTTCAAGCCATTATATTTATTTAACATCTGAAAAGTCTAATCCTCCTTACGGGGCTTTTCAGTTGTAAAATGGGACGTGGTAACCTCAATTCCGCCACACGTCTCCCGTCTAAATTACCTACAATCTTGTTTTCTAAAAGGGGAGAGTAATACAGTCGGTGAATAGCGAGATTTTCAGGAGATTTCCACTTTAACATGGATATTCTCGTTCAACTGACTACTTCAAGGGGTAATAACATTATGACTATTAAATTAAAAAGTCTAAAACAAGGCAGACATATATTTTGATCAAATGATTAAATCTGTTTTAATAAAAGTAAATTGTTTGTCAACTGCGTAGTGCTCACTGGCAGGTCAATTCACCACACTTTTAAATGGTTATATCCAAGACCTGACAGCGTTATGCAGAGACATGAGCCGATGTTAAGGTATTACTTGTATTATATTACTCCTTTGATCTGCGGAAACTGTTTCTTTTTCATCTTAATAATTTATATTTAAAAATATAAATTGTTTCTATGATCAGAATCAACCCCCACATCCACTTCAATGGTAATGCAGAAGAAGCATTTCTATTTTACCAAACAATATTTGGAGGTGCTTTCACAAGAGTAGTTCGTTATAAAGATTTGTCGGATTTTGGAGTACAGTTTGCTGAAAAAGAATTCAATAAAATAATGCATCTCGCGTTGCCCATTGGATCTGCCAGTGTATTAACAGGAAGTGACGTTCCTGATATTTTAGGACAGGTGAGTGAAAATGAGAACAGAAGTAAAATCACCATCACCCCGGAAAGTAAAGAAGAGGCTGATGCTTTATTTCATGGGCTATCCGAAGGGGGTACAATTGAAATGCCCATGAGCGATAGCCCCTGGGGTTCTTACTTTGGAATGTTTAGGGATAAATATGGGATTGAATGGATGATAGACTTTACGCCAATTGAATGAAGAGAAAAGCCACATTCAATTAGAGGCTTCATTCGGCGGCTCTCTACACTGACTAAAGGCATCAAAATATTGCGTACACACTCTTACAAGTGCTTGTCATTCGCAGTTTGATCGTAACCGGACTAATGTTCTATTTTAGAATATATCATTGCTGATCCGATAATTCCAACATATTAATTCATTGTTCATGTTGATTTGGAGACAACGTTACCCGAATCCACGTGGTTTTTAAATTTCCTTTTTCGAATTTCTCATATACAAAATAAATCATGCTGGTAGATGCAGTGAAGCGGGTAAAACAAGCAATGTTCCCCATTTTTAAACAAAAAGTTCTTGGCCAACAGACAGAAATTGGAGTTGTCGGGACGGGTTATTTCATTGACGATAAGGGTCATTTTGTAACGACAGCACATTGCTTTGACGGGGCATCTCCGGATACAAAATATCTGTATCTTGGTTTGTTGCCGGATAATCTATTAAATCCTCATTTAGAAATAAAAGAAGTTTCACGGGATGATCAATATGATATTCTCCTTGGTCATGTGGATCTAACCGGGAATGCCTACCTGGGCTTCTCAAGCCTTCAGGCTGAAATTGGCAGAACGGTTTGTATATCAGGGTATCCACTTGCTAGCATTACCATAAATTCGCAAGGAGGTATTGAAGTAGGTGGAGTGAGACGGTATTTTCAGCCTTCATTCATTTTGGACATTAATATGTACAACAGCATGAGTGAAACTGGCCAATTGAGAATACACGATGGATATTTGATACGGGATATCGGTTTATTCGGCATGAGTGGTGGGCCGGTAGTCGATGTCTATGGTTCAGTAATCGGCATGCAAGCGTCCGTGACTAAACCACGGGAAAGTATAAGCGGGGATAGAAAAATAATTGTTGAAAATGCCGTTGCTATCAGAAAGGAAAGAATCATAGCCGAGTTAACGGCTCGCGGTATAGGTTATAATTTGGTCGAACGGTGAAAATGGAAAGCCCATATGAGCCGGGATTGGTTAGTTGGTTAAAAGATTCTCACTATCCGTTTATATTCTTTTTATATTTTATTCTGTATCCCGAAATGACAAAAATTGCAGCGATCTTGAATAATTCCCCTTCTGATTAAAAGTTCATCCTTCTGCCATGAAAAAAGCAATTGTTATTGGCGCCACCAGTGGTATTGGAAGATCATTATCTGAAATTTTAGTACACAACGGTTATACTATTGGTGTAACGGGAAGAAGATTAGAAAGGTTGGTATCCTTAAAAGGAAATGATCAAGAAAAGATACACTATTGTCAAATGGATGTACAAGACTCAACTACTGTTGAATCGATTTGCAATAAACTCGTTCATGAATTGGGGGGTTTGGATTTATTGATTATTTCCGCTGGAATTGGCCAAGAAAACAGATCGCTTGATTTCTCCACAGAAAACAATGTGATTGAAACCAATATACGTGGATTTACCTGTGTTGCTGATTGGGGAATGAGATATTTCAAAGAACAAGGACATGGTCATCTGGTGAACATTAGCTCCATTGCCGGGGTTAGGGGAAATGGAGTAGCTCCTTCTTATAATGCGTCCAAAGCTTTTCAAATCAACTATCTCGAAGGATTGAGATTAAATGCGGACAAGTGGGGCGCCGGAATTCACGTAACAGATGTGCGTCCCGGTTATGTGGATACAGATATGGCAAAAGGAGATGGATTGTTTTGGGTTGCACCTGTTGAATTGGCAGCACAACAAATATTCAACGCATTAAAAAGAAAGAAGAAAGTAGTCTATATCACAAAGCGGTGGAGCATCATTGGGCTTCTACTCCAAATAATACCGTATTCCATTCTGCGGAAAATAGGATAGCGCGTTTTCTCTTGCATGGATAGTGGGCAAACAGGACGGAAGACCATCATTTAATTGATGAATCTCCACGGAATGCTGATCATCACTATCCCGATAGCTCAACAGGTATTCGTGTTCTTTGGAACCACCAGTTTCATTATTTTGAATTCGGGAAAGCGAATATCACCACATCACCCGGCTCAAGGTCTTGTGCAGACTCATAATCCGAAGCAGGCACCCTGCTCCCGTCTTTGAGTACCTTCATCACGGTACTGTCGCCCAGGAATAGGATAGGTACAGTATGCTGAAAATCCTTGTTCACCACCACCAGGAACTGTTCATTTCCCTTTTCCAGCAGCGAAACCAATAGCGGTGCCCCATTGCCTTCGAGCACTTTGATCGCATCGGGCAACTTTGTCAGGCGTATGGTGCCTTTTGGGATCATACCCCTTCCCGTATGCCTCACCCAGACCACTTTAGATCCGAGAAATACGGATGAAAGGTTCCTGATCTCCATGCTCATTTGTTTTATCCGATCATACACCACGCTTCGTTTGCCATTTGCAGTGATGGGTGCGCCACGCTGATCTTCTGATGAGGGCGCATTCAGTGAGGTTGCAGACCAATACGTGAAGTATTCCATGCCTTGTGCGCCATAAGCAAGGTTGCAATAGACCTGCACTCGTAGTGATGCCAGGGTCTGTGGCGCCACTTTGGCATCGTCGTAGTTCGTGGTGAGGGCAAAGGCCCAGAACGGCATGCCTGCCTTTCGGCTTTCGTCGGCGATCTGTTCGAGGTTTAGGAACCAGCTGTCTGCCAAGCCATCTTTCAGTACCGGATAGTAATCGAAAGACAGGAACTTCAGGGGCACTTGCGTGGCACAAGCGCGTATGTATTTCCGATAGTCATTGGTGCCGAATCGCAGTGTATCATGATCACCCAGCGCGGGGAACAGGTTGACATAGCAGAAATGGGTGCTGTCAACCGACCTGATCTTGCGGGCCCATTCGCCGAGGGAAGGAAACATGCTGATCGGAGGCTCATCCATGAGGTGATATCCTTCCACTGCCGGATGATTTTTGAAACGCCGGGCTGTTCCCTGTGGATCGGTCCTGAGTTCGGGACAGGACACCACCATGCGTATGCCCACCTTCGCGGCTACATCAAGTGCTTTCTGCAGCGCATCGGCATTCGGGAAGAACGTAAGTTGGTGGGTGATGCCTGCATCCTTCATCTCCTGGTAACGGGATACCGAGGTTTCTTCGGCGGGAATGCCCAGCCAGGCCATGACTGGGATCTGTGAAGCAGCATCGTTTCTTGACTGTGCGATGCAAGCAGAAACCAAAGTGAATATGGCGGCTAAGGAAAGCAGTGATTTTCTCATGATTACGGCTAATATATGAACTTTGGATGATCGGAAGGTAGTCTTGCGGCGCATCACTTTCAAGACATGGAAAAATAGCTCCGACGAATGCTCTCCTTCCGGACATGGTCAGGTTTCTACACAGATGGATGGTCTGATTTCCATCAGTCGAAAAGGTGCTTGACGAGTTGAGGACTGGTAGGGAATACCAGTTCTCGAAGAAATAAGAACATCGATCGTATGCCTTCAGTAGGATGCAGGATCAAGTGGCGATCCTTGCCTTCCATCATTTGCAGGTTTCACCGCCTCTCAGCAAAGGTCTTATAGTGGTTCGGGTTGATGCTCGGGAGATCACCATGTCGACGTGCGGAGAGTTTTCCGTATCTGAGTTGCAGCAGCTGAAGACGTTGGCCGATATGACCAGCTTGTTGCAAATATTTACAAACTCATTCTCGACCTGCAACTACATGATCTGGGCATGGAGTTCTTAGTTATCAAAGTCGATCTGCTTAGGCTTATCCGCTTTTTCGAACACGTAAGACTTATTTTCTATGAACCCCGACTCTCAGCGGTAGAAGACAATCCTGTTCAAATACCCATTGCTTCCAGCCATTCCCTGCGAAGTGTGTCTATCGACTTTCCAGTAAGTTTCTTCAGAGTCGCATTGCACTCATCCATATTGGCATTCACGGTAAGTATTGTTGGTAGCCCATATCGGGCGATCAAAAATTTCACGAAGGATGCTGATCCGGTGTAGAAGGCTGACGCATATAAAGGCCTTTCATTTGTAAACAGCTCCGGCATGTACCGATCAAACCCGATATAGGGCAATACTTTACGTGTGTGTTCGTCAGATAGTCGGGCCCTGAATGCTGAATCGAAATCCAAGTTGCGACTATCGCTGAAAACATCATATTCCGACAAACCCTCCTTCCGTGCAACCTCCAATTTCAGAACATCCGGCAGACCTTCGCCCAGCCATTCTGGGAGCTCACCGTCAGAAGCGGCCGTCGAGTCGTTAGCCTCTTTTCTGAGGAGGTCACATATTTTTCTGGGAGCGAGTATCTCGTGAAAGGCCTCATGCAGCCAAGGCGCTTTATCATCCCGTATCCTCCAAAAGGGTATGCTGACGAATCCGGCCCAGGAACCATGAGAAATGAAGCTGTCCCGGCGGAAATAGAAGGTGATCGGCTTCCCTGGTGGCAATTCCTGCCAGTCAAGGGGAGCACCGATAAACTTATTCGCGCCCTTGATCCCCCGATCGATCATGTGGGTGATCTCCCGCATGCGTTTATGGGACATCGAATCTTTTGGGAACCAGCATTGCACCGCCTTGCCATCCACACGGACGCCGTTCCTTATGAGATCGGCGATGGGTGCGCTGTCAGCTTTATTCACAAACGGGAGCTTTGTAAAATCCGGCATTTGCGCCATGGTGTCGGCCACCGCGATAGTCATAAAAGTGAGGCATGCCACATGGAGGAAAACCCTGCGTATCTTGATCATGATGTATAGATTTGGTTTCCGGCGGCGGGGAATCGGGAAAGGGTCACCAGCAAACCGACCCCCTTCCCAAATATAAGCATCGACTGTGATATGCCCATGGAGCTGGTTCTGCTTTTAATCACCGTTTCCATGCACTTCAATCCCCATCGAAATCGTCCGGATCATTTTTGGGGGTCCGAATGCCCTGGATTGGTGTATAAAGGATACTATCGGCCAGCGATACACCCACTGGTTCTCCTTTAAGTATGCAAGTGTTGCGACACTAAAGAATATCAAAAAACCATCATTACTAGTAAGTCCATTTTATCCTGGAGCAATGGGTTTGCGTATGTACTTCCATATTTTCAATTTCTTGTATCTGGTCAATGGCATCCGCGTTTCTTGGGAGCGGAACTCCTGCTGATTGATTTGCCGATTGAATAAATGCCAAATCATTGACATGTCAACCTTTCGTTCGATCGTCTATTTTTCATAGCATCAATGAAAATTTCCCCAGATTACCATATCGGTTGAACCAAGTATCGCCGGGATCAATGAACAAGAGCCATTGAATGGAATTTTATTTGGGACGGCAAATATGGGAATTCCGCCTCACTGATGGCAGCATTGCCTGTAAATCAGGAACATGTATCCAACACTTGATGAATTGCGTAACTTCCTGCTCACTCAACTCTGAAAAAATGAAAAGGCTTATACTGCCATTCGCCCTGTTAGTGTTGAACTTACCTGCCCAGACCCAGGATGTGAAGGACATCAAACTGGTTGATTATCGCCCGGTGTCGATCTACGCCATACCGGCCCATGAGGTGAAGAAAGCCAAGTTCGGCATGGTTGATTTCCACACTCACGACAATGTGAAAACCGAAGCCGAGCTTGACAATTGGGTGAAAACGATGGACTCTGTGGGTTTGGCCAAGGCGAACATCCTGTCTTATTCAACAGGCCCGGAATTCGATTTGATCGCAGCCAGGTACCGACGCTACAAAGACAAATTCAATGTTTGGTGCGGATTCGACTATACGGGGTTTGAACAACCGGGCTGGACCGAACTGGCGATCAAGGAACTGGAGCGTTGCCATCGCGTGGGTGCGCGCGGCGTGGGCGAACTGGGCGACAAAGGCCTTGGGGAATTCTACTCCAAACCAGTGGCGAGCACCATGCATATCGACGATCCGCGCATGCAGCCATTGCTGAAAAGATGCGGTGAACTGCACATGCCGGTGAGTGTACATGTGGCGGAAGATGCCTGGATGTACCTGAACGCCGACAGCACGAACGACGGGCTGATGAATGCGGGCACTTGGAAAGTGGACATGGGCGAAAAAGGCATCCTGGACCACGACCAACTGATCCAGACCCTCGAGAACGCCGTCAAAGCGAATCCCCACACCATATTCATTGCCTGCCACTTTGCTAATTGCTGTTCCGATCTGGGCAAACTGGCACGACTTTTCGATAAGTATCCGAACCTCTACGCCGACATCGCGGCGCGCTATGGGGAGATCTCTCCCATCCCCCGCTATACTAGAGCGTTCATGGAGAAATATGCTGACCGGCTTGTTTATGGCACTGATATGGGTACCTCGATCAAGATGTATCGCACCACCCTCCGCATTCTGGAGTCGGATGATGAACATTTTTATGAGCGAGACCTTTTTGACTACCATTGGCCGCTTTATGGGCTTGGCCTTTCGACAGAGGCCCTACGGAAGATTTACCAGGGAAATGCCGTGAAGATCTTGGGGAAATAGACAGCGCCGATAGACGAAACCCTGCCATCATCTTAGGAACCATGAGCATCGTAATGGTTATTCCTGCTGTCCCGTTGAACAATCCATGAAAACGGCGAACATGATCGGGACATTGAACAGGTCGCAGATCGAAGAGGTGCTGAACAGGCAGATCAACGGCCGGATGGGTTTAAGATTCCACAACGTCCCTTTTTTGCAATAATAAAGATCTTGGGATCACACGGATCATCATCCAACCCGGAAAGCCCCTGCAGAACGGATACGTCGATAGATATAACGGAAGCATCAGCCGGGAACTGCTTAACGCGTATGTATTCAGAACCATGGATGAAGTGCGTCCGCAGGTCGAGATCTGGAGGACTGACTACAATGAGGAAAGACCCCATGAATCACTTGGGTATGTACCACCGAGCGAATACCCAAAACATCCTGACCATAGAAAACTAAAAAATCTATCTCCACTGTCAGATGAAGTACGGGTTATAGCAGATAAATAAATTTTTATTCAGGCTTTGACCAGAACAATCTTGGATTATGAGTGGAATACATTTGGTACGATGTCTTTATTGGAATATCAACTGATGAAATAAGTTGTACGTAATTAATGACTTTCCCTTTTTCAGCTGTTTCAGTATTGTATTCACTTACTAACGGTGTTTCCAATTTATAGAGATTTTTTGCCATATAGTTCTCTAAGTATAACTCCTTTGTCTGCGACTGCTGCCTATTCCAGTTGGCGTCTGGGCTAAGTATCAAGGTCTTACCATTTATTAATCGTTCACGAACTTCTTCTATTCCCAATAATTCCCCTTTTTCATTCATCACATACGCATCAAAAGACGGATCAATCCATATCCATTTTTCTAAATCATTGCTATAAACCATATTGATGACATGACAATCTGGATCTGTGGTATCCTTAGGATAACAAGTAACATATCGTGATTTAATTCCCAAAGACAAATAGCATTCATTTAAAACCATTGCCAAACCTCTACAATTTAATCCTCTACCTTCTTTTTTGCATACAGCAATCATGTTCAATGCATTCTTAACTTCAGGGTTACCATTCATGCCATCATGTGGTATGAGATAATGAAGCCAATGCATTAAATTGAGTATTCTTGATAATTCAGATCCTGAACCTGCTATGGAATCTAATTTTAATTCTTTTCTAATTGTAATCAAATTTGGATTATCTGAGGACTGATAAGCAAATTTCGGAATATAGCTTTTATCGTTATTATCATATTTTGCAGCTGTTTTCAAAATGCTCAACTTTGATTTCTCATATTTGATCTGAGTAAGTGCAGAATCTTTTCCATTTAATAAAATCACAAAATTAAAGACACTATCTTTTGGATTAATATTAGCTGTTATAGAATCTATATCGGTGTAAAAAGTTATTTTTTTTGATTCTGTAAGATGAATATCGGGTTTTATCTCTGGAGATATCGTCCATACTTTCTTGAATAACCGTTTGTCCTCTCTAATGTCAACTTGTTTTGAATTAGCATTAATGGTTATGATTTTCTTTTGAGCCTTAATCGAATTAATAGTTATAACTGACAAGAATAATATTAGAAATACACTTTTCATATTATCATATTTCCCGTAAAACGTGAGTCCTAAATAAAAGTTACAAACTCAGTAAATATTTTATCTGCAAACTTTCTAACTCACTGTGTATTGACTCCCTAAATGGCTGGACAAAATTGCAAATACAATTATGCAACTAAATTTAGGAATCATGACAAGACAACGAAGGAGTTTCCCGGCTTCGGGGAAACTGGCAATCATCAATGAAGCAGATCAATTTGGGGTTACCCAAGCACTACGCAAACACAATCTATCCCATTCTGTATTCATGCGATGGAAAGAGAACTTCAACTCGGGTGGTGTATCGAACCTTCGATCCTACGGCCGGCAGCGAAATCCGGAGGTAGACGCCCTGGAAGAACAGATTCGGTTGTTGAAGAAAATTGTGGCCAAACAACAAATCGAACTGGAGTTCAAGACGGAATTATTAAAAAAAATCAATTCCTCGAGCAGCGGCGGTCGAAGTAATGCATCATTTCCAATCCCATTCCATGGTCAGCAAACAGGATCTTTTACAGTGGTCAGGTATACCCCGCAGCAGCTTTTATTACAAGCGGGGAGACGGTCTGCGGGGTCGTAAGCCCACCGAGATGACCGTTACACAAGA
>CAIKEH010000005.1 GCA_903826405.1 uncultured bacterium
ACGACTCGCCCAAAAATTCCTATCCGATCGATCCGACAAAGCATACGGTGAACTGGTCGACAGTTTACTGGCATTGCCACAATATGGTGAACGGTGGACAGCATTGTGGCTGGACCTATCCAGATATGCAGACACCAAGGGATATGAACGTGATGACAGCCGCAACATCTGGAGATACAGGGATTGGCTCATCCGGGCTTTCAATGCAGACAAACCCTACAACACCTTCCTCACTGAGCAATTGGCGGGCGACCTCATGCCCGGCGCCACGGACCAGCAATTCATCGCCACGGCGTTCCACCGGAACACCATGACCAACGATGAGGGTGGTACCGATAATGAAGAATTCAGGACCTCCGCTGTCATTGATCGTGTCAACACAACCTGGGAGACCCTGATGGGTACCACTTTCTCCTGCGTGCAATGCCACAGCCACCCTTACGACCCCTTCCGCCAAGAGGAGTACTACAAGTTCATGGCCTATTTCAACAACACCAGGGATGAAGATACTTATGCAGACTACCCCTTATTGAGGGAATATCACGGCAACGATAGCCTGTATTCCCGCGAGGTAACCGCTTTTTTGGGACAGCATGCAACAAAAGATATCGGAGAGGAATACATCCGTTTTCTGAGGACCGGGCAACCAGCGATCAACAGTCTCGTAGCTGATTCATTCGTTAATGCCGAATTGGCAGACACCAAATTTCTCGTGATGCGCAAGAACTCCGCTGCGCGTATCCATAAGGCTGGACCCAATGGCAAGGATCACCTCGTCTTTCGCTTTACAACCATGCCCGACGATGGCAAACTTGTCGTCCGGCTGGATAGCGCTAAAGGACCTGAACTCTTTCGGATATCCCTTCCCGGTACCAAAGATAAATGGCAATTGATGGAAACAGATATCCCCATCTACGCTGGTGTTCATGATCTGCATTTTGAATATGCCAGTGCTTCATTGAAAAAACAGACGGAGAACGGGGTCCTGTTCGACTGGTTCTGGTTCACCAATGCTTTCCCCGGAAAAGGCAAACCCGGCTACGATAGCGCATACCGCCATTTCATGGCTCTGCTCCGCACGGACAAAGCAACTACCACTCCGATCATGATGGACAACCCATCCGATTTGTTCCGACAGACGAATGTTTTCATCAGAGGAAACTGGATGGTGAAAGGCAAAGCAGTTGAACCAGGTGTCCCACGTTCCTTGAACGCGTTCCCCTCACAGGGTCCCCAAAACCGCCTCGGCTTGGCACAATGGATCACCAGTACCGACAATCCCTTGACCGCCCGAACTCTGGTGAACCGCCTATGGGGTCAACTATTCGGCATGGGAATAGCCGAGACCATGGAAGACCTCGGCACTCAGGGAATACCTCCAACCCACAGAGAACTCCTCGACCATCTTTCCTGGCAATTCATGCACAACATGAATTGGAGCATCAAGTCCATACTGAAAGTGATGGTGATGTCATCAACCTACCGACAGGATTCGAGAGCAGATCCTGAACGGTTACAAAAAGATCCACAGAACAGGTTTTACGCAAGAGGACCCCGGGTTCGTTTAGATGCAGAGCAACTTCGCGATCAGGCATTGGCGGTGACCGGACTGCTCAGTGATCGTATGTACGGCCCCAGTGTGATGCCTTACCAGCCTCCTGGCATCTGGCTTTCTCCCTGGAACGGGAGAACCTGGGTGGCCAGCAATGGGGATGATCAATACCGTCGTGCGATATATACCTATTGGAAAAGGACAAGCCCTTACCCAGCCATGCTGACCTTCGATCAGAGTTCACGGGAAGTCTGCCTTTCCCGAAGGATAAGAACCAACACTCCTTTGCAAGCACTGACCATGTTGAACGATTCCACCATGCTTGTAGCTTCTCGCCAGTTGGCATATGGCATGGGGCAGCCAACTCCCAAAGACGTGAAGGAAGCTATCGCGAAAGGTTATGAACGGCTGATGGGCAGGGTCGCAGAAAAGAAGAAATTGGATGTCCTGGAAGACTTGTACAGAAAAGCTCTGACATCATATAATAAGGATCCGGAGAAGAGTCTGGCCATGAGCGGACTCAAAGACAGATCAAGGTCACCCGAGACCGCGGCACTGGTGGTGGTCTCCAATGCCATGATGAATATGGATGAATTCATAACCAAGAACTGATATGCCTTCAAGAAAAAAGATCTTTCACGAGGCCGGAGAACATAGTCTGTCCTTCATCACTCGAAGGCATTTCCTCAGGGAATGCCGGACCGGAATGGGCATGATGGGCTTAGGGACTTTACTGGCCGGATGCGACTGGCTTGGCTCCAAACATAACGCGGACGTACAAACGACGAATGCGCTTGGCACGGATCCGCTCACTCCAAAAGCACCCCAATTCCCCGGCAAAGCGAAGTCGGTCATCTATCTTCACATGGCAGGGGCTCCCTCCCAATTGGAGTTGTTCGACTACAAGCCTGAACTGCACAAGCTAGATGGTCAGGATTGTCCACCTTCCCTGCTGGAAGGAAAGAAGTTCGCCTTCATACGTGGAGTTCCAAAACTTTTGGGGCCGCAGATCGGTTTCAAGCAATATGGTCAGAGCGGGACATGGGTATCCGATAACCTTCCGCACTTCCAGAAAGTGGTGGATGAAGTAACCATACTCAAAGCAGTAAGCACCGACCAATTCAACCATGCACCTGCACAATTGCTCATGCATACGGGCAGTCCAAGGCTTGGAAGACCCAGCATGGGATCATGGGTCACCTATGGATTGGGCACGGAAAACAGCAATCTGCCCGGTTTCGTGGTGCTCACATCAGGCGGTAAGAACCCAGATGCCGGAAAGAGCATATGGGGTTCCGGATTCCTGCCATCCGTTTATCAGGGAGTTCAATGCCGATCGGAAGGAGAACCTGTTCTTTTCTTAAAGGATCCTACAGGAATGGACCGCGACCTCAGAAAAGCCTCCATAGATGCGATCAACCAAGTCAATGAATTGGCCCATGAGGAGTTCGGTGACCCGGAGATCCTTTCCCGTATCGCTCAATATGAACTCGCCTATCGCATGCAGGCTGCCGTACCCGATGTGATGAACATCCGGGACGAACCAGCACACATACATGACATGTATGGTACAAATCCCGACAAACCGTCTCTGGCGAACAACATCTTGCTTGCCCGTAAACTGGTGGAGAAAGGAGTAAGGTTCGTACAGATCTTCGACTGGGGATGGGACAGTCATGGAACCGATTCGAGTCTGGCCATCGACGTTGGCCTAATCAATAAATGCCGTCAGGTGGACAAAGCCATGTCCGCATTGATACTTGACCTCAAGCAGCGTGGACTTCTGGATGAAACACTGGTAGTCTGGGGAGGCGAGTTCGGACGCACTCCCATGCAGGAGAATAGAGAAGGGAAGCAGAATCCATTCAAGGGAAGGGATCATCACGTGGAGGCTTTCTCCATGTGGATGGCCGGTGGGGGCATCAAACAGGGAACTACATTCGGTGAAACCGATGATATAGGCTATAATGCAATCAACGGAAAAGTATCTGTATACGATATACAGGCAACCATCTTGAATCAATTGGGTTTCGATCATGAGAAATTCACATATCCTTTTCAGGGAAGGCCATTCAGGCTGACCGATGTTCATGGATCCGTGATCCGTGATGTCATCGCCTGATGGGAAAGCAATTTTGAACAATCAACCCGTAACAAATAACCCCATGGAGGATATGAACAGAAGGGATTTCCTGGAGACCGGAGCTAAAGCCAGCGCTTTGGCCATGCTTCCTGCATTAGAGAGTTTCGCACAGCCACTACAAAAACCATCATCAGCCGGTTTCAATTTGAAGGTTCTGGCCACGAACTGGGGATTCCCGGGGGACCATGCCGCTTTCTGTACAAAAGCCAAATCTCTCGGCTATGATGGCTTCGAAGTATGGGTGCCAGGAGATACCAAATCCAGGGATGAATTGATCCGCGAATCCGAAAAGCAAGGGCTCCAATACGGATTCCTGACAGGTGGAAGCGACCCCGATCCCGTCAAGCATGCGGAACAATTCAAAGCCATGGTGGTGAGAGCTGCAGAGGGAAAGCCGCTATACATCAACTGCCATTCCGGCAAGGATCACTTCAGTTTCGAGCAAAATCGCGCGTTGATGGAATTCACCGCGGAGATATCCGCAAAAACAGGTGTACCCATATACCACGAAACCCATCGGGGCCGTACACTTTTCGCCGCCCATATTGCCCGTAAATTCATCGAGGCCATTCCCTCTCTTCGGCTGACCTTTGACGTTAGCCACTGGTGTAATGTCGCGGAGAGTCTCTTGGTCGACCAGGCCGATACGCTTGCCCTCGCCCTGGAGCGGGTGGGTCATATACATGCCCGCATCGGACATCCGGAAGGGCCACAGGTGAACGATCCCCGTGCACCGGAATGGGATGATGCCGTGAAAGCACATTTCGCCTGGTGGGACAAGGTGGCAGAACGAAAGAAAAGAGAAGGTAGCATCATGACCGTATTGACGGAATTCGGTCCTCCCGATTATATGCCTACCCTGCCATACACCCGTCAGCCCCTGGCTGACCAATGGGATGTCAATGTGCATATGCTGCATGTCCTACGCAAACGTTACGGTAACTGACCCTGACAGATCATGAAGATCTTGCTTTCCATTTCCACTTTGATCGGTCACCTTCACCCATTGGTTGTACACCTTCCGTTGGGTATCCTCCTTGCTGCACTCGGGATCTGGCTGATGTCCCGAAAACAGGAGCACTCTGCCGTTAGGCACTCTTTGCGCTGGCTTCTTCTGGCAGGAGCCGTGGCCGCAGTGTTGTCCTGCATCAGCGGATATATCTTGTCGGGAGAAGGTGGCTATGATGAAACGATGGTCTCTAGACACCAATGGTCAGGTATCGTTACGGCCGCACTCGCCATCTTATTCTATTTCGTCGAGATCGGGAAGATCAAGGTGCACGAAGATCATCTGTTTCGTTACTCCACGGCGACCTTGCTTGCCATCGGCCTGTTTTGGACGGGTCATTTGGGCGGCTCCCTGACTCACGGTGAAGGATACCTTACAGAAGCACTTTCCGGCCCTGATCCCTCCACTGATGACACCATCCCTACTGTTGCTAATGTCCAGGAAGCGAAGCTTTATAGCGATCTCGTTCAGCCCATCCTTCAGGCGCGATGCATCGGATGCCATGGTCCAGCTAAACAAAAAGGAGGTCTCCGGCTGGATGGACTGGATAATATTCGAAAAGGTGGGAAGGACGGCCCCGTCATTGTGGACGGCACCCCGGAGAAAAGTGAACTCGTCAAAAGATTGTTGCTGCCTGCAGATGATGAACATCGTATGCCTCCAAAAGGAAAACCATCCCTGACCCAAGCACAAATAGGACTGATACAATGGTGGGTGAAATTGGGAATCAGCACGGACAAAAAAGTCAAGGAAATGCCGCAATCCGACAGTGTGCGCAGGATGCTCGCTGGACTGCAGAACAGAACCGCTGAAGGCCACGCTGGACTGTTGATCCCAGGGCTTCCTGTTGCGCAGATAAAAGCCGCTCCCGATCAGATACTGGACAGCCTGAAAACTTTCGGCATTCTCGTCATGCCTGTTGCTCATGGCAACTCATATCTCATGGCCAACCTAGTCAATACGAACATCAGTGGTGATTCATCCGTCATGCTCTTGCTTCCCCTCAAGGAACAACTGGTCGAATTGAAAGCCTCGGGGGCCGCTTTGACAGACGAAGGTTGCAGGTATATCTCGCAACTGAAAAAACTGGTCTGGCTGAAGCTGGACAACAATAAGATCTCAGATAAGGGCGTAGCCCTGATGGCAGGTCTCGATTCTCTCAGGACGATAAGCCTCACCGGAACCCAAGTGACCTCGAACGGTGTCATGGGCCTGGGTAAATTGACCAATTTGCGGGAGATATTTCTTTTTCATAGTGGCGTTCAGGCACAGGAATTTGTTACACTGCGTAAGTCATTCCCCCAGGCACGGATCGATAGTGGCGGATACACCCAGGAATTCCTGGCTTCAGACACCACCATCTTCAAAAAACCCATCCCCGTAAAATGATTTCATTGACCTGTGATTCTGATGGCTATCTTTTCAAGGTCATTCTTCATTTCTTGATATCGTTGTAGCAAACGTACCTGATTCATGCCCCTGACAAAATTGTGACCCGTGTACGCCGCCCCATAATACCTGTCATTATTAAGGTGGTCCGTCAGGAAACGAAGGGCCTGCATATAGATCATGAATTCACCCGCATAGAAAATGGATCGGTGCTCTTCTTTGGTCAGGATGCTCTGCATGGCCCCTGCATAACCTTCAACAATTGCCGCGAAAAACTCTGGCCTTACTTCAATCTTGCTGAAATCTTTTTCTTCTTCACTTACCGGAGAAAGATAGGTACGCATCATATCTCCGAGGTCGCTGAAAATATATCCGGGCATCATGGTATCCAGGTCTATGACACAGACCCCACGCTCCTGTTCGTCAAGCAACACATTACTGATCTTGGTATCATGATGGGTTACCCGCAGGCGGAATGTTGGATCTTTCCTGATGCTTTCGAAACGGTCCACAATACCCCGATTCTCCAGCAGGAATCCAATACCTTCCTTTGATTCTTCTTTCCGAAACACATCGCCCTTTTCCAGCGCTTCCATGAACTGTTGATAGCGCAAGGAAATATCATGGAATCCGGGAATGGTATGACGGAGCATGTCCAAATCAAGGTCATTCAACATGGCAGTGAAAAGTCCGAATTGCCGAGAAGCTTCAAACGCTTGGTCAGACTTCGTGCATATGTCGATGGTATGCGTTCCCGCTATGAATGGGAACATTCGGTAATACCCTCCTCCAGAACGTGAATAAGCGCCACCAAATACCGTCTGCAACGGTTGCGGGAAGATGGCATATGGACGTTTCTTCTTTAGAAAACCGCCAATGATGCTTATGTTATGTGCGATATCATCCGGATTGATGAAGACCTTGTCGTTCACCAATTGAAGAATAAATACCTGCCCTTTTATATCCTGCACCCGCCAGGTTCTATGGATAAGTCCGCTGCCGAAGGGGGTCACGACAGACCCTTCAATCCCGAATCCGAAATCTTCAAGTACCCTGATCAGCATTTCATCCATGATCTGAAATTATACGTGACAGAAGTGGGGCTCTCAGTAAAGAAGTCTGACCTTGATCGTCTCTTTGACGTTCTTCAATAACTGGGCAGCCTTACCGGAAAGTTTCTTGTCCACGTCCAGAACCACGTAACCGATCTCCTCGTTGGTCTTCAGATACTGGGCGAGAATATTGATCTTATTCTTTGATAGTTCGGTGTTGATCTCCGAAAGCACTCCAGGTACATTCCTGTGTATGTGCAATATCCGGTGTGTTCCTTCCTGAGGAGGAAGGCTGAGTTCCGGAACCGTATGTGACCCTATGGAGATACCCATATCAAGATACTGGAGCATCTTCAGACTAACATCAACTCCTATATTCTGCTGAGCTTCTTCGGTTGACCCACCGATATGTGGAGTGAGAATGACATTGGGCAGATTCTGCATGGGACTGGTGAATGCATCCCCGTTCTTTTCCGGCTCCCAGGGGAATACATCTATGGCAGCTCCTGATAGATGCTCATCCCTGATGGCCTTTGATAATGCCTCTAAATCCACCACTTCACCTCGAGCGTAATTTATGAGTATCGCGCCTTTCCGGAAATATTTCAAGAGCGATCTGCTGATGAGGTTTTTCGTCTGGCTGGTTTCGGGCACATGCAAAGTCACGATATCGGATTGGGATACCAGATCTTTAAGTGACTTCACCGCTTCGGCATTACCCAAGGGCAGGCGGGTGACTATGTCATAGAATCTCACCTTCATGCCGATGGCTTCTGCCAATACACTTACTTGTGTGCCTATATTCCCATATCCGATGATGCCCAAAGTCTTACCCCGGAGTTCATAACTGCCCTTGGCTTCTTTCATCCACACCCCTTCATGTGCAGCCTTGTTCTTGTCCACGATACGGCGGATCAGCATGACCGAAGCTCCAATCACCAACTCAGCTACCGAGCGGGTATTACTGTACGGGGCGTTGAAAACGGCAACCCCATGTTGCGTGGCAGATTTAAGACTTACTTGATTAACACCGATACAGAAACAACCTATGGCCTGTAGTTTATTGGCCGCTTCCAGAACCCGTGGCGTGATTTGTGTTTTTGATCGGATCCCCAATAGATGAACGTTCCTCACCGCCTCGATCAACTGTTCCTCGGAAAGTGCACCACTTAGCTTCCGTACATCAGTATAACCCGCATCACGGATCTGACGAACAGCAGTCTCACTGATATTCTCGAGCAACAGCACTTTGATCTTATCCTTTGGGTAACTGGTATTATTCTTTTCCGTCATGAGGTTTTTCCCGTTTGACGCGAAATTAACAACAAAGCAAGACGTGGATGGACAATAATATGACAATAATTCAAACTCTTGTATGTCAAATGATTATTAGAGCTTACAGGAGTCCAAGCCATAAACTTCATAAGGTACGGAAACACCCCAGGATGGAACACCAATGCACTCATAAAAGCCCGTTTAAACAAAAGGGAATGAACTAACTTGAGTAACTTGCCGGTCGCTAGAGTACAGACTTCACCATAAATCCCAAAATACATTTAAATGAGGCGTTCATTTCATTCAGCAGTGCTGATCATCATCTTATTTTCTTCCTGTGCAAAATCAGACCTGGGAAAGTCAAAATGGGAAATGCTGGAAATGGAAGCAAAGGAATGTCCCATCCCTTCACCAAAACTCTTCATTGGCAAAATGCGGGACGTGGATGGGAACATTTACAATACGGTAAGGGTCGGTGAACAAATCTGGATGGCCGAGGACCTAAGGGTAACCCGATTCAGGACCGGGGATCCTATCCCAGTTGTGATGCCTGACCAAGAATGGATCAATATTAAAACAGATGCCTGGTGCAACATCTTCAATGACATAACGAAAGACTCATCCTATGGTAAAATATATAATGGATATACCATTAAGGATCGAAGAGGTTTAGCTCCCAAAGGATGGCATATATCTACAGCAAAAGATTGGGAGGTCCTCCTTAAAACATACGATGGATCAGTTGAAAAATTGAAAAGCATATCGGTCTGGAGTAATTATCCTGGTGGGTTGAATGGGACTAATGAAAGCGGATTGAACCTCGCGCCAGGAGGATTCAGGTCTTCTGAAACAGGCTTCTTCATGAATTTTGGCAAGTGTGGAGACTACTGGACGAAAACAGTGGCATCAACGGATGAAGTTGTCTTTGAAAGGATAGTTGGAGAAAATCAAAATTTACACACGCTGCCCGGCAAACTCAATCTTGGCCTTTATGTCAGATGCGTGAAGGATTGACCCACCATCTGGAAACGAAACCATTTCAGTAGTACGAAAACACTACTTGATCATTACGTTGAAAGGAATGGATCTTAAAAACCGATTCTGGATACAGCAAAAAAACGAAATATTTCCCTGATTGATTTTGGCTCACAATTAAATTTGATCTGGACAACACGAATTGTGGAACGGGGACAAAAATCTTTGAATCTTGGCTTGGGGATTTGCACCAAGATGGCATTAAAGCTCGTGTTTCCCGGAGTAAAACTTTTTGCTACACGACCTGAATGAAATACATTCAACGCAGATATCAAAAGCAGTGAAAAATGCAGATGAGGATACTGACTTTTTACAGTTTAGCACTTCTCTTGTCGATACCTGTCCTTGGCCAGAAAACCAGCGAAGAGAAATGGGAATCCATGTTCAATGGGAAGGACCTGCACAATTGGAAGGTCAAGATCAGGAATCATCCAGTTGGAGACAATTTCGGGAACACCTTCAGGGTGGAGGAGGGAAAGATCGTGGTAAGGTATGATGCCTATGATGAATTCAGGGAAAGATTCGGACACCTTTTCTATGAAAAGCCTTACAGCTTTTACCGTATACGATTGCAATACAGATTCGTTGGACAGCAAGCCAAGAATGGACCGGAATGGGCTTATCGGAACAGCGGGATCATGGTGCATGGTCAACCTGCGGAAAGCATGGGACTGAATCAGGATTTCCCTGTATCCATTGAAGTTCAGTTATTGGGAGGGAATGGAAAAGAAAAGAGGCCGACCTGCAATCTTTGTACACCCGGGACCAATGTGGAGATGGATGGAAAACTATTCACACCGCATTGCATAAATTCCCGTTCAGACACCTATCATGGCGATCAGTGGGTAAGTGCCGAAGTGCTTGTTTTGGGCGATTCGCTCATACGGCATTTTGTGAATGGCAAGGAAGTATTGCATTACGAGAAGCCTCAAGTGGGTGGAGGAAATGTGGATGGTCAGGATGTGATCTATGGTAAAACCGGCCAACTGCTGGGAGGAGGTACGATCTCACTCCAGAGTGAAAGCCATCCGGTGGAATTCAGAAAGATCGAGATCCTAGACCTCGCCGGATGCATGGATCCCAAGGCGATGAATTACAAGTCGTATTATGTGAAATCGATGCCGGAACTCTGCCGGTATAAGAAGTAATCCTGCATGCATTTATTGATTCCATTCACCACAACATTTCCTGTCCTGACCAGCGAATTTTCTAATCATGCCTAATAGATAGATTTGATTTGCTCCGTAATTACCACATGTTTCAGAAAGAGGATAGCTCCAATTTTTATTTAAGTCTGATTCACCATTTTCTGTAGGAATAATCTGCCGTCAAATTTCTACATCCTGCAACCTTGCGATCCCCCGATCCTGAACTGAGTATAGGATCATGACATATTTCGCACAATGTGAAAAAACTTGTTAAAATCTTGTGGATATTTTTTGGTAAATATCCAGGGATCAAATAATTTTACAAATAGCTGCTTACCAGCATACTAATCCTGTTTTTGAAAACGTTAACCAGCTGAATCCCTTATGCGAAACCACATGAAATTCCTGTATCTGTCCCTTTTGATGATCAGTTGCTACGCGACCACGGATAAAAACGGTCATAAGCGTCCTGAAGAGGACTCCCTTTCCTTTTATCCTCCGACCCCGGAAAAAGTAGCCAAATCTGAATTCCGCAGGCTCTATCGCTCCGTAGCCAATTTCTATGAAACCGGCTTGGGCAAAACGCCTTTCAACGGGGCCTTCCTCGTAGCCAAAAAGGGTGAGATCGTTTATGAAAAGTATTCAGGGAACTGGAACCTGCACCATGGTCAGGCCATAGATTCGGTCACTTCCTTCCACCTCGCTTCCGTTTCCAAAACCTTCACAGGAATGGCCGTTCTCAAACTTTGGGAGCAGGGCAAACTTGGTCTCGATGATCAGATTTCCACCTACCTGGCAGGATTTCCCTTCGCGGGAGTTACGGTGAAGACATTGTTGAGTCACCGTAGCGGACTTCCCAACTATGTATACTTCATGGAGCAATTGGGGTGGGACAAGAAAAGGCTGATCAGTAATCCCGACATCCTTCAATTCATGATCGACCACAAGTCCGACCTGAAAGTTGGAGCCCCTGACAAGCACTTTACTTACTGCAACACAAACTATGCCCTGCTTGCACTCATCGTTGAGAAAGTGACCGGGATCCCTTTCCCCCAATACCTGCAAACGACCTTTTTCTCCCCGCTTCATATGGACCACACCTTCGTCTTCTCCATGGACAAGGCCGATCAGGTACTACCTTCTTACAACAACAGGAATCAAAAAGAACCCTTCAACTACCTCGATGCCGTATATGGTGACAAAAACGTATACAGCACCGTAAGGGATATGCTGAAATGGGATCAGGCACTGAGCAACAGCAATCTCTTCAAGCCTGAAACCCTGACAGCCGCCTACACCGGTTACAGTAATGAAAAGCCAGGTATCAAAAATTACGGTCTGGGATGGAGGATGTACAACTTCCCGAACGACAAAAAAGTGATCTACCACAATGGTTGGTGGCATGGCAATAATACCTTTTTCAACCGCCTCATTCAGGATTCCGCCACCATTATAGTGCTCGGCAATCGCTTCAACAGTTCGATCTATTCGACCAAAAAACTTTACCCGGTCTTCAATAATTATGAAGGCCATGCAGAAGACGACGAATAGCAAGAGTCCTGCCGGAAATGTTTTACTTTTATGATGCACCTCGCATCATATGCATATCTGCAATTCCAGCACAATCAGGGAATGGGACCTCTACACCATCGCACATGAGCCCATCAGATCCATCGACCTCATGGAAAGAGCGGCAAATTCCTGTGCTGATTGGATCTATCAAAAATTTCCTGACCCCATCCCTTTCACCATCTTTTGCGGCCCGGGAAATAACGGAGGGGACGGCTTGGCCCTGGCCAGGATACTCTCGCAGTCGGGTCGAATTGTAGACATCTATCTACTTGACGGCCCCTCCACCCCATCACCTGACAACCTCCTCAATCAAGGGAGGTGCAAGTCAATGGGGAAAAGCATACACCATATCACTTCAGAAACCGACCTGCCTACACAACTGAACTCTTGCATCATTGACGCATTGTTCGGGACCGGACTCAGTCGTCCGCTTGATGGACTTGCTGCAAAACTGGTCGACCTCATCAATCTAACAAACTCGGTCGTCGTGTCGATAGATATACCCAGCGGTCTCTCCACAGACCGACATACCGACTCCCGATCCATCATCTCGGCTGACCATACACTCAGTTTCCAATGTTTGAAACCTGCATTCCTGGTAGCAGAGAATGAACGATACACGGGTAACGTGCAGGTGCTGGATATAGGACTCTCGCCATCATTCCCTGGATTGAAGAGCCCGGAGTTTCATTGGACGGACAAAGCAGCCCTCCTGCCCAAGTTGAGAATCAGGCATGCCTTCGACCATAAAGGCACACGTGGACATGCCGCACTATTGGCCGGATCATGGGGAATGCTGGGTGCCGCGATACTTGCTGCTCGGGCCTGCCTCAGGAGTGGCTGTGGCAAACTCACCTGCTTCACGGACAGTGAGAGTTACCCTATCCTGCAATCCAATATTCCAGAAGCCATCTTCTCCATCCATGATGATCTGGAATCCACCCTTGAAGATCTGGACCATCATGCATACGATGCCCTCGGTGCAGGTCCTGGATGGGGCAAGAAAATCGAGCATTCATCTGTTCTGAAAAAAATATTTAGCCTGGATATTCCGCTGGTGCTGGATGCGGATGCACTGAACTTCATTGCAGGGGATCCTTCACTTTTGAATCTCATCCCGGCAGGCACAGTGATCACCCCCCATCCACTCGAGTTTGAAAGATTATTCGGAAAGGCTAGCGATGATTTCGAACGGATACGAATGGCCAGGCATACAGCTATAGAACTTCAATTGAATATCCTCCTCAAAGGACACCGTTCCTGCCTCTTCACTCCTAAAGGGACCATACATGTCAACAGTTCAGGCAACCCGGGTATGGCAACGGCAGGTAGTGGTGATGTGCTCACTGGGATCATAACCGGACTTCTCGCACAGGGATATCCTCCAGAAGATGCCACGATGCTCGGTGCATGGCTTCACGGTTGTGCTGGTGATTTGTATGCAAGAGATCATGGAGAGGATTCCCTCATCGCTGGTGACCTGCCCTCCTATCTGGGCCAGGCTTTCCTGGAATTACACGGATGATGTGTATTAAATATCGAGCCCATAGCGGGTTCACCCGATAAAAAAAGCATGAAAAGTATGAGTTTCAGCATCTTACCAACTGTTCCTGCATAAACCATAATAAATGGCTGCAGGCTATTGATTTTAAGCCGAATGTATTATTTTTGCCGCCCTCACTCCACTGATCCAACGGAGTGAACATCCATTAAAAACGCAAGGAAAAAACAGTTTATGGACAAACTCATCTATGTCGTACCCCTTATGGCCGTTGTGGGACTGATCTACACTCTCGTAAAATACAATTGGGTAGCCCGTCAGGATGCAGGCACCGAAAGGATGAAGGAGATCAGCCGATACATCACAGAAGGTGCGATGGCCTTCCTGAAGGCAGAATGGAGGATCCTCGGATATTTCGTGGTCATAGTGGCTCTGCTCCTTGGTGTCATGTCTCGCTTCAACGAAAATTCACATTGGTCCATCGCAATCGCTTTCGTACTCGGAGCCATCTTCAGTGCCACTGCCGGCTATATTGGCATGAAAGTAGCTACGCTGTCCAACGTACGTACTGCACAAGCAGCACGTACCAGTCTGAGGAAAGCTCTTGCCGTATCATTCACCGGCGGTTCCGTAATGGGACTCGGTGTAGCAGGGCTTGCGGTACTCGGACTTGGAGGTCTATTCATAATCCTGAAGGCAATCTTCGTTCATGGTGGTAATGTGAATTCCGCGGAGATGCTCCGTACGATCGAAGTCCTCACCGGATTCTCCCTTGGTGCCGAATCCATCGCCCTCTTCGCCCGTGTTGGCGGAGGTATTTATACCAAAGCAGCCGACGTGGGTGCAGACCTGGTCGGAAAGGTTGAAGCCGGAATCCCTGAGGATGATCCGCGCAACCCCGCCACCATTGCAGATAACGTGGGTGATAATGTCGGAGATGTAGCCGGGATGGGCGCCGACCTTTTCGGATCCTATGTAGCAACTGTTTTGGCCACCATGGTACTTGGTCAGGAAACCGTTTCAGTAGACAATTTCGGAGGCATGGCACCGATCCTACTTCCCATGCTTATCGCTGGTGTGGGGATACTACTTTCCATCGTAGGTACCTGGTTTGTACGAATCGCAGACACTGCAAAAGTCAATACCGAAACCGTTCAAAGAGCCCTCAATATGGGTAACTGGGGATCCATCATCCTCACTGCAATTGCATCCATCGGACTGGTATATTACGTACTTCCTGAATCCATGATCCTTCGGGGGAATCAATTCACCAAGTGGGGCGTCCTGGGTGCCATCGGAGTAGGTCTGGTCGTAGGTACGTTGATGAGCATCATCACCGAATATTATACAGCGATGGGCAAGCGTCCTGTGATGAGCATTGTCCGTCAGTCAGCAACAGGTCATGCCACCAATGTGATCGGAGGACTTGCCATGGGCATGGAGTCTACTTTCCTTCCCATTCTCGTACTGGCAGCAGGCATATATGGATCCTTTGCATGTGCAGGTTTGTATGGTGTTGCCATTGCCGCAGCAGGAATGATGGCCACCACGGCCATGCAATTGGCCATTGATGCTTTCGGGCCAATTGCGGACAACGCAGGTGGGATAGCGGAAATGAGCGAACTACCGAAGGAAGTAAGGGAGAAGACCGATGTACTTGACGCCGTGGGCAACACCACTGCTGCCTCGGGTAAAGGATTCGCGATCGCATCAGCCGCACTCACCGCACTGGCACTTTTCGCTGCTTTCGTCGGAGTGGCAGGTATCAAAGGAATCGACATCTACAAAGCCGATGTTCTTTCCGCACTGTTCATCGGTGGAATGATCCCATTTGTTTTCTCTTCACTCGCGATCCGGGCTGTGGGTGAAGCAGCCATGGCCATGGTTGAAGAAGTCCGTCGCCAATTCCGCGAGATACCCGGCATCATGGAAGGCACGGGAAAACCGGAATACGATAAATGTGTTGCCATATCCACGGAAGCTTCACTCAAAAAAATGGTGCTCCCAGGTGCACTCGCCATCATTTCTCCCCTTGTCATCGGATTCCTTTTCGGCCCCGAGGCACTCGGAGGATTCCTTGCCGGTGCAACAGTGACTGGTGTATTGATGGGCATGTTCCAAAACAACGCAGGTGGTGCATGGGACAATGCCAAAAAATCATTCGAAAAAGGGGTGGAGATCCATGGAGAGATCTATTATAAAAAATCCGAGCCCCACAAAGCATCGGTTACCGGTGATACCGTTGGAGATCCCTTCAAGGATACTTCCGGTCCTTCCATGAATATCCTCATCAAACTCATGTCTATCGTTTCCCTGGTCATTGCTCCTACTCTTGCACAGATGCATGGAACCCGTGCCGAAGAGGTAATGACGCAAAAGAAATTCGAAACCATCACCGTGACCATGGACGCGAAAGGTAGTGCCGTTGTCAAGGGGACACATGAAGACCTTTTCAAAGCTCTGCAAGCAGATCAACTTATTGATGGTAAAAATTTCAGCGTACAACTGAAAAATGGTCAACTGCTCGTCAATGGCAACGCTGTTGACCTCGGAAAATACAAAGGCTTTTTGAATGGTGCGGACTCCTTGAATATCAATGTCAGGTCTGAAATAAAATGACCAGCGATATCAGTTATCAAAAAACCCCGCCAGCGGGGTTTTTTGTTTTAATGAAGTCGGCAGCATCAATCTTTTTCCGCATTTAAAATGGCCTTGGCCCGCTCGAGTTCTTCTAATTGCTTTTGGCTGGGTTTGGGGTATGACAATTCCAGTTTCCCGAAATGTTCATTGATGATATGGGCAATGACCAGCCTGGCGAACCACTTGTCATCCGCAGGAATGACGAACCAGGGCGCATGTACGTGGGAAGTATTGGAAAGCAGGTCTTCATAAGCGGTCATGTATTTATCCCACAAAGCTCTTTCCCGCAGGTCATTGACTGAAAATTTCCAATTCTTTGTCGGGTCATTGATGCGTTCCATGAACCTCCTTTTCTGTTCCTTCTTGGATACATGAAGGAAGAACTTGAGGATGATCGTACCATTGTCATGCAGGTTCTTCTCGAAACGGTTGATCTGCTTCATCCGGTCTGCCCAGAAAGATTCATTGATATCATCAACCTTATCAATGCCTGGCAGATTCTCATTCAGGATGAATTCAGGATGAACCCTTGTAACCAGTACATTTTCATAATGAGAACGGTTATGAATTCCGATCTCTCCTCTGGCAGGAAGAGCCAGTACATGGCGCCAGAGGTAATCATGGTCCAATTCCAGGGAGGAAGGGGTCTTGAAGCTGGTTACTTTAACACCCTGGGGGTTAAGGCCACTCATGACATGCTTGATGGCACTGTCCTTGCCTGCGGCATCCATGGCTTGAAATAAGATGAGGACGGAGAACTGGTTGTGGGCATACAACTTGTCCTGCATCTCGGACAGTTTTTCAACCCCTTTTTTAAGCAGGATCTCCCCTTCTTTCTTACTGATCGCCTTCTGGTTGAAATTGGTATCAAACTTCTTCAAAGAGATCTTTTTACCGGGCTTAGCGTGCATCTTGCCGGTATATGTGCGCAGGGCTTTGATGGACATGGGTGTGATTTTTACCAATATAATCCTTTTTACGACTGGCGGTTGATTCTGCCCCCGGCACCAAACGCTTTTTAGCCGGCCTGATCTACCCATAGCTGACCACCAGCCAACCTTAACCATTCGGCGGTCCAGGGACCACAACAGAACAACAGGTCCAGTATGCTGAGGTTGGGATAGAAACCCTGCCTTTCTTCAAATGCCTGCCGATATCTAGGTGGCGTCAACAGGAATTTCCCGTTAAGGTAGTTTTTGGGCAGTATTCTGTCGGACAGATCAATATCAGCCTTTTTCATTACAAGAATTGAGGCCGTGGATTCCTGCGGTGAAGACCGATCTGGAAGATCGATTTTCAGGCACCTTGAAAGCCAGGCCATGATCTCTAGATTCCAGTCTGCCAATTTTTCCATATGAACATCAAAAAGTTTTTCCAGACCATCGGAATAATGTTCAAAAAAAGGGGCCCGTCCATATGCCGATAAAATAGTTCTCCAATGACGTCTCCTCCAGTCTTTCCGATGATCAATGAGAACATACCCGTAAGTCACTTTTTGCTCCCGACCACCTAGTACCGGAACTGTAAGCGGTATGATCCCATTCGCTCCCGTGATCAAGCATCGGTTACGGAAAGTCATTTTACGAAAGGGATCATATAAGCAATAATCAACAGTTGAACTTTTGAATACAAAAGCACTTGAGATAATAGTTGGAAAGTATTGTAATTCAGACTTTAAATACATGATTCATAAATATCAGGACGATTTCAAAAATGGGCCCAAAAGATTGGATTTATAGTGCAAATTAGACCATATTTATACATAATAAATATTCAAATAAAGTTTGTAAAACAATTATTATCAGTATTTTAAATTACAAAAAGGAATTCCAATAATATTAGTAGGGAAATTCTATTCCGAAGTTGTTGAAATTCTCGGCAATGACAAGCTTTTTAGCAGGGTTTTTATTCTGAATTTAGTTGTTTTAGCGTGCTTAGAACAGGAATGGAATTTTGACCTTAATTTTAAGCATGTTTCGATTTCGACTTTGGTCCACGCTCCTGTTCGTTACTTTGGGAGCATGCCTTCCCAATAAAAATATCAAGGAACCTGATTTCATCCGGGCACAAAAATTTGGCATCCGCAGTCTTGGCCTCAAGACCTCATCCGTAAGTATGGAACTGATCTATTTCAATCCAAATCCATTTGGATTGAAACTCAAAAATGCAGATCTGGAAGTCTTCCTGGATAATCGTGTACTTGGACATAGTTTCGTGGATACCTTGATAGACATTCCGGCGAAGGACAGTTTTGCCTTGCCCGTGAAATTGGATGTGGATATGAAGACCCTGTTCCCCAATGCCTGGGCGATCTTGTCCCAGAAAGAAGTGGAATTGTCGCTTAAGGGGAAGGTTCGTTTGGGGAGAGGTGGGATTTTCGTCAATTTTCCCGTAGACTATTCTGGCAAGCAGGATCTCAGCATTTTCCGTTTTTGATCAGGTATGAAAAAACCGCCCGGAGGCGGTTCCATTTCATTCAAAATCAGAAAAACTTGGTTATTTCTTCATGCCACCGCCGTCTTCCGGCCTTTTGCAGCATTTCGGGAGTTTGGCATAAGCCTCCCCGTCTGCTTTCACATCATCGGCATCATAGCCGGCATTAGCAATGGCAGTCTTTACATTTTCTAGATTGGTTCGGTCCTGTAACCAGGTCACGCTGGTCGTCTTATGCCGATAATCCACGTTTACCTTGGTGACGCCATCTTCCTTACTCAGGTATTGTTCTATCTTTTTCTTGCATTCCTCACATTGTACAGTGGGTGTGCTGATCTTGGTGGTCACGGGCTTCTTCTGCTGGGCCAATCCGGACAACGCTAAAACTAATGCAAGAGTCAGGGTGGAAAAATGTTTCATGATATGCTTTGATTTGCTGTTTACCTGTCAAAGACCGGTCCAATTTCCCGGATCCTTGCTCCAATTTAACAAAGTATTCAGGTCATCGCCGGAAACAATGGACTTTCCCACGGCTACATCAATAAGACTTGGATAGTTGGTCAGGGTGAATAAGGGGATCCTGGCATCCCGAAAAGCATTTCCCGCCACATCGAATCCATACGTGAAGATCGCGGCCATACCAATGACCTCCAATCCGGCATCCTTGGCCACATCACAGACCTGCAGGCTACTTTTGCCCGTGGAGATCAGATCCTCAATGATGACCGTCTTCATTCCTTTTTCGTAAAACCCTTCGATCTGGTTCCCCAATCCATGGTCTTTCGGTTTTGGACGGACATAGATGTATGGGAGTTTCAATTGATCTGCGACCATGGCTCCCCATGCGATCCCTGCAGTGGCCACTCCTGCCAGCAACTCAGCATCGGGGAATCTTTCAAAAACCAGATTGCAAAGTTCACTCTTGATATGATCGCGGATATAGGGGAAGCCCAGGATCCTTCGATTATCACAGTAGATCGGACTTTTCCATCCCGAAGCCCATGTATAAGGCTGTTGAGGATTCAATTTGACTGCATTAACTTGCAGGAGTTTCTCGGCTACGGCTTGTTCATTGGTCATGACGCAAATTTGCCCTTTGCCTGCCGAAAAAGGAAATTTATTTATGTACCTAAAGGTCCATTTCGGCGAGAAGCCCGTTTACCTGTGTGATGAGATCAATGAGGGTCTGCATGGAATCATACATCACCCTGATGCCGTTTTCATCGATGAACTTTCCGGCCCGGCCCTGAAATCACTATTCCATGAGATCGCCAAACCGGATTTCCATGCAGGCGTGGTCTGGAATGCGGATCTGGAAGGCCTCAAGTCGCGTTTCTGGGCCTGTTTCAGCATTGTTCACGCTGCAGGTGGTCTGGTTTTCAACGAAAGGGATGATATTCTCATGATCTTCCGCCGTGGCTCCTGGGATCTGCCGAAGGGGAAGTTGGACAAGGGAGAAACCCTCGAAGCATGTGCTGTAAGGGAGGTCATGGAAGAAACCGGACTTTCGAAGGTGGATCTGGGTCTGCCTTTGGTCACAACACATCATACATATCTCGAATTCGGCAAACCCATGTTGAAGGAGTCGCACTGGTACAATATGAGGGCTTCAAGTGAACAGAAACTGAAGCCGCAGTTCGAAGAAGACATTCAGGGTATCGTGTGGGCAGGTGTGGAAAGGGCAAGGGATCTTGCCATGATCTCCTATCCTTCCATTCGGGATGTCATGGCTGCTGCCGGGTTGATCAAGCCTGTTTTTTAGGGATTACCGCTACGGTCAGCCTACTGACGCAGACCAACCTTGCTTCCTCATCACTGATCCGTATATCCCATACCTGAGTATTGGCTCCCTTATGCAGCGGCCGGGCCACACCGCTGACAAATCCATGCCTTGCCGAGCGAACGTGGTTGGCATTAATCTCAAGCCCCACCACATTGAACTTTTCGGGATCTACGGTTAGCCATGCTCCAACACTTCCCAATGTCTCTGCGAGGGCTACAGAAGCTCCTCCGTGCAACAGACCGTGAGGTTGTCTTGTCCGATGATCGACGGGCATTCGCCCGATCAAATAATCCTTGCCAAGTTCAGTGAGCTCCATGCCCAAATGCGAGGACAGGGTCTGTTCCCGGGGATGCAAAATATCTTTCAACTCGATCTCTTTGTTGAACCAGATGATATCACTCATTCGATCAGGCATTATTCATGTCTAAAGAGCGGATGACGGCATCCGGGAGAAAAGGTCGGGCATTACCACCATTACGGAGTATGTCCCTTACGATCGTAGAGGCAACGGAAGTGTATTTAGGCTCGCCGGTCAGAAAGATGGTTTCGATCTTCGGGTCCATGGCCCGGTTGGCATCCGCTATCGTCTTCTCGTACTCGAAATCACTCACATACCTTATACCCCTCAAAATGAAGCGGGCATCCACTTTCCTGCAAAAATCTACCGTCAGGCCCTCGTAAGTTGCTCCGCTGACCCGGGGTTCGGTCCGGAATATCTCCTCTACCCAAAGCAGCCTTTGCTCAGGGCTGAACATGGGCACCTTACTTGAATTGACGCCCACTGCTATGATGACCTTGTCGAAAAGGGGGATCGCACGATTCACGATGTCCACATGGCCCAAAGTGATAGGGTCAAAAGTTCCGGGGAACAGGCAGATCCGTTGCATGTGATGAAGGTAGCGAAATCTAAGTATTATCCCTTTTGCCGGAAAGCAGGTAAAGGACGGCCATTCTGACGGCCACACCATTCTCTACCTGATCCAGGATGATGGACTGACCGCTGTCGGCCACGTCGCTGTCCAATTCCACTCCACGATTGATGGGACCGGGGTGCATAATGAGCACTTCATGATCCAGCCCATCCAGAAGTTTCCTGGTGATGCCATAAGCGAGATTGTATTCACGTAGTGAGGAGAAAAGCACCTGATTCTGTCTTTCCAACTGGATACGTAGCACATTGGCCACCTCACACCAGGCCAATGCTTTTTTCACGTCGTGTTCCACTTTGATATCGAAGGCGGCCTTGATATGCTTGGGAATTAGCGTGGGCGGTCCGGCTACCATAACTTCCGCCCCCATTTTTTTCAAGAGATGGATGTTGCTCAAAGCTACACGAGAGTGCATGATGTCTCCGATGATCGCCACCCTTCTTCCTTCTAAGGATCCTAATTTCTCCTGGATGGAGAGCGCGTCCAGAAGAGCCTGTGTCGGATGTTCATTGATGCCATCGCCTGCATTGACGATGACGGCGGGTATGTGACGAGAAAGGAAATGCGGCGCGCCACTGGCACTGTGACGCATGACCACCATATCCACTTTCATGGACAAAATATTGTTGACCGTGTCCAACAGGGTCTCGCCCTTTGAAACGGAGGAACCACTTGAAGTGAAATTGATCGTGTCGGCACTCAACCTCTTCTCAGCCAATTCGAAGGAAATGCGGGTCCGGGTTGAATTTTCGTAAAAAAGGTTTACGATGGTGACATCACGAAGGGAAGGCACTTTCTTGATGGGCCGCTGGAGGACTTCCTTGAATTGTGTGGCTGTGTCTAAAATAATGCGGATATCCTGAGGGGAGAGGTCTCTAATGCCCAACAGGTGTTTGGTACTGAGTTGCATTAGGAGTCAAAGTTAAATGATCCTGAGTGATCGTGGAAATTATTTTGCATGGACTTTCCAGGACCAGGGTTCGTATCAATCAGGATAATCGTAAAGGACCACCCGGGCGTCATCGTCAAGTAACACTTTGACCTTCTGGGTGATGAAGGAATCAATGGCTTTACCGCAATAATCTGGCTGAATGGGCAGCTGGCGGCTGTACCGGCGATCCACGAGGATGCAGAGTTCTACTTTCGAGGGCCGACCATTATCCAGCAAAGCGTCCATAGCAGCACGGATGGTACGTCCGGTATACAGAACATCATCGATCAACACCACTTTCTTGTTCTCAATGGAAAAGGGCAGATGTGTCTCACTCGGCACATGGAGTTGTCGGCGGATATCGTCCCTGTAAAAGGTGATGTCCAACTTCCCGTATTGCAGTTCCATCCCTGGATAAAGGGAGGAGAGGTATTTGATGATGTAATCGCTAACAGGCACCCCGCGAGGCTGTATACCGATGAAACAGGTATCCTTGAAAGGATGATGGTTCTCGATCAACTGATGGGAGAGGCGCTGCAAGGTCAGGTGCAGTTGGTCCTTGTCCAATATGGTCGTCAGTTCATTCATTATCGTTGTACAAAGGTAACCGAAATTCATCCTCATTGGATCATTCCTCGCCCAGGAAGGGATAGGAGTAGTCCCGAGGGGGGTTATAAGTCTCCTTGATCGTACGGGGGCTCAGCCATCTGTATAAGTTCAGGATCGAACCTGCCTTGTCGTTAGTCCCGGAAGCACGTGCTCCACCAAAAGGTTGCTGGCCCACAACAGCTCCTGTGGGTTTATCATTGATATAAAAATTTCCGGCAGTTTGGGAGAGCCGTTTCGTGGCTTTTTCCACGGCATCACGATCGGTCGCAATGACGGCTCCGGTGAGCGCATAAGGTGAGGTCTTGTCGAGCAGATCCATGGTCTGATCGAATTTCTCAGCCGGATACACATGAATCGTGAGCACCGGGCCGAAGATCTCTTCGCACATGGTCACATATTGCGGATCCTTGGCCTCGATGACAGTGGGCTCTATGAACCATCCTTTGCTCTTGTCGCATTTACCCCCTGCAATTATAACTGCATCCTTGCTTTTTTTCACGGCATCGATGTACGATTTGATCTTGTCGAAAGAACGCTCATCTATTACCGCATTGATGAAATTCCGGAAGTCCTCAACACTTCCCATTTTAAAACTTTTCACTCCGGCAACAAGTTTTTTCTTGACCGTTTCGGAAATGTTCGATGGAATGTAAGCCCGGGATGCCGCCGAGCATTTCTGCCCCTGGAATTCAAAAGCCCCTCTGAGCAAGGCAGTGGCCACCACATCTGGATCGGCACTCTTATGCGCCAGCACGAAATCCTTTCCTCCTGTTTCGCCGACGATCCGCGGATAGGAACGATAATTGCCCATGTTCTCTCCTATCGTTTTCCACATGCCATTGAAAACCGAAGTGGATCCGGTAAAGTGTACCCCGGCAAATTCAGGATGAGAAAAACAAACTTTCCCGAGCGATGGTCCATCAACATAGATCAGGTTGATCACCCCATCAGGCAACCCGGCCTCCTGCATGACTTTCATGAACATCTGTGCGGAATAAATCTGTGTCTGTGCCGGTTTCCAGACCACGGTATTCCCACACAAGGCTGCTGATGCCGGTAGATTCCCACCGATGGCGGTAAAGTTAAACGGTGTAACGGCCAGCACGAATCCTTCCAGAGGACGGTATTCCATTCGATTGGAGATTCCCGGACTGCTTATCGGCTGTTGACGGTAGATCTCATCCAGGAAGTGAACATTGAATCTCAGAAAGTCTATCAACTCACAAGCCGAATCGATCTCCGCCTGAAAAGCATTCTTGCTCTGACCCAACATAGTGGTCGCGTTCATATACTGACGGTAAGTCGTCGAAATCAGATCGGCTGCCTTTAAAAAAATATTGGCCCTGTTCTCCCAACTCATATCTGCCCATGACTTCTTTGCCGAAAGGGCGGCCCGAATGGCCTGTCTTACATGTTTCTCCTCACCTTGGTGGAAATGACCCAGGACATAGCCATGATCATGAGGCGGTCTGATCGGATGTTTAAGACCAGTCCTCACCTCCTCTGAACCTATGTACATGGGGATGTCCGCTTTTTGTTTCTTGAGTTCCGCAAGAACTGACTTGAGTCGGGCTTTTTCCGGTGAGCCTGGGGCGTAGGAAAGAACAGGCTCATTAACCGGCATCGGGAAATGTACATGGTTATTCATGGTCGATCTTTATAAGATTCTTTCTATTTCAGGGATCAGGATTCCAGTTCTTTTTCCATCATGAGATAGGCTTTGATGAAGCCTTCCAGCTCCCCATCCATCACAGGCTGTACATTACCCACTTCGTAATCGGTACGATGGTCCTTGATCATTTTATAAGGGTGAAAGACATAGCTTCTGATCTGGCTTCCCCATTCGATTTTTTTCTTGCTGGAATTGGCTGCATTTTTGAGTTCCTCGCGTTTCCTAAGTTCCTCCTCATAGAGCCTACTTTTGAGCATCTTTAATGCTTTCTCCCTGTTCTCACCCTGTGTACGGGACTGCTGGCATTCCACGATGATGCCACTGGGTATATGCTTGAGCCGAACAGCGGTCTCCACCTTGTTCACGTTCTGTCCGCCCTTTCCACCGGAACGGTAGAATTCCCAATCCAGATCGGCTGGACTGACTTCAACTTCGATGGTATCATCAACCAATGGATATACATAAACAGAAGCGAAAGAAGTGTGTCTACGTGCATTGCTGTCGAAGGGGGAAATGCGAACGAGCCGATGAACACCACTTTCCGCTTTCAAGAACCCATAAGCGAAGGGACCGTCGAATTGAAGGGTACCACTTTTGATACCGGCACCATCCCCATCCTGAAGATCGATCTCGGAGACGGACCAACCCTGTTTCTCTCCGTACATCCTGTACATGCGCAGGAGCATTTCGGCCCAATCCTGGCTTTCCGTGCCTCCCGCTCCACTATTTATCTGCAGAACCGCAGGCAATTCATCCTCAGGCTGATTAAGTGTACTCTTGAACTCGGCCTCTTCTATGCGGGCAAGTGCCTGCTCATAGGCCACTTTCACTTCCGCCTCACTCCCCTCTCCGGCTTTCCAGAACTCGAACAAAACGGCAAAATCATCCACCGCTGTCTGAGTGTCCTCGAACAGCTTGATCCAGTATTCGTTCAACTTAATATTCTTCAGGATCTCTGTCGCGCGCTTATTGTCGTCCCAGAACCCGGGAGAGAGGGAAAGTTGCCTGTCCTCGTTTATCTTATATTGTCGATTAGCGACGTCAAAGAAACCTCCTCAGGACGGCCATGCGGTCCCTCATATCCTTAATGTGCTCCAGTGTCATAGCCGGCAAAATTAGGCATTTTTAAAAGGCAAATATCAAAAGTCCTGGCGCAAAAAAAGAGTAGCCTGTTAAGCTAATCAATGGATCAATGGGAGCAAGTGCAACAATTTCAATACAGGATGGTTATAGTATCATAGGTCCATTTTCCCTAGAAAATAGGGAAAACTCAGGGTCTAAGTTTCTGTCCTCAAGATGGTTCAAGTTCAACTTTATAAATTTACTTTTTCTAACCTACCTCCCCGATGATACAGGCTTATCACTTCATGGCATCCTGGCAACTCTTCCCGGAGCGAGGCGTATACGAATCTGGGATGCGCCCCAGATCCGGTATTTTGCGGATGGAGGCATCCAGCGATCGTAGCTTGAAACTTCATACAGCTTGGGTGGACCTAGAGAATAACGCTCTTGGATTCGATCTGGATTTGCAACCTGATGAGCAGTGGCATCCTGCGGAAGACATGGAAGATGCAGAAGAATCCAAGAGTTGGTTTCCCGATGGGATCAGTTTCGAAACTGAATTTCGCAAGGAAGGCAAACCATGCCTGAACGTGAGCTATCGGATCATGCCTGATGGATATCTCCGGATGATACAGAAAGGATATCGTCCTGACGGATCTTCCTACACCAATACTACTTATTACCACAAACAGCTATCGGTCCTTCCCTACTCTTCCTCGGTATCCGGCGCCGTGATCAGGCCCACCGAAGAAGGTTTGATCCGACACAAGGCTTTGACCGCAATGGAGGAGCAGACGAATATGCAGATCGAGCAGATCCGAAAGCAGATCGAATTACTTGCCCTGCAGGCTCAGGAAATCCAAAACAGAAAGGAACTTTCCATGATGATCTACAAGGCCAAGATCACATTCTCCCCGGTCATTGGACAGACTTATCATTTATATGAAAAGGCCGATGGAAGCCATATCCTTTCGCTGATCAGCCCCCGAGAATGGGGAGGCGGCGCTGGTCCATTCCGGGAACATATCGCCAAAGTCCGACTCCTTGCCGATCATACCTGGGTAGAAGAGAGATGAATTCTCGTATCCTGAGGATGTATGGGAACACACTGAAGTCAATTTGCCATCTTATATATGTATGGGCATTAAAAAGCCCCACTTATATGGAAGTGGGGCTTTGAAGAACATTTTCGATCCGTTATTATTTCACTTCTTCGAATTCAGCATCCGTTACGTTCTCGCCGGTTGAGGCGCCGGCTGATTGTTCATTACCTCCCTGCTGAGGACCTGCATCCTGTGATGCGTTGTACATGTCCTGACTGGCTGCCTGCCAGGCATCATTCAGGGCTTGCGTACCCGCCTCAATGGATGTGATGTCCTGCGACTTATGCGCTTCCTTCAATTTGGCGAGCGCACCTTCGATTGCAGATTTTTTGTCAGCCGGGATCTTGTCTCCGAATTCTTTGATCTGCTTTTCACTTTGGAAGATCAGACCATCGGCGGCGTTGAGTTTTTCGATCTTCTCGCGGGCGATCTTGTCCGTTGCTTCGTTCGCACGTGCCTCGGCCTTCATTTTTTCAACTTCCTCTTTGCTCAGACCGCTACCCGCTTCGATACGAATCTTCTGCTCCTTGCCCGTGCCTTTGTCCTTGGCATTGACATGTAAAATACCATTGGCATCGATATCGAAGGTCACTTCGATCTGAGGCACTCCACGCGGAGCCGGAGGTATATTGTCCAGATTGAATATGCCTAAAGTTTTGTTCTGATTGGCCAAGGGACGTTCTCCTTGCAATACTTGGATCTGAACACCGGGTTGGTTGTCCGAAGCCGTTGAGAAAACTTCTGATTTCTTGGTCGGGATGGTGGTATTGGATGGGATGAGAACGGTCATGACCCCTCCCATAGTCTCTATACCGAGACCAAGCGGGGTTACATCAAGAAGAAGGACATCCTTCACCTCGCCGGTGAGTACCCCACCCTGTACAGAGGCTCCGATGGCTACTGCTTCATCCGGATTGACACTCTTGTTGGGTTTCTTCCCGAAGAATTTTTCAACAATCTCCTGAACCTTGGGGATGCGGGAAGAGCCTCCCACGAGGATCACTTCGTCAATCTGCGAAGCAGAATACCCGGAATCCTTGAGTGCCTTCTCACATGGTTTGAGGCATCGCTCAAAAAGAACATCAGCGAGCTGTTCGAACTTTGCCTTGCTCAGTTTCTTGACCAGGTGTTTGGGCACTCCATCGACAGCCGTGATATAGGGAAGATTGACCTCCGTTTCAGTGGAAGACGACAATTCGATCTTTGCTTTTTCAGCCGCTTCTTTGAGGCGTTGAAGAGCCATGGGATCTTTGCGCAGGTCAACATTTTCCTCTTTGCGGAATTCCTCGGCCAGCCAGTCCATGATCACTTTGTCGAAATCATCTCCTCCCAAGTGGGTATCCCCGTTGGTGGATTTAACTTCAAAAACACCGTCTCCCAATTCAAGAACGGAAATATCAAATGTTCCACCGCCAAGGTCGAATACGGCGATCTTGCTGTCCTGATTCTTTTTATCCAGTCCATATGCGAGTGCCGCCGCTGTAGGCTCGTTGATGATGCGGCGTACATTCAGACCAGCAATTTCACCAGCTTCCTTCGTCGCCTGGCGCTGAGCGTCATTGAAATATGCCGGAACGGTGACTACAGCCTCCGTCACTTCCTGACCCAGATAATCCTCCGCAACCTTTTTCATCTTCTGGAGGATGATGGCACTGATTTCCTGTGGAGTATAAAGCCTTCCATCGATATCTATTCTGACCGTGTTATTATCTCCCTTGGCGACTTGATAACTCCAGTGTTTGATCTCTTCCGTTACTTCATCGAACCTGCGGCCCATGAATCTCTTGACGCTAGTTATAGTATTGATGGGATTGGTGATGGCCTGACGTTTGGCAGGGTCGCCCACCTTCCTTTCCCCGTTCTTGAGGAAAGCCACGACACTGGGTGTCGTCCGGCGGCCTTCGTCATTAGCGATGACCACAGGCTCATTGCCTTCCATGACGGCCACACAACTATTGGTGGTGCCCAGATCAATGCCGATGATTTTTCCCATGATGTTTATGTTTTAAGTTTCTATTGGATACTCAATCATTATGCCGCTTGGCAAAAGGTGAAAACTTGTCAGTTTTTGAGGTGGGGAAAGGGTGAAGAAGGGTGTTTTGTCAGCCTTTTGATGGCCTGAACGCCGTTTTTGCAGATTCAAGAACTGAAGACTGATAAGAAACTGTCCGATTCATGGCTTTTTATCCAATATCCGGGCTACGATCCTGTCCCCGTGGTCACGGGAATTTTCTATGAACCATTTGTTGGTCTGCATGCCCCCACAGATGACTCCGGCCAGAAAGATGCCGGGGATATTGGTCTCCATCGTTACTGGATCATGAACAGGGGTGAGCATCTCATCATCTCCCAATAGGACTCCCAAACTTTTCAGGAACTGGAAATCGGGAAGATATCCGGTCATGGCCAGTACAAAATCGTTGCGTATGGACACCATTCCTTCAGGGGTGACCAGATCCACTTCATTTTCCCTGATCGCCTTTACCGTACTATTGAAATAAGCTTTTATGCTTCCTTCTTTGATCCTGTTCTCAATGTCAGGTCTTACCCAGTATTTCACCGTTTCCCGAATGGAATCTTCTCGGACAACCATCGTCACTCGGGCGCCCTTTCGCATGGTTTCCAGTGCAACATCAACGGCTGAATTGGCGGCACCGACAACAAGGATGTCCTGACCAAAATAGGGATGAGGCTCTTTATAGTAATGGTGTACTTTGGACATACCTTCACCTGCTATACCCATCAGATTCGGCAGGTCGTAAAATCCCGTGGAAATGATCAAACTGCGACAAGCATAATCCTTCCGCGAACTGTGAACGGTGAATCCCATGCCTTCCTTCGTCACTTTGACGACTTTTTCATAAAGCCGAATATCCAAAGTCCAGTGCAATGCCACTCTCCTGTAATATTCCAAAGCCTCATCACGGGTAGGTTTCGGATTATGGGAAATGAATGGGACAGATCCGATCTCCAATTTCTCCGAAGTGGAGAAGAAAGTCATGTTGAGGGGATAGTTGTATAGGGAATTCACCAAGGCCCCCTTTTCGAGTATGGCGTGGGACAACCCTGCTTTTCGGCATGCGATGCCGCAGGAAAGGCCAATAGGTCCTCCTCCGATGATCAATACGTCCATTTGCTCAAACCGGTCACTCATGATGGCTGATTAGCAGGTTAATTTCGCGTGTACAAACATAAAGCCCGGGCAGGATTTGCAGCAAAGTAGAGACGCTTCAGGTTCCTTCTTTGGCACGGAATGTGAAATATTTTTGGGAAAGATAGCTGACCCCGATGACGATGCAGGTGGTCATGATCTTGGCCGGTGTCGGGAAGATATGCAGATGCTCGACGAAAAATTTCAGGAAAATGTAATTGAGGAAGAAGCAGAGGAGGACAACCAGAAAGTATCTGAAAAGCTGAATGCGTCTACGGAGATTGGATTCCGTGAAAACAATGTTACGCATCAATAAAAATCCTATCGGAAAAGTGAACAGGAATGCGAAGAGGAAAGCCGCGACGTGTGGACTGATCGTTACGAAAGAAAGTTGCACTGGCTGCTTTTTGAATATGAAGTTATAACTGATGAAAAAAAGGAAAATGTCCAACAAGGTATTACTGCCTCCGCTGGCGGCGTAGCGAAAAGTTTGCCGGTCCATGAATCGGCCGAACAAAGGATAAAAAAAATCCAGGATATTATCGATCCTCTTCTTCATGATTTTCAGGTCACCAAGTTACTCAAAAAACTGCTTAGGACAAGAGGATGTACGGAGAATGTGCAAGTTGGTGCATCATGCCGGGAAAGAGAACGAATAGGTCACGTGCCTCTTGGCGAATTCAGCTCCCGTAGCCTGATGGACAGCTATCATCTTCTTATTGAAATCACCCACCCAGGAAAGTTCCACTTCCTGATAATGGGATAGTGGTGCCACGTACTCTTTCAATCGGACGAACAAGGCCGACTCTACTCCCAGATTCCGGTAGGCATGTTTTGTACCCATGACCACGGCACGCATACGCTTATGCTTTACCGTGAATTTATTCCAGACGAACTTCAATTTCCCGAACAAGTTGAGTTTGCCATTCAGGTTACGGATGAGTTCATTGGTATCAGGAAGTAATACCACAAAAGCGATGGGCTCCGTGCCATTATAGGCGAACCATATGAGGTTTTCATCTGCAACGGGTTTCATCTTCCGGAAGGTCTCATAGACAGTCGCCTCTTTTATGGGGGTGAAGTGTGCGAAGTCATCCCAACCATCGTTGTACACCTCCATGAAATCCCGGGCATACTTGCCGAAATCCTTCATGTCCAGGTGTTGAAATGTATATCCGCCCTTTTTGGCCACCCAATTGGCGATCTTGGTGAACCGTTCGGGGAATGATTTACGTAGATCGATCCTGTTGGATATCTGCTCATAGGAAACCTGAAACCCGTAATCTTCGAAAAAAGCCTTGTAGTAAGGGGGATTGTAGTTCAGACCATAATAAGGCATGGTAAAGCCCTCAACCAGCAGACCCCACCACATGTCATTTTCTCCGAAATTGATCGGACCCTCCATAGCCTTCATACCTCTTGCCGCCAGCCATTCCCGGGCAGTATCAAAAAGCAGTCTGGCGGCATCCGGAACGTTGGTACATTCGAAAAAACCACATCCGCCTGTTGGGACATCGTAGGTCAACGCCTTTTTGGCGTTGATGAAAGCCGCGATCCTACCGATCAGTTTGCCTTGGCCATCCGTCAAGACCCATCTGGTGCATTGTCCTTCTTTGTGAAAATTGTTTCGTTCGGGATCGAACACGGATTCTATGTTATCCTCCAATGGGCATACCCAATGGGGATCATCCCTGTAGATCTGTCGGGCCACATCCAGGAAGTCCTTGCGGTCTCCAGGGCTTTTCACTTCTATGATGGACAGGTTTGTCATATACGACTTGAAGGGCTTAAAGGTAATCGAAAAGGAGGATTCTAGAGGATGCCCCATTACTACAAATACATTTTCCAAAAAGTTTGTCGATGAGCTCACCCCTGCAGAAGTGTTTGGTGACATGTCCTGAACCTGTCATTTCGTACATTTGCACCTCAATCAACAAAAATGATCGTAGACCAAATCAGGGAAAGCGTCCTGTCCGGTTTGAAGGAATTATATGATCAATCCTTCCAGGAAAAGGATTTCCAGATCAATCAGACCCGCCCAGAGTTCGAAGGGGACTATACGGTGGTGCTATTCGGTCTCGTCAAGTCATTGAAAAAGTCCCCTGATGCTCTTGGTCATGAGCTTGGAGCAAAAATGGTATCCAATAATCCAACACTGTTTACAGCTTACAACCTGATAAAAGGCTTCCTCAATCTAACCGTTTCCGACACATACTGGGTTGATCTGCTGGCCTCAAATACCGATGCATCCTGTTACGGCAAAGGTGCACCCAACGGACAGCGTATCATGGTGGAGTACTCCTCACCCAACACGAATAAACCCCTGCATCTTGGACATCTTCGCAACAACTTCCTCGGATGGAGCATCTCCGAAATACTCAAGGGAAGTGGAGCTGATGTTTTCAAAACCTGTATCGTAAATGATCGGGGTATACACATTTGCAAGAGCATGCTCGCCTGGGACAATTGGGGAAATGGTGCTACACCTGATAGTACTGGGATCAAAGGCGACCATTTCGTCGGAGATTATTATGTCCGTTTCAATGAGGAGTATAAAAAGGAAGTCAAAGAACTTGTGGACCGAGGCATGAAAGAAGTTGAGGCTGAGAAAGAGGCACCGCTGATGAAAGCCACGCAGGAAATGCTCCTCAAATGGGAACAAGGCGATCCGCACATAGTCGGTCTCTGGAAAATGATGAATAGTTGGGTATATTCCGGTTTCGACATCACATACAAGAAGATTGGCAGTGATTTCGACAAGACCTATTATGAAAGCAATAGCTATTTGCTGGGAAAGGAAGATGTTGAGCAAGGACTTAAAAATGGTGTTTTCCACCAAAAAAGCGATGGATCTGTCTGGATCGACCTCACGGATGATGGACTGGATGAAAAACTTGTCCGACGTAAAGATGGGACATCTGTTTACATCACGCAGGACATCGGTTTAGCCCGACTTAAATACACGGAATTCAAGATTGATCAAAGCATCTATGTGATCGGTGATGAACAGAACTACCACATGAAAGTGCTCAAACTGATCTGTCAAAAACTGGGCATGCCATTTGCCAACGACATACATCATCTATCCTATGGAATGGTCGAACTACCTACCGGCAAGATGAAAAGCCGTGAAGGCACTGTTGTGGATGCGGATGATCTGGTCGATGAGATGATCCGCATCGCCCGTCAACATACGATGGAACTGGGAAAGGTCAATGATTTCACGGAAGCGGAACTGGATGCCCTATGTGATACGATCGGCCTCGGCGCCCTCAAATTCTACCTGCTCAGAGTGGATCCCAAAAAAAGAATGATATTCAATCCAGAGGAATCAATCGACTTCCATGGTTTCACGGGGCCCTTCATACAATACACACACGCTCGTATCCGGTCGATTTTGCGGAAAGAATCCATTGACTTCAGTCATAAGCCAGCAGGGGAAGGATTGCTGAAACTGGAAAAGCAACTGTTGATTGAATTGGAACAATTCGGTAACATCATCCTGCAATCAGCAAATGAATTGGATCCGTCCCAGATGGCTATTTATATCTATACCCTGGCCAAGACCTATAATACTTTCTATGCTGAGCACTCCGTATCTCGAGCTGAATCAGAGGAAAAGAAAGAACTTCGTTTACGAATCTCTCTTTTGACGGCGGAGGTCATTCGCTCCGGAATGGCCATGCTGGGCATAAAAGTGCCGGACAGGATGTGACCTGCCCGGCAATGAAGTAATGTCGGTTATCAAAGACCGACCACGAATTTTCTCTGGCGCAGGCCATTGAGAGATGGATCCATTTCGATAGCCTTGTTGCACAATGCCATACCCTTGGTTTCCTCTCCCTTCTTTTGAAGACTCATTCCGATCATATATAATGCACGTGCATCTTCTTTATCATAACTCAGGATCTTATCCCAGTTCGTTATGGCCAGATCATACTTTCCCATTCGATAATATGTATCTGCCAGTCCGAATAACAGATTCAGATCAGAAGGTCGCTGAGCGAGGAGTTCCTCCTGCATTTTAACGGCTTTTTCCGGGGTTCCGGCAAGCGTATAGGAATTGGCCAGATTCTCCACGAAGTCGTGATCAACTCTGTATCCTTTTTCCTTAGCCAGCTCAAAATAGGTCACTGCCGCCTTATCATCAGGTATTGCGGAATATGCTAAAGCCATCTCATAGATCAGGCGGGTATTGGACGGATCGAGCCGATTGGCATCCTGATAATATTTTACCGCCATGCGATAATTACTCATATTCACCAAAGCTCTGGCGAAGAGTACGGGGATCTCAGGATTGGACGGTTCATCTGCGGCTGCAGCTTCCAGATAGTGGAATGCGGAGCCGAAGCTCTCTTTCTCATAATAAGATTTTCCTATGTACAAATTGGCATGCTCCCCAACTTTCATCTCCTGCATCTTCTTACCACAAGCAATGGCTTCATCGTAACGGTGTGCATTATAAAACAGCCGTGTCAAGTGAATGATGGACAATGTGTCCGCGGGGTCGATCTCACGAACTTTCTGGAATGCGTTTCTGGCTGCATCGGATTGGCGGATCTCTTCAGCAGCAAGTCCAAGATTGATCTGGATCTGTTTGTCATTCGGAGATTTCAATGAGGCCTGGTAAAATTGGTCGAAGGCAGGTCTCAGCCTACCAGCTGCCTTCTCCTGAAGGCCTTTCTGGAAAGCAGCTTGGGCATCATTTTCAGATTGTGCTGAAAGAGAATGAGTTACGGCAAAGAGGAGGATGGTACAGATTAAAGTTTTCATGTCAGGATATTTGATGTGGGTACTAAATCAGTATCACACCTCCTAACGGCGGAAGCTGCAGCTTTATTTCAACCTTTTTATTCTTTTTGTCCACCAAGTTCATGGGGATATCTGGGTTATATACGTCACCAGTTCCCCAGTAATCGACTGAATCACTGTTGAATATCTCTTTCCATGTTGTTTTTCCGACAAGTTGGAGTGGCCAATCTTTCCTGACGACCGGAGTCATATTGAGGATCACTACAATATCATCCTCCGCCTTCTTCCCTTTCCTTCTAAAACTGATGACCGATTCTTCACGGTGGTTAAGATCCACCCACTCGAATCCCCCTGGTTCGAACTGCAACTCATGCAGGGCTGGTTTTTCCCGATAAAGATGGGAAAGTACGCTTACACAGGCCTGTAATTTCCGATGGCTTTCGTGCTGTAGCAAATGCCAGTCGAGTTCGGTTTTGTAATTCCATTCCGAAGTCTGACCGAACTCGTTGCCCATGAAAAGCAGTTTGCTTCCCGGATGCGTGAACATGTAGGTGTACAGTAGCCTCAGGTTGGCGAACTTCTGCCATTCGTCCCCGGGCATCTTGTAGATCATGGGGGACTTACCGTGAACGACCTCGTCGTGGCTGAGCGGCAGCATGAAGTTCTCATCATAATAATACATCATGCTAAAGCTGAATTGATCCTGCTGGAACTGCCGAAACCAGGGATCCTGCTTGAAATAGCGGAGTGTGTCATGCATCCAACCCATCATCCATTTCATGCCGAAACCCAAACCATCCTGCCAGGTGGGCCTGGAAACTCCAGGCCAGTCCGTCGCTTCTTCAGCAATGGTCTGTACGTCGGGGAAGTCTCGATAAATGGCCATATTCAGATCCTTGATGAAAGCAATCGCTTCGAGGTTACCATTGCCACCTAATGAGTTGGGCTCCCATTCACCCGCTTTACGGGAGTAGTCGAGTCTGAGCATGGAGGAAACCGCATCAACACGTATGCCATCGATATGAAAACGGTCGAACCAGAAGCGTGCGTTGCTGATGAGGAAAGACCTCACCTCTCCCCTGCCGTAGTTGAAGATGTAACTGTTCCAATCTGGATGATACCCCTTCCGCATATCCGCATATTCGTAGGTGTGCGTACCATCGAACATGAAAAGGCCATGGGTGTCATACGGAAAATGTGAAGGGACCCAATCCAGGATCACGCCAATGCCTTCCCGGTGCAAGAGGTCTATCATCGCCATGAACTCCTCAGGTTGACCAAAACGTGAAGTGGGTGCGAAATATCCTGTTCCCTGATACCCCCAACTTCCATCGAAAGGATATTCCATGACCGGCATGAACTCGACATGGGTGAATCCCATTTTTTTGCAATAAGGTACAAGTCGTTCAGCGATCTGCCCGTAGCTGAAATATAGATCTTCATTCGACTTATCCGGTCGCATCCAACTAGCCAGGTGAACTTCATAAACGGAAAAAGGTGCGTCCAGGGCGTTATGCTTTTTCCTCTTCTTCATCCAATCGCCATCCATCCATTCATATTCGAGATTCCAGGCGATGGTCGCGGTCAGAGGCTTATGCTCCCAGAAATGTGCATATGGATCCCCCTTGTCCTGTATCATCCCTTTGAAACCGGTGATATGATATTTGTAGGATTCACCTCGATTCACATTAGGGATGAAGCCTTCCCAGATTCCGCTTTGATCCAGCCTGACGAAAAGGTCGTGGCTGAACTTCGACCAGTCATTGAAATTGCCGATGACCGTGACCCGAGTGGCATTCGGTGCCCATACGGCGAAATAGGTGCCTGGTGTATCCAGCACCGAGATCTGTTTATTCCCGAAATATTCATAAGCATTGTACAACGTACCCTGCTGAAAATTCCTGATCACTTCATCATTTAAAAGGGAATAATTCCAAACTGGCCGAGCGGAGTCCACGAAATGAACATCCTCGTACTTTCGCTCCGCATCACCTAAGGATGCCGCTCCTCCCTTTTCTGGAGTTCCATTGTGGGAATTCCCGGAATTTGCAGCCTTATCACTTCCCGACGTCATGATGTGAACTTATGGTTTAACGTAAAATTATAACGCTCTTAAGTTAGTGCATTATGCATTACAAATAGCTTAGCCGCAACCCTTGGATCACACCCCGACCAAAACTACCGACGAATGAGACGAGCCCTTTCATTGGCCATTTTACTATTATTCTCCATCGCTGCAATGCCTCAATCACCGGTAGTTACCGGAACGCTTTCCGACACTGCCGCGGGCAGGAAACTCTTCAGAGGCTCCGTGGCCCTGCTCAAGATGGGCGATTCCATCTTGATCCGGCATTCCCGGAGCGACGTGGAAGGCGCTTTCCGGTTGACCGCTCCTGACACCGGCAAGTACTTACTCCTCATCACCTACCCCAATTACGCAGACTACTTCGACCAGATCAGCATCAGCAGCGAAGGCGCCAAACTTGGCGATATACCCCTCACACCCAAAAGCAAACTGATGGAGGAGATCCTGGTGAAGAAACGTGTTGCCGCCATCCAATACCGTGGCGACACCACCTTTTATACAGCAGACAGTTTCAAAGTCAAAGCAGGGGCCTCCGTAGAGGATCTTCTCAGGGTCATGCCCGGATTCACCATCGATAAATCAGGCAAGATCACCGCACAGGGAGAACGTGTACAAAAAGTACTGGTGGACGGTGAGGAATTCTTCAGCGACGACCCGACCATCGCCACCCGGAACCTCAATGCGGACATGGTCCAGAACGTAGAGGTCTTCAACAAGAAAAGCGACAAGGCTGAGTTCACCGGGATCGATGATGGTTCCAAGACCAAGACCATCAACCTCAAGTTGAAAGAAGAGAAGAAGAACGGTTACTTCGGGAAGGTGGACCTGGGCACCGACTTAAAGAACTTTTACAATAACAACGCCATGGCCAACTACTTCAAAGGGAAGCGGAAATTCTCCGCCTATGGCATCCTTTCGAACAACGGCAAAACAGGACTCAACTGGTCTGAATCGACCAACTATGGCGGTGGGAACAACAATATGGAGATGGGCACCAGCGACGATGGAGGGATGTACATGATATTGAACGGAAATGGCGACGAGTTCGACAACAACAACTACCAGGGAGAGGGCATACCCCGGGCTATCGCGATGGGTGCGCACTATTCCGACAAATGGGCGAACGACAAGCAGCACATAAACGGAAACTACCGGTTCAACCAGATCGACAACGACGCCAACATCACCACGAAGACTCAGTTCATCCTGCCGGACACCCTTTACTATAACAACGAGACCAACCACACCTACAACTATCGCAACAGGAATTTGCTTGAAGGCGTCTATGACATCAACCTCGACAGTTCCTCTTCCATCAAGGTCCGCATGGATGGAAGCCTTGGGCTGAACAAGAAGGAAAATGACTACACCGGCGAAAGTGTTAGTGCCGATGGTGCCCCGGTTAACAATACGCGGCGTACCCAGACTTCCGAAGGCGACAATAAGACTCTGAACGCCAACCTGAGTTATCGGAAGAAGTTTAAGAAACAGGGACACTCTCTCTCCTTATCGATGAAGGAAACTTTCACTGAATCCGGGTCGAATGGTTTCCTGCACGCGGACAACTCTTATTACGACTCAAAAGGATTCGTGGTCCGGCACGACACGATCGACCAGCGCAAACTGAACGACAATCGTGCATTGGGGCTCAGTGGAACCGTGTCCTACACCCGTCCCATTTCCAAGCGGTCCTACCTGAGTTGGGACTATGGCCTGGAGATCGACAATCGCCAGACCGCCCGCACCACCCTGGAACGCACGGACCCTAACAAGCCTCAGTACGACCAAACAGTCGCCGCCCTGACCAACAGTTTCAATTACGATGTTATGATCCATCGGCTTGGCATGTATTACCGGTACAACAAGCCCAAGAAGATCAACTTCAACATAGGTGGCAAAGCCATCAGTACGCGCATGGACCAGTCAGACCTGGTGCGCGACACCTCCCGCCGGTATACATATTGGAACTTCGCCCCGCAGGCGGGCCTAAACCTGCAAATGAAGAAAAATCGGAATCTTTGGATGAACTATAATGGTCAGACCCAGCAACCCAGCATCCAGCAGCTTCAGCCCATCGTGGACAATTCTGACCCGCTCAACGTATACATCGGGAACCCCAGCCTGCGCCCCTCTTTCAGCCACAACCTCTGGCTGAACTTCGGACAGTTCGACATCATTGAAGAAAAAAATATGTGGATCGGTGCAAGTATCAACACCACACAACATGCTTTCGGCTCACGTGACCTGGTCGACAGCATCGGTCGCAGGGTGTACCAGACGGTGAATGTGGACGGCAACTACAACTATAATCTGAATTTCAACTACAACATCAAGGTCAAGAAGACCCCCTTGTCCGTGTCCTTGGGTACTAGCATCGCCGGCTCTAACTATGTCAACTTCATAAATGGCCAGAAGAACATCACCAGCACGATCGGGTTGGGAATCGAGCCCAACATGACTTATTATGTGGACAAAAAATTCAATATCGCCATCTTCTTCAACTTACGCTACAACCGCTCCACATCATCCATACGCCCGGATGTGAACACGGATTACTGGGTTCAGGAACATCGTGTGGAAGGCAGCGTCCAACTGCCCTGGAAACTGGAATGGGAGACTGATGTAAATTTCTTCATCCGCCAGAAAACGGACGTATTCCAGACCAATAACAACGTCGTCCTTTGGAATATGTCCCTGTTCAAGAAGATCGGGAAGGACGACAAGTTCCGTTTTGGAGTCATGGCCAACGACCTGCTGAATCAGAACATCGGCTTCAAGCGCGACATCAGCACGAACTACATCTCGGAGAAGACTTACAACACCTACCGACAGTATTTCATGGTCAGCCTCCGCTGGAACTTCGCCAGGAATGGCAAACCCCAGGACTTCTAAACCAAAGACATGAAACCACTAAGTATACTTGCTTTTATTTGGATTTTTGCTGCGCTCAATGGCCTTCGTGCTCAGCCGCAGTTCATCACCCACGGCAAGATCGAGTTCGAGAAACGTACCAACCAGCATTCGATGCTCGATGAAGAGAATGTATGGGACGAGATGATGAAAAAGGAGTTCCCCAAGTTCGCCTCCACCTATTATGACCTGTACTTCGACGAACACGCTTCGCTGTACAAGCCAGGCCGAGAACCGGAGAACAATAAGATCCACTGGGCGCTGAATTACATGAGCAACACCGTGTACAAGAATCTAGACCAGGGAACAGCGCTAACGCAGAAAAGCATATTCGGCAGCGATTACCTCATCAGCGACAGCCTGAGGAACGTGACCTGGAAGATCAGTTCCGAACCGCGAACCATCGCCGGTTTTGAATGCCACAAGGCCCTGGGCAAGGTCTTCGACTCGGTCATTGTGATCGCTTACTATACGGACGAGATCATTCCCTCCACAGGCCCGGAATCATTTAATGGCTTGCCCGGCATGATCCTTGGATTGGCCATTCCACGCATGCATACGACCTGGTATGCCACAAAACTGGAATTGATAGACATCGGTGCCAAAGAATTGGTCCAGCCAAAAGAAGGCAAAAGAATCACCGGCCCCCAGTTCCAAGAGCAGATGAAGGAATTCCTGAAGAACAATGACTGGCTGAAAAAGATGTCTTGGCAAATGCTTATTTGATCCCGGATTCCGAATGGCGAATTCGTAAATTTAAAGCCTGCCTAATTGATAGCATTGCCGCGGCGGGTTTGAATAATCGGCGGGTAGCGGATGTTCCATTCGGAATCCGGTATTGACCCTACTTCCCCAGATCGAGTATCAACATCGTCTTCGCGGGAACGACGAATTGAGAATCCAGGGTGATTATTCTGCCATTCGTCACATTCCTTCCCTTTGTGAATCCAGTCGTTCTCTCGGTGAATCTACTCAGGTCAGGACTGTTATCCTTTTCCGATGTGTTCACCACGCACATGACGGTCTGCGTATCGTTATATCGGAAGTAAACATAAACTCCGTCCTGAGGAATGAACTGCATGGTTTTTCCTTGATGGATGGCGGAAGCAGTCTTTCTCCAATTGGCGATGGCCCGCACATGATCGAAAGCATCATTTTCCTGTGCAGACCTTCCCATAGCGCTGAACTTACTGATGGTATCACCGGGAAAGCCTCCAGGGAAATCAAAACGTACCATCGCATCGTTGGGGTCCTTTCTATTTTTCATCAACACTTCTGTACCGTAATATAGCTGGGGTATGCCTCGCAGGGTCAGCAACAAGCCCATGACGATCTTGTATTTGGACATATCCTCCCCGACCACAGAAAAAATCCTGTCCATATCATGATTGTCCAGGAATATGCAGTTACGTTTGGGATCCTGGTATAGAATATCCGCGGAAAGGGCCATATAAAGTTTGGCTATTCCTGAAGTCCATCCGAAATCCTGATTTACAGCATCCTGCATGGCGAAGGTGATCGGGAAATCACAAACACCCTGGAGATTATGTTGGAAAGGGGCCTTGAGATTATTCCTAGTGAAATAAGAACTGGCCAAAGTGGAATTACTCCAGGCTTCTCCAAAAACAGTGATCGATGGAAATTCCCTCTCAAGTGCAGTATTGGCGGCATTGAGGAATGGCTCATAACAATATTTGTAGGTGTCCACTCGCCAACCATCGATACCATAGAATTCCGTAGACCAGAGTGCATGTTGTATGAGGAATCTGGAAACATAAGGATTCTTCAGGTTGAGATCGGGAAGATGCGGAGTGAACCATCCTCCGATCATGATCTCCTTCTCTTTAGCGGATGCATAGGGATCGGTGAACAGTTCCTCCCGATGATTCGCTCCCTGGTATTTGGGCCAGTGGTTGAGCCAATCCTTCATGGGCTCATCCCGCACGAACCAATGTTCTATGCCAACATGGTTGTAGACTGCATCCTGAATGATCTTCATCCCTTTGCCATGAGCAGCAGTGATCAGATCCTGATACCCTTTCATGCCACCCAGACGTTTGTCAATGGCATAATGGTCCGTGAACCAATACCCATGGTATCCTGACATGGAATGATCCCCCTCCACTTCCAGGGGCATGTCATTCTCGATCACGGGGGTCATCCATATCGAGGTAACCCCCCAGGAACGCAAGTAATCCAGGTGTTCGGTGATCCCCTTGAAATCTCCTCCATGCCGCGAGTATTTATTTTTCCTGTCAGCAACCTGATCGCGGTAAGTACTTATGACATCATTCGTGGTGTCTCCATTGCTAAAACGGTCAGGCATGATCAGGCAGATCAGATCAGATGCATTTACGCCCTGTACGCGGGAGCGCCCATTTTCCTTGCTGCGTAACCTAAGTTCATAAGTGAAGACATAACTTCTCCCACCAGCCGGCTCCTTGACATCAAAGATGATCTCGCCTGCTTTTGTACCGGGCGCGATCTCCAGGTCGATGAATTGGTAGTTGAGGTTGACCGGTTTGAATCGATTGGTCAATTTAACTCCGGAGTATGGCCGAAGGGAAATGGTCGCTTCGCCTATCCTGTCCCGGTGGATCATCAGTTGTAGTTTGGGATCCTTCATACCCACATACCAGTTGAGTGGGTAGACATTCAGTTGTTGAGCTGAGCCGGAGGAAACCGTTATGAACTGGCTGATCGTGCAGATCATCAATATCCTGAATAACACAACAGATCGCTTCATGATCGATTTTTTTCGGTTCCCGGATCGTAAACATAAATGACACTAATGGCAGCACAGATCATGAACACACCGGCGAGCACAATGGCGTAGATGGGTTGTCCCGCGTAGAGGTGTTTGACGATCCAGCCACCGAAAAGTCCATTCACAATCTGCGGAAGGGTGATGAAGAAGTTGAATATTCCCATATAGATGCCCAGTTTGCCTGCAGGTATGGAGGATGAAAGGATCACGTAAGGCATCGCCAATATGGAGGCCCAGGCCAGCCCCACTCCCACCATGGACAGGTTGAGCATCTTGGGATCACGAATGAAAAATATGGATATGAGTCCGATCCCACCCGCGAACAGGGAAATCGCATGTGTCAGTTTTCTTCCGAAAAATTTCGCGATGAGTGGAAGAAGTAACGCATAAAACATCGCCACGAAATTGTATACACCAAATGCGGAACTGACTTTGTTCCCAGCTTCGTTATAGGCCACTGATTGGCTATAATCACCAGAAAGCCCGTAAACATGAGTGGCCACTGCATCTGTGGTGAATACCCACATGCTGAACAAAGCGAACCAACTGAAGAATTGTACGAGTCCGAGTTGTTTCATGGTTCGGGGCATGTTCCGGAAATCATGCAGGATCTGACCAAGCCCATTTTTACTGGATTCGGCCTTGCCATGATATCTCTCATATTCGGCCGGAGGATATTCGCGGGAGAAAAAGTGGGTCACCAAGATCGCCACCATGAAAACCAGTGCCCCGATATAAAAAGCATATTTGATGTTGTCCGCAACACCATCGCTCCCTGCCTGCATGCTGAATCCGAATTTGGAAAGGATCTCAGGCAATGCAGAACCGACAACAGCACCCAATCCGATGAGGAAGGTTTGGATACTGAATCCCATCGTCCGCTGACTGTCCGGAAGATTGTCTGCAACAAGTGCCCGGAAGGGTTCCATGGCGATATTGAAGGAAGCGTCCATGACCATGACCATGCCAGCACCGATCCACAAGGCGGGCAGAAATCCGGCGAAATTCCCTGAATTGGGAAGGATCAAAAGCGCTATCGAGGAAAGCAATGCCCCGGTCAGGAAATAAGGTTTCCTCCGACCCACTTTATTCCAGGTACGATCGGAATAATGGCCGATGATGGGTTGTACGATCATCCCTACCAAGGGTGCCACGATCCAGAACATGGGCAACTGATCTACATCTGCTCCGAATGAACGGAGGATACGGCTGGTGTTCCCATTCTGCAAGGCGAACCCAAACTGTATGCCCAGAAAGCCGAAACTCATGGTGAATATCTGCCAGATGGACAAACGGGGCTTGGGAGAAAGAGCACCATTCTCGGTGGAGGACTTTGAAGAGGATGTATCCATAACTGATCTTTTGTTTGGCATGGCCCGCAGGAATCAATTGGATAGCAGAAGAACAATCTGCACTTCCCGCATGTGTTGTTGCGAAACTGGCAATCAGATCACGAAGCCGTCCGGCAGGATAGCTCCTTTTTTGACCACCACTATACCTTCTTTCACTGTATACAGGGAATGATCAGCGTTCTCCAGATGGATACCCCCGTTTATACGAACATCATTCCCTATGCGGCAGTTCTTATCAATGATCGTATTTCTGATGTAGCATCGCTCCCCAATTCCGATCTTGGGAATACCCCTACTAGTAGAATTCTTCATATCCTCCATGGTTTCGAAGAAATCCGAACCCATGATATAGCTGCTGACCACCGTTGTACCGCTGCCGATGCGGGTACGTATACCCACTACGCTGTTCTCAATACGGGAAGCATTGATGATGCAGCCCTCCGCAATGATGGTTTTCTCCAGAGTCGTTCCGCTGATCTTGGCCGGAGGAAGCATTCGGGCGCGGGTATAAACAGCCTTCTGATTGTCGAACAAGTTGAATTCAGGCACATCGGCGGTCAGTGCCAGATTGGCCTCGAAAAAGGAATGGATATTTCCGATATCCGTCCAATAGCCATCATATTGGTAACTGAGGACTTTATGTTTTTCTATGGAATGCGGGATGATCTCTTTCCCAAAATCGGTGGCATCCTTGTAAATATCGTTCAGGAGATCGAAAAGCAATTTCCGATTGAAAATGTAAATACCCATGCTGGCGAGGTAAATCCGACCTTTTGCCTGCATCTCGGCCCCGGTGTCGCTGACCCAGTCTGCCAGAAGATCACGTTTAGGCTTCTCGATGAATGAGGTGATCAGGTGATCTTCATTCGACTTGAGGATGCCGAACTCTGTTGCCTCGCGGCCTACCACTGGTATCGTAGCGATGGATATGTCCGCTTGTTTTGCAACATGTTCGTCGATCATGGCCTGAAAATCCATCTGATAAAGTTGGTCACCAGATAAGATCAGCACGTAATCGAAGTCCTGATTCACCATATGCCGCAAAGATTGCCTGACTGCATCGGCGGTACCCTGGAACCAGGCGGGATTATCGGGAGTCTGTTCCGCCGCAATGATGTCGACGAATGCAGAACTGAACATGCTGAAATGATACGTATTCTTTATATGCTTGTTCAGTGATGCGGAATTGAATTGCGTGAGCACATACATCCTGCCGATCCCTGAATTCAGGCAATTGGAAATGGGGATGTCGACCAATCTGTACTTGCCTGCAATTGGCACAGCAGGTTTACTCCTTGTTGAGGTGAGTGGATACAGTCTGGTTCCGGCCCCACCACCCAGGATGATGGATATCACATTGTTTATCATAGTGTTGTTTTTGATCTTCACTTCAAAGATTCGTAAAGTTTTATGTACTCGGCGGCGCTCTTGTCCCAGCTATTATCCAATTTCATCATGGTTTTGCGGACCTCTTTCATTTTTTTATTGTCCTCATATAACTGAGTTGCCCTCCACACACCATGGGTGATATCACCAACAGTGGCTTGTTCAAAGGTAATGCCATAACCCCCCTCCTCACTCAAGTCCCTTACCGTATCTTTGAGTCCGCCGGTCCTGCGAACTACGGGTATGGTACCATATCGCATCGCATACATCTGATTCAGTCCGCAGGGCTCAACCCGGGAAGGCATCAGGAGAAAATCTGCACCGGCATACATCTGGTGGCTTAATGTTTCGTTATAGCCTACATATAGGCTGAAATCCCCCCAACTGTGAGACAGCATGGCCCTGAGTTGATCTTCCACCTCCGGCTCCCCGCTGCCCAGGACCAGAAAATTCATCTTCCTACCGATGTGCTGAAAACTGTCGGCAATTACTGCAGGAAGCAGGTCCGCCGCTTTCTCTCCTACCAGGCGACCGATGAAAATGATCAAGGGCTTTCCCTGATCCAACCCAAAAGTATCACAGAGAAATTTTTTATGAACCGCCTTCCCCTTCTCCGCATTAGAACTTCGATAATGATGATCAAAATATTTGTCTGTTGATGGGTCCCAAACCTGATCATCGATCCCGTTCAGAATCCCGATACATTTCCCTTTTTCATACTCGAAAAGCTCCTCCAGGCCATTGCTCATGTACCGCAGTTCGTCGAGGTAGCTCGGGCTTACGGTGGTCACTTTCCAGGCACACTTGATGGCGCTGGCCAGTGGATTGATCGCATTATTCCATTCGAGCATGCCTCTTTTCCAACTGTCCCAAGAGGGTATGAATATGCTCTTGTCCCAGCCGAACTGGCCTTGATATTGTGCATTATGGATCGTGAGTACACTGGGTATTCCCGAAAGGGAACGAAAACCCAGACAATGTTGCATCATGAATGGAATTAGCCCTGAATGATGGTCGTGAACGTGAACCACATCTGGTCTGTGCTGCCATTTGGACATCCAGTCCACTACGGCTATCTGGAAGGCCACGAACCTTTCGTTATCATCGATATAACCATAGACCTTTTCCCGGTCTAACAGGCCATGTATATCGATGAGATAGAGGTCGAATCCCTGAGCGTTGTCCATCTCCCGAATCACTGTATAGTCGAACCACCAGTGGCCTAAGTTGGATCCCCCTTTATGTACCACCTCCCAATCATGGCTGTACAAGTATTTTGTCCTGTACATGGGCATCACCACTTTGGCCACATGGCCCAACTTGATCTGGTATGCCGGCAGGGCACCTACCACATCTCCCAGGCCTCCCGCTTTTGCGACGGGATAGCATTCCGCAGTCACGTGGATGATCTCCATCTAATAAATATTTGAAACTTACAAATTAAGAAGGCTTTTCCAGACCACCCGTCAAGGAGAAAAATATTTTCCACTGCGAAATTCTTGTTATTTTCAGCATTCAATCAAAACCAACGTTTGCATATGAGCCAGCCCAAGCAACCCACCAATTCCAAAGCATTGGCAACCCTGGTCATGGTTTTCTTTTTCTGGGGATTCATAGCGGCTTCGAACAGCATTTTCATCCCTTTTTGTAAAACCCATTTCAACCTCAACCAGTTCCAATCCCAACTCATCGGCTCTGCCTTCTATGGCGCCTACTTCTTAGGTTCATTGATCCTGTTCCTAGCTTCAAATGCGCTCGGATATGATATTATCAACCGCATCGGATACAAAAAAGGGATTATATATGGACTTTGGATTTCCGTAGTAGGTGCACTCTTGATCATACCCTCTGCCAATGCCCACTCCTTCCCGGCCATCCTGGCTTCATTTTTTGTGGTAGCCTTGGGCTTTTCATTACAACAGACTGCTGCTCAGCCATTCGCCATCGCTTTAGGGGATCCTTCAACTGGCTCACACAGACTTAACTTGGGAGGTAGTGTGAATTCCTTTGGAACCACCCTAGGTCCCATCATTGTCAGTTTTTTCCTTTTCGGCTCAGTTGGAGGCGGGGTCAAGGAAGTCACGTTGACCAATATCAACACGCTTTATCTTATCGTGGCGGGCGTTTTTGCCGCAGTCGCCCTTTTCTTCACCTTTTCCAATTTGCCGGCTGGGACCAATGACGAACCGGTCGACCAGGAGAACAAGGCTGCTGGTTCTCTACTGATGATGACAGGCATTGTCATTGGGATCATCATTATCGGTCAACTGACCGATGTACCCAAAATCACCCTGCTTTTACTGACCATGGCCGCTGTGACGGGTGTATTGCTCTATTCAAATAAAAGTGCCCTGGCCAACAGTGAAGGATGGGGGGCCATGAAATATCCTCAGCTGATCTTCGGGATGATCGCCATTTTCGTATATGTAGGTGCAGAGGTCACTATAGACAACAACTTCGGTGCATTGCTCAAAACACCCGGATACTTGACAGACCTGGGTCTGGATGAAAGCAAGATCTCCAAATACGTGTCACTTTATTGGGGAAGCCTCATGATCGGCCGTTGGACGGGTGCCGTGAGCGTTTTCAACCTGCATGGGATGGCCAAAAAGTTCGCCATGGTAGTGGTGCCGTTGATCGCCTTCAGCGTGATTTTGATCGTGAATCACATTTACGGAAATGATATCACAGACTTGTTGCCCTATGTGGTTTTTGTCCTCATCGCCGTTGCTGCATTCTTCTACGGTCAGGAAAAGCCAGTGAAAACTCTGGTTGCTGTTTCTGTTCTGGCCTGCATCTTCATGCTCATCGGAGTCTTCACGAAGGGCATCGTATCCGTGTATTGCATCATGGCAGGTGGTCTTTTTTGTTCTGTCATGTGGCCATGTATCTTTTCCTTGGGCGTGGGCGGACTCGGCAAATACACCAGTCAGGGTTCAGCCTTGCTCATCATGATGATCCTCGGCGGTGCCGTCATCCCGCCTTTCCAGGGATCCATCGGTGACAGCGCATCCATAGGCATGCACAATTCCTATCTTGTTGCAGCTGCCTGCTTCGCAGTCCTCGTCATCCTGACCCTGAAACTCAGGAATGTACTTCGTTCACAAGGTCTTGACTTCGATCAGCAGATCGAAGGGGGACATTGATTCATTACTTTCGACAGATCACATATGGACATACCCATCTCACAGCAATACGCCATTGGTATAGATATCGGCGGAACCAATACCAAGTTCGGACTGGTCAACCACCGCGGAGACATATCTTACCATGGTGCCATCCTCACCCACAAGCACGAGGATGTGAACGATTTCATCAACGACCTGTACGAAGCCATCCTTCCGGCTATAGAGGACAATGGAGGCTTTTCGGTGATACGGGGCATCGGCATCGGCGCCCCCAACGGAAACATTTATAAGGGTACGATCGAATATGCGCCAAACCTGAAATGGAAAGGCATCATACCGCTCGCCGACCTCATTGGAAAAAAATTCGGTGTCAAGGCTCGACTCACCAATGATGCAAATGCTGCCGCCGTGGGTGAGATGACCTACGGTTCAGCCAAAGGCATGAAGGATTTCATCATGATCACATTGGGTACTGGCGTGGGAAGTGGGATCGTGGCAAATGGTCAACTCATATATGGGCATGATGGATTTGCAGGCGAATTGGGGCATACCATCATCATCCCGGACGGAAGGTTGCATCCGGGAACAGGCGCACATGGTTCTCTGGAAGCCTATGCATCTGCAACAGGCGTTTCAAGAACGGCTTTGGAATTTTTGGATAAGGATCCCGGTAAGCCAAGCCTCATGCGTAACTATGCCCGGGAGGAAATCGATGCCCGCGTCGTTTACGACTGTGCCATGGAAGGGGATAAAATGGCCTTGGATATCTACGAATATACAGGAAAGATACTCGGTCTTGCACTTGCGAACTTCGTCATGTTCTCCTCACCTGAAGCGATCATTTTCTTCGGAGGGATGTCAAAGGCAGGAGAACTGCTTTTGAAGCCAACCAGGGAAACCATGGAAAAAAATCTTCTCCCCATCTTTCGGAACAAGGTCAAACTCATCTTCAGCGAACTGAAAGAAGCTGATGCGGCCATACTCGGAGCCAGTGCACTGGTCTGGGAAACATCCAAATGAAGTAAAAAGATACACCCAGAGAAAAAGCCCTGCAAAACAGGGCTTTTATCATTTAATCGCTTTCCCATTTATTTCTTACCGGCAAAGACCTTCAAGTCTGAAATTCATACTTGCGTATCGGATCCATTTCCCGCTGAATTAGGGGAGCTTTGTTCCCATGGTAAGCCATTCCTGCCTCCCCTTTTGCGGAAAGATATGCCTCTCGGCATGGTATGAGGACCTGACCAATGGGCCACTTTCCACGTAATCCAATCCCAACTCGTAGCCGATCTCCCTGAACTCAGCGAATTCATCCGGATGCACGAAACGATCGACAGGCAGGTGTTTACGGGTAGGTTGCAGATATTGGCCGATAGTTACCACATCCACTCCACTGTCCCGAAGGTCCGTCAGGGTCTGTATAACTTCTTCTCTTTTTTCTCCCAACCCAAGCATGATCCCCGATTTGGTGCGCATTCCGCCTTCCTTGAGTATACGCAACACCTCCATGCTTCTCCAGTATTTAGCCTGTATCCTAACCTGCCGGGTCAGTCTTTCCACTGTCTCGATGTTATGGGATACCACTTCCGGAGCAGCTTCAATGATGCGTTGGATATTTTCCTTCTCCCCTTTAAAATCGGGAATGAGGGTTTCCAATGTAGTTTCGGGATTCAGAGACTTGACTGCACGTATCGTATGATTCCAGACGATGGAACCACCATCCTTCAACTCGTCCCGGTCAACGGATGTGATCACGGCATGCTTGACTTTCATGAGGAAAATGGCTTCGGCCACACGTTGTGGCTCATCCCAATCCACATCTTCAGGTTTGCCGGTAGCTACAGAACAAAAACCGCAACTCCGAGTGCAAACATTACCTAATATCATGAATGTGGCCGTTCCGGCACCCCAGCATTCTCCCATATTAGGACAGTTCCCACTTTCACAAATGGTATGCAGCTTATGGTTATCAACCAGTTCCCGAACGTTACGGTAACTTTCTCCGATGGGCAGCCGAACTCTTAGCCAATCCGGCTTTTTTTGTTTGGGCTGCTCGGACGTATTGATGACGGGTAATTCCTTCATGAAAACAGGAAAGATTTGAAAGGCAAAATTAACTCATTTGCGATTACCGAAACAGATGGCGATGTAGCCGTTGACAAACAGGCTTTTGGGATCGACATTAACCATTTGTTCGATCTTTTTGGTATACCATTCAAAATTGAATCCGGTCTCGATGGCACTTATGGTGGTATTGAAACGAGCCCAATCAAAGCGAAGTGCAGCCTTGGCATGTAGACCGGGAATAACTTTCAGATCGCTCCATCCCGTACCCAAACCTGTTCCTCCAATGATGCCCGGACCCATGAATTCAGCACTATCCGCGGTAGAGAATTTGATCCTCTTGGTCTGGCTGGATCCCAGTGGCGATTCTACTTCAATATAATATGGCCGCAACAAGCCAAGGGAAAGCCCTCCCGAATACAAACCATAGACCGCAACGCCGTTCTTATTCCCCTTCCCGCCAATCATGATCTGTTGTCCTATTCCCATTTTGAATTGATAGAAGATGTTCTTCTTTCCATATACAAATGGACTACCCAGGATGACGAGTCCGCCACCTAATTGACTGCCATTGGATTGCTTATCCTCCTTCGGATGTTTTTTCTCGTTGAATTCAAACTGGAAAATGGTCGCCTTGTAAGGGGTTTTCATTTTCGCGTATTCATAAAAGCCACCATAGCCGTCATTGTTGAATCGGAAACCGAAGATCGATTGCTTGGCATAGGAAGGCACACCTTCCTCTTCCATTCGAAGCATGTTGTTCATCCGGCTTCGCTTGGCTGTTTTTTTATCCGTCTTGGTGGCAGGCAAATGAGTTGACTGTGAAGGAACTTGCGCGGCGAGGTAAAAGGCGCACAGCAGAAGGAATATCGTGATCCCGGTTCTTTTCACAGTGCTGATTTTAATGATACAAGATGTAAATTTAGGCAAAAAACCGACATGACTTCCCGTATAGTATATGAAGGTGGGCTGAGAACCACCAGTACGCATCTGCAATCAGGATCCCTCATCGAAACCGATGCTCCGACAGACAATCAAGGTAAAGGGGAACGTTTCTCCCCTACTGATATGGTTGGCACTTCACTGGCTGCCTGCATGCTAACGACCATGGCCATAAGGGCCCGGGACATGGAAGACCAGTTGAAGGGGATGAACATTGAAGTAGAAAAGATCATGGCTTCCAACCCCCGTAGAATCAGCCGCCTCAATATCATCTTCCACCATCCTCCTGGATTCACCGCAACGGAAGAACAGAAAAGGAATCTCGAAAATATAGCCATGACCTGCCCGGTCAAACAAAGCATACATCCGGATATAGAGTTGGATATCCGATATAATTGGTGACCTGTTCCGGAGCCACAGGAGGGGAAACCATCGGCTATCACTCTCAAAGAGGTTTCGAACAGGCCACTCAGTTGCGCTTATCCCACCTTCCGATGAGAAGTTGCCCTATATTGCATTCAAGGCATTTCTTCTTGTCACAGTTTTCGTGCTTCAACTCCAGAACTGCTTGTGAACAAAGTGCATTCTCCAAACCCGCGTCTACCCCGGAAAATATACGGGTTACGCGATTGTCTTCCTGTGGCAACCTTTCCAGCCAGTTTACTGCTTTTTCAATCATTCGCCGATCGTCCATCACCTTGCCATATGTATATAACAATGGAATACACATATTGATCAAGATACTATCCACCATTTTCGAGCCGACTGTTTTTTCCCGGAATGCGGATACTTCCTCTAAACGATAATGATAATGCCAGTAATCATTGGCGGTCATCTTGAACATCTTCTTCATTTCCTCCAAATCCACGGAATCCCTCAAAGAAGCGAAAAGATGAATATGGGAATGAATCAGCATCGACAACTGAGCCAATCGGAGCATGGGGAAACTGCCCGGTCGCAGCCGGAAGAAAACCAAAGGCATGTGGAGTGGCTTAAGATCGTATTTGGCAGTCAGGAAATCATATTCCCGCCTCAGCATGTGCACATATTTGTCTGATGAACACTGGGGCAGTACGCCACCCTGACCCAATAATAAAGCTTCCAGTTGATGTGGCTGATCCCTGTGCTTCCGGAGTAAGCGCAAGGGTAATGAGACCGCGATATGCTCAAAGGCATCACCATTATGCGTGCCTCCAAAACTTTTTGCGGTTTTGCGCCAGCAGAGTTCCTCCCAGTCATGTCCCAGATCTAGCCATTGTTGCCGCCACTCCACCGCCTTTTTTTCCAATCTCCGGATAACCAGTTTGCGCCACCATGCTTTACTCGGCCTTAGTCCGGAGCTTTTCCATTCGTTCTCACAAGCTATGTGTCCATCCTGGGACATCCAATTCTTATACCGGTCCAGAAGAATTTTCTTTACCCTATCCCTCAATTCCAAAACAGGAACTCCATTGGCCAGGGCAACATCATGCTGCCAGACCACATGGAGAATCACATTCCGGTAGTTGGGATCTTCATCATGACCATGACGTAGCCAATCGGAGGTACGAAGATGCAACTCCACCTGACCGGACCAGATCAATCCATTGATCTGTATCCTGGCAACTTTGAAATCAGGTCCTTGATCATGATTCCAATACCCGGGTTCAAGAATTTTAAGTTCATGCCCCTCCATGGTAGTTAGTGAATGGATGTCGAATAATCCTTGCTTCCAGATGAACTGAAACAACTGTTCAGTCATTTTTCGTGAAAGTAAAGATGGGGCTTAGCGAAAAAAAGGGGGAACGACGAAAATTCAGGGGGAAAAAATCATACCTATTCCAAAGAAATTGTTTCAAACGAAAAGATCCTCTGTGTGTAGAGAAAGGCTATGCCTGTATTCAGCCAGGGAAGTAACCCGGGAAAGAATGAATGGAAAAGTGCCATTTCCTCAACTGAATTCGTTGATGAGTACCCCCACGACACGACTCACCGGCAGCCCCATGACATTGTAGAAATCACCCCGGATATGCTTGATGCCTACCACTCCGATCCATTCTTGTATGGCATATCCCCCCGCTTTGTCATAAGGTTTATATTGATCTACATAATATTCAATGGCACGGGGTGGGATGTCGTGGAATTGAACTTCGGTGATTTCATGGAATGCTATTTCCTTTTGACCATCGGTCATGACCACCCCGGTGATGACATTATGAGAACAGCCAGAAAGTCTGCCCAGCATCATGATGGCATCCTCCCGATTGGTCGGCTTTCCCATGATTTCCTGATCGATGATCACGATGGTATCCGCCGCTAACACCAGCCTTCCTGTTTCGTACTTCCTGTATAGATCCGTGCTCATGGCAGCCATTGCCTTTCCTCTAGCAATGTGCACAGGGACCTGTTCTATATCCAGACCCGGCGGATAAGACTCATCCGTTTCCCTGACCAGGATATCAAAGTCGATCTCTGCCCATTCCAAAAGCTGTTTACGACGGGGCGAATTGGATGCCAGAATGATCTTTTGATTAGTCATGATTTGTACCATTTGAAGAAAAGCATGGATAAAATACCGGCGAGCATTACACCCTTCACCATCCTGCTGACGAAGGTCCAATCCGTAGTTCCCTCTGACTTGACCACCCGAAGGGAAACAACAGCAATGGGAAAGATTAAAGCTACGAAAGTATATGCCGTGAACCACCACCATTGCAGTTGCAATGCATAAACTTGCAACACCACCAGACAACAGAAGATCACAGTGAGCCATACCAGTACAAAAACCCTGGTTGCGGGTATGCCCCAAACGATGGGCATGGTCCTGCAACCGTAACGAGCATCGCCATCCCTGTCTTCAATATCCTTCACCACTTCACGTACCAGAGAGATGATGAAAGCGAAACCAGCATACATGACCGCATATTTGAAGATCTTGCGCAGCAAGTCGGAATACCCGGCGGGAATACCGGACCTCAACAAATGGGGGATCTCAGCAACATAAAGGATGAGTATAACCCAGGCTGTCAACAAGGATATGATCACATTGCCTATAAGCAATTGTTTTTTGAAAGTGGTGGAGTAAAACCAGAGCATCAGGATCGCAATGAGATTCAGCATGCCGATCAATCCATCCACGCTGAAACTGAGTAATAGGCCAATGGAAGACATCAACAAATGCCAAACGATCGCCCAGCGGCGGCGGATACGGCTTCCAATCACCAACTTATCGGGTTTGTTGATCCGATCGATGTTCAGATCGAAATAGTCGTTGATGATATATCCACCGGCGGCTATCAATACAGATGCGCCGATGATGCGATAGAGTATGTCAATGTCTATGTAAAGATGTGTCTCTGGCTGTTGTATCTGGAAGGGCTGGATGATGCAAAACCAGAACAAGAGCTGCGTAATGGCAATGAAGATGAGATTGGGAAAACGGATGAGCCTGAGAAATGCGCCAGCCAGCATGAGGTGAAGATAATCCGGTTTCAGATACTTCGCAAACCGAGTTCATGCCCCCAATTACCTTGTATCCGGAGGGTCTTCTCGATCACATCCCGCACGCAACCCTCACCGCCACGCAACGGTGAAATATACCGACAAACCGCCTGCACATCTTCAGCGGCATCCGATGGACAGACAGGGAGGCCGACCACTGCCAATGCCGGAACGTCAGGCATGTCATCCCCCATGAAAAGCACCTGTTCCGGGATCAACCCCTTTGCAGCCATCAGACCCCGGAGACTTGCAGACTTATCCACCACATTCTGGAAAACATGCGTTATTCCCAATTTTCGAAGGCGATCGGCGACCGGATTTGAGATGGACCCGGTGATGATGGCCACATCATATCCCAACTTGATGGCCAGTTGAAGGGCGTATCCGTCCCGGATATTCATCTTTCGGACCCATTCGCCATCAGGCATGACCAACAAACTGCCATCCGTAAGCACTCCGTCCATGTCAAAAGCGAAAAGTCGGATCGGCTTGAAGTGTTCCAATACATTCATGGACCGAAGATAAGATTTAGGCTTCAGGAACCGGGAGATGCCGGGCAGGTCCATCGTCCGAGTGAAGTTGACTTATGGAACGGCTCAACAATTTATAAATGGCATTCATTTGCGGGTATGTTTTCAGCAATGCAAGATGCTTCCGTTGAGTGGCTTTGTCGCCCCTGATGGCAGGACCCGTCTGTAATTCACCTGCCGGTTTCTGACCCATGCGCATAGTCGTTTCCGTTATGAGTGGAAGCAACATGCGGGGATCCAATCCCTCCATTCTGCTGAATTCCTCGGTCAGCGCGAACAGGTGGTTCATGAAATTGGAGGTGAAAACTGCTGCCAAATGCAAATTTAGCCTTGCCTCGTCGTCCGCCACCTGAACTTGTCGGGACATGCTTCGAGCAAAAGCAATCAGCTTTTGCAGTGTTTCCGGGTCGCTTCCATCAACGAGAAATGGGATCTCGGGGATCTTCACCAAGTTGGCCCGAAGGCTCTGCAGCGGGTATAGCACACCATGAGGTATGCCACAAGGGGCGAGAATATCCATGGACACGGATCCCGCCGCATGTACGATGATGCCACGCGAAAGCCTGATCTTCCGGACAACGCCGGGTATGGAGCCATCTGACAAGGCGACGAGATAGATGTCCGCAGCAGGATCCAGTTTACCGAAACCCCGAATGGAACTGCAACCCCACTCGACAGCCATAGCCTCTGCATGAGTTTTATTCCGGCCTGCCACCTGAACCACCCTGTGTCCAGATCCTTGGATCAATCTTCCCAGTACCTGAGCGGCATTTCCTGTACCTAGTATGACCACATTCATCAATCCACCAGCGAGGGTTTATCTTCGCAGGAATAAAAGTAATTCAAAAATCACGCGCGGAACATGGCAAGCAAAAGGGCACAGCAATTGGCTATCGGATATTTCCGCGCCTATCTCCATATCCTTTCTTTTATATCCCTGAGGAAAGCTGCTCAGAGCACTTTCAGGATCTTCAGCACACCATACCGAAGGTCAAAAAAAACCATGCCCGCCATTTTCAACCAGGCCGAGTCCATAAGTTTTGACCTGGATGGAATATTCGTACAAGGATACAGATGGAATTATCCGCGCAAACTTAAACTGCTCATTCTGCATGGCTTTGAATCAACTGCCTTCAATTTTGAACAGTACATCTCACCCCTCTTGATCCGTGGATACGAAGTGATGGCATTTGATGCTCCCGCACATGGACAGAGTGGAGGGAAAACCATTGTCCTCCCACAGTATGTCCGCATGATCGAAAGGATAGAAAAAACATTTGGGCCGCTTCATGCATTCGTATCCCACTCTTTCGGGGGGCTCGCCCTCTCACAGTTCCTCGAAAAACATCCCCACGGGCCAGACACAAGAGTCGTTTTCATAGCGCCTGCAACCGAGACAACAACAGCCATCCATTATTTCTTTGGCCTCCTGAGGTTGAATGTCCGAACCCAGAAAGCCTTCCTGAGATACATCACGGAAAAAGCAAGCGTCCCTCCAAGTCATTTTTCCATCACCAGAGTGGCTCCACGGATAAAAGCCAATGTCTTATGGATTCATGATGAGGACGACGACATTACCCCAATACACGATACCCTTCCTATTCGGGAAGCTGCTTATCCGGGTTTCCATTTTCTGAATACTCATGGGCTCGGCCATAGGAGAATCTACCGGGATGAAATGGTTATAAAATCCGTCATTTCCTTCCTTGACCCGACAGATCAGGAGTTTTAGCTCCCCATCACACCCGTTTTTTCCCCTTCCGGCAAAGAGTAAAACCTCTTGGTTATTCTATACTAAACATTGATTTTCAATTTAATAAATATATTCGAACATACTCAGACCCACTGAATGTCCCCTGATTACCTTAATATTGCAACCTCAGAACCAGGCTCGGAAGGTTCCTGAAGACATTACTGAGTCTGCAATTCAGGGATAGAACCAGCGTTAGAGCCAAGAGGAAACATACATATGGCAAAAAATCTGCTTATCGTTGAGTCGCCTGCAAAGGCAAAGACCATTGAAAAGATCCTGGGCGTGGATTTCGAGGTGAAAAGTTGTTTCGGGCATATCCGCGATCTCGAGAAGGACGAGATGGGTATTGATGTGAAGAATAAATTCGCTCCCCGGTACATCGTTCCCGAAGAAAAAGAAAAAGTGGTCAAGGAACTCAAACAAGTGGCCAAGAAATCAGGTGAAGTCTGGCTCGCGACCGATGAAGACCGTGAGGGGGAAGCCATCAGTTGGCATCTTTGCGAGGTATTGGGTCTGGATCCGGTGAAGACCAAGCGTATCGTTTTCCATGAGATCACCAAACCCGCCATTGAAAAAGCCGTTAAAACACCCCGTACGGTGGACATGAATCTGGTATATGCGCAGCAGGCCCGGCGCATACTTGACAGGATCGTTGGCTTTGAGCTTTCCCCCGTGCTATGGAGAAAGATGAGCATGCGCAACAACCTCAGTGCAGGTCGTGTACAGAGCGTGGCAGTAAGACTGATTGCAGAACGGGAAAGATCCATAAATGCCTTCCATGCAGCCAGCAGTTTCAAAGTGGATGCACAATTCATCGCGGAGGATATACAAAATAAGAAGGTCGGCTTTCGAGCGGAAGGAAACAAATATAGCGGGGTCGGTGAAGCGGAGGCTTTTCTGAAGTCCTGTACTGGTGCCCGATATACCGTTTCAGACATTCAAGTGAAGCCCGCGAAAAAATCACCTGCTGCACCATTCACCACCTCCACCTTGCAACAGGAAGCCAGTAGAAAATTGGGATATGGAGTCAGCCGTACCATGTTACTTGCGCAGAAGCTATATGAAGCCGGCTACATTTCGTACATGCGGACGGATAGTGTGAACCTGAGTGAAAGTGCCATTGGCGACATACGCGAACAGATCACCACTTCCTTTGGCGCGGACTATGTACATATCCGCAAATACAAGAACAAGAATGAATCCGCACAGGAGGCCCACGAAGCCATCCGTCCCACCTATATGGACCGGGAGAAAGTGGATATCGCCGATGGCCAGAAACTTTATGAGTTGATCTGGAAAAGGACGATGGCCAGCCAAATGGCAGATGCCGAATTGGAAAAGACCATCGCCAAGATCGACATTTCCACCAACCGGGAACAACTCACCGCACAGGGAGAGGTACTCAAGTTTGAGGGATTTCTCAAAGTATACAGGGAAGACCGGGATGATGATGAAATCAACGATGAAGAGGAATCAGAAAGCATGTTGCCCCCTCTGGCAGTAGGTCAAATTCTCGACCTGAAACTAATGAAAGCAACGGAACGTTTCAGTAGACCCCAGCCCCGATACACGGAAGCATCCCTGGTGAAAAAACTGGAAGAACTCGGCATTGGCAGACCATCCACTTATGCACCAACCATCAGTACCATTCTGAAAAGAGGTTATGTGGAAAAGAGGGATAAAGAAGGTGTGAAGCGTGAATACCGTGTTATTACCCTCCAATCAGACAAGATCAAGATGGTCACGGAATCCGAGAATACCGGCGCCGAAAAATCCAAACTTTTCCCTACCGACCTCGGACTGGTGGTCACCGATTTCCTCATGCAGCATTTCAAGGATGTGATGGATTTCGGCTTCACGGCCAAGATCGAAGGAGAGTTTGATGAGATTGCCGATGGGAAACTCAAGTGGAATTCCATGCTTGACGAATTCTATGTTCCCTTCAAGAAGGATGTACAGAACACTATGGATAATGCCGAAAGGATAAAGGGCGAAAGGGAACTCGGCACAGATCCGGAAAGTGGCAAAAAAGTAGTCGCCCGAATGGGTAGATATGGTCCCATGGTGCAGATCGGTGACGTGAAAGATGAGGAAAAACCCCGCTTCGCCAAACTGAAGAACACACAGAGCATCGAGACTATCAGCTACGATGATGCCATGGAACTTTTCCGCTTGCCCCGAACATTAGGCGATTTCGAAGGCAGCCCCATTCTGGTCAACATTGGTCGTTTCGGCCCCTACCTTGCACATGATTCCAAATTCTATTCCTTGGGCAAGGAACACGACCCCTACGAGATCACTTTCGAAGAAGCTGAGCCACTGGTGATCGAAAAGCGCAAAGCTAAAGAGGAACGTACAGTGAAATTATTCGAGAAAGAGAAGATCCAACTGCTTCGTGGACCTTATGGCATCTACATCAAAAAAGGACTCCGGAATTTCCCCATACCCAAAGACAGACAGGAAAAGGCAGCTGAACTAACCATCGAGGAAGTTCAAAAGATGATCGACGAAGCCATCGCCAACCCGCCCAGAAAGGCTCCTCGCAGGAAAAAATCCTCCTGAAGCAAGTACAAGTCATTTCTGCTCATTCGGAGGCAGTATCAACATTTTCCGGGATTTGTGGAAAAGTATAGTTCGGCTCATAACTGCCGGAGGGCGATATTTATTTTCAGTTGATATCGCAATAATCTTCACACCCTGAACGTCTTAGAAACAAACCCCCTCCCACATGGAAACCAACCGGGAAATCTCCGCCTTGATGCACCTCATCGATGACCCCGACGAGGAAGTGTTCACCACCGTGAGCAATCGGATCATCAGCCTTGGAAGTGAGATCATCCCCAATCTGGAGAACCTCTGGGAAAACACTCCGGAAGGTGATGTACAGGAAAGAATAGAATCACTGATACATCGATTGCATTTCCAAGACCTTCAACAGGAGTTCACCTCCTGGAACAGAAAAGACAGACCCGATCTGCTGGAAGGTGCCCTGCTGGCCTCAAAATACCGCTTCCCGGACCTGAATGGGAATCCTGCAGTGCAGCAAGTAGAGAAGTTCCGTCGCAATATCTGGCTTGAACTCAACAGCTACCTCACCGCTCTCGAGCAGGTAAACATAGTCAACAAGATACTCTTCTCCTACCACAAATTTAAGGGCAGTGAGATCTCCTACCAGAATCAAGAGGAGTTCATGATCAATAAAGTCCTCGAGATGCACCGGGGAAATTCCATTACCAACGGCATCCTGTACCAATCTCTTTGCCAGATGCTGGACATACCTGTCATGGCTGTCAACATCCCTCGTCAATTCATATTGGCTTATTTCGATCAGAGCCATGAATATTTCAGCACCAATGTGCCAGCCAACAAGATCCATTTCTTCATAGATCCCGTTTCCGGACAGGTTTATACCCAGAAGGACGTTGAGAACTATTTCCTTAGGATCAACGTGGAACCCAATGAAGCCTATTTCAAGCCTATGGATAACAGGCAAATCATTCGCTTCCTGCTGAAAGAGTTTTCAAAATGTTACGACGACCAGCGGAATACTCATAAGAAGGAAGAGATCATTCTCCTTTCGGATATCCTGCATGAGGAGCCCAAGGCCGACTGAATCGGAAAAATCGCCTTGCCTTAATTCCATGCTCCCGATCCATATCGGCCAACTTGTATATTTGCCGCATGGATACCATCAATTGGGCAGAATTCGAAAAAGTCGACATCCGACTGGGCACTATCCTTCGGGCTGAGCCCTCCCCCCAAGCCCGCAAACCTGCGTATCAACTCACCATCGATTTCGGTCCTATCGGAATTAAAAGATCCTCCGCACAGATTACGGCATACAACTCATTAGAAGATCTACCCGGTAAGCAAGTGATAGCAGTGGTCAATTTCCCGGTCAAACAGATAGCTAACTTTTTCAGTGAATGCCTGGTGCTTGGAGTATACACATCCGAGCGCGAGGTTATCCTTCTTCATCCCCAAATGCCCGGAGTGAATGGCGCAAAAGTGGGATGAATCTGAAGAATTCAACTGCTTGATGCAGACTCCCCTGGGAAACCTGAACTTGGTTTCCGATGGGATAAATTTGAAAGAGGTTCACTTCTTCGAAACAGAATCGAACATCACCGAATCAAGGCAAATGGACTCATCCGGGATCCTGAAAAGCACGATGGATCAATTGGGAGAATACTTCCACGGCAGGAGAAAGACCTTCAATCTGCCTCTTGATCCTATTGGAACGGATTTCCAGAAACGAGTCTGGTTTGAACTGCAGAATCTGCCTTATGGGAAAACGGCAAGTTATCTTGAACTGGCACACAAACTGGGGAACCCACTACTCATCCGTGCAGCCGCAAATGCCAATGGCCGAAACCCTATTGCCATAATCATACCTTGCCACCGTGTGATCGGCTCCAACGGACAACTTACCGGATATTCGGGAGGCCTTTATCGTAAGAAATTCCTTCTTGACCTGGAGGCAGGTATAACTCACGGAATAAGTACTCTATTCCAATGAAAATGCTCGGGAATTCTCACCGCAAACCGCAGTATCCATAGATATTCGGCATCAAATAGATGTTTTTATTGCGTGTTTTTCAATGGTCCATGCCCTGATATGGGTTTTGACGAATGGCAGGCCTCCATTCCTGAGTATATCTTAAATTAGCAGCGCCATGAGAAAACTGATAACCATTACCATAGCTGGGATATTTGTAATCCTGTCCGCCTGTAAGGAAAAGCCCCAAAACGCCCCGACCACGGGATCTAGTGGTAACAATGGCCCCTTGCCCGTTGAAGGTTTCATCCTGAATCCAACCAGCATCTTTCAAACAGTTGAGGTTACGGGAAACATCCTTCCCTTTGAATCTACCGAGATCAGGTCTGAGATAACCGGCAGGATCATTGGACTGAATATCAAGGAAGGTGCACAAGTGGCAAAAGGGACCGTGCTGGTGAAATTATTCGATGGAGACCTTCAAGCGCAACTCAAAAAACTGCAGGTGCAACTGGAGATAGCCCAAAAGACGGAAGAACGTCAACGCGAACTGCTCAAGATCAGCGGTATCAGTCAACAGGATTATGACCTCAGCCTGCTTAATGTGAACAATCTCAAGGCGGACCTGGAATTGCTCCGGGTGAATATTTCCAAAACAGAAATAAAAGCCCCTTACCCGGGAAGATTAGGCCTACGCAATATCAGCCTTGGCGCCTATATCTCCCCCACAAATCTACTCACCACCATCAGCCAGGTTGAACATACCAAGATCGAATTCAGCATACCGGAGAAATACAGTCCTCAGATCGTAAATGGAATGGATGTCAAATTTCTTCTGGAAGGCGTCACCAAACCTTACCATGCCAAAGTAGTGGCAACGGAAAGCCGGATAGAAGAGAATACCCGAAACCTCCGGATAAAGGCTGTGGTTATGGAGAATGAAAAGGGTCTCATACCGGGGAATTTCGCCAAGGTACAGATGATACTCGGGCGGGACGACCATGCATTGATGATACCGACCGAATCGATCATTCCGATGGCTCGTAATAAACAGGTCATCGTATACAAGGGAGGCAAGGCTATTTTCCAGAATGTAACCACGGGTATTCGTGACTCCACACTCATTCAGGTCATGGATGGATTAAGAGCAGGCGACACGGTCATCACAACCGGCCTACTCTTCCTGAAACCTCAAGCTCCCGTTAAACTCACCAAGATCAATTGATGCGCTTCCAGTAAACCGATACGGATGAATCTTTCAGAACTCAGTATACGCCGCCCCGTTCTCGCAGTTGTTTGTTCCATCGTGATCATTATTTTCGGTGCCATCGGCTATAACTTCCTCGGAGTACGGGAATATCCTGCGATAGATCCCGCTGTGGTGAATGTCCGAACCGCATATACTGGAGCGAATGCGGAGATCATCGAGACGCAGATCACGGAGCCATTGGAAAAAGCGATCAACGGCGTTCCAGGGGTCAAAAACATCACTTCTTCCAGCACCCAGGGCAACAGTTCCATCACGGTAGAATTCGAACTTAATGTAGAACTCGATAAAGCAGCCAATGACGTGAGGGAGAAAGTGGGGCAAGCCCTGATAAGTCTTCCTCAGGATATAGATGCCCCGCCCATAGTTGCCAAGCAGGATGCAGATTCCGATCCCATCATCTTCATGCAGCTGCAGAGTAATATCCGAACCTTGCTCGGGCTGAGTGAGTTCGCCGAGAATGTAGTTCAGGAGCGACTGCAAACCATCCCTGGAGTGAGCTCGGTGAATGTGTTCGGCCAGCGTATAGCCATGAGGCTCTGGTTCGATCCTGCTAAACTGGCGGCATACCGACTCACAATCCAGGATGTAAGGGTGGCGCTCGACCGGGAGAACATTGAACTTCCCGGCGGAAAAGTCCGCGGCAATATGACCGAACTGACAGTCAAAGCATACGGCAAACTACTATCGGAAGATGATTTCAACAACCTAATCATTTTACAGGATGCAGGCCGGCTAGTGAGGTTTAAGGACATCGGTTATGCCGTTATCGGACCGGAGAATGAAGAAAGCTCAACCAGAAAGAACAACGTTCAGGCCGTCTCTTTAGCCATCATCGCCCAACCCGGATCCAACCAGATCGCGATCGCCGACGAAACATATAAAAGATTGGCTCAGATCAAGACGGACCTGCCCAAAGACATCATCCTTGAAGTGGGATTTGACCGCACGACGTTCATCCGAAAAGCTGTGGCCGAAGTGAAAGAAACCCTGATCATCGCCATCAGTCTGGTGGTGATCATCATATACCTTTTCTTCCGCGAGTGGTCCATTGCATACCGCCCACTGATCGACATCCCCGTTTCGTTGATCGGCGCGTTTTTCATCATGTACATTTCCGGTTTTTCCATCAACGTACTGACGATGTTGTCCTTGGTACTGGCGACAGGCCTTGTTGTGGATGACGGAATCGTAGTGACGGAGAACATCTTCAAGAAGATGGAAATGGGGATGGATAAACGGACAGCGGCCAAGGAAGGTTCAAATGAAATCTACTTCGCGGTCATCGCGACATCCATCACCCTAGCCATCGTTTTTCTCCCTATCATATTCCTGCAAGGTTTCGTGGGCAGGCTGTTCCGGGAATTCGGGATCGTAGTAGCCGGAGCCGTTCTCATATCTGCATTCGTATCCCTTTCACTCACCCCCGTACTCAACATTTACCTCACCCGAAAAAACATCCATGACCATTCCTGGTTCTACAGAAAAACAGAACCCTTTTTCCGATGGATGGAGGATGGATACAAGAACTCCCTGAATGCCTTCATGCGCAAACGCTGGCTGGCACTCGTCATCGTAGCTATATGCATGGGCATTATCTATTTCACCGGAAAGGGACTGCCCTCGGAATTGGCACCTCTGGAAGACAGGAACAGGCTTCGGGCAGCCGTCCTAGCTCCCGAAGGAACCGATTTCGACTATATGGATAAGGTAACCTACGATGTATGCCAGAAGGTGCTTGACTCGGTCAACGAACGTTATATCGTTTTGTCCTTCGCCCCCAGTTTTAATGGAGCCGGCGGTGTGAATTCAGCATTCGTGAGTGTCGGACTCACTGATGCAACACAAAGAAAGAGATCACAGAATGAGATAGCCCAACAAATGTCCAGAATGTTCAAAGGGTACACCAATGTCAGGGTCCTGACCATTCAGGAACAGACCATCTCCGTTGGAACCGGTGGTCGAGGACAATTACCTGTTCAATTCGTGGTACAGAATCTCGATTTCGACAAACTAAGAACAAGGATACCTCAATTCATGGAACAGGTTACCAAAAGCCCGGTATTCCAGGGCTTTGACGTGAACCTCAAATTCAACAAACCAGAACTGCAGGTGACCATAGATCGTCTAAAAGCCAGCGAATTGGGTGTATCCATACTGGACATCACCAATACGCTTCAACTCGCGCTGAGCGGACGCAGATTCGGCTATTTCATCAGAAACGGGAAACAATATCAGGTCATTGGACAGGTGGATCGGAGCAACCGGGACGAACCGGGAAACTTGAAGGCATTCTATGTACGTAGTCGTAACGGGGAACTGATCCAATTGGACAATCTGGTCAGGATCGTGGAATCTGCCAACCCTCCCACCCTGTATCATTTCAATAGATTCAAGTCTGCCATCGTTCAGGCCGGACTTGCACCAGGAAGAACATTGGGTGAAGGAATTCAAGAGATGCGGAAGATCTCAGAGAAGGTTCTTGACGAATCGTTCACCACGGCCCTCAGCGGACCATCAAGGGACTTTGCAGAAAGTTCCTCAAACACTTCCTTTGCCTTCATTCTGGCACTGGTGCTCATCTTCCTGGTATTGGCTGCACAATTCGAAAGTTTCGTGGATCCGTTCATCATCATGATCACCGTTCCGCTTGCACTCGCCGGAGCGGTACTCAGTCTTTCCGTCTTTGGTCAATCATTGAATATATTCTCCCAGATCGGCATCATCATGCTGATCGGATTGGTCACCAAGAATGGTATCCTGATAGTTGAATTCGCCAACCAGATAACAGAAAAAGGAGAGAATAAGGTTAAAGCTGTCGTCGAAGCTTCAGTCGCCCGGCTGCGTCCGATCCTGATGACTACATTGGCAACAACACTTGGTGCGCTTCCGATTGCGCTGGCTTTCGGTTCAGCAGGCAAGGCCCGCGTACCATTGGGAATAGTCATCGTCGGAGGAATGATGTTCGCACTCGTACTCACCTTGTTCGTTGTCCCAGCATTGTACAGTTATATTTCGAGGAAAAAAACGGCGTCCGCACATGAAGAGTAGTACCCTCATCATCATCTTTTTCGCCTGCCTACTGGCAGGTCAGGCACAGGATTCTTCGCTTACTGCCCAGGAAGCCGTAGATATCGCCCTGCAAAACAATCTTTCCATCCAGATCGCCAAGTCCGACCTGGATATCTCCAGGATAAACAACAACTGGGGGAATTCGGGCCGCTGGCCCATCGTCACCGCAGGATTTGGCAATAACGAATCACTAGTCAATCTGGACCAGAAACTGTCTAATGGCACGGAGATCGTCAGAAACGGAACCACCCAGAACACCACCAATGCCAACATCACTGCAACTTGGAGGATATACAACGGTATGCGTGTCAGGGCCACAAAAAGCAGATTCGAAGAATTGGAGAAGATAGGATCCATAAATCTTAGACAACAGGTTTCATCGGTCACATATGATGTATTGCTCACCTATTACAATATCATTCGCAACAAACAGCAACTAGTGGCTTTGAGTGCCATCATCGATCTTTCCAAGGAAAGACTGAAGATCGCAGAAACAAGGTTCAATGTGGGTAGCGCCGCCAAGACCGATATGCTCCAGGCTCAGACTGACCTTCATGAACAAGAAATTGCCATCTTGGATATCATCAGGCAACTGGAGCAGTCGAAGGCCACATTGAACAACCTGCTCAAAAGATATCCTAGTACACCTCTGGACACAAAGGATTCCTCATTCCATGTTCAGATGATCAAAATCGATGATTTCATAAATAAATTGGATTCACAAAACTATGACCTGCTTCGGGCGCAAAGGGACCGTGAGGTATTGGCACAGGAACGAAGAATCATCAATTCAAACCGACTACCGGTGATCTCCCTAAACAATGTGAACAGCTTCAACAGGACAATGGCAAGCGCCGGCCTTTTCCTGACCAATCAAACCTATGGACCGAATCTGGGTGTCAGCGTGGGTATTCCCATATACAACAGCAATATCACCAAGACACAACTGAAGGTTAATGAAGCACAGCAGAAACAACAAGTGCTGCAGACAGATCTCTTGAGATCTCAATTGCAGCGAGACATGTTCATAGCTTATAGTGAATATCAAGATGCCCTGAAAACACTGGAAAAGGAAAAACTGAATGTAAAAGCCGCTGAAGAGAATAATTTCATCGCCACCGAACGCTTCAAGAAACTACAAAGTAATTCGATCGAACTCAGGCAGGCTCAACTCAGCCTCATTGATGCTCAGGACAGACTAATCAATGCCGAATTCCGTGCCAAGGTGGCGGAGACAACCATTGAATTCCTTTCAGGGGAAGTTGGTGTTCATTAACGGGAAAACCGGACAGAATAACACTGCAGAATTGAAGAAACTAGCATTTCAAAAAAAATCCCGGATGTCCGGGATTTCAAATTATCGATGCATGTGATTTACTTTATGCTCCGAAAGAGTCGGCTCCACCTCGGACCATGCTGCCAACTGAACCAGATCAGGGAAGCCTTTCCCACGATATGATCCTCAGGGACAAAGCCCCAGAAACGGGAGTCCTGGGAATTATGCCGGTTATCACCCATCATCCAGAAATAATCCATTTTGAACGTGTAACTGTCCGTCTCCACACCATTGATCCGTATTTTTCCATTCAGCTCTTCGAATCGATTCCCCTCATACACCTCGATCACACGTCTATAGAGAGAAATATTCTCCGGTGTTAGTTTTATCGCAGTTCCTTTCTTGGGAATCCAGAGTGAACCGAAATTATCTTCAGACCATTTGAAATGAGCGGAATCATAAGGGAAAGTGTTGCCGAAACCAGCGGTATTTAGGTCGCGAACTACCGAACCCGGAATGACAAAAGGGAAAGCCTTTACTTTATCCACCTGTGATGCCGTCAGATTCATCCTCCAGGTATTGGGTTTCTCAGGTACCTGAATAACATCACGCTGCTCGGGGTCATCCAGACTTATGTTGAGTTCTTCCTTCAGGAAATCTTCCGAAAAAAAATCTTTACCGTTGGTTGATACGAAGTAAAAAGTCTCCGATGCCGGAGGTATATCATTGATCTTCCCATTCACGTACAAAGTACCATCAATGATACGTATCGAATCACCCGCAATGGCTACACAACGTTTTATGAAATTCTCACGTTTATCAACTGGTCTGACAAGAATATCATCCCTTTCGGCAAGCAGGGAAGCTCGATTCCCCCCTCTGGCCTCGTACATTCTCAGGTAATCGTAATAGTTCACCTCGGACTGGAATTCAGAAATGACGGTATCACCAACTGGATAATTGAAAACAACCACATCATTGCGCTTTACAGGGCTCGCGAAAACCCTTGTATAGGGTATTTTCAACCATTCTAAATATGACTTGGAACCCGTGACAGGCAAAGTATGGTGTACGAAGGGAAAAGAAAGTGGCGTATTCGGCAATCGAGGACCAAAGCTCGATTTGCTCACAAACAGAAAATCATTGACCAGAAGCGTCTTTTCCATGGAACCCGTAGGTATGGTATAAGCTTCAAAGACGAAAGTCCGGATGATGGTGGCGGCAACAACGGCAAAAACCGCGGCATCAACCCATTCCCTTGCGGCGGATTTCTTGTAGTTTTTAACGATGTTAAGACCTGCATAGCGCTCATTCTTGGAAAAGCCCAAGTAGGGGAAATAAAGGAAAGGCAGGAAAACCGCAGCAGCATGATGAAGCAGGGAAAAGCGTCCGAAGTGTTCCACAAACCGTATACAGATCCAGATGGTGACGAACTGCCCCACGATCGGGATGAACTGGAGGAAAAACCAATAGGTCCGAAGCTGCATTTTCTCCACCATGAGCCAGCCATTATAAAAAGGGACGAAGGCTTTCCAGGCGGTTATGCCCGCTTTTTTGAACATCCCATATAACCCGATGTGGAATCCTATAGTCGTGAGAATGAAAATGATCCAACCCATGCTCATGAAAACTCTTTTTTATTGAACCCGAAAATAGCATAAAAGCCCGACTAAGCCTATGGGTCGCTTAAAGGGGGCAAAAATTACAGTATAAGGGCCTCTTACCGTTAAAATAAAGTGAAGGCAGGTCAAAAAACCGTTAATCCAATCAATCCCAGGATCCATATCCGCAGACAGCGACACGAGTTCCAATACCGGTCAATCTATATGAACAATTTGCCTGTGGATCGGATGTGCATGTTAACTTTTTACAGAAAATCTAACGGAGAAAAAGTGCCGTTCATCAACTCCTGAAAATGAAATTCATTTGAATTAAACGTACTGTTGAAAGCCAATATACCCTGATGACCATCAAACCATGAAATGGCCGGACAGATAAAGTTGGCCCTAACTTTCAGTCATTGCCAATTTTACTATACTTAATGAATGAAATAAAGCAATCAATAAATTACTTATGATCACGGGATTGGTAACAGAACCTACCATTATTGGGCTTAGTAACTTATAAACAACTTGAATAAATAAAAGAGACATTACAAATTTGGGATCAAACTTGAATAATAGATATGTTGAAAATATAAGAATGGCCAGATATATGGACAAAAGAATACCGCGCGCTGGCGATTCCATTCCAAAAGAATCAATAACCCAATTACTTTTTAGAAGCAAACCAGAACATACGGGTATTAATACAACAATATTAAGCACCAGTGATAATTTGGGGAATAGCATGTCATTTGATTTCATGATTTGTGTAACGAATATTACAGGTCAAAAATACCTGCCGAATCAAGTTTAACCAAAAATATCCACCGACACAATTCATCGCTCATAGTCAAAATACATTCATTACAATTGATATTTGGCCGCATTCTTTGGGGAATAAAGCATTTTGAAAATGGAATGGCCATAAACGCCCCATCCCATAAACCATAAAAGCAGAAGCCATCATAGCTGATGGCGGGATCCAAGGAACTGAAAGACGAGAATGGATATACGTCCCTTTGCCATCACTTTCTGGGAAGGACATAGGTGGAAACGTCCTGTGTGGTAATCGTATTCCCGGAAAGGATTATGAGTCGTTCCACGACGTTTCGAAGTTCTCTGATATTACCGGTCCATTCATGATTTTTCAGAGCAGAGATGGCTTCAACATCGATCGATTTTTTTGCCGTGCCGTATTCCTGTGCGATGTCTGTAAGGAATTTGTCGACGAGTAATTGAATATCCTCTTTGCGGTCGTTCAGGGAGGGAACGTGTATGATGATCACGCTGAGTCGATGATAAAGATCTAGCCGGAATAATTTCTCCTCTACCTCACGGAGAAGGTCCTTATTGGTAGCCGCAACCACACGAACATCCACGCTGATGTCCTTATCTCCCCCTACACGGGTGATCTTTCCTTCCTGCAAAGCCCTGAGCACTTTGGCTTGAGCACTGAGGCTCATGTCGCCGATCTCGTCCAGAAAAAGCGTACCCCCATGAGCCTGCTCGAACTTTCCTATCCGCTGCTTCAGCGCTGATGTGAATGAACCCTTCTCATGGCCGAACAATTCACTTTCGATGAGCTCACTGGGAATGGCCGCACAATTCACTTCCACGAGCGGACCCTTGGACCTGTTACTCTTCTCATGCAGCCAACGGGCCACCAATTCTTTACCGACGCCATTTTCTCCCGTAACCAATACACGCGCATCCGTAGGCGCCACTTTGTCTATCGTGTCCCTGATCTTCATGATCGCAGGGGATTTCCCGATCATATCTTCAACCTTGGCCACTTTCCTGCGGAGGACCTTAGCCTCAGTGACCAGATTTGTCCTGTCCATGGCATTCCTGATGGTAATGAGGAGTCGGTTCAGGTCCGGTGGTTTGGAAATATAGTCGAATGCACCTTTTTTAACAGCCTCCACTGCGGTTTCGATGGTACCATGACCGGAGATCATGATCACAGGTACATCAGCATGAAGTTCCCCGGCCTTCTCCAGGAATTCGATACCGTCCATTTTGGGCATTTTGATATCGCAGAGAACAACATCATATACCTTTTCACGGAATTTCTTCAACCCTTCATCACCGTCGGCGGCTTCATCTATCTTATATCCTTCGTAGGAAAGAATTTCACTGAGTGTCTTGCGGATCGCTTTCTCGTCGTCAATAATGAGGATGTTAGACATATGAACGGGGTGTACAGGCTTCTTATGAGGAGGTGCTTCCAAATGTACTGAAAATATGGCCTTGGCTTCCTCGTTTATCTGGACCGGATCATAAACGGATGACAGTGCCTGCGTAGAAGTTCCTTCCCGGCGCTGGGTTGAAATAACGTTTCCCGAAGGCATTCAGGTCGTTACCCAGACTGTATAGTACATTACCTGCATTGTCCACGCCTGCAAAAACGTCCAGCCTGGTCCTGCCGACCTGACCCTTCCATCCAGCCTTGAATTGCCAGAGCGAATAGGACCCGGCGTAAACATCATTGGCATCTGTCAGGGGGATCCGTCCCGTATAACTGAACGTGGAACTCAGATAACAATGTATTAAGAACGAAAGGTCCATCCCTGTAACCACTTGCTGCCGGGGCACGCCGGTGAGTTCCTTTCCGGAATAGTCCGTGTTACCGGACTTGTAATCCTTGAAATGAAAATCGGACAAGGTGATGCTGGACCACAATTTGAGTGACTGGAAAGATCGTGATGACGTATTCAACCAAGGATATCCCTCGATCCAGGCTTCTATTCCTGATTGACGGGTTCCACCGGAATTGATGAAATACTCAGATCCGGATGAATTTGTGCGTCGGGCGATGGCCTGCTGAAGATCGAATCGGAATGCTGTGAGATCGACCTGTAATCGATTGTGGATGATCGATAGTTTTAACCCTGTCTCCCAACTCCATCCATACTCTGCCTGCAGGTCGGTCCGAAAGCCTCCGGCAGAGGGCCGCACCTCTGCTATGGAGGGGGGGGAGAATCCTTTACTCACCGAAGCATGCATACTCCAAGTTGAGTATGGATGAAATAGCAGCGCCACCCGGGGCACCCAACGGTTATTGAAGTCAATTGGCACCTTCCCAACCATGGGCTGACCTATTATCCTTTCCAGATCGTAACGGAAATGGTTCAAGCTTACTCCAGCCTGTACAAGAAGATTGCGGAAAGGCTCCCATTCCACTTGGGTGAAAAGGAATGCCTGCAAAGCATTCACCCTGTCGCGAACCAGGTTCCCGTCCGGAGTCCCACCGTTGTTCCCGGTCGAATCTATCCGGTACCAACCATGGTCCCATTCAGCACCCACGAGCCATTTATATGGGGTGTTTCCCAGCGAACCTGAATGGACGAGTTTGGTACGCAAGGAAAGGTTCTTCTCGTCACGTTGCTCATAGTTGGTGATGAAAGGATTCCTGAAATCGGTATGTGAGAAAAGGGAAGACAGGGTCAGGTTCCAGGAATCCGAAATACAGAATTCATCCGTTGCACCTGCGATCAGGCTTCGGTTCCGCACGCTGGCATGTTGTGCCGATGCGGAAGGGGTCGCGGGAGTGGCCGGTCGCGCCATGCGTGGATCTGCATCCAACTGTTTCTGCGTCAGCCCACCTGGCGTTTTGTAATACAAATCGCTATACAGTAATAACGCACTGATCAGATTACGATCACCGGTTTTCCATAGCAAATCACCTTGTACGACATCACGACGCGAACTACTGTTCTCCCGATATCCATCAGACTGCTGATGTGCCTGTGTGATCTGCCATTGTACTTTCTTGCCACCACCCCTCCATGCGAGGTGTTCAGCAAATAGCCCATAACTTCCTCCAGTGATCCCGGCGGAAAGGGAATTCGATTTTCCTTGTGGATCCCTGGACAACGTATCCAACCTGGAACGCAGGACAACTACTCCCCCGGTATTGGCGCCATAAAGGCTGCCAGCAGGACCTCTGATGATCTCGATCCCCCCGAGGGTGTTCAGATCAACGAGATTGAGATAGGTATTCCCGCCTGCGTCTGTGAAGGGAAGATCGTTCCAATAAACTTTCACGTTTCGGACACCAAAGGGTGAACGAAGCAGACTTCCTCTCATCGACAGGCGATAACTGCCTGGCGACCTCTCTTCCATCCGTGTGCCGGGAATGGAATTCAATGAAGGGACCAGCGAAGTGGGGGCATACCTGTTTAGATCTGATATTTGAAGGATACCAATGGAAGCAGGCACCTGCATCCTCTTCTTATTGGTTTCAAAACCCTTCACAGCAACTTCACCCAAATTTTGAACGGAATCCTTTGGGGAAATTCCTGTCCTCTGAGCCAACAAGGAAGACGCTATAACCAACATGGGAAAGAAGCAAGTGAAGCGGATGGAATATTTCCTCATCTTAATATAAATATCGGACGACGGTGTTGAAGATGGCAGGAAGAAGTCCAGCGAAAGCTGCATTCATGAGGCAAAAAACCGGAAGCACCTAGATGTTAAAGGCTTCTTCCCGATCACTTTTTCATGTACATGACTTCCTTGATCAATTTGACGGTACGAGTAACATCAGGCAGAAAAGCTGCGACCAGATTGGGAGCGTAATGCATGGGCGCATCAGCTGAAGTGATCCTGCGCACGGGAGCATCCAGATAATCGAAAGCCTCTTTTTGGATCCGGTATGCGATCTCTGAGGAAATGGAGGCAAAAGGCCATTGCTCCTCTACGACAACCAGCCTATTCGTCTTCTTTACGGACTCGAATATTGTGTGCCAGTCGAGCGGCCTGATGGTCCGAAGATCGATCACCTCAGCGCTTACTCCTTCTTTCTCAAGTTCATCCGCGGCCGCTAATGCCACTTTCATCATCTTGTTGAAGGAAACGACCGTGACATCACGACCGGATTTCTTTATATCGGCCTTACCAATGGGGATCAGGTATTCCTCCTCTGGCACTTCTCCTTTGTCTCCATACATCACCTCACTTTCCATGAAAATGACCGGATCATCGTCGCGGATGGCAGACTTGAGCAATCCCTTTGCATCATAAGGATTGGATACGGATATCACCTTGATGCCGGGTATGTTCGCATACATGCTTTCAAAGGCATTGGAGTGTTGTGCACCCAGTTGACCTGCGGAGCCGTTCGCTCCACGGAAAACGATCGGGCAACCCACTTGTCCCCCGCTCATGGCCAGCATTTTGGAAGCGGTATTGAAGATCTGGTCAAGAGAAAGCAAGGCAAAATTCCAAGTCATGTATTCCACAATAGGGCGAAGTCCATTTTGAGCGGCACCAACGGCGACGCCAGTGAAACCCAACTCTGCAATAGGAGTGTCAATGATCCTTTTAGGGCCGAATTCTTCCAACATGCCTTGGCTGACCTTGTAGGCACCATTGTATTCAGCAACTTCCTCCCCCATCAAAAAGACCCGCTCATCCCTCCTCATTTCCTCGGTCATTGCTTCACGAAGGGCTTCACGGAATGCGATTACTCTTGCCATAATTATTGATTGAACAGGGGGCAAAATTATCATTTGGAAGGCATTCCCCCAAAAGTTGTTTAGTCCCCAAACTATTTCGACCAGTAAATCTTGTAGCGCCATTCCACCTTGCTTCCCAACGTTTTGCAGCTTTTGCCTGATGTCTAAAAATCAAGAATGCTGTTGAACCATTGCCAGAAAAAGGAGTGGGAAATCATTTCAGGAAAGAAAAGAAGCGGAATCAAGAAAGTGTTTACTTGTATTGAGGGAATCCGCGGGTAGGCACAAAGGATGATGTGTCGTTCTTTCACCCGAGGATTCGGTGAAATCAAAGGCTCTCAATGACCATCGCGCTAGCACCTCCTCCACCGTTACAAATGCCGGCAGCACCAAATTGTTTTCCATTCACTTTGAGCACATTGAGGAGTGTGACGATGATCCGGGCGCCACTGCAACCTAAAGGATGTCCGAGGGAAACGGCTCCGCCATGTACATTGACTTTTTCAGGATCCAATTGCAAACGCTTCGTATTTTCTATACCTACCACAGAGAATGCCTCATTGATCTCCCAAAAATCGATCTCGGTCATGGTCAATCCGGATTTCTCAACTGCTTTTGGCAATGCCAACGAAGGCGATGTGGTGAACCACTCCGGTGCCTGTTCGGCGTCAGCATAGGAAAGGATCCTTCCGATCGGATGCAGTCCAAGTGAATCTGCTTTCTCCTTGCTCATCAGGAGGACTGCAGCCGCGCCATCATTCATGGCACTGGCATTGGCCGCGGTGACGGTGCCACCCTCCTCAAAAGCCGAACTTAGCCTGGGTATCTTGTCAAAATCCACTTTATACGGCTCTTCATCCCTGTCGACCAGGACAGGTACCCCTTTCCTCTGCGGTATCTGTACAGGGACCACTTCATTCTTGAAAAGACCCAATTCCCAGGCACGTTGGCTCCGCTTATAGCTGCCGATTGCAAAAGCATCCTGTTGCTCACGGGAGATGCCACATGAGGAAGCGCAGAATTCCGCTGCGAACCCCATCGCCTTCCCATCATAAACATCTGTCAGCCCGTCCCTTTTGAGTCCATCTATCAATTCAGCGTTCCCGTAACGGTTGCCCCATCGCATGGTAGGAACATAAAAAGGAACATTACTCATGCTCTCCATTCCACCAGCGATAATAACATCAGCATCGCCGAGCTGGATGGATTGTGCCCCCAGAGCGATCGACTTCATTCCACTGGCACATACCTTGTTTACAGTTGTACAGTTGACCGAATGGGGCAAACCGGCCAAAGTGGAAACCTGACGAGCAGGTGCCTGTCCCAGGTTCGCCTGTAGAACGGAACCCATGATCAGATCCTCCACCTGATCCGCAGAAACTCCCGATCGCTCCAATGCTGCCCTGACGACCAATGCTCCCAACTGAGGAGCACTGAGATCTTTCAAGACTCCACCGAAACTTCCTATCGGCGTGCGAACGGCGGATAGGATATAAACTTCACGCATGTTGGATGAATGAAAGACGAAGTTAGGAATTAGTAAGATCCATGAATTCCGGATTATGAAACGCCCTTCGGAATTCGGAATCCTCTGACCACTCATTGGAAAAAAACTGAACCCGCATGAGGTTTAATCATGATAGAATCTCCAGCATGCACATTCTTAACTGTTCTGTTGTTCGATACGAAAACCTTCCATTTCCCTTTTGGCGAAGGCACCTGTTGTGATGAACCGCTTCCATTCAGGACCACTAAGATTTTTTTCCAGGTATCCCCCACCGCTCCACCATTTATGGTATAAGCCACGACTCCGTCCTGAGTATCCAGGAAACGAATGTTTTTTTGGATGTCCGCTGAGGAAGTCATGCGAAAAGAAGGATGTGCTCTCCGCATGTATAGGATTGTACGGACGAACCTGAATAGATCTTCGTTCTTTGTCTTCATGTCCCAATCGATCGCATTGACGCCGTCGCCGGATTCAAATGAATTTTCCACTCCATGCTTGGTCCTCAGCATCTCGGTTCCCGCATGCAGGAATGGGATACCCTGGGAAGTCAGTACGATCAACAATGCTAGACGATGCATTTCTTTCAGTGTCGATTCATCCGCATCCGGACAGGACAGTGCCAGTTTATCTCTGAGCACATGATTGTCGTGGCATTCGCAATAGGTGATGGTTTGTCCGGGTGAGGATGCATAAGGCGCTTTGGAGTAGTTGACTTTTGTATAATCCACCTGATCGTGTCTGGTTGAGGCAACGATCCCGAAACGGATACTCTGCTCCATTCCTGATTTTCCGCTGACGAATCCCCTGTCTGCATGCTCAAAAACACTGCCTTTGATACCATCCCTGATATCATCGCTGAAAACGGCGATACCATCTAGTTTAGATGCATTTGCCTTTAGGGCACGAAGGGAATCCGGCAAAGGACAGGCGCCGGCCGTCCATCCCTCACCGTAGAGAAGCATGTCGGGGCGGAGCTTCCTGAGTTCAGACGAAATGATGTTCATGGTTTTTATGTCGTGAACACCCATCAGGTCGAAGCGGAAGCCATCCATATGATAATCCATCATCCAGTGGACAGCAGATTCCAGGATGAACTTGCGCACCATAGGTCGTTCACTAGCGGTTTCATTTCCACAAGCCGTTGCATTGGAAAAATCACCCTTTGCATCCTGGCGGTAAAAATATCCTGGCACCAATTGATTGAACGATGAAGTACTTGCGGACATAGTATGGTTGTACACCACGTCCATGACCACTTTCAATCCCTGCTGGTGCATTGCCTGGATCATCGTTTTGAGTTCACGTACCCTCGTTAATCCGTCATCAGCCCTGGTCGCGTAAGACCCTTCAGGAGCATTGTAGTTGAGGGGATCGTACCCCCAGTTGTAAGCAGGTGTATCGGGGCGGGACTCATCCACCGAGCTGAAGTCGAATACGGGCAACAGGTGTACATGGGTAACGCCGAGATCACGTATATGGTCCAGTCCAGTGGAGAGACCGGCTTTATTTCGTGTACCCGTCTCTGCTAATCCCATGTATTTCCCCTTATGCAGGATGCCAGAGGACGGATCGATGCTGGCGTCACGTACATGTAGTTCATAAATAATGGCATCATTGGGGTTCCCACTTTTCCTTGTCGAGAAAATGGCTTTGTCATTTTCCCAGCCCGAAGGATCAGCCTTGGTCGGATCGGCCACCAGGCCCCTCTTCCCATTCGTTCCCACGGCACGTGCGTAGGGATCGGGAACCTCAGCGGACCATTTGCCGTTGATCCTGACCCGAAAAACATAGAAAGTTCCGGAAAGGTCCTCCATCAATTCTGCACGCCAGGTTCCCTGCACATCCCTTCGCAAAGATTCACGTCTTTTCGGATCACCCCCTGTACCTGAATCATAGAATATGACCTCAGCCTCCTCGGCAGGCGGGGACCATAATACGAATACGGACCTGTCCTTTGCATAAGTAAGGCCAAGATCCGAGCCCTCATAGACCGGATAGGAATCCAGATCCCTGATTTGTGCTATGGTCATCATTGATAACAGGGTCAAAACATACGATATACTCAAATGTTTGATCATGCAGGTTCTTTCATGATTGCTTCATATCCGTTCTGCTTCAAGGTACCAATGTTCGGGCGAACGCCATAGAGAAGAAAGAAGCAATTGTTGCAACAGGAAATATTCCTTGGGAAGCCTGTCATACATTCTGGAGAAGAGTTCCTCATGTGCCAGGATCTCTGTTTTCCAAGCCTCTCGGTCCACCTCCATGATCCTGTCATATTCCTTTCGTTCGAAGGACAGGCCTTCCCAATCTATATCATCGTATTTAGGCATCCAGCCGATGGGGCTTTCAATAGCTGAGACCTCCCCGTTGATCCGTTCCACGATCCATTTCAGGACCCGCATGTTATGGCTGAAACCTGGCCATAGGAAATGGCCTGTATCGTCCTTTCGGAACCAGTTGACCCCGAAAATACGTGGAGGCTTGGGCAAGTTGCGTCCGAACTGCAACCAATGGTTGAAATAATCTGCCATATGATAACCACAGAAAGGAAGCATGGCAAACGGATCTCGACGCACCTTGCCGATCTCACCAAAAGCAGCTGCGGTCATTTCGGAACCCATGGTAGATGCCAGATAAACACCATAATTCCAATTGAAGGCCTGGTATAATAAAGGGACCGTATTACTTCTGCGGCCCCCGAAAACGAATGCGCTGATGGGAACCCCTTCCGGATTTTCCCAATCTGCATCTATGCAGGGGTTCTGGCGCGCTGGGGCGGTGAAACGGGCATTGGGATGTGCTACAGTTCCACCTTTTTTCGGATCGTATGGAGACCCATGCCAGTCGATCACGTCCTTCGGAACTTCATCTGTTAAACCTTCCCACCATACATCCCCTTCTGGAGTTACACCCACGTTTGTGAAGATGGCATTGCTCCTGATGGTCGCCATCGCATTGGGATTGGTTCTGGCATTGGTACCTGGTGCCACTCCGAAATAGCCATATTCAGGATTGATGGCGTAAAGGCCGCCATCCTTACCCGGCTTGATCCAGGCGATGTCATCACCCACTGTGGTCACTTTCCATCCCGACATTTCAGCGGGAGGTATCAGCATGGCGAAATTGGTCTTGCCACAAGCACTGGGGAATGCCGCTGCGATGTATTCCTTCTTTCCCTTGGGACTTTCCACGCCCATGATGAGCATGTGTTCCGCAAGCCATCCTTCTTCAGCGGCCATCACGGAAGCAATGCGCAGTGCAAGGCATTTTTTTCCGAGCAAGGCGTTTCCTCCGTATCCAGACCCGTAGGAAACGATCGACCTGTCTTCGGGATAATGAACGATATATTTGGTCTCCCGGTTGCAGGGCCAGGCCACATCATTCTGACCCGCTTCCAGTGGGGCTCCAACGGAATGCAGACACTTGATGTAATCCCCATCTTCTCCTAATGCATCGATGACTGATCTTCCTATACGAGTCATGATATGCATGTTCACCACCACATATTCCGAATCAGTGATCTCCACGCCAAATTTCGACAAGGGCGATCCCAACGGCCCCATACAGAAAGGGATCACGTACATAGTACGGCCTTTCATGGCCCCACGGAACAATTCCTTCATACGGACCTTCATCTCCCGGGGTTCTACCCAGTTATTGGTCGGTCCTGCATCTTCCTTTTTCCTGCTGCAGATGTAAGTCCGATCTTCCACCCTGGCGACATCGCTGGGATCCGTATTGCAAGCGAAGGAATGAGGCCATCTATCCGGGTGCAGACGATGGAATGTGCCCTTGGCAACCATCATTTCACATAGCTCATCATATTCCGCCGGCGAACCATCACACCATCGGACTCTGGATGGTTGGCATACTTCCTCCATTTCCTTCGCGAATTGCCGGAGCTCGGCGTGTCTGACCTCTTTCATGGGATCCAACATAATGCGGATGGTGTTAAGGTTTTAAAAAATCTTCTCATAGGTTCTTCAACCTGTGTTCAATTTATCTAGTGCATCGAAACCTTCATCATCATTTGACGAACTGGAGGAATACGATGTATGGACAGGCCACAGTTGTGAGATACAAGGGATTCTGTACCTCTCCATTTTCTGCAAAACATTCAACGGGTGCAACGTTCGTGCGCCCTTTTCTGTAATCATGCTCACGCAGATCGGCAATGTATTCAGAAGCCAATCTGCGAGCGGCTGCAGGATCATGCCAAGAGATCGCATAGCAGACCCAACCTACCGGAGTGCCCCAATACCCGCCATTCTGGTATTCCCCTTTGGCTGCATAGGAAAATTCCCACATGGAATCTGCACTGAAATCATCACCGAACGCCACATGTCTGATATTCCCATTATGTGAAAGCTTTCCCTTTAAATATGCTTCGCCAAGAGCCTTTGCCGCCCTAGCCCTGTCCGAACCCTCCAAAATATGCTCAAAAATGGCCAAGGCCGTTGACCATACATCCAATTGCCTGCTTTTCCCCGTAGAAGCACGCAACATGCCTTGCGTATCCTGGAATAACTCAGGAATGGCCACCTTGATCTTTACAGCGATCTGTCGACAGGAATCCGCCCTTCCCGCTTCCCCCACCAGATCAAGGCAATATGCCATTTCCCGAGCAGCAACGTACTTCAAAAGGGAAGGCATGCATAGGTACCCTGTGATCTGAACAGCGTCACGAAATCCGAAATCCACCGCCCGCGTAGAATCATCAGTTCTAACGATGCCCTCGGGCCCTGCATCCGGAAGAGAAAAAGCCATTTCCAAACGGTCCATCAAGGTCCTGCCATTAACCCTTTCCCTGAGTATACCTGCATCATTCGTCCCTTTTATGTACTCATACGCCATATGAATGAAATAGTATTGGTCGCAATAGGGCGGACGAGCGCCGAACTTGCCATCTCCTTGCGTCTTGGGGTCATAGGTGCCTGGGAAAAAAATCGGGACCATGTCATCGATACGGATATGATCTGGGATGGCACCAAGGGGCACCTTACCGCCTGCAGTAGGAAATGTTTCATCACATTGTTTTGAAGCGGTGAACAAAAGCATCTCCTTTTGCTCTTTTAGCGTAACCATTCCCGTTCCTATAGACATCGCGTAATCGCGTATCCAGAAAGCGGGATAAGCTCCTCCACCTCCGGGCCTCACCAACGTGATCCCCGATCGGTTGGGTCCGAAATCCCTGGAGATCACCTGCCCTGGCCAGATCCTCGAACTATCCATCACGGCACTCGTCATGTCGTGCAGGAACCGGAGATCCTCCCGGTTCATGAGTGCCTGCCCCGGCTGGGCTTGGCTCTGGAATATGATCAATGTAGATATCGCAAGAAGGAAATGTCGAGAATATTCGAACATGGCTCAGGATGAATTTTCTGATCAGCTTATGCTAAAAGTAGAGATTCCATTGCAAATGCCCCCCTTAGAAAATCGCTCCTTTATTCGAACGGCACCAAACTCCGTAATTAACCCTCATAGATCATTCATCCGTTCAAGCTGATCCATGAAAAGTCCCAAAACCTTGTACCGAAATCCCATAACGGAGCCAATCGATTTTTGATAATCGTAACTTAATCCCTGTTGCGGTGATCCGCAGAATCTTTAAAACTTAAAAAAAAATTATGGCCATTGTAAAAGTGATCGAAGTGATCTCCAGCTCGGAAAAGAGCATCGACGACGCTGTGAAGAATGCAGTGAAAGAAGTTTCCAAGACCGTTCGCAACGTGGACTCCGTTTATGTGAAAGACATCAAAGCCCATGTGAAGGCAGGCAAGATCACCACCTGGGGTGTAATCTGCAACATTTCTTTCCGCGTCGATTGATCAATCCGGATCGTGGAAACGCGATCCGGATTTCTTCAAATTTCCTGACATACGGCAGCCCTGCTGTATTCCTGCACCAACTTGCGCTGTTGTTCGAAACCCATCTCAGCATGGCGATCGAAGTCCAGGTTCTATTGTGCTTGTACCTTGATGAGGGAACGCGCATGGAAAGGGTTATCCTTGCCTATCGAACAAGGGCACTTTGAACATGATCCTTTGCAAAGGACTTGCACTTGCCTTGCCTTCCAACATCGCCCTGCTCTTTTGCAGGTTGTCGATCACCCTCCCGGGCAGGTCATCCGAGCAAAATACTTCGATTTGGAGGATGGCTCCAACAATAGCGGATTTGCCAATGAGGAGATAAGTTTGAATACATATTCCTTTTATCTGCCACAGTATGTTCATTCATAAAAATCCTCTCATGCCGTCCTTGGTCAGTAGGAATGATGTCTCCGATCATTTTTTTAGAGCGTTTGCGCCTCAAACTTTACCCGTTTTTGGATATATGAACCGGACAAAATGATTATATTGTATGCTGATCGCAAGCCATGGAAAAAAACAATATTGATTCCTCAGGAAATCAGACACTTGGAAACAGGAAACGCCTATGGGTCGCTGGGGTTTCCTTACTGGCTTTGTTGGGCATCGGATTCTGGCTTACTGGCCGGTTAAGGGGTGCCCATGCCGGTAGCATTCCGACGACAGTGGACTTCAATTATCATGTTCGGCCCATACTTGCAGACCGCTGTTTCAAATGCCACGGTCCGGACAGTCGTTCTCGTAAAGCGGGGCTTCGTCTGGATACCGAAGAGGGACTTTATGCCGCGCTCAAAGACAACCCATCGGCACATGTGACCGTTGCCGGTAGTCCTGAATTATCCGAAATTTATCAACGTATCAGCAGTGAGGATACCGCATATCTCATGCCTCCCCCATCCTCCAACCTCGCTCTTTCTCCCGATGAGGTGAAGATCATCAAAAAGTGGATAAGCCAGGGTGCCACATACAAAAAGCATTGGGCATTCATCAAGCCTGAAAAGCCAGCAGTGCCATCCACAGGCAATGACGGATGGTGCCAGAACGATATCGACCACTTCACGTTAAAGAAAATGGAAGAAAAGGGATTATCCCCTAATCCTGAATCTGACCCGGAGAGGCTACTTCGCAGATTATGCCTGGACCTCACTGGCCTGCCTCCGGAGATCGCACTTCAGGATCGGTACCTGAAGGATCCTTCCCTGTCAAACTATGAAAAGATAGTAGATGAATTGCTTGCCCGCCCACAATTTGGGGAGAAAATGGCAGCCGGATGGCTGGACCTGGCCCGCTATGCGGACAGCCATGGGTACCAGGACGATGGACTGAGGACCATGTGGCCATTCCGCGATTGGGTCATTCACGCTTTCAATTCCAATTATCCATACGACAAGTTCGTCACTTGGCAATTGGCGGGTGACCTCTTGCCCTCTCCCACTACCGAGCAACTCCTTGCCTCCGGTTTCAACAGGAACCACAAGATCACCCAGGAAGGCGGCGTGATCGATGAGGAATACAGAGTGGAGTATGTTTCCGACCGCACGAACACCTTCAGCAAGGCTTTTCTCGCCATGACGATGGAATGCGCCAAATGCCATGATCACAAGTACGACCCCATTTCACAACGTGATTATTATAGCACCTTCGCTTTCTTCAATCAGGTGAATGAAAAAGGCTTGTACGGCGACATTTCCATCGCCTCCCCTGGAGATCCCCCGAATATGTTCATCCGGACCGCGGAAGCAAAAACCTCACTTCCATTCCTCAACCTCAAGGATACCGGAGGGGTTACGGTGATGGTCATGCGCGACAGTTCGGTACAAAGGGTGACCCGACTTTTGAGGCGGGGAGTTTATGACCAGGCGGCGGATACCATGCCTTTCTCCCCGCCACGATCGATCCTGCCTTTTGATACAAGCAAGTATGCTAAGAATCGTCTTGGGCTTGCAAAATGGCTGTTCGATCCCTCACATCCCCTCACCGCCCGAGTATACGTCAATCGGCTATGGCAGGAATTCTTCGGGCGTGGCCTGGTCAGAACCGTTGGTGATTTCGGGCTGCAGGGAGATCTTCCCTCACACCCTGAACTACTGGATTGGTTGGCTTCCGATTTCATGCAAAACGGATGGGATATCAAAAGAATGATTCGGCTATTGGTGACATCCTCCACCTATAAACAATCCGCAAAAGAAAGCCAGAAACAAGTCAACACGGATCCGGAGAACATCTGGCTTTCCCGATCTGCAAGGTCCAGGTTGATCGCAGAAACCGTGAGGGACCAGGCCCTCTCAAGCAGCGGATTGATGAACCGGGAGATCGGAGGGCCGAGCGTGAAACCATACCAGCCTGCCGGAATATGGGAAGCATCCACTTCCGGCCGAGGAATTCTTGCCCGTTACGAACAAGACCATGGAGACAAACTATACAGGCGTGGACTATATACTTTCATCAAAAGAACAGCCCCACCCCCATCCATGCTCATTTTCGATGGGGGCAATCGGGACATCTGTGAAGTCCGCAGGATGAGGACTAATACGCCTCTGCAGGCCCTTGTCCAGTTGAACGATCCGCAGCTGCTCGAAGCTGCCCGAGTGATGTCCCAGAAACTGATGGAAGATAAAAACCTCAACCCGACAGACCGATTGAAAAAAGCTTTTCGCCTGGTGGTCTGTCGCCTGCCAACGGATAAAGAGCTGAAACAAATGGAGCAATATCTCGCATCAGAGACCGATCGATTCCGTTCGAAACCGGAAATGGCTGAAGCCTTGTTGAAAAATGGAGAATCTCCGCAGTCAAAGGAAAAGGACCGGGGCGGTATAGCCGCACTCATGGAAACTATACAGATCTTATTCAATTTGGACGAAACCCTGACAAGACCATAGACATGACAGATCCTTTCAATCAATTTCGTTTGCAGGTCACGCGCCGTCACTTCCTCAATAAGGTCGGACTCGGACTGGGAGGCATTGCCCTTGGCTCCCTGCTCTTACCCGATCTTCTCGGCAATAAGGAAGATGCGCCCATACCATTGGGACTCGCACAGTTCGCCCCCAAAGCAAAGCGAGTGATCTACCTCTTTCAGAACGGTGCTCCGTCTCAGTTGGAACTTTTCGATTATAAGCCCATGTTGGAGAAGATGCATGGTCAGGATCTACCCGCATCCATCAGGATGGGTCAGCGTCTGACCGGGATGACCGCCAGTCAGGATAAATTCCCTCTGGCAGCTTCCTATTTCAAATTCCAGCAGCATGGCCAATCCGGAGCCTGGATAAGTGAATTATTCCCCAATACCGCACGCATCGTCGATGATATCGCCATCATAAAAACCATTCATACGGACGCAATCAACCACGATCCGGCACTCACCTTTTTCCAGACAGGTGCCCAACAAGGCAACCGTCCCAGCATGGGCGCCTGGCTCAGTTATGGTCTCGGCAGTGAGAACAAGAATTTACCGGCCTATTGTGTGCTCCTCTCAAAAGGCAAAGGCAATGGACAGGGCGTTTACTCCAAACTCTGGTCTAACGGATTCTTAGACAGCACTCACCAAGGTGTAGTCTTCAGCAGTGGGCATGATCCCGTCCTTTACCTGAACAACCCGGACGGACAGGAAAAAATGGACCGGAGGAACATGCTCGACCAATTGTCGAAACTCAACACCATGGGATTCGAAGATTTTGGTGACCCCGAAACCCTGGCCCGCATCAGACAATATGAAATGTCCTATCGTATGCAAACTGCGGTTCCGGAACTGACCGACCTCAGTCGTGAACCGGACCATATCGTGAAGATGTACGGACCGGATTGCCTGGTTCCGGGAACCTATGCAGCGAATTGTCTTCTAGCCAGAAAACTCTCCGAAGCCGGAGTGCGTTTCGTGCAGCTTTATCATCAGGGTTGGGATCAACATGGCAATATGGTCGGAGACCTTCCCCTGCAGGCCAAGGATGTCGACAGGGCTTCCGCGGCACTCATCACCGATCTCAAACAAAGAGGGCTGTTCGATGAGACTCTGGTCATCTGGGGGGGAGAATTCGGACGCACGAACTATTGCCAGGGAACCCTCTCCAAGGATAACTACGGGAGAGATCACCACCCTCGCTGCTTCAGCATCTGGGCAGCAGGAGGTGGGATCAAAGGAGGCCAAGTGTATGGGGAGACCGATGAATTCGGTTACAACATCGTGAAGGACCCCGTGAGCGTGCATGACTTCCATGCCACGCTACTGCACCTGCTGGGCATAGACCATGAGAAACTCACCTACCGTCATTTGGGGCGCCGTTACCGGCTCACCGATGTGGAAGGGCAAGTACTGCCCGGTCTCATAGCCTGATCGAACCAACCCCCATCCCTTCAAAAATGGACATGAAGACGCTCCGGCAGTTCCTGAACAATATCGATTTCACACTGATCATCCTGCTGGTATTCCTTTCGCTGTTCCGCGATCATCTTTCCCTACCTACCTGGCTGCAGGTCACGGGACGGATGCATCCACTCTATCTTCATTTCCCCGTTGTACTGATCGTAGCCATCTGGCCCGTGTACTTCTTTCTGCACCGGAAAGGCACACCAAAAGAGGTGCATGAATCTCTGGAGATCCTACTCTTGTTTGCAGTGCTCTTCTGCGCACTTTCCGCACTTTCCGGACTCTTTCTTTCCGTTGAAGGTGGATATGACGCGGCGATCCTGCGCCAACACAGAATGACCGGCATTACGACCACCATTTTCGGTTATATATTGCTGTTAGTTTATACGCGCGCGCATTTTTCACGAACCTCCTTTCATATCGCCGCTTCAATAACCCTGCTCAGCCTTTTCGCCGGATCACATTATGGATCTATATTGACACACGGCGAAGGATTCATCACGGCACCTTTGACAAGAGATCAACCCGCTCAAAAGATCAAAGTCACCGACAGCAGCGCTGTATTTACTGCAGTTGTAGATCCGATTTTGGCTTCCAAATGCTACTCTTGCCACAATGCACAACGAGCAAAAGGCGGCTTCGTCATGACGGAACAAACTCGTTTCCTGAAGGGCGGTAAAAGCGGGCCGGCTTGGGTATCTGGTGATCCTGATAAGAGTCTGATGATCCAACGGCTCCTGCTGGGCACAGACGACAGGAAACACATGCCCCCGGTGGACCGACCTCAGTTGAGTCCGGAAGAACTGAGCCTCTTGCATGACTGGGTACTTTCCGGAGCCAGTTTGTCGCGCCGCTTCCGGGACTACGCTGTTACCGACAGTTTCAGAGGAGAAGCCATGGCATGGGCCAAACAACACCAGATTGCAGGGAAAGATTCAGTGACTTATGATTTCAAGGAAGCCGATGCCACCATCGTGAGCAAACTGAATGGCCCAACGCGGAATATCCAACCCATCGCCATACACTCACCCGCATTGTCAGTTCAATTCTTCATCAGGCAACTCTATCAACCCAAAATGCTGGAGGAATTGGAGCCCATTCGCATGCAAGTGGTTTATCTCAATCTTTCTGCCATGCCGGTGAAGGACGAGGAGTTGACCAGGATATCTACATTCCCCAATCTGGAAAAATTGTTGCTCAATGGGTCTGACATCACGGGCAAAACCCTTGGTGTATTGAAATCCTGCACCAAACTTCGTTCGATATCCCTTTCGTCTTCAAAAATCACTACAACCTCTTTGGAAGTTTTGACTGGCTTCCCTTCCCTGAACGAGGTCGTGGCATGGAATACTTCTGCAAGTGCATTGGAGATCACCGCACTCGAAAAGAAAAATCCTGGAATCAGGTGGTACAGCGGCTATGTTCCGGATGAATCGGAGCATCTGCAACTGACCCCGCCTATGGCTGCGGGCGATGTGTCGGTATTGGCGCCTGGCCAGACCTTTGGATTAAGACATCCCATGCCGGGGGTGACCATCCGGTATACTTTGGATGGCAGTACACCCGACAGTGCACATTCAACGGAATACAAATCACCCATTCCCATCAATGAGCTCACCACCATAAAAGCTTTGGCGGTCAGGGAGGGATGGAATGCCAGCGGTATAACTACGATCACGCTCTACACTGCTGGCATCCCGCCACAATCAGCAAGTCTACTCAGCCTACCCGAATCAAAATATTTGGCCAACAAAGAGGCCAGTTTGACTGATGGACTGAAGGGAGATGTGAACAACCTGGCCATCAACTGGCTTGGCTTCCGGGAAAGACCTCTTGTGGCAGCTTTCACTTTTGATGGCACGAAAATGTTTAAGGAGGTCATTCTCAGTTCACAGGTGAATACTGGCGCTTATCTTTTCCCACCCGCCACCATCGAGGTCAAAGGAGGATCCGACCCCGACCACCTTACTACAATTGGCAAATTGATCCCGGTTCAGCCGACAAAACAGGAAGACACTCGAATGGTACCTTGGCGCATACCACTTAAACCCGGCTCATACCAGTATATCGAAGTAAGGGCAACCCCACTTCCAAACCTGCCGCAATGGCATCCGGGTAAAAAAGAAAAAGGGTGGTTCTTCATTGATGAAGCCTTCTTTAATTGATCCTAAGACCCTCTTGCTGCCTCCTTTTTTCGTAATTTACCGGGTTCAACTGGAACAGTGATCACTCAAGAGACCATACAGCAGATCCTGAGCCGTATCGATATCGTGGAGATTGTCGGAGGGTTCGTCAAACTCAAAAAAAGAGGTACCAGCTATCTCGGACTCTGTCCATTCCACAATGAGAAGACCCCCTCCTTCACCGTCTCGCCGGCCAAGGAGATCTATAAATGTTTCGGTTGCGGACGAAGTGGTAATACCATCAGTTTCCTCATGGAGCACGAAAAGTACTCCTATGTTGAGTCCCTTCGCTGGTTGGCCAACAAGTATAATGTGGAGGTGGAGGAAACCGCCACCAGTCCGGAATTCCGTCAGCTGCAACAGGTGGCGGACAGTCTTTATATACTGAATGGCTTCGCCCAACAATTTTTCAGCAATTCCCTCTTCGAAACCGAGGAAGGACAGAGCGTTGGACTCAGCTACCTCAAGGAACGCGGCTTTCGAGAAGAGATCATCAGGAAATTCCAGTTGGGTTACGATCCCGAACAACGCGATGCCTTCGCCAAAGCCGCTATCGCTGCTCAATACAATACGGAATTGTTACAGAAGAGCGGATTGGTCGTTCTCCGGGATGGGCAACCCGTGGACAACTACAGGGGACGTATCATCTTCCCTGTACATAACCAGAGTGGCAAGGTACTCGGTTTTGGAGCCCGACTCATACGGAACAACGATCGTGCCCCCAAATACATCAACACCCCGGAGAATGAGATCTATATAAAGAGCAGGATCCTCTATGGCTCCTATTTTGCACGTCACGCGATTGACAAACAGGATGAATGCCTGCTCGTTGAAGGATATACAGACGTGATCTCCCTGCACCAGGCAGGGATCGAAAATGTAGTGGCCTCAGGTGGCACATCATTGACCGTGGATCAATTACGACTAATCCGTAAATACACCAATAATCTGACCATCATCTATGATGGGGATTCTGCAGGCGTGAAGGCTGCCCTGCGCGGATTGGACCTCGCCCTTGAGGAAGGGTTACAAGTGAGGCTTGTTCTGATACCCGACAAGGAAGATCCTGATAGCTATGTCAACAAGGTGGGCATGACCGCGTTCCGGGACTTCGTGGATTCACACAAAAAAGATGTGATCCTTTTCCAACTGGAAGCCATGTTGCAGGATGCCGGGAACGACAGCACCAAACGCGCTTCCCTCGTCAACCAGATCGCTGAATCCATCTCGAGACTAAATAAAGCCGAGGATTTCACCCGCCAACAAGACTATATACAAAGATGCGCCGAATTGATGAAGATCGATGAGGCCGGACTAACCGCTCTGGTGAATAAATTCATTCGGGAAAGGATAGGGAAAGAAGAAAAGAAACAATTGAGGGAGACCTCAACACCAGCTTTAGACCCTTCACCCACTCCAAGCGATGACCTGCTCGAATTGGTGTCCAGGGACGAGCAGCATGAAAGGGGAACTTTAAGGGCCTTGCTGGAGTTCGGCCTGAAGCCTTGGGATGAAAATGCAACGGTTGCAGAACACGTATTCCGGGAGATGGAGGTAAATGCCCTGGAAGATCTATTCGATAACAGGGAACTGGTCCACTTGCTGCAAGCCTATCGGAACTTATATCTTCAGGGACTGGAACCAACGGCCCGAAGTTTTCTTTATCATGAGGATCATGGACTCAATCAGATTGCAGTATCTCTCATGGATTCCCCGCATGAGCTGAGTCCGAACTGGAAAGCGCATTTTGACGGACCTATGCCCACCAGAGATGAACTGTACAGACAGGAAGTATACTCCAGTTTGAATTACCTCAAACTCCGAAAAATAAAGAGACTCATCAACGAGAACCAACGAGATTTAGAAAAAGGGCAGGTTTCAGATAAGGATATGATGATGCTGTTGCAAACCCATAAGCACCTCAAAGTTCTGGAAATGGAACTCACCCGTCAGATCGGCACGGTGATACTTAGGTGAAGGGACTGATTTCCCACCAGTAAGATATAGCAGATACACATTCGTTTGGAAGCCCTTTACCCCCTTTTTCCAACCCACTTTTTTTAAGAAAAAGAAATAAAAAAAAGATCGCTTTTTACAAGCGATCCTCTTTTATATACGGTTCAAGGACTTTTATATTCTGCCTGGTATCTTTTCCAAACGTTCAGCCTTCCCCGATCCGATAGGCTTCAGCGGTGCTGCCACGGGCAAGGCTGCATCTGTAAGGGCAAGGCGGGGGTTCAGATCCCTTAGCGGGATACCCATCCGATGGAAGCGTATTGCCGTCCAGACATTGTCTATGGTGACCTCGGTATGTTGCTCATAACCCAGGGTCCGAAGGCAATTCCAACTGCTGTCGCGGTTCAGATCACTGACGATCTTAGAACTGGTTTTAGGATAGGCCACCCACAACTTCCCCTCTTCGTTCAACGCCGGAAGCACATCCTGCATGATGGAGGTGAGTTGATTCTGGTTGATGGCAAAAACCAGTGCAAAATCGATCTTCCTCGATTTCAGCAACGGTGTCACGTTTTTAGCAAAAGAAAGCTTGGTAAATTGTTTCTCAATGGAGGAGGGAATACCCTGGATCAAGAGATTCTTTTCTTCAAGAAGTTGAAGTTTTTCAAACAAGGTTTGCGACATGCTTCAACAAGATTAAGGATGAGCGGTAAAGTTACGGTTTTCCTTTAAGTTGAAGCAGCTTTCGGCTTAATTTCCTGAGCAAAATAGCCGTTAGCTGTAGTGAAATGGCTGGTATGCTACCTAAATCATTGATTTTTAGGATTATAATACTTTTTTGCCTCTACTACATATATTCTAACCTGCTCAATTCGCTTCTCATCTGATGGGTGAGTGCTCAACCATTCCGGGGATGACCTTCCTTCAGCATGTTTAGCCATGGCCTGCCAGAAAACAACCGCTTCGCTAGGATCATAGCCTGCAAGAGCAGCCATGATCAACCCGTATCTGTCAGCCTCTAATTCTTGCTTCCTGCTGAAAGGCAGGGTCCCCCCTAAAGTGGAGCCAACTCCATATGCTTGTAGAAAAAGATCCCGGGTCAAGCCAGGTTTATTGATTAAGGCTACGGAAAGTGCCTCACCTCCCAATTGCTGCAACATGGCCTGACTCATCCGCTCATTCCCATGATCAGCCAATGCATGCGCGATCTCATGACCCATGACTACGGCCAAAGCATCATCGTTGGAAGCAATGGGCAAAAGCCCAGTATAGACAACCACCTTACCCCCAGGCATGCACCAGGCATTGGCCTCCTTATTCTCCACCAGATTGAATTCCCAGTGAAAATCCTTGACCACTTCAGGCTTACCCTGATTCGTATAATAAACTCCGATAGCATGGGCCAGTCGCTTGCCTACACGCTCCACCCGAGCCTGATCTGTACTGAAGCCCGGCCCTACAATCTTATTCTTGGACAGGAAATCATGATATTGCTGAAGAGACAACTTTTGCAATTCAACTTCGTCGACAAGCAGGAGTTGGCTGCGCCCCGTAACAACATTTTTCTGGCATGAAGCTACAGATACTGAAATCAATATGAACAATACTAAATCCCTCATAGCGGGTTTTATGATTATAATGCAATGCACGTACCAATCCTTACCGGAATCGATTTCAAATAGTTAAGAAAGGGTGAAAAGCCTCCCACTTCGATACCATCCTTCAAACGAATGTGGAATCAGGATACACGAGTTGAACATCTAGTCACGCATAAAAGAAGGTCAGGAGAAATTCGATCAGGTTGTTGAATCGGGGGGTGTTCAATCCAAATCGCGACCCTTTCGACGGTCCCTGTAGCGGAGAATGGGAGCTTTGCTTTCACTTCCGGTTAACAGTCTGCTTATATTTTTCTGATGGGTGAGAATCACCAATAGTGCAACTGCGATCGCGAAGATCCGGTACGTAGGATTATGAACATTGTATATGACCAGAATGAAAATAGGGAAAGCCATACTGGCTAATATCGAACTCAGGGAAACAAAACGAGTCAGATATAGAACCAGTAGGAATACGGCCACGCAACTCAGAGCGGAGATCGGCGAGATGCCCATAACCAGACCCAGAAGCGTGGCAACGCCTTTTCCACCTCTAAAATCTGCCCAAATGGGAAAAATATGACCTAAAACTGCCGCCAACCCCAAACCAATCTGGAAATTAGTACGGGCAAAATCATTTTCAGCATAAAAAGGAAGAATGAAAGCCAGTTTTACGGCAATCAGACCCTTGACAAGGTCTATCAGCATGACTACCGACCCCCACTTGGAACCAAGAACCCGAAAAGTATTGGTAGCACCGGCATTACCACTACCATAATCCCGAATATCGATCCGGAACATGGACCTGCTGATCCACACCGAAGTGGGAATGCTGCCGATCAGGTAAGCCAATATGACAAGTGCAACTTCTTTCATTTTCCGGGACTGAAACAATCAAAACAAATATAACCAATTCAAGCTAAACCTTTTCCTTATAACCGGTTAATTGTCAATTCATCTGGTAAACGTTAGACAGAGCCAATTATTTTCCCATGCCCGGCCATCAGGGAGATCCAGCCACTTCTGGTAACAACTGCAGATATCATGCTCATCTTCCATCAATAATCCACTGATAATCAATATACCATTTGGACTCAGGCTTTCAGCAAGGCGTTCCGCCGATTCCATCAGAATATGCTTATTTATATTAGCCAGAATGATATCATAGTGTCCTGGCGGAACCCTATCATATTGCCATAACCTTATATTATGGCATCCATTGTCCCGAATATTTTCCTCCGAACTCAGGATGCATTGAGGGTCATTATCAATGGCATCCACGGAGAGTGCCCCTGATTTTTCAGCAAGGATGGCCAAAATTCCTGTGCCTGTTCCAAAGTCGAGTACCTTTTTACCGACCATATTGATTTTTTGCATCCTTTGCATCATGAGGTGTGTAGTTGCATGATGACCGGTTCCAAAACTCATCTTTGGAGTGATGATGATCTCATGCTCCACTCCTTTTACTGGGGAATGAAAATGAGCCCGAACAGAAACAAACCCTGGAATGGTAACCGGCTCGAATGAAGACTCCCATATTTCATTCCAATTTATTTCTTTTTCATATGATAATGAATACTTTATATCATTTACTTGAATAATGGAATGAAGAACTTTTTCATCAAATTCGAAACTTTCCATAAAAGCAGTCAGGCTTCCATCCTCCTCTTCAAATCCGTGATAGCCCACTTCCGATAACCATGCGATGAGCATTTCCGCTTGAGCGGCATCCGCGGTTTCCATCTTGACCCTGATGTATTCTTTGGCCATAACTTAACTATGAATGAAAAAAGCCACCCGGAGGTGGCTTGATTAAGATTTATTCCGGCTGGCGTCCGCCTTGCGGCTTTCCACCATCAGGGTTGAAATCAGGCTTGGGTATGAGCACCTTCCTGCTGAGTTTGAATTTTCCCGTCTTATGATCAACACCTATGAGTTTGACCTTCACATCATCTCCTTCTTTCATTACCCCTTCAAGAGTTTCGAGCCTCTTCCAACTGACCTCACTGATATGCAGGAGTCCTTGCTTTCCGGGAAGGAATTCAACGAATGCACCATAAGGCATGATGGATTTGACTTTGGCATCGTAAACCTCATCCACCTCAGGCATGGCAACAATTCCCTTGATCCAGGCCACAGCCTTGTCCAATCCTTCTTTCGCAGGGCTGAAGATGCTGACCTCGCCCTGATTGCCCACCTCCTCGATATTGATGGTAGCCCCAGTTTCGCGCTGGATCTCCTGGATGATCTTGCCTTGTGGCCCGATGACTGCACCGATGAATTCTTTGTCTATGAATAGCTTGACCATCCGCGGCGAATGCGGCTTGACTTCGGGCCTTGCCGCAGGCATGGCCTCATACATGGCATCGAGTATATGTAGCCTGCCTTTGCGTGCCTGCTCAAGCGCCTCACGCATGGTTTCCATACTTAATCCATCTATCTTGATGTCCATCTGTATACCACAGATACCGTCACGTGTTCCAGTGACCTTGAAATCCATGTCTCCCAGATGGTCCTCGTCACCCAATATATCCGTGAGAATCGCATACTTACCATCTTTTGGACGGGTGATAAGGCCCATCGCCACTCCGCCAACGTGTTTTGGAATGGGAACACCGGCATCCATCAATGCAAGGGATCCAGCACAAACGGTAGCCATGGAAGACGATCCGTTGGACTCAAGGATATCGCTCACCACCCTTACCGTGTAAGGATAATCGTTTCCTGGCATCATCTGCTTCAGGGAGCGAAGGGCCAAATTACCATGTCCTACCTCACGTCGACCAGGGCCACGTAAGAACTTCACCTCACCCGTGGAATAGGGAGGGAAATTATAATGCAGGATGAACTTGGTATAATTGGAAACTGCCGCGCTTTCAACAAGCAGTTCGTCTAAAGGAGTACCTAAGGTAACCGTAGTAAGTGACTGTGTCTCACCGCGAGTGAACAGGGCAGCGCCGTGAGGAGAGGGCAATACGTCCACTTCCATATTCAGGGGGCGGACCACATCCAGTTTTCTTCCATCAAGACGGATCCTGTCGTCCAGGATCATGTCACGAACTACTTCCCATTTGAGGTCCTCGTAATATTTCTTGACCAACTTCTTGTCGGCATCGGCCAATTCACCTCCGAAGGAAGCAATCAACTCCTGCTTCACCGCATCATATGCGGCGCTACGTTCATTTTTGGCAGATGAGGATTTCGAAATGGAATAAACTTTATCCTTTGCAAAAGCAAATACTTTGTTCATCAGTTCCTCATTCTGAGGAGGCTTGGGATAATCCCTTTTACCTTTGACGCCGACCTTGGCCCGGAGTTCTTCCTGCGCTTTGATCTGTTTACGGATGGCATCGTGTGCAACCTCAAGCGCCTTAATGAATTCCTCTTCGCTGCATTCACGGGATTCGCCTTCCACCATCATCAGGTTCTTTTCAGTGGCACCTACCATGAATTCCATATCGGCCTTTGCCAGTTCGCTACGAGTGGGGTTCACAACAAATGCACCGTCAACACGGGCCACCCTTACTTCGGAAATGATCTCCTTGATGGGAATATCGGAGACAGCCAGAGCGGCAGAAGCCGCCAGACAGGCCAGAGAATCAGGCATGATCTCAGGATCGGAAGATACCAGCGAAATAATCACCTGCACGTCGCACAAATAATCTTCAGGGAAAAGAGGACGAAGGGCTCGGTCAATGAGACGGCTGATGAGAATCTCCGAGTCGCTGAGTCGGCCTTCCCTTTTGAAGAAAGACCCGGGAATACGACCTGCAGAGGAGAACTTCTCCATATAATCCACGGAAAGCGGGAAAAAATCCTGCCCTTCCTTGGGTTCTTTATTGGCACAAACGGTTGCCAAAATGATATTCTTACCCTGACGCACCGTTACGGATCCATCGGCCTGACGAGCGAGCCTTCCGGTTTCTACTATGACTTCCCGGCCGTTGCCGAGGTCGAATGACACTTGAATAGGTTGCTGAAGCATGGCATGCTTTTTTAAAGGGGGAACAAAAAACAATTCCCAACCTGATGAGTTGGGAATCGTTCAGTATAGTTATTTTATTTCCTCAGACCGAGCTTCTCGATCAGGGCACGGTACCCTTCGAGGTTGTGCTTGCTGAGGTAAGAGAGCAGGCTTTTGCGGTGTCCAACTTTGGCAATCAGCCCACGATTGGTGGAGAAATCTTTCTTGTTTTTTTGCATGTGGCCGGAGATATGCTTGATCTCCTCGGTAAGCTTGGCAATCTGGCCTTCAATCGAACCCGTGTTCTTGGCATTTCCGCCGAATTCTGCGAAGATCCTTGCTTTTTTTTCCGTTGTTAACGTTGACATCTCAATTTTTTTTTAGGTCATCCAGTTTTTACATCTCAAATTATAGGGTGCAAAGGTATGACTTTTATTTCAAATAAAAAGGGTCAATCCGGTTTTTCCAGCTCATTCATGAGGATGCCCTATTATTCCATATGCTTGATATTCAAGGCATAAAGACCCGCCAGTACGACTCCGATGATGGTCAGGATAACGGCAATGGACACGGCTAATAAATTATGGACACCATAAACGGCAAGTGGACTAACAATCGAAACCAAGGAGCTACACAGATAAACCCAGTACCCCGATCGTCGCAACTTGAACATCAGGTATGCCCCGACCAAAGCGATCAGGTTCGCAAGAATCTTGAACAGGGAGGACTTTTTCAGATTTGCGGGTTCCGAAAATGCAGCAGAGTGGCTCATGAGCGACTCCACTACCCTTTCAGCTCGTGCATCTCCCTTCACTTCCTCGTTCATTTTTTCTCTGGCTTGCAACAAGGACTGGTCTACTATTCCTGAAAATACGTCTGCGTTCACATAAGTGCGGATACCATCCAGAAAACCCATGCCACCGGCAACGAATGTAAGGATGCAAAGCACCCGGAGCAAGGTAGGGCGACGATAGCTTAAACTAGTTCCATTAGGGACTTCGGGCGTCATCGACATGGCAGATTATTTGCCCAAAATTATACATTCCCACCGATACTGACCGGCTCATCGCTTTCTGCATCGTCCGTTTGGATGAGGTGAAACTTATACCTTCACAAAAATCTGCCTCTTTTGAGCAAACTTTGTTTTACGGTCACCAATGATCTCGTTTATGATCAACGGATGATCCGGATCTGCACCAGCCTTCAGCAAAAAGGCCATGAGGTTACGCTCATTGGTAGAGAAGGGAGTGTGTCACCCGGTCTGTTGCCTAGGACATTCAACCAGATAAGACTAAGATGCCTGATCAAGTCAGGCCCCCTTTCCTATGCCGAATACAATGCAAGGCTTTTTATTTTTCTGCTTTTCCGATCATGGGATCTCGTTTGTGCAATAGACCTGGACACCATCCTGCCCTGCTGGCTAGCTTCAGGATTGAAACGCAAAAAAAGAGTTTATGATGCCCACGAATTGTTCTGTGAAATGAAGGAAGTGGTATCACGCCCGGCCATATATAGGATATGGAAGGCGATAGAGAGATTCACCGTTCCCCGATTCCCCGATGGATATACGGTAAGCCTTCCGATCGCTGAGATCTTCAAAAAAGAATATGGCGTAGAGTATCCTGTCATCCGTAATCTTTCCCGCAGCAACCCTTTTCCGGAATCATCGGGGAATGGAGGTTTCATCATCTATCAGGGTGCCGTGAATGAAGGAAGATCTTTCGAAACACTAATCCCTGCAATGCAGTGGGTGGATCTGCCCCTGCATATTTATGGCGATGGCAATTTTCTGGAACAAGCCAAAGCAATGGTAAATCTTCTTGGCCTTGAACAAAAAATCATATTCAAAGGGAAAATGGCCCCTGATGAACTAGCCACCATGACGCCCCGGGCTAGGGCAGGTATCACTCTTTTCGAGAACAAGGGCTTGAGCAATTACTATTCCATGGCCAATCGTTTCTTCGATTATATTCAAGCCGGTGTCCCGCAGGTCTGCGTGGATTTTCCTGCCTACAGGGAAATCAACGAGCTTCATGAAGTCGCTTTGTTGGTGGACGACCTTTCCCCAAAGCATCTGGCGGAAGCACTGAACAAATTGATCCACGACGAGGTTTTATACAAAAGACTGCGTGATCATTGCAGGTCCGCAGCGGCAGTACTCAACTGGGGGGTGGAGGAAACCGCTCTCCTGAATTTTTATGACCGAATTTTGAACTGATTGGAAAAACATTTACACATCGTTTGCCTCGACGTACCCTACCCACCGGATTATGGCGGAGCCATGGAGATGTTTTATAAGTTGAAGTCGCTGCACAAGTCCGAGATCATGATTCATCTGCACTGTTTCACCTACGGTCGTGGAAGACCATTGGAATTGGAACAGTTTTGCAGATCCATCCACTACTATGAACGGGACCGATCCAACTGGCAGTTGTTTTCCTCCTTGCCAAACATCGTGCGTTCCCGGCGATCCGCCGATCTCATCAACAGGCTCCAAGCCGATACACACCCCATATTGTTCGAAGGCATACATACCACATTCCCACTACACGCACAGAAATGGCCTGGTCGAAAAATAGTCATCCGACTACATAATAAGGAAAATGAGTATTATGCTCAGCAAAGCAGGCAAACCCGTTCCATCTTGCAGAAGTTATATTATCGTACGGAAAGCATGAAGTTGCAGTCGTATGAGAAGACCCTGATCCCCAATTATCCGGTTGCTTGCATATCTGTCCAGGAGACACGGCATTGCAGGGAAGTGCTGGGTGCCCAAAAGGTTTTTGAACTCCCGCCATTCGTTGGATGGGAAATACCGCTTTGCCTGGAAGGAACGGGATCGTTCTGCCTCTTCCATGGAAATCTTTCCGTAGCGGAGAATGACCGTTCAGCCAGATGGCTGCTGGAAAAAGTATTCGCCAAAATGGATGTCCCGCTGGTGATCGCAGGAAAGAACCCATCTCCAAAACTGATCAAACTCGCCCACCGCTGGCAACATACCTGTATAGTCTCCAACCCTACCGCAGCGGAAATGCAGGATCTCATTCGCAAGGCACAGATCCATGTACTGCCTTCTTTTACTACGACGGGCATAAAATTCAAATTATTGAATGCCGTATTTTGCGGAAGGCACGTCGTGGCAAATCAAGCCATGGTAAAGGATAGCAGGCTCGAATCAGCCTGTCACCTCACAGAGAATGCGGCAGGTTTCCAATCTGTCATCATGCAATTATTCAGGAGATCCTTTTCAGAAGAGGAAGTGGAATTGCGATCGGGTCTTTTGCAGAACTACTACGATAACGAGGGACATGCCCGGCAACTCATCAACTGGCTATACTAGCGTTGTCCCACACCTTGCCCTGTTCCGTCTTGATGGTCCGCGCAGGAAATTTGTTGATGACCATGTAATCATGTGTAGCCATGACGATGGTGGCATGGTAATCCCTGCAAATCTGGAACAACAGATTCATGATCTCATCGCTGGTTTCCGGATCGAGATTGCCAGTAGGTTCGTCGGCCAGAATAAGTTTGGGGGAATTCAAAAGTGCCCGGGCAATGTCCACCCGCTGTTGCTCACCCCCCGAGAGTTCGAAAGGGAATTTGAAACCTTTTGTTTTCAGACCCACCTTGCCCAACACATCACCGATCTTCTCTTCAATCAGTTTCTCGTCCTTCCACCCTATGGCATTCAGCACGAACTTGAGGTTCTCATGCACGCTTCGATCGGTCAGCAACTGGAATTCCTGGAATACAATCCCGATATTTCGCCTCAGGAAGGGAACCGTCTTCCAGGTCAGGTCTTTGAGATTGAAACCGACCACCTGACCTTCACCTTCCGTGAGTGTCAATTCCCCGTAAAGCGTTTTGAGCAGACTTGACTTGCCGGTGCCGGTCTTGCCCACTAGATATACGAACTCGCCTTTTTCCACTCCAATATTGACATCACTGAGGATCAGGGACTTTCCCTGGTAGATATTGGCATGCTTCAATTCCAGAATGTACTCAGCCATGGATCGATCGGATTGTAGTTTCAAAGGTAACGCGAATCAGGCTGACAACAGCCAACGCCCTTCTCCATTTCTGATTTACGTCTCCAAAATTTTCATAAAACTAAAAATATAGTTGATTAACTAAAATTTTAGTTTTAGGTTTGCTGCATAACAAAAGAACATGTCCATCATCAAGACTCTCACCAAGGCCGAAGAGCAGATCATGCAGGCGATCTGGAAACTGGACCGCGCCTTCCTCCGCGAGATCGTGGATGAGATGCCCGACCCAAAACCGCACCAGAACACGGTGGCCACCATCGTGAAGATCCTGGTCGAAAAGGAATTCGTGGGCATCCGCGTTTTTGGTCGCACACACCAGTACCATCCCCTGATCAGCAAGGATGCTTATTCCAAGCTCACCATGAAAAGTCTGGTGAAAGGATATTTCGAAGGGTCCTTCAGCAATGCCGTATCCTTCATGGTCAAAGAGAACAGTCTGAGCGTCGAGGACCTTGAATTGCTTCTCCAACAACTCAAAAAAGGCAGAAAATGATCGTCTTCTACTCGTATCTCGTCAAGGTGATGCTTTGCTCGGGCATCCTTTTCGGATATTACCTGCTCGCGTTGCGCGACAAGCCGCACCACCGATGGAATCGCTTCTTCTTGCTGGCAGCCACAACAGTTTCCATGGTGATCCCGCTTCTGCGTTTCAGCTTCCCATGGGAAAGCCAGAGCAATTCTGGCTCCACTCAATGGGTGCAATTGCTCCAAGTGGTCAATGACAACGAACATTTCATCGAGGAGGCTTCGATCGCGGGAACAGGTTCGACCATCTCCTGGCTCTCGCTGGCCTATATGGCCTTTTCCATCATCCTGATGGTGCGCCTAATCTACCCATACTTAAGATTGACTGCACAGGTCCACCAGGCGAATTTGAAAAAAGTGGATGGATTCACGATCGTGAGCACCACAGATGCACAGTCACCCTTCACCCTGTTCCGATACATATTTTGGAACGAACACCTGGACTTACACGAACCCGCTGCCCGCCAAGTGCTGGAGCATGAGAAGGTGCATGTACGTGAAGGACACAGTCTGGACAAACTCTTCCTCAATGCATCCCTTGTGGTGTTCTGGCCCGTGCCTTTCCTCTGGCTCATCCGCCGCGAGCTGGGCATGGTGCATGAATTCATCGCTGACGAAAGTTCATTTCCGGGACAGGACACTGCGTCATTTGCCGCCATGGTCCTGCAAGCAGCCTACCCCGGCCATCCTCTCGACCTCACCAGCTCATTTTTTCAATCACCCATAAAAAGACGAGTCCGCATGCTCATGAAAAATCATTCCTGCAAAACCGGTCACATCGGCCGCTGGATGACCCTGCCGATTATTTTGTTGATCGCCGCAGCCTTCACGTTGAGGCCGAATACTACTCATTCTATTAATACAACCGGGCAACATGTTCGGAAAATTACGGTCGTCATAGACGCAGGCCATGGTGGATCGGATGCGGGAGTAAACATCGCCAAAGGCACACAGGAAAAAGACCTGACCCTCTCCATCGCCAGAAAGATCAAATCCCTGAATTCGAACGACAGTCTGGACATCATTCTGACCCGATACGACGACATCACCATGGGAGTCAAGGAACGTGTGGAATTCGCTTTGGGTCATCATGCCGATGCATTCATTTCCATTCATATGAATGCGGCACCTGAACAAAACGACCAGAGCAATGGTATGGAGATGTATATCTCTGCCCGCAATAGACAAATGGAGCAGCAGAGCATCCTGCTCGGCAGTCTGCTCGGAAAAAGATTGTCCCAATCATACACGGTTGCCAAAGACCTGAAAAAAAGAGAAAAACCAGGCGTATGGGTTCTTGATGCTCCGGATATCCTCTACCCGGCTGTTTTGCTGGAATGCGGTTACTTGACCAACCCCAAGGATCTGACCTTCCTACTTGAAGAAAAAAATCAGACGGCCATCGCCAAGGATATCCTGAAAGCTTTGGAATATTATACAGATGAGTGGGATAGGACCCTCATCTTAGACCCAAACTACAAAAACCAAGCCCTGTTCATTCTGGATGGAAAGGAATTGCCTGCTGGCACCACGGCGGACAATCTGAATAATAAGATCAAGGCGGAGGATATCGACCGGATCGATGTGCTGAAAGGAGATAGTGCCATCCATAAATATGGGAGTAAGGGAAAATATGGAGTGATCGAGATCACTTCCAAAATAAAAGCGGCCCGGGATCAATAAAGTATATCTCCGGATGCGGAGCGGATCACCAATTCTTTTTTATCAGAGTGCTCCACCCTTCCGATTACACGGGCTTCCACACCCCACTTCGCCGAGATCTTGATCAAGTCGGCTGCATGTGATTCTGTAGTGTAGATCTCCATTCGGGTTCCCATATTGAAAACCTGATACATCTCCCTGTCGTCTGCACCACTGGCTTGCTGGATCAGTCTGAATACGAGGGGGGGTGCAAACAGATTGTCCTTGACGATACGCAGATCCGATGGCAGGTACTTCATGCATTTCGTCTGCCCGCCGCCGCTGCAGTGGATCAATCCATGTACGGCATCAAAATGACTTTCAAGGATCTCCTTCAAAACCGGAGCAAAGGTCCGTGTAGGACTCAAAAGTAGTTGCCCTGCGGTGTACTGGTCATGGCCGTCCGTAAGATGGTCCTGTAGCCGATAAGGGCCGATATAAACTACCTTGTCGGACAGGCTTGATTCGTAGGTCTCTGGAAATTCTTTGGCGTAATGCTTGTGAAGCAGATCGTGCCGGGCACTGGTCAGTCCATTGCTAGCGATGCCGCTGTTCCAAAAGTCCTCATACAATGCCTTGCCATAGCTGGCCAGTCCGACGATGACATCGCCCGCTGCGATCCTCTCGTTGGTCACCAGTCTTTTTTGGGGCCAGCGAGCGGTCATGGTGCCATTAACGGCAATGGTCCGCACTACATCACCTACGTCCGCAGTTTCACCACCCAGATAACGTATATGTACACCTGCTGCAGAGAGTCGGTCGAAAAGTTCCTGGGTCCCGTCTATCACGGCTTTGAGCACCTCCCCTGGTATCCTTGATTTGTTACGATCTATCGTGGAACTGAAAATGATGTTGTCGTGGATACCGATGCAGAGCAGATCGTCCAGATTCATCACGACGGCATCCTGAGCGATACCTTTCCACACATTGATATCACCAGTCTCCTTCCAGTACAGATAAGCGAGTATACTTTTGGTGCCAGCACCATCAGCATGCATGATGTTGACCCAGTCCGCATCACCTCCCAGATGATCGGGATACACTTTACAGAAAGCGTAAGGATAAAGGCCCTGATCCAGTTTGCCAATCGCGGCATGCACTTCTTCTTTCTGGGCGGAAACCCCGCGCTGACTGTACAGACTCATAATCTATTATTCAGGCAAATCTAACTTAACCGGCTGAATTTCCCATGAAGCAAGGCTTGCATGAATTCCCCCATTGGCCAATTTGGATTAGTTTTGCACCCCCATGATGCAGGTTCACACAGACATCAGCCAGTTGCCGGCATTCCGAAATGCCGTGATCACCATCGGCACCTTCGACGGTGTGCACCTCGGGCATCGGCAGATTATTGATCATTTACGATCCACAGCTGCGGGGATCGATGGGGAGAGCGTGATCATCACCTTCCACCCACACCCCCGTGTCGTAGTAGGTTCTACGCAGAGAATGGACCTGCTCACCACCATGTATGAAAGGATCACCTTGCTGGGCGAGCAGGGTGTAGATCATCTGGTCATCATACCATTCACAGAAGCCTTCGCGGCAATGCCCGCAGCCGAATATGTGGAGAAATTCCTTGTCGACCATTTCCATCCTAAAGTACTCATTATCGGGTACGATCATAGGTTCGGAAAGGGACGTCTCGGCGATTATCATTTACTTGAAGACCTGTCCGCTCGATTCGGATATGCGGTAAGGGAGATTCCTGAGCAACTGCTCCATGAATCCGCTGTGAGTTCCACACGGATCAGAGAGAGATTGCGGTCGGGCGATATTGCTGAGGCAAATGCAGGGCTGGGTTATCCCTACTTTCTGGAAGGCACCGTGGTGCACGGGGACCAGCGTGGACGTACGATCGGATTCCCGACTGCCAACCTGCAAATGAATGAACCGGACAAACTGGTGCCGGCCGACGGCGTCTACGTAGTCTCGGCATCCCTCACGGGAACCGACGGCGTAGTCATGCAACTGAACGGCATGATGAACATCGGTCTCCGCCCCACAGTGGATGGGAAACGAAGATCCATCGAAGTGAACCTTTTCCATTTCGATGCGGATATTTATGGGAGTACGATGCGGGTTTGGTTCCATCATCGTCTTCGCGACGAGAAACGTTTTGATTCTCTGGATGCCCTGAAAGACCAATTGGCGGAAGATGGAAGAAAAGCCAGGGAATTACTTGGTCTCTGATCAGTTCATCATTTTAACCACCATCTCAGACATGAGCGAAGCATCAGACGAACCTATATCGCCGATACCTATACTTTTCAGATTATAATGGTGCAGGAGCATGAGTGCCTGCTCCACCCCGGCAAAGCCATATCTTTTTGCAGCATTGATATAGTCCTTGACAAAAAAGGGTGGAACCCCCAGAGCGGAGGCAATGGACTTTTCATCACCCCCCTGAACTCCGAACACGCTATATGTTTTACTAAAGAAATTATGAAGAGCGGGCAAAACCATCTGAATGGGACCTGCCTTGGGATTTTCACCGAAATACCGGATGATCCGAATAGCCTTGACCAGGTCCTTCCTGCCTAAGGCATCCGTCAACTCGAAAACATTGTATTCCTTGCTGATGCCCACATATTTTTCGATATCATCTTCTGTTATGTTCTGGCTACCACTCAGGTTGACCAGGAGTTTGTCGATCTCATTACTGATTCTCTGCAAGTCGTTCCCGATATGGTCCACCAAAAGCAGGACGGCTTTTTGCGTGATGGTAAAGCCCTTGGAATGAACCATATTGTTGGCCCATTCCGGCAGTTGGTTCTCGTACAGCTTCTTCGTGGTCAGCATCTCCCCTTTCTGCTTGAGGACCTTGGCCAGCTTGCTGCGGCCATCCACCTTCTTATCCTTGTAGGAAACGACGAAAATGGTGGATGTAAGCGGACTCTCCACATAAGCATCCAGCTTTTCGACATCCCTCATCTGCTGTGCTTCTTTGAGCAGGACCACCTGCTTATCAGAGAACATGGGATATTTCCTGCAGGCATTGATGACATCCGCCCAGTTTGCATCCTTACCGTAGAATATCGACAAATTGAATCCTGCCTCCTGCTCGCTCAGAATATGGTGCTCGGCATATTCCATCACTTCATCTATGTAATAGGACTCCTCCCCTTCAAGCCAGTAGATGGGCTTGAAGATCTTTTTCTTCCATTCACCGATGATCTTATCAGACGACATATATGGGCTCCCCGGTATTCAAGCCGGCCCGCAAAGTTGTGGATTATCCTCCGTTCCCGCCCGTTCATTTTTCAACAGGTCATTACCGGGTGGACAGAAGAGACAAAATTCCTTCAGCGACCTTCTGATCCTTTAGGAAGGTCACATTATAACGAAGCTTGCTATCCCCGGGTTTTAAAAATCGACAAAACCATGCCGGAGATCAATCAGAACGAATGTTTCCGTAGCAACCTGATTTTCTGGCATGATTTTGGAAACTAACCAGTCCAAAGATCCTTTTCATAGATCTGAAAGTCCTGAAAATGTGTTGATAGTGCGTCGAATTGATATTCAGGTGATCTATTCTAAATCGATGAAAAGCAAGTAACGAGTCAATCCATTAATCAGTATAAACAACCTTGAACCATTAAATTCAAAACTATGACTTCGAACTATCCCTCAGCAGCCCCTCAGACACCGGAACCCAAAAAGGACAACCGCGGTCTGATCTATGGTGTTCTGATCGCCGCATTACTGGGTACATGGGGTTACATCATCTTCGACAAAAGTAAAACCAAGGATGTCATCGAGCAAAAGGATGTGCAATACGCCCAACTCGATTCTTCCAAAAATACTGTTCAGCGCGAATATGAAGATGCCCTGCTTCGCCTTGATGCCATGACCAGCACCAACAGCCATCTCGACAGCCTGGTGAAAACCAAGAACACCGAGTTGGACGCCATGAAAAGCCGGATCAAAGGCCTCGTAGGTAAGCAAAATGCAACTGCAGCTGACCTGTCTGAAGCCCGCAAGCTCATCAGTGAATTGAATACTACTGTGGATGGTTACAAAAAGCAGATCGAGACCCTTCAGGCCGAGAATCAGCAACTCAATCAGGACAAGACACAATTGACCCAGCAAAAAGCAGAATTGGAGACCAACCTGTCCACTACTCAGGCAGAGAAAAAAGCAGCTGATGATAAGATTGATATCGGCAGCACCCTGCATGCCTCGAATTTTCAGATCACTGCCATCAACATGAAGAATAATGGCAAGGAGAAACCCACCGTTACGGCCAAACGCGCGGACAAATTACGCGTCTCCTTCGACCTCGATGAGAACCGGATCACCAATAGCGGCCCCAAGGACCTCTATGTGATTGTGACCGACCCTGCAGGGAAAGTAGTCAGCGAGCAGGGACTCAGCTCAGGAAATTTCTCCACCCGTGAAGATGGACAGAAGCAATACACCAACAAAGTAAGTGTGGATTATACCCAGGGTAAAAGCAAGAACGTGAGTTTCGACCTCAACAATACCGACAAGTATGTTCCGGGTGCTTACAAAGTGGAAGTCTACCAGAACGGTTTCAAAATCGGAAACGGTGGAGTGAACCTGAAAAAAGGTGGATTGTTCAGCTAAGCATATTTTCCTCTTAACCGACCCCCCAATATTGAACTGGCCCCAAAGGCCAGTTCTTTTTTTTAAGGAAGTTCCGATCCAGGGGGCAACTTTGTACCCGAGAAAAATGCTTCGCCAGTTGTTTCCTTCACTAAAAAAGTGCCCTCAACTGTGCCCTTCCGATATGCACCATACCTGACGTACCGGATTTCCTGCCTTCATATTGAAGATTGACTTCGAGGAAACCGGAAAGCCTTTTCGTGAGATCCACCGTCCATAGATAGTTCTTTCCGGGAAGTAGCCCATCAAGCATAATATAAGAGACAGAGGAATTAGCCTTGGCGTTATAGCTGATATCACTGAAGGTGAACCGGCTACTCAATGAGGTGTTGGAAAGCACATTGTATTTAACCTCGGTGATGAGGGAATTATTGACAGACTCCTCCCCTCCCGTGTTCAACCTTTTATCTATTTTGTACCCCAATTGAGCACGGAAGGTGGTGCCCTTGATATAACTCAGTCGAGGTTCCAGAGAATTGCCCTCAATATGATAATTACGGTTACTGAAACTGGGGGTGATCAATTCATTGATGAAATGCCTGCCCGTGAGGTCAAAGGTCAACTTCTTCCCGGCATTCACCCTGCCCTTTAGACTCCAATCATTCAAGCGTCTTGTCTCATACCCATAGGAAAGGAATGCCCTGCCCGAATTACGGATATTGTTCAGATCAATACCCCAGACCGTGCTGAATCGATTAAAGGAGAACGTGTTGCTGTACACTTGATCCAGGGTCAGCAGTGTTGTATCACTGAGTTGGTTGCCGAAAGGATTGAAGTCGCCCAACCCATCGGCGATCTTCTTCCTGTTGATCTGCAGGGCGCTTTGCAAATACATCCGGGTGAGCAGTTTGTTGCCCCCCTTCTTTGCGACCCCGGGGTTAATCGCGGAACGAGGGCTCACGGTCACACTGTAGTTGAACTGCAGGTAATTCGCCTTGATGAATTCCGATGTAGGGGTGAACACCCGTATGAACTTCGCCTGATCCTGAAATTTGGCCAATTCGAATTCATTCAGCTGCTGGATCCCGTCGTTGTTATAATCTATCCAGGTGTATTCCCCTTGTCCGGCAGGCACTTCCAGATAACTGAAATTCCTGCGAGGCTCTTGGCCAGTTCCCAATTCATAAAGTACATTACCCATGATGCCTCCCTTCCAGACATTCGCATTGTATTCGGCCCGTCCCAGAACCGTCTCATCGGCTTTCAAGGTGGTGAAGCGGCTGTCCAGAACATTCAATTTCCGATATGTCGCATTGAGTCGGAACTGGTGGTGATCGTTGCCCATGAGTTCAGTGAATACATTGACGTTCTTGCTGCGGTCAGCGCGCACCAATGATGGACCTAGCGGATACTGGTCGGAACGGACCAGAAAACTGGCTCCCCATTTATCTGGTTTGTTGTCCGGGGAACGCACATAAACTTTCCAGGTATCGAATGAAAAACTGTTCATGTTCAGGGAATCGTATGCCTTGTATTTGAGTTCATTTTTTTCCAGTGCATATTGGACGCCGAATTCGTAATTATGCCAAGCCTTGACCCTTCGGGAAACATCTATATTGGGTCGCAGGAAATACCCTTTCTCCCTGCTGTCGTCGATCCTGGTGTAGTGGAAAAAATTATTGAACCGCCACTCCCCTATCTCTCCCTGATGAATGATCGAATTCCGAAGTCCTTTATATCCATCACTTCGGGTGTAGCTGGTCAAGCTATATCTGGCTGAATGGTTTGTTCTGGATCTCAATCCCACTGCTCCGGAGAACAGGTTTTCGGTAGCTGATGGAGCGTCATATGCAAGACCCCAATCCCGATTGAATTCGACATTCCTTAAGCGCTCGATGGGGCGGAATTTCTCCTGAACGAACTCATAATTCAGATCGGTCTGCAGTTGGAGTCCGCTAGCTCCTTTGATCGGATGTAAATTGTTTATGATGACCCTTCCTGCAAGACCCTGATCATTTCCCTTGTCCCGTGAAGAGAAACTGTTCACATCATATCGGCTCAGCCCCATCTCAGCCTTGACCATGGTCTCGCGAGAAACCTGATAATCGGCGCCAACCGTCATCACCTGTTGTTTTTTGGGGGCTACGAGGAATATCGCGGGCAGGTATTGCCCACGGTGCGCACCAGTAAGCGTGTCAGGCGCCACCCAGCTAAATACTTTGCCGTTGGCATTATTGCTGATATCCTGCTGATAATCGCCATGTCCAATACCTACATCGATGAAGGAAACATTGTAGAGATCAGGAGAGGGTTGACGGGCATAAACGAAAATGGAATCATGCACTCCTGTGGACACCAGTGTGTCCAACTTTTGATACAGGATCTTGTTTGAAGCGAACGTATCCCTTACCGCGGAAGGATAGTAAGCATCCTGGATACTATCCCCGATATCCGCCAGGAATTGTTTCTGTCGTGCATCGAGGGTTTGATTGATCGGTGAGTTCTTTGCATCATTGTTATTGTAAAATGCGGCTCGCACCTTGAGCTTCTGTCCGATCGCCACTTCATCTTTAAGGTAGATCTGTGCATTCAGGTAATTTCGGTCCGCGTATTCGAACTCGATCTGTATACGCTTGTCCTTGGTGATCATCTGCTTGGGCGTGAACCGGACCTCGGCGGTGTTATAATTGATCACATAATCCTGGTCCTCTCCCCGCTGAAGCAGCACGCCGTCGATAAAAACACGCTCCGTACCGGCAAGTATGATGAAGAACTGCTCGTTATTTGCGCCACGGAGGCGGTATGGACCTTGGTTACCTTCCAAACCCGGGAAAACATTACGCGTGAATTTACCCTTGGCAACGGCTCCACTGACAAGAACCTTGTTGGTCAGGTTTCTGGACACCTTCGTTTCCGTCTCAAAAGCACCGCCCTGCAAGCGTTTATAAAAATTCAGGAAATAATCCTGATTCTGACGGAGGTCGATGTCCCCCACGCTCAGTTTCCACTTGTCTTTTGAAAATTGAATGAACACTCGGTCGAACTCATTCAGATTCTGAGTGGTCCCGTCAGGTTGAATGGGTATGTTATTGTCCGTGATGGCCGCGGTTAACAAAATACTATCGCCGATATACCCATTGAGTTGCATGTTCAGGCTTGAATTCACCACCACATCCTGACGATTGCCGAAAGCCAATCCACGACCAAAACTTCCATTGTAATTAATGTTGCCGAAGTCAAATAGCCCTGATCGGTCCTCAGGTCTTTTCATGGTGAGTGGTGTGACCACGAATTTTCCCATTACCGTATCGAACTTCATTCTTTGTGCCGGGGCGTTCAAGCGGTAAGGGAAAACACGATACAGGACCTTGACTGAATCCAAAGAAGGTCGGTGGATCCACATGAGGCTTCCGTTGACCGCATCAACGAAATAACTGGAATCAGCAACACCTGTGATGTGCAGGCTACCAGGAACGATGCTCAGCGAATCGACGATGAAGGTGCCGTTACGAACGGGTACTTTCTTCTGACGCAGGTTTGAACCGGATATGGGTTGGGCATGTAGAGACTTGAAAAAAAGCAGGATTGCCAGGAGCGATATGACCCGCTTCAGCGTCAAGTGTTGGGCATTATTGAATATAAATGCCCAAAATTAGGATTTATTGCATAAGGCAATGGAAATGATACCACTTATGAGGTTTTCAACCCTTTATGAGACCCTGATCGCAAGCTTTTCACCGGTTGGACTTAACATCGTAATTTGACGGGATGATACTTACCTGGACCAGTTTGAAGCAATGTTTTTTAGCTGCAGTGCTGTGTATAGCTCTGCAATCCCTGACCGCGCAGGAGAAAGGGCTTCCTATATGGAAAGATGATGGTGAACAACTTCGGTCAGATTGGCTGCTGAATCCACCGCCGGCAACTGCTGCAGCTTACCGGACCACGGATGGAGACATCGTATTGGACAATGGCCTCCTATCCCGTCGTTTCCGTTTATCACCCAACCTGGCCTGTGTAGGATTCAGGAACAAGGTGACTGGCGAAGAACTTCTCCGCGCTGTAGGGCCGGAGGCCCGGATCACGGTGGATGGAAAGACCATGAATGTCGGCGGGTTGTATGGCCAAAAGGAAATGGCCTATCTCAAGGAAGAATGGATGGGAAGGCTTCATGATGCGCCTGAAGACCTCCATTATAAAAGTTACAACATCAGGAAGATGGAACCGTTGTTGCCTTGGAAGACCCGAGCCTGGATGCCAGAACAATCTGCCGCAAACGGCATCATCCTCAGCTTTTTCCTTGAAACCTCGGATGCCGGGATCCAGGTAGAGGTTTGCTACGCCCTCTACGATCATGCGCCCCTCATCAGGAAATGGATCATCGTGAGCAATACCGGCACTCATGCTATCCGGGTAGATCAGGCTGTCAACGAAGTATTGCGCATGCATGAGGAGGAAAGCGCCGTCGTGGGTTCCGCTGAAAAGATGAAGAAGCCCCAGGGGATTTATGTTGAAAGCAATTTCGCCTTCAACAATGCCATGCAATATGAGCTCAGCGACCAGACCACACACTGGAAAACGGACAGCGCTTACACTTCACAGGTCAATTACAATTATACCACTCCCTGCGTGCTTGAAGTTTATCCTGAACATGGACCGGGATTTACCCTTCAACCGGGTGGCAGGATGGAATCAGTAAGTACGCTCGAAATTCTTATGGACAGCTACGATCGTCAGCGTCGAGGAATGATCAAACAGAAAATGTATTCGATCGTGGCTCCATGGACCCGCGCCAATCCGATATTCATGCACTTGGTGAGTCGTCACGATCTTGAGGTCAAGGAAGCGATTGATCAATGTGCGGAAACGGGATATGAGGCGCTCATCTTGAGTTTCGGAAGCCATTGCGACATGGAGGACAGTTCCGCCCAGAATATGGCCAGATGGAAACTCCTCGCGGATTATGCACATAGCCGCCATGTACTCATCGGCGCCTATTCCCTACTCAGCTCAAGAAGGATCAGCGATGCCGATGATGTCGTGGATCCCAAGACAGGTAGGCCCGGTGGGGCATTCTTCGGGAATGCACCTTGCCTGGGCAGTAAATGGGGATTGGAATGGCAGTTCAAGATCCGATACTTCCTGGAGCAGACCGGTTTCGATATGTTCGAGAACGACGGTCCCTATCCGGGGGATGTATGTGCATCCACGAATCATCCCGGTCACAAGGGTCTGGAAGATTCACAATGGACTCAAATGATCATGATGAAATCCCTTTACCATTGGTGTGCAGAAAAAGGAATATATGTGAATGCACCCGACTGGTATTTTCTTGATGGGACCAACAAGATCGCGTTGGGTTACCGTGAAGTGAATTTCTCTCTGCCTCGTGACCAGCAGGCGATATTGAACCGTCAGAACATCTACGATGGAACTTGGGATAAGTCACCGTCGATGGGATGGGGTTTTGTGCCGCTCACGAAATATCAGGGCGGTGATAGTTCGGCAGTCCTGGAACCACTCAAAGACCACCTGAATGACTATGAACGACTGATGGTGCAGTATTACGGTGCCGGAGTTCAAGCCTGTTATCGTGGGCCAAGACTTTACGATGGCCCTGAGACAAAAGCATTGGTATCGAAGACCATCGGGTGGTACAAGAAATACAGAAATATATTCAACGCCCCGGTGATTCACCTGAGAAGGCCCGATGGAAGGGATTGGGATGGCATCATGCATGCCGATCCGCAAGGCAGGGATAAGGGCATGATCATGCTTTACAATCCTCTTGACAAAAGCATCACCAGAACAATCAAGATACCTGTGCATTACCTGGGGCTCTACAACAAAGTCATCATCTCGGAAAAAGATGGCAAGCCTGTTTCATATCAGGTCGACCGGGATCATATCGTGCACCTCAAAGCAACCATACCTGCGAACAGTCATAATTGGTTCACGGTAAGATGAATCCTCAACGGACCATCCCGCGAAGCCATTCCGGGCATTGCGCTATCGTCCATTTTCAAAATTTCGCCTCAACAGGCATGACGGATGAGTGAAAAAAAAGCCCCTGAAGGGCTTTGAAAGTATGACATAGGCCGGGAACCTCAGTCTCCGCTTCCTAATGCAGCAGAGAGGAACTCGCGATTGAGCCTTGCAATGTTAGTCACAGAGATCTCCTTGGGGCATTCCGCCTCACAAGCGTATGTATTGGTGCAGGATCCGAAACCTTCCTTATCCATCTGATCGATCATTTCGACCACGCGCTGCCTTTTCTCTGGCTGTCCCTGTGGAAGTAGCGTCAAATGAGAAACCTTGGCGGACAAAAAGAGCATGGCGGATGAATTTTTGCACGCTGCCACACAAGCACCGCATCCGATGCAGGCAGCCGCTGCAAATGCCGAATCCGCATGATCCTTTTCAATGGGGATCGCATTGCCATCTACTGCATTGCCTGTATTCACGGAAATATAACCTCCGGCCTGGATGATACGGTCAAATGCGCTGCGGTCAACCATCAGGTCCCTGACCACCGGAAAGGCATTGGCACGCCAAGGCTCAACGGTGATCGTATCTCCATTTTTGTATTCCCTCATGTGCAGCTGACATACCGTAGTTCCCTTCCAGGGGCCATGGGGGCGACCATTGATCACCATGGAACACATCCCGCAAATCCCCTCCCGACAATCGTGATCGAAAGCAATGGGATCCCTTCCCTCAGCTATGAGCCGTTCATTTAGCACATCGAACATTTCCAGGAAGGACATCTCCGTGGAGATACCGGGGACGGGATACGTTTCAAAACCACCGCTCGCCTTGCTGTTGCGCTGGCGCCAGACTTTCAGAGTAAGGTTCATGGTACTGTGTTGCATATGGAGGCGGGTATTATGATTATTCTAGTTGGCTTTAAATCTATTTATAACTTCGCTGGCTTGGCTTCATCACGTCATATATGAGTGGCTCCTTATGGAGTGTCCATGACGAATCCCCTTTGTATTCCCATGCTGCGACATGCATGAAATGGGCATCGTCCCGGAGGGCCTCGCCATCAGGAGTCTGGTATTCCTCGCGGAAGTGACCGCCACAACTTTCATTGCGTTCCAGCGCATCCAGACACATGAGTTCTCCCAGTTCTATGAAGTCGGCGACTCTCCCTGCCTTGTCAAGCTCAGGATTCATCTCGTTGATATTGCCGGGAATACGAACATCGCTCCAGAATTCTTTCTTGAGTGCCCTGATCTCTTCAATGGCCTGTTTCAAGCCTTGCTCATTTCTGGCCATTCCACACTTGTCCCAAATGATTTTTCCAAGGCGTTTGTGGAAACTTTCGACGGTCTGACTACCCTGGATATTCATGAATGTGCGGATCCTATCGTCTGCATGCTTTTCCGCTTCCACAAAAGCCGGATGATCTGTGGATATGGCATTGGTGCGGATCTCATCAGCCAGATAATTACCTATCGTATACGGCACAACGAAGTATCCATCGGCCAGTCCCTGCATGAGCGCGGAAGCACCCAGCCGGTTGGCACCATGATCGCTGAAATTGGCTTCACCGAGCGCATAGAGGCCGGGTATATTGGTCATCAATTCATAATCGACCCAAAGTCCACCCATCGTATAGTGTACGGCGGGATAGATGCGCATGGGCACCTCATAAGGATTCTCGCCGGTGATCTTTTCATACATGTCGAACAGGTTTCCGTACTTCTCCTTTACGACCTCCCGACCCAGACGGTTGATGGTGGCGGCATCAACATGCCCCAAATTATGCTTATTGACCTCTGCCTTACCATACCGCTCTATCGCATACGCATAGTCGAGATACACGGCCTGACGGGATGTTCCGACACCATATCCCGCATCACATCTTTCCTTGGCAGCCCTGGATGCCACATCCCGAGGGACCAGGTTACCGAAAGCAGGATAACGACGCTCCAGATAATAATCCCTTTCCTCTTCAGGAATGTCATATGGCTTGCGGGTATCCCCCTGCTTTTTAGGGACCCAAATCCGTCCATCGTTCCGAAGCGACTCGGACATGAGTGTCAATTTGGACTGATGATCCCCACTCACCGGTATACAGGTAGGATGGATCTGCGTGAAACAGGGATTTCCGAAGTACGCGCCCTTTTTATGTGCCTTCCATGCAGCGGTCACGTTGGAGCCCATGGCATTGGTGGAAAGATAGAAGACATTACCATAACCCCCAGTGCAGAGCAATACCGCGTGGCCGAAATGCCTTTCGAGTTCTCCTGTCACCAGATTACGTGCAATGATACCCCGTGCCTTTCCGTCGATCATCACGATCTCGAGCATCTCATGCCGCGTATGCATTTCCACCGTTCCCAGTGCTACCTGACGTTCCAAAGCCTGATAAGCCCCGATCAGCAACTGCTGCCCGGTTTGTCCCGCAGCATAAAAAGTCCGTTGTACCTGAGTGCCCCCGAAGGATCGGTTGCTCAGCAGCCCACCATATTCACGGGCAAAAGGAACACCTTGGGCTACACACTGATCGATTATGCTTGTACTCACTTCGGCAAGACGATGCACGTTTCCTTCCCGGGCTCGATAGTCGCCCCCCTTGATCGTATCATAAAAAAGTCTGAAGACCGAGTCCCCATCATTCTGATAATTCTTTGCCGCATTGATGCCGCCCTGTGCAGCAATGGAGTGTGCACGGCGTGGGGAATCCTGAAAGCAGAAAGCCTTCACTTTGTAGCCCATTTCACCAAGGCTGGCAGCAGCAGAAGCTCCGGCGAGTCCAGTACCCACAATGATGATCTCCAATTTTCTCTTGTTCGCAGGATTGACCAGACGGACATGCCCTTTGTAATCATTCCACTTGTTTTCAAGAGGACCAGATGGTATTTTGGCGTCAAGCATAAGATCGGTTATAATGTTTAGGTTTCTTGATCAGAACAAAAGGGTCAGGCCACCCGAGGGTATCTCCCAACCAAAATACAGGAACACGGGCATCAGTGCAAAAATCAGTGGCACGATCACGGAAAACCCGACTCCAACCGAACGGATCAGTCCCTTATAAGCACTGTGGCTCCAACCCAAAGTCTGAAAAGCGCTCTGGAAACCATGCAGTAAGTGCCAGGAAAGGGAAAAACAGCCCAGTACGTATAGCACGACGACCCAAGGTTGACTGAAAACTTCTTTCATCTGGCTATAAAGATCATGATACGGTTGATTCCCATAAGTGATCTCGGATAACCCTCCGAAACGGGATGGCACCCAGAATTGTTTGAGGTGAATGATAAGGAAGAGCAGGATCAGGGTTCCCAATAGAGCCATGGAGCGGGAATACCAGGTACTGGTCGCGCCACCAGCCTTTACGGCGTATTTGGACTTGCGGGCTGCACGATTCTTCAATTCCAAGCGATAGCCTTGCAGAATATGCAGCAGCAACCCGGCGAACAATCCGACCTCCATGATCCTGACAAGAATGTTGGTACCCATGAAATGAGCCGCCCTATTGAAATTCTCTGCCCCATTGCTGAACAGTACATTCGCATTGACATAGCAATGGACAAGCAGAAAAACGATCAGGAAAAGCCCCGTCAAGGCCATCACCAGTTTTTTGCCTATGGAGGAATGAAGGACTTTTTGCCAATTCATGAGGGATCCAATTAAGGGTTTTCAAAATTCACACAAAATTACTCAGGCAAACTTCATAAAAAACTATTTTTTATGCCCTAAGCTGAATCCATGCCCAAGTTGAACATAAACCAGGAAAATCAACTGCCGATCAATTGTTTAACCTACGGAGCATCTGGTTGTCGAGAGCGGCAAACAAGTGCTGTGGCTGGAGGGTCCTCCAGGTCGGGAATTCTGCCCATTCCAGGTATCTGTTCAGACGGGCTTGCCGAAAATCATGCTGCGACTGTATAGGCAGGTTGAGCAATACTACCCAGCCTCCCTGCTCCTGGATATCTTCCTGCCATTCCTCGTAATAACTGCTGTCACTGCTGTGGAAGTTGAGGACATTCTCCGTAATGACTATATACTTGCTGATCCCTTCCCTGATCATCAGATCAATGACATCACGTTTGAGGGTCATGATATCGTTCTCAATGGCATCATTCCATTCCCCGATAAGTTCAAAGATCGAATACCCGGACTCATAATCAACGAAAAGGACCTTGATGTACAAAGTCTTTGACCCGAAATCATCCCACTGAGGGTGTATATAATAGTTGTAAACGGTCTGACTGAACTCAAATTCGCTGTGCTCCACTCCAAAAAAGGGAGAACGATCGTCTTCTTCGGCCGTATAGAGGTGCCTCCAGTTGTAAAAAGGTTCGATCTCGTGCATGCGTTGGGTAGCGGTTTCAGGTCTGGCTTAGAGTTAAATTTTAGGAAAAGTCAAAATTAAGACAAACCGGCGGATCCGATTTTCCCTGCCTCCACAGCCAATTTCACCGATCCATGTCGGAGCAGCAGTTCCTTGGCCACTTCATAATACTCCAGCCCCAATGCAGACATGACCATTTTCGCTCCCCTGTCCACCAGTTTATCATTGGTCAGTTGCATGTGGACCATCTTATTATCCTGTACCCTTCCCAATTGGATCATGACGGCGGTGGAGATCATGTTCAGGACGAGCTTCTGGGCAGTTCCACTCTTCATGCGTGTGCTGCCTGTAACAAACTCGGGACCTACAACCACTTCGATCGGAAAATCCGATGCTTTCGAAACAGGTGCATGTGGATTACAGGTGATCGACCCAGTGATGATACCATTTTCCCGACAGGCCTCCAAAGCACTGATGACGTATGGTGTTGTTCCACTGGCGGCAATCCCGATCACCACATCATGACTGCTTATTCCATGATTCTTCAGATCTTTCCAACCATCTTCCGTACTATCCTCGGCGAATTCGACGGCTTTGAACATGGCATCCTCACCACCGGCAATGATACCGACCACTAGCCCATGGGGAACACCGAATGTGGGTGGGCATTCACTGGCATCCACCACGCCGAGGCGACCGCTTGTTCCTGCACCGATATAAAAAAGCCGGCCACCCGCAAGCAAGCGGTCCGTCACAACGGAAACCAAAGCACCGATCTGAGGAAGTACGCGTTGGACTGCTTTGGGCACTTCATGGTCCTCCTGATTGATGTGAAAGAGTATGTCTTGCACCGACATTTTCTCCAAATGGCGATAAGGCGAATCTTTCTCGGTCAGTTTATGGATCTCATCCATGGATTTCATTTTTCCGGGGTCATCAACGATGGTATTCAAGCAAACCCTCCATGGGATTGCGCAGGATCTTCCCCAGGGTGAATTCGTAAGTGGACGCAAGTTCTTCTATCACATCCTTGAATCCCCAGGCAACACCACCCACGAAGTGAATGGGCATTGTCCAACTTTCCCGGTACTTGCAGAGATGATTAAAGAAGAAATCATTCAGGCCATCCTCTATGATGTTCTCAATCATAAAATGTCCGCGGTTATCAGCAAGGAATCTGGCGAAACCGGCAAGATACCTGTTGGCCAACGGTTGCTTATAGACATTGTCCAAGATCTCAGAAGGCGTGGTCACGTATCGGGCATCGAAACGGGAACGGATGTCCTCGTCGAAGGTATGATATAGGTAATATTGCAAAACCCGTTTACCCAAGTAGGAGCCACTTCCTTCATCACCCAGAACATAGCCCAGACCTGGACTGTTGCTCACGATCTTTTTCCCATTGTAATAGCAGGAATTGGACCCAGTGCCCAAAATACATGCAATCCCTTTTTCCCTTCCACAAAGAGCACGAGCTGCACCGGTCAGGTCATGATCCACTTCGATCCTTGTCTGGGGGAACACTTGAGATAGCGCTTTTTTGACCGATCGCTTGTTCAGTGGATTCAGGCAACCTGTCCCATAATAATGGATCTCTGCTGGTATCTTTCGGCCTAGGTAAGGTTTGAGCTCTGTGGAAAGGATATGGGCAATGGCTGCCGTATTCAAAAAGTAAGGACTGATTCCCTGTGTGAAGATGGTGATGGTTTTCCTGCCGCTGACCAGGCACCATTCACTTTTCGTGGAGCCGCAGTCCGATATCAATTTCCATGCAGGCATGTAATATTCAGGTTTATTCAAGACCTTTGTGTGCAAATCCCTAAGCAAGTTAAGCAATCAAGATGGAGAATAAAAGACCGCTGATCTGGCTTCCATTGGCATTCGCCTTCATCATGATCGCAGGCATGTTCCTGGGCTATCAGCTCAGGGGCAATATGCCTTGGTCGGCAAATGCGCTTCAACTATCCAGGAAAGGGACACTGGATCAGGTGATCGAACTCATCCGGAATCGGTATGTGGACAATGTCGATACGGATTCGCTGAATGATGCGGCCATAGATGCCATGCTGCAAAGGTTGGATCCTCATTCTGTATATATTCCGGCCCGGCAACTCCAGGGGGTCAATGAGGATCTTGCCGGACGATTTGAAGGCATTGGTGTAGAATTCAACATTTTCGATGACACGGTCCACATCATCAATGTATTGAAAGATGGGCCCAGTGACAAAGCAGGGATACATGCGGGTGATAGGATCATCGCCGTGGGTGATTCGGCCGTTGCAGGCAATGGAATCACTTCAGACAAGATACGTTCCCTGTTGCGTGGACCAGGTGCATCCAAAGTCGAAGTGACCATGTTACGCGGAAATGAGAAAAAACCATTCACCATCTCACGTGGTTTCATACCTCTCCGGGCACTTGATGCCGCTTATATGCCCGAACCCGGCACCGGTTACATCCGGGTGAACAAATTCGCAGAGACAACTTATCGGGAATTCATGGAAGCCTTGGATACCCTTGAGCAAAGGGGCATGAAGAACCTGATCCTTGACCTCAGGGACAATGGTGGTGGGATACTTGAGGAGGCCATACAGATGGCTGATGAATTCCTTTCCGGTGACAAACTCATCGTGTATACGGAAGGCAAACACAATCCAAGAAAGGAATATCGATGTCAACGAAATGGCATCTTCGAGGACGGCAAACTCATTGTGCTCATCAATGAAGGATCCGCATCAGCCAGTGAAGTACTGACCGGTGCGCTTCAGGATTGGGGAAGGGCCACCATCATAGGAAGGCGGAGTTTCGGAAAGGGGCTTGTCCAGGAGCAATACAACTTGCAGGATGGCGGTGGCCTCAGGCTGACCGTCGCTCGCTACTTCACCCCTCTTGGACGCAGCATACAGAAGCCCTACGACAAGGGAGTGGAAGTTTATCAGGAAGAGATCCTGCAACGTTACCATAATGGCCGACTGGTCAATGCGGATAGCAACAAGTTGGAGACTGGAGAAAAATTCACCACTGCAGGTGGGAAGATCTTATTTGGCGGGGGCGGCATCACCCCTGACCTGTTCGTTGCCTTGGACACCACCAACTTCGACAGTTCAATGGTTTTACTCTACCGGAAAAATACGATGGGCAATTTCGTATACCGTTATTACATTTCACACCGCAGCGCTTTTGATGTCTTCAAAGATCCTGCTGCTTTCGACAAAGGCTTTGTAGTGAATGACGCGCTGCTTCGTGAGTTCGATGCCTTCGCCCAGCAGGATAGTGCGAACATCCATTTGAACAATGAGAAGAGCAAGCATTTACTATCCCTGCGCCTGAAAAGCCTTTTGGCTCGCCAGATCTGGAGGACTGAAGGCTATTACGAGATGGTCAATGCACAGGATCCGGTACTGCTTAAGGCATTGGATTTTGCACGTGGGAAATGAAATCAAGACTTGGACTTGACGGCAAGGTATATCAATGAACTGCATGATGACCGGTTCATCAAAGCCTGAGCATTCGAAAGTCCCCCTTCAAATAACGCTCTGACCAGGGAAGATCTTCCGCTCTTGTATTTTTCACTCAACAAGCTAACATAGAAACTGTCGTACCACATGCGCCGCTGGTCATACATGGACAAACCATGCTTTTCCAATAACACCCTCATGGCATTGGGGGAAAAATGATACAGGTGACGGGGAACGTCCCAGGCAGCCCAGTACTCACCGTAATGCATCGCATCGCCGGAAGTGAAGTTCGGGACGGCGACGAACAGTCTGCCACCAGGTTTCAAAACCCTGACCAGTTCATCCAGGGTCGAGTGCAGATCATGAACATGCTCCAAAACATGCCAAAGTGTAATAACATCAAATGTCCCGGAAGTCAAAGTATGCAATGAACCAGAATCACTGACATCGATACCGTATCTTTCTTTAGCCACCCTGCGCGCATCAGCATCTGGCTCCAATCCAGTCACTTCCCATCCCGCTTTTTTCATGACATCCAGAAAAGCGCCGGTACCACATCCCAGATCCAGTAATCGCCCAGCCTTTTGAGCGGATTCTTTCTCAACAAGACGATGTTTGCCCACCAATGTATGACGACGGACAAGATGATAGAGTCGGTTGACCATTCCCTCACGGGTATCGGTATGCGAAATATAGGATTCAGCTTTGTAATACCCAGCTATAGAGGCAGCATCAGGCGCGTTCTGGGTGAATCGCCCCTGGCAACCGTTACAATGGTTGATCCCGAAGAGTTCGCCGCTAACTGTATGATCCTTTACCGACAATACCTGCCTGGTATCAGCAGAACCACAGATGGGACATGAAGTATGAATGATCGGGGGCATAGGTTGGTCAAGGTTGGCTGAAGTGGGTCTCAGCAGCCTTCGACGGGTGGATTGGATCCATCCTTCCGGCGGGTATACCCTGATCAGCGAGAAAGATCCTTGCGGCGATCAAAAGAACGGCGATGGCGGAAATTATGGCGGCATGAATCCACCATCCTTCTTTTTCAAGAGTATAGTCTTCGCCAGCCAGTATATCCTGCATTTCCTGAGTTCCCAACTCGCGATCGCCCACGCGCATACGATGGCTGATGCCCTGACGTACCACCCTGAAGGCGGGCACCGGTGCTCCAAAACCATAGTAGACAGGCTTCGGTTCAAAAAAAAGGTCGTCACCCGTATTCGCCATAAGTTGGCCGATACCATCCAGATTCACTTTCCGGCCTGCCCTTATTTCGGTTTTGAGTTCCCGGGCGAAATCATTCACCTCCTTGATGGCCTCCCATTCCGGGATATCCCTCTTTCTGGATATGTAATCGAACAAGTCCTTCTGAGGCGAGTCGTTCATACTGTCATAGTTGATGTCATAGCCAGGAGCAAGTATCTTCCTGTTGGCGAAATCGGTCTGGGCAGAAATGCGGGAAAGTTCGAACGTACCGATTCCAGGTACACTCAGAGATCGGTTCTGAATGAAGTAATCATACAATAGGTCTTGAAGTGAGATGGAGGTCATACGTACTGGATAGGTCAAATATATGGCTTTAGGGATATGGGGTGTTCCAAAGATTTCCCCATCGTTCAGAAGGTGAACCGGGCCCCAGCGAGCATGTTGAATCCATATCGGTCATAGTGGTACCAACGCTGGTATCGGGAATTCGTGATATTGTTGAACTGGGTCCATAGGCTGATCTTTGATGCTATTCTGAATTCCAGCCCTGCATTCAGGTCGATGCCTCCACCCACGCGGCCATTGCCACCACGGGCATCCTTGTAAACCGACCCATCCCAAATATAAAGATCACTGGTCAGCCAAAGGTCCTTGATGATCATCCAACGAAGCTTAGCCGTCAGGTCGAAGGGCACCATTCCCCAAGGCCTGGGTTCTGTGGACTGGCTGTTGTAACTGAACCAGTCCATACCGGCATGAAGGGAAAAGGTCTCCCCCTGCACATAACCGAGTTCACCGTGTATCTGCACCGCCTTGAGGAGTTGCTCGTAAATGATGCGGTACGATTTACCCGAACCAGTATCATTGACAAATAATGGAAGATTACGATATTCCACCCCGGCTATCTTGGCACTATACGTGAAATGACCTAGCAGGGTCCCACGGAATCCGACAAAACGCTCCGTCATCCTGTTGTTCCTGAACACGGTCGGGACACTGAGATACGGGTTGACACTTTCAAAATGTTGATAGGTGCCTTTATTGTAATACCCTATCCAACCCGCCTGGATCACCCATTTCTGGTGCAAAATGGGAAATTCAAACAGGAAATTAGGCAGGAGTTTGAACTGCCCATTATCCCAGGATGGTGTGGCCCCACCCTGTATCCGTGCATTTGGCGTATTGAAATTAAGGGCAACTGGAAAAGTGTAGAGGTTGTTGGTGATGGATTTGCCAGCATCCGGCGAGAAACGCGACATGTCTGCACGAAATCCGAGTTTGAAGGTATAGACCCTTCCCAAGGTTTTTTCCAGAGGCAGGTCAAGAACTGCGTTGCTTTCCTTATTTCTCCGAGAATCTGCGAACAACGATATCTTGAGGTCAGGCTTGTACCAGATACCAAATTTCGTGGCAGCGGTGTTCCTTATCCCGGCCTGCATGGCTACCGTGGAAAACCGATTTAGCAGTTCGGATCGTGTGAATGCATACTGGGAATGATCGTAGCCATACAAAAAATATTTATCCTGTTGAAAGGAAGCTGCCGCATGCAGCTCCAGATCCGAAGAAACCGGAGTGTACATGTCTCCCCTAAGATAGGTTCGGCCGTATTCCTGATTTTCGATCTTGCCTTTTGAAGATATATGGTCCGCGTGAATGGCGATACGCGTCTGCTGATCACCGAAACTGAATCCTCCCTGTAAAAAGGGCGTTCGCAGGTTACCATATCCCAATTTGATCGTATTGCGATTGGACCAATCGCCCAGAGAATCCACTTTAAAAGGTATAGGCGTAAGGGATGCCGGTTGCAGCGCAGGCAGAATGCCCTGATCTGGTATGGTGTAAGAGAATCGCGGCCTTGTGGTATCTGCAGACGGAGGAGCCGCATGGAAATTTATTTTAGCTGCATTCCGGAGCACAGGCTTGAAAGAAGAAGTGATATCGATGGTCCGTTTTGTTGTATCCTTTTGCTGCGCCTGCGCATGCAACAAAGGGAAGATCAACCCGAAGATGAAAATGGTGCTATGGATGTATCTGATCATTTATGGAAGTACCTGTTTATTGTTTGCCACTTTTTTCGAGCATCTTTACTTGATCCAACTTTTCCTGAGCTTCGTTTTTCAACTCCGTGATCTTACAGTTGTCGACCACACTCTGCAAAGTGGCTTTCGCATTGAAATAATCTTTCTGCCGAATGAAAAGATCTCCCAATAAGATATAAGCTTTCGTGATCCAGTAATCGTAAGAGCCGGACTTGCTGATGGTCTCGAATGCGGCTTTTTCTGCATTCGTCCAATCCTGTAACTGGAAATAGGTTTCGGCTATACGGTAGCGTGCCTCTGCACCCAGAACAGCCTTGTTGACGGCCACAACTTCCCGGTAGGCGGACTGGGCTTCTGCAAACCTTCCCTGAGCTCCCAATGAATGAGCGACCACCATGCCGGCAAGCGCCTTGTCATCCGTACTGATGGATCTTTCCCGGAGGAGTTCCTGGGCGTTACCTTCCGCTTCTTTCCATTTCTGCTGCTGGTACTGACTGCGTAAGAGACCCCGCATGGCATCGAGCCGTTGCTCACGGTTACCTGTAACTGATTTAGACAGGGCGAAATACCTCTCGGCATCGGGATAATCCTGCAATTCGAAATAGTATACATGTGCGGCTTGCTGGCTGGACTTTTCCAGGTATTTGCCGGATCCCTGATCCGCAAGTCTGGCATAGCTGGCAGCCGCATTCTTCCAATCCTTCCTTGTGGCATAGATACCAGCGCGCATATTCTCGGCATCCTGATGGAATTGACCATCGGGATATTTTTGCAGGTAACTATTTATGGATTCCAGCGCAGTTCCCGGATCTGAAGCATATCGGCTTTCAACGGATGCGAATGCCAGTGAATCTTCCTGATCCTTAGTCACGGTTTGATTGGCGGAACGGAGAAACTCCACATATTCCGATGTCTTTCCTTCCTCAACATAAATGGCTTTTGCGTTCTCCAAAGCCTCATTTGCTTCGGAGGAATGGGGATAATCAGCGATGAGTTTCTTATAGCTGTTCAGCGACTCCTTATTATTATCCAGATTGAACCAGGCGATTCCCTGCTTAAGTAAAGCCTTGGGCTTCAGACCATCCTGGTTGCCGTCAGACCTGACCACACGAGCCAGATAAGGAAGTGCATCCCTGAATTTCTCATCCCCCATGTAGGTATTCGCGATCTCCATGTTTACGGTGGTCACCAGATCGGAAGCGGGATACTTCTGTTCGAATGTCTTCAGAATATTCAACTTTTCATTACCGTTTGCAACACCTGCGATCAGGGCATTCTGGTAAGTCGCATAGTCGGCGGAAGGCCAGGAATAGGTAAGGGCATTGCTATAGTAGCTCTTGGCCTTGGTGAAATCCCTGCTCATGAAATAACAATCCGCAGTCCGCATAAAGGCATCCTGAACCAATTCCGGAGATCGCAGAGCAGCACCCTTTGCGATCGGCTCAAATAAACCTGATGCCGCCTTGTAATTCTCCTTGCGCAGATAGCAATAACCTAGATTATACTGGGCGTGTGAAACACTGGCATCGCCTTCAGCTGACGGGGAAGCCAGATAAGCATTGTACGATCGAATGGCGTCGTCCACCCTGCCTTGCCTGTAAGCGATCTCTCCTTTCCAGAAATGGGATGCCCCTGTGATAGATGGGATGGTGCTGCTTTTCAACGACCTATCCAACAGCGCATCTGCACCGTCGAGGTCCTGATCGTTGATGAGTTCCATAGCACGTCCGAATGCCACCTTCCCATATACATTCTTCGTGCTCTCCGAAGGATCTTTGACGGACCCCAACATGGTCATGGCTTCACGATAATTATTCGTGTTGGCGAGAAGGCTGACCATCAATTCGCGTGCCTCTTTATTATAAGCAGAACCGGGGTATTCTTCGATGAATATCCTGAGTTCGTTCAACGCAATATCCTGATGACCCAGTTCATAGGAAAGTTTGGCATATTGGAATCGGGAGATCTCACGTTGACCGGGGTTGCTGCTGTTCGAGGCACAGAAAGCGAAAGCATTCCTGGCCTGGGCACGGTCACCCAATTTCAGGTAGGCATCACCGAGTAGATACATGGCACTCTGACTGAGCGAATCCTCACTGCCACTCAGCTTCCTGAAGCCTTCGGTGGACTTGGCATATTTACCTGTGGAATAGTAGGCATAGCTGAGTTCATAGAGCGACTCTCTACTGGGGTTTGCTGCACTTTTGACGGTCTGTTCCAGATAAGGGATCGCCTTTTCGTATTGTCGGCTCTCGAAGTATGCATGCCCCATCAGTTGCTTGAGTTCAGGGTCATATACCGCGGACCCTTTACCGATGGTGGACTCCGCATATTCCAGTGCCTGCTTCTTCTTGCCTTGCATGTAGTAGATGCTGGCAATGTAATAAGGGACGACATGGCCGTATTCAGGATGCTTTTCCACTTTCCCGAAAGCATCAAGGGCATCGGAATAGTTGTTATCCCGGAAAGCGATCACCCCATAATAATATTGGGCGTCCAGTACATGAGGATCATCCGGAAGTTGACGAACACTGTTCAGCAATGGCTTGGCTTTTTCATACTGCTGGAGGTTGAAATAAGCATACCCCTGCTGGAATTTCATCGAAGCGATCTCCGCATTACTCAGTTGCCCGAAATCCACCTTTTCATAATTTAGGATAGCATTACGCATGTCCTGATGGCGAAAATCATAATCACCGAGATGAAAGCCCATTTTCTGTACTAGTGCCTCGCTTCGTCCCAGTTCAATGAAGCGTTCCGCCTTTTCCGCGGCTTCTGCCTGATTCAATTTGAGGCCGCAGACGATAGTATAAAAATCAAGTTCTTCAGTATTGAACTGCCTGTTCGTCCTGTCTGTCTCCCTCAATTGAACATGAAGATCCCGGAATATGGGATCAGCGAGACTGTAATCACCATGCTGGAAGTATTCCTGTGCCTTAGTGAATTCTAGAAGAGGATCAGTAAAATACCTGGTCTCCTGAGCAAAAAGGGGCAAGGGGAAAAGTCCGGCGAAGGGGAAAGCGAACAGGCACAGGCGCAGGATGAATGAGCGAAAATAAATCTGGTGAATTTTACTTGTCCTCAATGGATATCTTTCTTTGTCGTGGCTAAAATTACATGTACTTACCGCATCAACACGGCAGTCAAATCTTTTGTGGATAAAATACCTTTCAAAGTAACAGCATCTCCGCGTATACCTGTTCAAATATTTGTTAAATCAACTCTGGCCTCTTCGCATTATTTTTGCCCTAAATCACGTGCGATGAAGAAATTACTCAGCACAGGCTATTCCAGCCTAAGCTTCAATCTGGCCATGCTTTTATTGAGGATCAGCCTTGGTGTACTCATGATCGCCCATGGCTATGACAAGTTGGTCCATTTCGCTAAGTACAGGGAGAATTTCCACAATTTCCTGGGTTTGGGCCAGACCGCATCATTGAGCTTGAGCATTTTCGCGGAATTCTTCTGCTCCCTATTCCTCATCATCGGATTATTCACCAGATTCACCGTGATCCCACTCATCATCAACATGCTTGTCGCCATATTTGTCATCCACAACAGTGATTTCTTCGGTCAGGCGGAAATGGCGAGTGTATTCATCGCCGGATTCATTGCCATCCTGCTGGTCGGACCAGGCAAAGCGAGTGTGGACGGAATCATGGGGAAATAATTTCAAAAGCTGATCACATTCATGTTCACTTCCGAACATCATATCCGTGTCCGTTATGCTGAAACAGACCAAATGGATGTCGTTTATCACGGAAACTATGCCCAATTCTTTGAAGTGGCGAGGGCCGAAGCCATACGAGGGCTGGGGTTGACCTACAAGAATCTGGAGGAACTGGGCGTGATCATGCCCGTGGTCGAATTGCAGATGCGTTTTCTGCGGCCAGCCCACTATGATGACCTATTGACCATCAGAACAATACTCAGGGATCTTCCGGAAGATCATCGGATCGAGTTCCACCACGAAGTTCATAATGAAGAGGGCAGGATGATCACCACCGGACGCATCGTTCTCTATTTCATGGATTCCGCCAGTCAAAGCAAATGTCTGATGCCAGATATTTTAAGGCAGAAATTACAACCCTTTTTCCCCATTACGAATTCAGGCTCATGAACGACAAGACCAATCTTGCTTCCATCATCACCATTGGCGATGAACTGCTGATCGGGCAGACCATAGATACCAATAGTGCCTGGATGGCACAGAAACTGAATGCCATAGGAATCTGGGTACACCGCCGTGTAGCGGTCGGAGATGGATGGGATGATATTTGGACTTCATTGAACGAAGAGTCTGCGCATTCTTCCATCATCCTGATTACCGGAGGATTGGGCCCAACAGCTGATGATATCACCAAACCTCTGCTGTGTTCCTATTTCGGTGGCAGTATGATCACGGATCCAGGAGCCCTGGCCAACGTGAAACACATATTCGAGATCGTATTGAAAAGGCCGATGCTGGATAGAAATCTCCGTCAGGCCGATGTGCCCGATGTATGCACGGTGATCCAAAACTCGCGCGGTACCGCCCCGGGTATGTGGTTCGAAAAGAATGGAGTGATATTCGTCAGCATGCCCGGAGTACCTCATGAGATGAAAGGCATGATGGAAAAGGACGTTCTCCCAAGCCTTCAAAGTCGTTTCCAACTACCCCCGGTGCATCATCGCACCTTGCTGACCGCAGGCATCGGCGAATCCTTCCTCGCGGAAAGGATCAAGGACTTCGAGAGTGCACTGCCCGAAAACATAAAACTGGCATATCTGCCTAATTATGGTATGGTGAGACTCCGACTCACTGGACGCGGAAACGATCCTGACTTGGATGGAGAGGTGGACCGTCAGTTCCAACAACTGAAAGACCAGGTGGCAGATGTACTAGTCATAGATTCAGACAGAACAATGCAGGATGTTGTGGGCGGACTTCTTCGGGAGAAAAAGTGGACACTCGCAACCGCCGAAAGTTGTACTGGTGGGTATTTAGCCCACCTCCTCACTTCCATACCCGGAAGCAGTGACTATTATCTGGGTGGTGTCGTCAGCTATGCAAACAGCGTCAAAACCGGAATGCTTGGAGTAGCCTCTGAATTAATCTCGACACATGGTGCCGTATCCCGCGAGACAGTTGAACAAATGGCAATTGGCGTCATGAGAAAATTAGGGGCCGATCTTGCCATCTCCACTTCAGGGATCATGGGGCCTGGCGGGGGATCAACGGAAAAGCCCGTGGGCACCGTATGGATCGCCGTGGCATATCACGATAAGGTTGCATCCCAGCATTTCTCCTTCCGTTTCAACCGGGAAAGGAACATCGAACTGACGGCTCAAAATGGCCTGAACATGCTCAGAAAAATGATCTTGTCTGCGTGATGCTTGCGCAGGGTCATATGCTCGAAATCTTTACCTTTGGCGTGATCGTCGAGCGAATCAGAACCGCACACCCGGATCAATAAACGAACCAAATCGCACATATGCCTATTGTCGACCTGGCCATGCCCAAGATGGGCGAAAGCATCATGGAAGCAACGATATTGCGTTGGCATAAAAAGGCCGGCGATCCCATTAAGCAGGACGAAACTTTGCTGGAGATCGCCACAGATAAGGTGGACAGCGAAGTACCCTCAACGGCAGAGGGTATCATTGAGGAGATCCTATTCCAGGAAAACGATGTCGTTCGTATCGGTTCCGTCATTGCAAGGATAAGGACCATCGGCTCAGAACAAACAACCGCAGTTTCATCAAGGGCTTCAGCAGCGGCATACAAGCAAGAACCGGAAATTCTGGAAATGACCGAGGTTCCTTACCAACCATCAAGCCAGCAAGTGGTCAAGGCCAGCAGCGCCAGATTCTACTCACCATTGGTGCTCAACATTGCCAGCAACGAAGGCATTTCCCTTGCAGAATTAGAGAAGATTCCCGGAACCGGCAATGAAGGTCGATTGACCAAGAAAGATATACTGGATTATTTGGCAAACCTGCAAGTGGGCACTTCTGCACCTGTGCAACAATCAACCTACATTCAGCCACAACCAGAGCCCGTGGTCGCACCTGCTCCTCTGCCAGCCCCGACTCAGCCCATCACTGATAACAGGCCCAACATCTCCTATTCCGGCAATGTGGAGATCATCGAGATGGACCGGATGCGCAAGCATATTTCAGAGCACATGGTGAAGAGCAAGGCAACCAGCGCACATGTCACCAGTTTCACCGAGGCAGATGTGACCAACCTCGTGCAATGGAGAGAACGAAACAAGAAGGATTTTGAAAAGCGAGAGAATGAAAAGATAACCTTCACACCCCTGTTCATCGAGGCCGTGGTGAAGTGCATCAAAAAATATCCCTGGCTCAACTCTAGCGTGGATGGCGAACGCATCATAGTGAAGAAAGACATCAACATCGGCATGGCCACAGCACTTCCCACCGGCAACCTGATCGTGCCGGTCATAAAAGGTGCTGATCAGCTCAATCTGGTGGGGTTGACCAAACAAGTCAATTCCTTGGCCAATCAGGCGCGCAATGGCAAGCTCAAGCCAGACGATACTTCAGGTGGCACCTTCACCTTCACCAATGTGGGTACTTTCGGCAGCCTGATGGGAACACCCATCATCAACCAGCCGCAGGTAGCCATTTTGGCGGTTGGCGCCATCAAGAAACGCCCCGTGGTCATCGAAACGGAACAGGGTGACTCCATTGCTATTCGGCATATGATGTACCTTTCCCTCTCTTATGATCACAGGATCATCGACGGCTCGTTGGGATCAACTTTCCTGAACGCCGTAGCCAAGGAGTTGGAGAACTTTGACGCCAACAGGAGTTTTTAACATGCCCTGAGCCGACTAGCCCCAAAATATCACTTGATCGAGGATCCTGGCGTTATGCCTCTCCGTCAAAGTTATGCATGTTATCCTGCTTCAATCCATACTTCCCGATCCAGCACCAGATGGCCATCATCAATTCAAATGAAAGAAGAAACGGATGACCCCCAAATCAAGTTCCAAATTTTTGATTATTGTATGCCTGATTATGTTCTCCTTCCAGGATTCGAGTGCACAACAAATTGGCGAACATTACCAAGGAGGTATCGTTTTCTATATCCTGCAACCCGGAGACTTTCATTATGAGAACGGAAAGATCAAAGGATTGATCGCAGCACCGTCGGATCAGAGTAGTGGAATGCCGTGGTTCGATGGCAGAAGGGAAATCAATGGAGCAACAGGAAAAACGATCGGCACTGGAGTCCAAAATACCCGGTCTATATTGCAGGACCGGAGTGACAAAGCGTTCGCAGCTGAACTCTGCGGTAATTTATCCATTGACGGTTACCGCGACTGGTTCCTTCCTTCGTTGGACGAATTGGTTTTACTCTACAAAAAAAAGGATCTTGTCGGCGGATTCGCTGATGAATTATATTGGAGTTCTTCTGAAGACGCCAATGGTGTTGCCTGGGGTGTCAATTTTTCCAATGGTTATAGTTATAGTGATAATGAGTATTTCGCCAATCATGTCAGGGCAGTAAGGATATTTTGAGTCCAAAAAATCATCGGATCTCCAACCCCCAATTCTTCCCTTTCTCCGTCGCAGGCACGCCTTCCGTGATCCATACAGGTGGCTTTTCGTCCTTCAACAGCCAATCGAAGAATTGCTGCTCACGTTGCTGAATATCTTTACGGTTTCGACGTTCCATGAGGTTGTGAGCCTCGCCATTGTAGTTGAGCATCCAAACCGGCTTGTACAGGCGACGCATGGCCGTGAACATCTCAATCCCCTGATACCAGGGTACTGCACCATCGGCGTCATTAGCCATCACCACTAATGGTGTAGATACATTTTTAAGATGGAATAAAGGCGAATTTTCCAGATAGAGTTCCGGCTTCTCCCAAAGTGTCGCTCCTATCCGGCTTTGCGTTCTTTCATACTGGAACTGCCGATTCATTCCGGTCTCCCACCGAATCCCCCCATAAGCGCTGGTCATATTGGCAACGGGTGCGCCCGCCCAGGCGGCACGGAAAAGTTTAGTGCGCGTGATGATATAGGCCACCTGAAAGCCTCCCCAACTCTGGCCCTGAATTCCCATTCGTGTACTGTCCACCCAGCCTTTTTTGACGAGGGCACGGGCCCCGCTGACCACATAATTATATGCAGACGCACCAGGGTGTCCGATGGAGTATCGAATGTCCGGAGCCAATACAATATACCCTCTGCTCACAAAAAAAGGTATGTTGAGTCTGCTTGGCGTGGGCGAAGGGGCAAGGTAATTATGCAGTCCGTCCGAAAGTTTCTCATAGAAATAAGCGATCATCGGGTATTTCTTGTTCGGTTCGAAATTCTCCGGCTTGTACACGATCCCGGTTGCCTGCTTCCCATCATATGCTTTCCAAGTGAACAGTTCACTGGTCCCCCAGTTGTATTGTGACTGCTGTGGATTGATTCGACTCACCTGACGAACAGAACGAAGATCTTCGGAAAGATAAAGGTCCGGTGATTGGTTGTAGCTTTCCGTGGTGAAGGCATACACAAGGGCATCCCTGGCTTTGATCAGCTGTCCAAAAGTGTTGTCAGTGAATGTCCGCTCTACAGGCACTGCCGGTATTCCCAAAGTGATGCTTGACCAACCGGACTGCTTATTCTTCTCATTGAATCTTCTCAGAATGAGTTCCTGGCCGTTCTGGAGATATCTTTCTTCCGGATCGGTTTGTATGTATCGGTACGTATCCAAGTTCTTCCTGCCCGTTCCTGCAGTGATCAAGATGGGCTGCTTGACAGCAGAAGGGTCCAACTGCCAAATATCGAATCGGTCATATATTAGAATCGATCCATCATTTTCGGTCCACCGCATGGTGCCGTACGGTGCGGGATCATCCGGCATGTCGAACTCCTCATCATATAATTTCGTACTCACTTTGGAGGAAATGTCACGGGGTGTTTTTCCATCCCAACTATGGTAGTGGTGGGTCTTGTTGTCGTACCAAACCATATATCGGCCTGCCGGCGAGAGCTGGGCTGTTCCGGATAGTCCCTTTTTGACCAGCTCACGTGACCCATTTGCGGGATCAACTGCATAAACATCTTTTACCGTTTCTCCTTCCCATTGCAGGGGGATCCGGTTCCCAACATCAGTAAGTCCCATGAATCGCCGGCCATCACCTTCTTCGCTCAATATGATCTGAGGAAGGTCCCTGTCCGCCAGTTGGATCAGCGCATATTTCTTGAAATCATACATGGCCAGATATGACCGTTTCAGTTCCTGATCCAGATTTTTCAACTGCTGAGACTGCAGGTATTCGTCCTGGTAATTCCATATGTCCAACTTGACCAGATCGATCTCCACAAGCGTGGTGTCCTTCGGTGGAGTGATCGGAGCGGTTCCGAAAAATAATCTTTCGCCACTTTTACTGAAGCTGAGTGTCGCGTTCTCGCTTATTGTCCAGGAAAGTGGCATGCCCGGAGAATTTTTATCTGCAAGGAGAGTAGCGCTGTCCTGACCGTTCCTCCATACCCAAAGCTTATGAAATTTTTGGAGTGCCTTGGCGCTGCTGTCCCGTTCTGCAACGAAACCCAACCTGTACCCATCATCGTCAACTGCATAATTCCTGAAATCATTCCCTCCCCTGCTTATGGTATCTGCCCGGTATTCGGCAGTACGAAAAACACTAACCGTATTCAGACTCCTTTTATCAGTCTTACTGGCTGTCCCTTCGATAGCGAGTATCTTGCCATTTCGACTCCAGAAATATTCACTGGTCAGGCGGAATTTCCTCGTCCTGCCATCCCAGAGGTTACGGATCACCAGTTCAGTACCTTCCGCAAATTCAGAAGAAGTATTCGTATCTCCATCGGCATCTGAGATCCAGACTCCTTCATCATCTTTTTCCTTGGAACTCATACGTTTCTTCTGCTTCTTGTCCGGTTGATTTTCAATGATGGGTCTGATGGCGGACTTGGAACTATCCATCTTTTTCGATAGAGTATCCATAGTGGGAGCGATGGCAAAACTATCCACCATTTCCTTTTCCATCTGGTAGGCAAGCCATTCTCCATTGCGTTCGGGCATTTTGAAGGAACGAACCCTGGCGATACTAATCAGGGAATCTTTGTTTAGATCCAAGATGAAAAGGGAATCCTTTGGCATGTCGTCGGATTTCTTCTTTTTTATCTTGGCTTGCCGGGTATCCGCATAAAACGGCTTCACTTTGAAGAAGATGAATCGACTGTCTTCATTGAACATAGCTGAATAAGCGCGGGCAAAACGACGTTCGTATGTCCCTTTCGTTGAAATGACCTTAAGTTCGCCATCACCTTCCTGCACGTCAACGGTAAAAGCAAGCCATTTGCCGTCATTGCTCAGTTTCTTTTCCCCGATGCTCTGCCATCCGTCATAAACAGTATGGTCGAGAGGTTTTTTCTGTGCCTGGGCCAGGAGAACACCACACATATACAGGGTCAGGAAAAATGGTCTGGTCATATTCAGGATGGTTTATCGGTTAAAGATAAAAGAAACGCACGTTCACCATTCCACTATCTCCGGAAAGGTCTGCCCATCCGCCAAACCCTCCAACTCTGGATCAAGACTGTACCTGCGATGATGGATAAACCGATGAAGAATGAGGGACCCAGGTATTTGTCTTCCCGGTAAACGATGAAAGCCAGTAGTATCCCATAAACGGGTTCCAGATTGTATGTGATATTTACCGTGAAGGGAGAGATCTTTTGAAGCGCCCGATTGGAAATGCTGAATGCCACCACCGTACAAAGTAAACTGAGTACACAAAGCCAGAAAAAGTCTGATGACGAAGGGATCAAGGTGGAAGATGGTGATATGTACAAGTAAGCCGGCATGAGTATCAACAGGGTGAAGAAACCACCGGTCATTTCGAGTCGGGTCACCGTGTAAGCATCGTGTTTCATGAGTATCCCCTTGCTGAGCACGACGAATACGGTGCACAGGAAAGATGAAATGACCCCCAAAATGATCCCCTTGGCATATCTGGCTTCGAAATGGAAGATCAGGTAAATGCCAAACATAACAGCAAGCCCCAGCAACACTTCCATTCGCACCATTCGTCGGCCTGTAAGTAGGGGATCCAGAAAAGCGGTGAAAAAACTCACCGCAGAAAAACAAACCAACCCTATTGATACATTGGCGTACTTGATGCTGCCATAGAAGAAAACCCAATGAAGTCCGATAAGTGATCCGGCACCCATCATCTGCCAAAATTCCTTTCTGCGGGGGAACAATTTCCTGCCAGCGATCCTGTCGAAGATCCACAATACTGCAGCAGCCATGCCCATACGGTATAGTACAAGTAGGCCTTCATTAAGTGTGATGAGTCTACCCAGCAAACCCGTGATGCCGGCCAGGAACACAGCGATATGCAGTTCAAGAAACGCTTTTTTCATGTAGGCTGATCAGCATGATTTGTGGAGCGTGATGGCATTCATTCTCCTGCAGCCATGGTGCTCATCCGATTGCTGAGGCGGTGACGATAATTCTTGAACATGCTCTGCCATTGGATGCTGAGTACACCGAACACTCCTTCACGGATGATGCCTTTGTTCATCTTGGAATGACCGAATTTACGGTCAGTGAATCGAATAGGGACTTCCCGGATGACGAAATCCAATTTCCAGGCAGCGAATTTCATTTCTATCTGGAATGCATATCCGACGAAAGTCACTTCATCAAGGTTGATGGATTCCAGCACCTCGCGACGGTAGCACATGAAACCTGCGGTAGGGTCCTTTACCGGCATCCAGGTGAGCAGTCTGGTGTAAAGAGCACCTCCCTTGGATAACATGTTTCGCTCCCAGGGCCAGTTCTCCACACTACCACCACTGACATATCGGGATCCGATGGCCACATCGGCACCTTGGTTCTTGCAGGCAGAGTACAATCTTTCCAGATCACGTGGATCATGGGAAAAATCGGCATCCATTTCAAAGATGTACCGATATCCAGAGGAGATCGCCCATTTGAAGCCATGAATGTATGCCGTGCCCAAACCCAATTTTCCCTTCCTGACTTCAAGGAACAGTTTACCTGTATATTTCTTTTGCAGGGAAGAAACTATTTCCGCCGTTCCATCCGGCGAACTATCATCGACCACCAGAACATGATAACCCAGATCCTGATCCAGGACGGCCATCAGGATCGCACTGATATTTTCTTTCTCGTTATAGGTTGGTATGACGACTAGCTTTTCCAATGGCTAAAGGGGCATGAGTGGAAATAGTATATAGTATGTTTAAAATCGATCATTAAAAGGGACGATCGTCAAGTTGCTCAGGCCTTCTTCAACAAGGACCTGTTCAGGATCTCCGTAAGTTTTTGTTTGGTATGCATCGGGAAATCACCCTTCATCATCCAGTCGTAATACTGAGGCTCGGCCCTCAACACATCAGCAACAGGACGACCTTTATGCTTTCCGAAGTTAAAGATTTCCTTCCCATTTTCCATGATGAAACGACGAGCGAAATCCACCATCTCCTCTTCACCAATGCATTTCAGGACAGATTCAACGGAATCTCCTAGTTGCGGGTATTTAACCACCTGTGCGGCAAAGACTTCCCAGGTGGCACGGGCGTCCACTTCAGCAGAATGGGCGTTATCCAAAGACTTGTCACAGTAGAACTTATAAGCGGCGGACAGCGTCCGGGGTTCAAGCAAATGAAAGATCCTTTGCACATCGACCATACGCCTGCCTGCCACATCGAATTCCAGTCCCGATCTAAGGAACTCCTCCATGAGGATGGGCCAGTCGAAGCGGTTGGAATTATACCCTGCAAGGTCACATTGTTCCAAAAACTGTTTGATCTCGTTGCCGATCTGTTTGAAAACAGGGGCATCCTTTATCATTTCGTCGGTGATGCCATGTATGTCACTTGCTGATTTGGGTATCGGCATCTGAGGGTTCACAAGCCGGCGCTTGACGGTCTCTGTCCCATCCGGTTGTATGCGGATGATGGCTATCTCGACGATCCTGTCGGAGGAAAGACTGATGCCTGTCGTCTCGAGGTCAAGAAAGGCGATCGGACGACTCAGTTTCAGATTCATTCAATGGAATATTAGTATGTGGACAAACATCGGCATTTCCCGGTAGAACACCACCCACAATGCAGTTAAATTTCACACTTGAAATACACAAACTCACCCGTTCTTCAGAGCTCTTAACTAAAGCAAGTCGTGGGGAAGCTCATCCACGAAGCTTTTCGCACCGTCAAAATGAATATTGAATGGTCGACCATGGCTGTAAACTCACTGAAAAAGGCAATCGAACTTTGCATATATCATTTTTTTTGCATTGCTTTGCAGGAGAATCTTCTATTACCGTTCCGTTTGGAATTTTTCATTTCTTCTGCCGAAAGCCAGCCAGTGAATCGAACGATACAACCGTCCATCATTAATTATACCTAAACAAATCACATGAAACGAGCTTTCTATATTCTCGCGGTCATGATCATAGTCACTTCAGCCTTGGCTTCCTGCGCCTCATCCAAACCTTCCTCTCAAGGATGCAATGTCACCAAGGGCATGGTAGGTTACCGGTAAAAAAGCACAGGTGATGATGAACTCAAGTTGCCCAGGTGGTGACTTTTTTTTGAGTTACTCCGATTTTAAAACTCCACTGGTGAGGGTTTCGGCACGAGTATTTTCATGAACATCCACGCCAATAGGTAGGCGATACCACAATAGCAGAACATGATCAGATAGCCGGTTTGAATATGTCCCACCCCCTTGTAGTGATCAAAGAGTTTTCCTGCCAATTTAGCAATCAGCATCCCACCAAGGGCACCCGCGGTTCCGCCAATACCGATAACCGATGCAACAGCCTGCTTGGGGAACACGTCGGAAACCGTTGTATACAGATTGGCACTCCATGCTGCATGCGCAGATGCGGCCAGCGATATGATGAAGACGGCGAGCCACATACCCGACGCTCCCAACCACTGAGCGAACAATACGGGTAATGCACAACAGGCATAGATCAACATGCTTACCCTTCTAGACCTGTAGACCGTCCAGCCTTTTCTGGTAAGGTGCATGGGAAGCCAACCACCGAACACGCTTCCTATTACGGATATCCCGAATACCAGGGCCACGGGAAGTGATACCGCCGTTTTCTCCAATCCATATTCCGCCTTGAGAAAAGCCGGCAACCAGAAGAGATAGAACCACCATACCGGATCGGTCAGGAACTTGCCGACCACAAATGCCAGGGTGGGCGGGTATCTGAACAGAGACCACCAGTTATTGTCCAGGGATGAAGGTTTTTCATCCGGCAGAACCTGTTCCTGTCCTGCATGAATATACTCAAGCTCAACTCTCGAAATTCGTTTGTGCTTTTCCGGTATGTCATAAAGTGCATACCAGAAACCCAGCCAGATCAATCCTGCGGCTCCGGTGATGATGAAAGCCCATTGCCATCCCCAGGTGACAGCGATGAAGGGCACCGCCAATGGTGCGATGATGGAACCTATATTGGAGCCAGCATTGAAGATGCCGGTAGCGAAAGCCCGTTCACGTACAGGGAACCATTCTGCAGTTGCTTTGACCGCAGCAGGAAAATTCCCAGCTTCTGATACGCCAAGTGCAGCTCGAGCCGCTATGAAACCTGCCGTATTCCCCACCGCGGCATGCGCAATGGCCACTATACTCCATGCCGATAATGCGATCATATAACCTTTCCGGGTTCCGACCCTGTCGATGAATCGGCCGCTGAGCAAAAGGCCGATGGCGTAGGTGAACTGGAAAGCAATGACGATGTTGGCATAGTCGCTCTCCGTCCAACTGAAGATCTTCTCCAAGTCTCCTTTGAGCAGGCTGATCACGGCCCTGTCCATGTAATTGATCGTAGTGGCAAAAAATATCAGGGCACAGATCGTCCATCTATAATTGTGTCTTTCCTTGGCCATGTTCACCAGTTGAAATAAGTTTTCGCATTCTCATGGCATACCCTGCTGATGAGGTCCTGGATGAGTCCTTCATCCCTGGGCAACAATCCCTTTTCGATCTCGTCACCCAGCAGATTGCAGAAGATGCGTCGAAAGTATTCGTGTCTAGGAAAGGATAAAAAGCTACGAGAATCGGTCAACATGCCCACAAAACGACTCAGAAGTCCTATGGATGACAGTGCATTGAGCTGTTCGATGATACCTTGCTGTTGGTCGAGGAACCACCAGGCTGCACCAAATTGCACCTTCCCAGGAATGGACCCGTCGTTGAAATTGCCTGCCATGGCGGAGAAGAGTGCGTTATCAGCCGGATTTAAATTGTACAGTATGGTTTTGGCGAGCTTGCCTTTTTGATCGAGGCGGTCAAGGAAACGGGATAAAGCCCTGCCCTGTGGAAAATCACCGATGGAATCCCAGCCTGTATCCGGACCCAATCCCTTGCGCATGCGGGAATTATTGTTACGCATAGCACCTAGGTGGTATTGTTGAACCCACCCTTTTTCCGCATTCCATTCCGCCAACTGTTGCAGGATGAAAAGACGGAGCCCGTTTCTGGCAGCCAAATTGATATGTTCCCCGGTGCGTACTTTTCGAAAGGCCTTGCGCAGGTCATCTAGACCGAGTTCTTCATCTGGCAGTTGCTCGAGACCATGATCGGCAATGCAACATCCCTGTTCGGAAAAGAAATCATGACGCAAGCGAAGGGCATTCAACAACGTTTCAAGGGTGTTCACTTCGTAACCCGCGGACCTTTCCAGTTCATCGTAGTATCCATTGAGCAGAGAAGGATCATCAAATTGGAGTGACTTATCCGGCCGAAAAGCGGGTAGAACCTTGATCCCGAAAGGCTTCTCCTTGATGGAAATATGATGCCGCAGATCGTCCGCAGGATCATCCGTCGTACACACCACCTCCACTTTCATCCTCTTCAGTAGCCCACGGACCGAGTAACCGGGTTTCTGAAGTAAATCGGAACATTGGTCATATATCTTGTCTGCTGTTGAACCATTCAACAGATCCTCCACACCAAAATACCTTTGCAGTTCAATATGTGTCCAGTGGTAAAGGGGATTGCGAAGTGTCATGGGTACGGTCTCCGCCCATTTGCGGAATTTGTCCCGGTCATCGGCATTTCCCGTGCAGAATTGTTCAGCAATGCCGTTAGTTCTCATTGCCCGCCACTTGTAATGATCTCCATCCAGCCAAGCTTTGGTCAGGTTGGGGAAGCGATGATCCTCTGCAATGAGTTGCGGGGACAAGTGGCCATGATAGTCAATGATGGGCAGGCCCTTTGCCGATTCATGAAACAGCCTTTGACCAGTATCGTTGTGCAATAGGAAATTTTCTCCGGGGAAAGTGGCCATATGAAAGTTGATGATTATGCTTTGAATGTACTCAAGTTTTCCGGCATGGCAAGTTGACTTGTGGCAGATGAAGGAAGAAGCGAGGATGAGATCCGGATCAGGAAGGTCTCAGGATAAGTTGAGCATGATCATCCTTAAAACTCAGACTATGGATGGAAACATGCTCAAGCAGAGAACTTGCACCGGGAATGTCGACGAGTTCGATGGAAAGCTGTTCCTTGTCCTCGATCCACTTGACGAATGGATATTTGTGCAATTGCTCCCGGACCTTCCCCTTCATACCCTTGATCATCATGCCCACTATGGGACTCATGGAATAATCCAGTAACAACCTCTGAGCGGAGATCTCTGCTATTTTCAACTTCACCGACACTATGTAATGTAATTCCACTGTATCCTTTCCGATGCATTTGACCTGCACGGGCCGGCCGGACGCCTTATTTATGAAGTTTTCCAGTTCGTTGTAGGGGATCTCGATGGTCATGCTTGCAAGTTAATGAAATGAAGTGCACGTCAGGAACTTACCCATTATGGAATCAGATCGAAAGAGTGAAGACCAGTGAATTGCAGCATGCAAGCTATGAAAGTAAGCAAAGCGCGATTTTTCACTTACCTTTGCTGTTGATTTCTTTTAGGAGAGCTCCGGGGCTGACCGGTTTTGACAGCGTAGATCTTTGCAGGTAAGCATGCAGTGCGTTGCGTAATTAGCACTTTAATCTGAATGCGAAAACAACAAATGGCGAATACAACTACGCCATGGCTGCCTAATCAGCGATTAGCGCATCCATTATGGCCGGGTAGCGGGCCAGACCTTTAGCCAAGCCGCCCCGCCCAATCAAAAAAAATAAGGGTTGCTGCCGCCGAAGGCTGTGACGGCGGCTCAAGACCATGCAGCTAAGGAGAAGGTTGGTTCGTCCTGTTCCGGCCCATCCCGACAATCAATTCAGGAATAAGCATGTAGAAAGCTTGTGGCGAATATGTTTGGACGTGGGTTCGAATCCCACCAGCTCCACGGATTTTCCCAAAAAAAGAGGCCAGGATTTTAACCCGGCCTCTTTTTTATTTTCTTGTTGCCCCATGTCGGCTCACTCTACTCCGCTTTAACCAACTACGCCCCTATTTCCCTCTACCCCAACCCAGCCAGTCATTCGCATTGGCATAGATCAGTAGTCCGAAAAGAATGACCATGCCCACGATCTGGGCGTATTCCAGGAATTTCTCACTGGGCTTCCGTCCGGTGATCATTTCATATAGGGTGAAGAGCACATGTCCACCATCGAGCGCGGGGATGGGCAATAGATTCATGAATGCAAGCATCAAAGAGAAGAATGCGGTGATGTTCCAAAATACTTCCCAGTTCCATTCATATTTGGGGAAGATGGAGCCCATGGATTTGAAACCACCCAACCCTTTATATGCTCCCGTGCTGGGGTTAAGTATCTTTTTGAATTGAGAGATGTAGCTGCCGAGTTTTTCCATCGCTTTGTGGACTCCTGCAGGGAAAGAGGCAAAAAATCCATATTCCTTTTTCTCGAACGAATACATGCCCATTTTTTCCATTTCATCCATACCCGGAATGGCAGGATAGAATCCGAGCGTACCATCTGTATTGGGCTTTGCCAGCAAACTGGTTTCTTTCCCGTTGCGCAATATTTTAATGCGTATTTCCTGATCATGATGAGCCAGAAGCATGGGCTTGAGCTGATCGTAAAAACGCACATCCTCGCTGTCTATGCCGATGATCTGGTCCTTGACCTGTAAGCCTGCCTGCTGCGCACGTGAATTCTTGGTCACCTCCCCCACGAAAGCAGGCACCCTGGGCATCAGTAGTGGATTCCTCTTACCCCTTTCAACCAGGTTTCCAAGCAAATTTACCGGTAGTGTGATGGTCTGTGTTTGTCCCTCCCTTTCCAGAGTGACCTGTTCTCCCAGCAACAAAGCACTGTTCAGGTCGTCAAAATATTTGACGTTGTTCCCGTTCACCGAAATGATCCTATCACCGTTGCGAAGACCAATCTGATTGCCCAGGCTGTCCACTACCCATACCCCCTCTTTCAGAGAAGAGATGGGCATACGTGTTTCACCCCATTTGAACAGGATCATGGCGTATATGAAAAAGGCCAACAGTACATTTACGGTAACGCCGCCGATCATGATGATGAGACGCTGCCAGGCGGGTTTACTGCGGAATTCCCAATCCTCCGGAGGACGCTTCAATTGCTCCTTGTCCATGCTCTCGTCGACCATTCCTGCGATCTTCACATAACCTCCCAAGGGTAGCCACCCTACTCCATATTCGGTCTCTCCCACTTTCTTCTTGAACAGGGAGATCCAGGGATCGAAAAAGAGATAGAATTTTTCCACCCTGCACTTGAATAGCTTAGCAGGTATGAAGTGACCCAGTTCGTGCATGATCACCAGTATCGAAAGGGATAGGATCAGTTGACCCGCCTGCAGACCTACCTGCTGCCAATTGATCGCCAGGAATACATTCATCATGTTGGATTGCGCAATAAATTTTGTTACTCTAAGAAGAATAAAAGATCAGATCTGAATGATCGAAGCCGCAAAATTACGGGCCTCGGCATCGCTTTCAAAATATTCCTCTAATGAGGGATCGGAGATAAAGGGAATATTTAACATAGTGCGTTCGATGACCTCGGTCATATCGAGGAATCCAATACGGTTGCGCAGGAATCCATATACCGCTATTTCGTTGGCAGCGTTCAATATACAGGGCAGGTTACCGCCCTTGTACAGGGCCTCTGTAGCCAATGCCATATTGCGGAAGGTCTTGATGTCCGGCGGCTCAAAAGCAAGTTGAGCAGATTTGGAGAAGTCGAATCGGGGGAATTGATTGGGAATCCTCATCGGGAACGCCATGGCATATTGGATGGGAAGTTTCATATCGGGCAAACCCATCTGTGCCTTGATGCTTCCGTCCTCGAACTGCACCATGCTATGGATGATGCTCTGTGGATGAACGACCACCTGTATCTGTTCTGGACGCAGGTTGAAGAGCCATTTGGCTTCGATCATTTCAAGTCCCTTGTTCATCAGGGTCGCAGAATCGACCGTGATCTTTGCCCCCATGTTCCAATTGGGATGCTGCAAAGCATGTTCCCGCTTCACGTTGACGAGGTAATTAGGTTTCTTCCCTAGAAAAGGACCACCTGATGCGGTAAGAACGATCTTTTCAATCCGGTTCCGGGTTTCGCCGACCAGACATTGAAAGATGGCGGAATGTTCTGAATCGACTGGAATGACCGGGGCTCTTTTCTCCACGGCCTTGCGCATCACGATATCACCGGCCACTACAAGGGTTTCTTTATTGGCCAATCCTATTGCACGCCCACCCTCCAGCGCTTTGAGCGTAGGTTTAAGACCGGCAAAACCCACAATGCCGGCCAGCATCATATCATAAATATCCAGGGAAGCAGCATCTTCCAGCGATTGCTCTCCAGCCATGACCCTAATGGAAGTGCCGGAAAGAGCATCTTTGACCTTCAAATATTTCTCCTGATCCACGATCACCACATATGCTGGCTGGAATTTGAGCGCCTGTTCTATAAGGAGTTCGTGATTGGAGTGCCCAGTGAGAATGGCCACCCTGAATTTGTCGGGATTAGCCTCAATCACCTCCAATGCCTGCGTACCTATGGACCCGGTGGAACCGAACAGAGCAATCCTCTTACGGTGGTCGCTGTAAAGAGTTTGACCACCTGCAGGTTGCTGTTTCGTCACTGGGTTCATGGCTTAAAAATAAGGCTTTAACTCAGAACTGTGTATCCGATGAGCGCATCAGCCAGTTTTCGGTCGTTGCTCAGGCGAGGCACCTTGTTCTGACCTCCCAACCTGCCAATGGAGCGCATGTGATCGATGAAGGCATTGCGTCTAAGAGGGGTGATCACCAATGGCTGTAGGATATTTCCCCGGATGAGGTCGTCGTAATAAATATTCTTACCCCTCAAGTTTTTGTCCACAATTGAGCAAAAAGCCTCAAGGTTGGAAGGTATCTCCTCGAATTCAATCAGCCATTGGTGGTGAGATCTTCCCGTACCCTGCTGAACCATGGGGGCTACCGTGAACTCCACGATGCGGACTCCTTGTTCTGACGCTGCTTTCATCAGGCTGTATTCCACCTCCTCGCCAATGACATGCTCACCGAAAGCAGAGATGAAGTGCTTGATCCGCCCAGTGACCACGATGCGGTAGGGCATTAGCGAAACGAACCGGACAGTGTCACCTATATTATATCCCCATAGACCTGCATTATTGTTGACGATAAGGGCATAGTTCTCTCCTAATTTGACATCTTTCAATCCTATCCTTGTGGGTTTGTCGGCAAAGATCTCCTGTGCTGGAATGAATTCAAAGTAGATGCCTGAATCCGTATTGAGCAACAGACCTTCTTCCCTGCGTGAATCCTGAAAAGCAAAGAATCCTTCGGATGCGGGAAAGGTTTCGATGGTATCCACTTCCTTTCCGATGGTATCCATCAACTTTAAGCGATAGGGTTCAAAATTCACGCCGCCATGAACCATCACGCTGAAGTTGGGAAAGATGTCCTTGACCGGTTTTCCGGTCAAAGACGTCAGCCTATCGAAATACATTTGAACCCAGGGGGGTATGCCGCTGATCAGGCTCATATCCTGTTTTACGGTCTCCTCGACGATCTTTGCCAGTTTGGACTCCCAATCCTCTATGCAGTTGGTTTCATATGACGGTAACTGGTTTTTTCGCAGATAGCTGGGGATATGGTGATTTACAATGCCACTAAGTCTGCCGGTTGGAATCCCCCCGACCCTTTCCAACTCCGGGGAGCCTGAAAGGAATATCATTTTCCCATCCGTGAACCGATGGTTGCCGCTTTCCGCGATATAACTCAGCAGCGCGTTGCGGGCCGAATTGATGTGGTTGGAGATAGAATCCCGGGTGATGGGGATGTATTTGACCCCGCTGGTCGTACCGGATGTTTTGGCCAAATAGAGCGGCTGTCCTTTCCATAATACATTATGCCTTCCTTCCTTGATTCGGTCTATCCAGGGTCGGAATTGCTCATAATCCCGGATGGGGACGGCCTGAGCGAACTCTTCAGGGGTCTGAACATCTCCCAGATGGTGTTCTTGTCCGAATTCGGTTCCTTTACCCGTTTTCAGCAAGTCTTTCAATACCTTGCGCTGGTCCTCCAAGGCATTGGACAGGCTTTTCCGGATCTGCCCATTCACATAGTTTGCAAAGGGCCTGGCCAGGAAAGATTTGATCTTCATCGGAAGAAGGCAAGATGTTGAGACACAAAGATAAACCGGCTTTTCAAAGAATCCCTGCCCGGATGTGGCAAAATTCAAGCTTAATTCTTTGAAAAATAGGTTTTTCCCCCTACCTTTGCACTCCTAAATTTTGGCGAATCATGTTTGCAGTTGTAAGAATAGCCGGTCAACAATTCAAGGTCCAGGAAGGACAGGAACTCTATGTTCCCCATATCGAAGGAAAGAATGGAGATAAAGTAGAGTTTCCGGATGTTCTATTGGTGGACACCGATGGAAAACTCTCCTTAGGAAAGGACATCAAGGTAAAAGTGAATGCCGAGATCCTTGGTGAAGTGCAGGGTGATAAAGTGACCTCCTTCAAAATGAAGAGGCGTAAAGGCTTCCGTAAGAAGATCGGACACCGCAAACTTTTCACGCAGATCAAGATCAGCAAGATCTCCTGATCTCTGTAAACAACCATTTAAAAGCAATTTAAAAATCCATCGTCATGGCACATAAGAAAGGTGAAGGCAGTGTAAAGAACGGACGCGATTCACAGAGCAAACGTCTGGGCATAAAGATCTTTGGTGGACAGCCCGCCATTGCTGGTAACATCATCGTTCGTCAGCGCGGAACCTCCTACCACCCCGGAAAGAACGTGGGTGTAGGTAAAGATTTCACCATTTTCGCACTGACAGATGGGGTCGTCGAATTCCGTAAAAAGAAGGACAACAAGACCTACATTTCTGTTGCCGCCGTTGAAGCAGCTAGTTGATCCAAGAGAGCGTTTCTTTTTTTTCAAACCCCTGAAACCTGCACCTGAATTGAGTTTCATATTATCGTAAAAGAAACAGGGAAAGAAATTCAAAGATCAAATAAGACATCATCAGATAAAAAGTCCTGCATTAATGCAGGACTTTTTTCATGCCTTCATATATTCAAACTTCATCGCTGAAAAAAAATTATCCACAAATGATTTGGTTAATTCCAGAAAATATTTCTAATTTTAATACGTTATTTCTTTTTTATTAAACCATTAAATTCTAAAGAACATGGCAACTGCAAAAAAAGCCGTAAAGAAAGCCGTAGCAAAAAAAGCTGCAAAGAAGGCTGTAAAGAAGGCTGTAAAGAAAACTGTAGCTAAGAAAGCTGTTAAGAAAGCGGTTAAGAAAGCTAAAGTGAAAAAAGCTGTTAAGAAAGCTGTCGCTAAGAAGAAGTAATTCTTCTGCTTTTTAAAAGCGTATAAGAGTCCCGGTATCCCCGGGACTTCTTTTTTGCCCGTACTCTTCCATTCGGTAATTTACCCCGCCATCCAACCCATTCTGCATGACGGACAATTACTCGATCGCCGACCTCCTCAGCCTACTGGCAAAACTGACTGATATACATGAGGATAATTCCTTTCGCTCAAAATCCTATTCTGCCGCGGCATTCACCGTCGAAAAACTTCCCCAGCCTCTTTCAGGCATGGAAAAGGACAGAATATTCACCATCAAGGGTATAGGAGAGTCCAGCGGGAAGAAGATAATTGAAGCCATCGACACGGGCCGGATAAAGGCGCTCGATGAACTGATCGCAAGAACACCCAAAGGGGTGCTGGACATGCTTTCCATCAAAGGCCTCGGCCCGAAAAAGATCCGGACCATCTGGAAAGAAATGGAAATTGAAGACATCGGTGAACTTCTATATGCCTGCCAGGAAAATCGCCTCATGCTATTCAAGGGATTTGGTGCCAAAACACAACAAAATGTCATGGAGGCTATCGAGTTCCACCTCAGAAGCCAAGGACATTTCCTTTTTGCCGAGATCGAACCCTACGCGCTGGCCATTCAACAAAAATTGGAAACTGATTTCCCCACCGGATCATTCCTCATCACAGGAGATTTCCGGCGACAATGGCCTACTCTGGAGAAACTAGAATGGAGCACTGCCGTTTCAGCACAGGAGATCGGATCCTATTTCATCAGGAACGGCTTCACACTCATTCAGGAAGAGCTGGGAATGATCTCTTTTTCCGGCCCGGAGAATATCCCACTCCATTTCAGAACATCCATTCAAGACCGCTTAGTGCAGGACAGATTCGAATCGAGCTGCAGTTCCGCATTCCTTCAGGCCATAAAGGCTTTACCCGAATGGCAGGAACAAACCTATACGTCAGAGGAACAACTATTCCAGGAAATAGGCCTCTCCTTCATCCCCACCCCCATGAGGGAAATAAAGGAAACCGTGATCAGGGCAAAATACGAGATGATGCCCGAACTCATCAAAACTGACGATATACACGGGATCATACACAGTCACAGCAAATGGAGCGATGGCATGCTCGGTCTGGATGAAATGGCTGAAAGCTGTATCAAAAAAGGTTTCGAATACCTGGTGATCAGCGATCATAGCAAGTCCGCATTCTATGCGAATGGCTTATCGGTAGACCGTATTCTGGAACAACACCGACAGATCGATGAACTGAATGTGAAGCTTTCCCCATTCCGCATATTCAAAAGCATTGAATGCGACATCCTGAACGACGGCAGTCTGGACTATACCGATGATGTTCTATCCACCTTCGATCTCGTCATCGCGTCTATTCATTCCAATCTGAAGATGTCGGAGGAAAAGGCCATGATGCGTCTGCTGGGTGCCATCTCCAATCCACATACCACCATTCTCGGCCACATGACGGGTCGACTTCTCCTCAGTCGGAATGGCTATCCGGTAGACCATCGGACCATCATCGAAGCTTCTGCAGAACATGGAGTTTGCATAGAGATCAATGCGCATCCACGCCGTTTGGATATCGATTGGTCATGGATCCCCTTGGCCATGGAGATGGGTGTGATGCTTTCCATCAATCCTGATGCGCATGCGGCCGAAGGATTCGACGATATCAGGTTCGGTGTGCTCGCTGCACAGAAAGGAGGACTTACACCTGCATCCAATCTGAGCAGTCTTGGTCTTAAAGCTTTTGAAGAATATATTCAGGTAAGGAAAAAATTAAAGGGGATCTGAAGCCCGAAGAGCCTTTCTTGCGGATGATGATGAACTAAGCTAAAGGAAGGGAGACGAAAAATATGGTCCCCTCTCCTTCCCTCGTCTCAAACCAGATCTCACCCTGAGCTTTTTCAACGATGCCTTGGGACATGGCCAGCCCTAAACCAGTACCAGAAGTCTTTGTGGTGAAATTGGGCATGAAGATTCTGGCCTGCATCTTTTCAGGAATGCCGATACCATTATCCTGCACCATGATCACCACATTTTTTCCGAGTATCTTTTCTCCGATATGGATGACTCCCCGTTGACCCTCAGGGGTGGCTTCCACTGCATTCTGCAACAAGTTGGTGAACAGTCTATTGATCTGTGTCCTATCTGCATGAATCATGAGCCTTCTTTCGAGTGGGGTCCAATGGATGTCCAGATTCTCCTGCATGCCGTGCAAAGAGGTGAGAGACTGCAAAAGATCATGCAGGTCGAATTGTTCGGTTCGGGCATTACCGATATTAGCAAATTGCGAAAATTCTGCCGCGATCTTGGATAAATGCTCGATCTGCTCAATCAGCGTTCTCGCCACATTACTGGAAAGTTCCTTGACATTGGGTGCATTATTATCGATGGCTTTTTGCAGGTACTGTATACTGAGTTTCATTGGCGTCAGAGGGTTCTTGATCTCATGTGCAACCTGACGTGCCATCTCACGCCAGGCTCCTTCCCTTTCCGTCTTTGCCAAAGCAGCCGCGCTATCGTCCAACTTCTGGACCATTTTGTTGTATTCCTCCACCAGTCCACCCAATTCATCTTTCCGATCCCAAGAAATCTCCTCATTACGCTTTCCCAAATTGATCTCCCGCATCTTTTCTCCAATCCAGGAGAAGGAATGCGTTATCCGGTTGGCTATGAATACAGCGATCAGACCACCGAGCAGAATGATGAATGCATTCAGGTTGATAATGGCCACGAGAAACCCGGAGATCTCCTGCTCCAGGTACCGGTTTGACGCAAAATAGGGGATGTTCAGGTAAGCTTTCACTTCTTCATTCTCTCCGTGAAGCGGGACGTAGATGCTGAGGTATTTCTGTATACCGAATTTCTCGTCTTGTACGAATTGGATCCGCTTCAGTCTTTTCATTTCAAAGTAAGCCACAGGATCCATCTTCCGGCTCAACAGTCCATTCATATAGTAAAAAGGTTGGGAGGAGACCAAAAGTGTGCCATTCATGTCGTACACGTTGACATCCGCATTATGAATCTCGGAGATCCCGGAGATCTCTTTCTGCATGGGACCGATGTTCACGGAATCATATATGCTGATCGCATCGTCCGTCAGGGCATGATCGCTCATCCGGTCCCTCAATTCATTCGCCATGATCTGGATGGTTCGGCTGAGTTTTTCCTCATTCGTCCGATTGAAACGCTGTATGAAGAATACAATAGTGACCGCAAAAATGACGAAGAAGGAGAAGATGCTCACGAAGATGATTGTTCCATAGATCTGATTACGGATACTGAGCTGCCATATTTCACGGGCTTTATTCCACCGAAACCCGGATCGGATCAACAGATTCACGAAGTGGAAGATCCCCAACAGCAGTAGAAATGCACAGAAAAGCCATGCGAAGAGAGTGACCGCTTCGAGAAGGAAATTACTTTTCCGCGTGATCACCACTACACGGTCGTTGCCTACTTTGTACCATAACTCCTGATAACCCTTACGATTTTTGGTGTCGAATTCCGCCAGAGGGATGTCCTCAGGATCGAGTCGATAGGAAAAAGAATAGTCATTCTGATGATAGAGCAACTGCCCCTTATCATAAACTGCATAGGAATAATTTGGGGAACCCTCGAACGACAGTTCCTCCGTGGGCTTGATGAGTTCAGGATAAAGTGATTCACCTTGATATTTCCTCGGTTTCGAGACCATGAAAAAATATCCCTTCACCACGGAGCCGTCCCGGATCTCCTTGCGAAAGATGTAATTGACATTGTCGAAAGAGGTTTCATAAAATCGCAGCTCGGGGAACTTGGTCTTTCTTCCCAGGATGGTGAAGATCGTATTGAGTGTATCATAAGTGAGCTGGTCCCCGGAGGAGAAGGGCTTACCAAAGGCATCATACGTGAACAGGCGTGTATCATAGCGGTTCCTATAGGCTTGGAAGGACGTATTTACGATACTGTCTTTGAGCACCTGCCCTTCCACAGTGGAAAACCTCGGCAAATTGGTCAAAAGGAATTCGTTGGTGATGGACTGGATCGTGATGTTCATCACTTTCTCACTGGCAGGATCCGCCTGATAGGCTTTTTTTTCAGCGCCTTTTCGCATCAGGTCGAAGTCGCGTTGCGTATTCGCCGAAATGATGATCGCAGTGATCGAAGCCGAGAAGAGCACAAGCCAGAATACCGTATCACTTCCCGATATCCTTCGAGAAAGTTCCCCTTTGCTGCGGTTTACGAGAAACAGGTATAAAAGAAGCCAGGCCAGCAAAGAAAGGTGAAAAGTGGTATCTGATGGCCGAACACCCATAGTGAGCACCAACAACCCCACACCCGCTACCAGCAAAGCGCGGAAGAAATAAGGAATATCCCAAAGAGAAGAGGCGAATTGATAGATGATGTTGCTCAGGATGAAATACCCCATACAGATGCAGCAGAGAACGATGAAGCCGAATACACTGTAGATGTTCAGACTGAAAAAATTGGTAACGTCGTAGGAAATGCTGGAATCCGCCACCAGACTTCGTATCACCCCACCCATGGCCATGGTCACGAAAAAGAGTGTCGCGATCAGCAAAACATGGGCCACGATACGTTGCACCCTGTCCCGGATGAAGAGATGCAGCCCGTATTTATTGATCTGGCTTCGCCAGAACAGTGCGATCCAAACGAAAAGCAAGGCATTGATGAGCAGATCGCCCAAAGAACGAAGGATGATGCTGGAACCATAGATGCGCGGACTGAACAATTCAAAATGGCTGAAATTGACGGGGATATTGAATGAATAGCTGAGCACACGGAGACAAACCACCATGAGCACCAGGAATGCGATGCCACGACCGGAACCAAAATGCCGGGCGATGCCCATGGATAAGAAATGCAGGTATAGCAGGAATAGTATGCTCGCCATCATTCGGATCAATATGGTGATCCAATCGTTGGAAAGGATCCGGTCATCACCTTTGGATTCCAGATAATACAAAGGCTTGCCGGCGAGTGAGCGAATGGGATGCTCCGTGGGCGTCAACGAAACACCATAATTCCTGTCGATATTCAGGTTCCCGGCGAATCCATTACGCAGATATTCATTTTCAACAAAATAATTCCAGTGTACAGGGATCAGTGCACAGAGTATGATCTGTGTCCGCCTATCGAGGAAAATCCGTCTTTTTATGACCCCATATTGTCCATTGGGCAGTTTCTCCAAGGCTTCCCCCTCCGGTCCGGCCAGCAGATCCCGGGAAGGAATCACCTGTTGCGTATTCCAAAATTTCAGATCGAGGGCATCTTCGCTGCCAACGGAATAGATGAATATCCCATAGCCCAATTTCGTGCACTTGTCCAGTTCTTGTTCCGTCTCCTGATTATTGATCAGTCTCCTGATCAATCCAGTGTCCTTCAGGAAGGAATACAGATCCTGTTCTTGACCATGGAGGTAGTTTTCGAGATTCTTCGTCACCCCCTGTGGCGAGGAAGTATAGGACCAATAATTGCTGAAGATGAATGAAAGAGTGAACAGCCATGCCGCTCCGATCAACAGCCAAGCGTATCTGTATACGGTATCTTTGAGGAAGCGATTCACGATGTTCTTCCTTCTTTTTTGATGTATTCCCAGATTTCGTTCATATCATCCAGACTCATGGAGGACAGGTCAAGGTTTCGGGAAAGCGCTACCTTCTCCAAGCGGCTGAACCTGTCAGTGAACTTGCGATTGGTCAGTTCGAGCGCATGATCGGGATCGATCTTCAAAAATCTTGCGTAATTGACCAAAGAAAAGAATAGATCGCCCATTTCTTCCTCCACCCTCACGGTCAATTCAGGCTGTTCCGGAGAAACATCCCTGTCCGCCACTGCAGTTTGAAGCTCCGCCATTTCTTCTTTGACCTTGTCCCATACCTGTGCTCTTTCCTCCCATTCAAATCCCACCTGTTTCACTTTTTCCTGGATCCGCATGGCCTTCATCAATGCAGGCAGTGAGCGGGGAACACCGCTCAGTATGGATGACTTACCTTCTTTCAATTTGAGTTTCTCCCAGTTGCTTTTCACCTCTTCCTCATCCTTCACCCGGACATCTCCATATATGTGAGGATGCCTTGCGATCAATTTATCGCAAAGGCCGTTGATGACCTCTTCAAGTGTGAACTTGCCCTGCTCAGATCCGATCTTGCTATAGAATACAAGATGAAGCATCAGATCTCCCAATTCCTCGCGGATGCCGTTCCAATCCTGAGTAGATATGGAATCCGCCAGTTCATATGTCTCCTCAATGGTCAGCTGCCGAAGTGAGGCTATGGTTTGTTTTTTATCCCATGGACATTGCTCCCGTAGCTCATCCATGATCTTCACCAGCCTGAGGAATGCATCGGAATTCGACATGTTAACTTGTTGAAATTACATTGAGTTTGGAAATATAAATCACGCTGAACGCGCTGGCTTCTCCTTCTGAAGATCCAGCAGTGCCGCTCCTGAAAGACCGCAGTAAAATTAAGAAAGAATATCGGTCCGGAACCTCTATATGATTAACCCGGAATAACCCCGGATACGCTATTTTTGCTCTTTCGAACACACACCAATGCTTTCATTCCGTATATCAATATTGATCTCATCCTCGCTGTTCTTCACGAATACCGTTCTCAGTCAGTACTACTACAAGGATATAATCCTTCTACGACAAGGCCAGGAGCATTGGCAACAGTTGAAAAAGAATAAAGTCAGCCTCATCCAACTGAACAGTTTTGAGCCCACAGGCGAAAAAACAGAGGGATTCAACTGTTCCGAAGAAATCAACAACTCCCACACCCAGTCCAGAATGGAAACCAATTCCCCGGTTGCCGGCCTCTCCTCCACCATCAACCGCTATAATGGCTTGGGACAGCTGATCCATTCGGTGGATAGCAGCACAGCGCTCTTCTCGCAATATGATTATGTATATGATGAACAGGGCCGACTCAAGGAACTTCGTAACAGTTCAGGTTCCCCTGGAGAAAGATCCCGCACAACGGAGAGCCATTTCTGGTCATACGACTCGGCTGGTACACCGAAAGGAATGATCAAGGTCAAGAACCTATATGATACCACAATCTTCCTGTTCAAACTCGACGAGCATGGCCTGGTTGCAGAGGAGGTTCAGGTTCAAAAGGGTCTGGAAAAAGAAAAAGTATATTACTACCACGATGCTAGAGGTCATCTGACTGATGTGGTACGCTATCATGACAAATTGAAAAAACTGCTGCCCGAACTTTACTTCAATTATGACCAGGATGGTCTTGTCCTTGAAATGTTCACCCTTCAAAGCGGGAAAGACAATCTTACTTGGCGATATCAATATGATGACCATGGACTCAGATCAACAGAAACCTGCTTCGACAACAAGAAAACCACATTGGGAAGGATAACCTATCAGTACACCTATAGAAAATGAACAGTTGTAGGGTCTGGTCCGGAACAGACGAACTTTGAAATACCTAAATTTGCTGATAGACATAAAATACTCGTTGCCATCATGAAAAAGGAAGAGATCATCAATTACGTGCAGAATCATCCTGCCAAGAAGGTCAAGATCGCTTATGCGGACATCGATGGTGTTCTTCGTGGCAAGTACATTTCTTCTGAAAAATTGCTCTCCGCTATTGAAAAAGGTGCGACATTCTGTGACGTGATCATGGGTTGGGACATTGCGGACAATGTTTACGACAATTCATCCCTGACCGGATGGCATACCGGATATCCCGACTGTCCTACCACCATCGACTTGATGACCTTCCGGAAAGTACCCTGGGAAAATGACATTCCCTTTTTTCTTGGCCAATTGAACAGCCCTGATGGGCAGCCTGCAGCCGGCTGCTCGAGGCAATTGCTGAAAAAGATCTCTGCACAGGCCAATGACCTAGGTTTCAATCCCTTGTTCAGTCAGGAATTCGAATGGTTCAATTTCGAGGAAACTCCCCGCTCTGCCCAGGAGAAAGGATTCCGGAACATGACCCCATTGACGCCAGGCATGTTCGGATATTCAGTGCTGCGGACCTCATATAAGAATGCTTTTTGTTCCGATCTTTTCGATCTCCTCACTCGTTTCGGTATTCCCATTGAAGGATTGCATACGGAAACTGGTCCGGGCACATATGAAGCCGCCATCAAATATGGCGAAGCGTTGGAATCGGGTGACTGCGCAGTTCTTTTCAAAACCGCCGTCAAAGAGATTGCCTACAATCATGGCATCATGGCAACCTTCATGGCCAAGATCAATGAGAATCTCCCTGGATGCGGTGGACATGTACACCAAAGTCTCTGGGACATGGCGGGTAAGAAAAATCTCTTTCATGATGCGGATGATGCAACCAAGCTGAGTGCCACGGCGAAAAGTTATATAGCGGGACTGTTGCATTGCATGCCTTATATTCTTCCCCTTTTCGCTCCCACTATCAATAGTTATAAGCGGCTCGTGGAGGGAGCTTGGGCACCCACGACCATGACCTGGGGCATCGACAACAGGACAGTCGCTATCCGTGTACTCAATTCTATCCCTTCAGCCTGCCGCGTCGAGACCAGAGTGATCGGTGCTGATGTGAACCCATACCTCGCCATGAGCGGCTGTTTGGCTGCAGGTCTATATGGCATCCGAAATGGACTGACATTGGACCAACCACCTACAACGGGGAATGGATACCTGGACAAGACCAAAGGTTCCCTGCCCCATACCCTGATCGATGCCACCCAACAGATGCGATCCTCTCCCATAGCAACAGAGTTATTCGGCCAGTCCTTTGTAGAGCATTTCGCACAAAGTCGGGAATGGGAATGGAGGCAACATCTGAAGGCCGTAACCGATTGGGAATACAAAAGGTATTTTGAACTCATCTAACTCTTCTAATCATAAAAAACATGTTCGACAAGATCTACCAGTACAATTTCCCGACCACGATCCGCTTTGGTGCCGGCGTAATCAGCGAACTCCCCGCATACTTGAAGTCAAATGGACTGAAGTCACCTCTCCTCGTCACCGACCCCACCGTTGCCCAACTGGGGTTTTTCAAAGCCATATTGGCCGACCTCGATAAAAATCATATACATACAGAAGTATTCTCGGGCATACACAAGAACCCGGTCAAATCGGATGTCTACAAGGGTACCGAAGCATTTGATAGCGGCAAACACGACTGTATCATTGGTGTGGGTGGAGGTGCGGCTATCGACGTGGCCCGGGCCATCGTACTCCGCGTGAATCATCGCGAGGACCTGTTCAAATATGATGACCTCATAGGAGGAGATATTTATGTCACGAATGAGGTTCCTCATTTCATCACCGTACCCACCACCGCAGGAACTGGCAGTGAAGTGGGCAGGAGTGCGATCATCGCCGATGACGAAACACATCAGAAGAAGATCCTTTTCTCCCCCAAACTAATGGCCAAGATCGTATTTGCCGATCCTGTGCTGACCATGGACCTTCCCCCTGCTGTCACCGCAGCTACCGGCATGGATGCACTCACACATAACATGGAAGCTTATTTGGCGAAAATGGTCCATCCCATCTGTGAAGGAGTAGGCTTAGAGGGCATCTCCCTGATCAATCGATCGATGGAAAATGCCGTGCTCAGGCCCGATATCGAATCCAGAAGCATGATGTTGATGGCCTCCATGATGGGTGCAATAGCGTTCCAGAAAGGGCTCGGCGTCGTTCACTCCCTGGCACATCCTCTATCCGCTTTGCTCGACACACATCATGGTTTGGCCAATGCCGTCAACCTGCCCTTTGGCATGGAGTTCAACATTCCGGGAAGTGAGGAGAAATTCAGGAGGATCGCCCGTACGCTTGACCTTCGTGACGAGAATGGAATCGGAGTGGTCAATTACCTGAAAGATCTGAACAATAAGATCAGCATTCCTTCAAATCTAAGAGGAATTGGTGTCCGTGAAGAACATGTGGAAACACTCGCCGACCTTGCTTTTGCAGATTTCGCACATCCAAACAACCCGCGGCCGGTGAGCAGGGAAGATTTCAGAACCCTGTACAGCAAAGCCCTTTAGCATGAAGAAAAGGATAGGGATCACGTTCACACAAACCAACAATGCGAATTACGGCTCCTGGTTCACCCTAGATGACTTGGGTGAACAATTGGAGATCTTTGAATTGTCATACCTTAAGAACAACTTTCAGGACATCCATTCTTGTGACGGATTCGTACTCACCGGAGGCGTAGACGTTCATCCTTCCCTCTATGATGGACCAGTACACTATGAAAATAAGCCCCTCGTATTCGAATTGGAGAGGGACAAATTCGAAGCTGCCGTTTATGCATATGCGAAGCAACACCAACTGCCAGTGCTAGGTATATGCAGGGGGTTACAACTCGTGAACACCCTCGAAGGAGGCAAACTCTTGCAAGATCTTGAAGAAGGAAACAGTACGCACCGGAAGACAGACAAAGATAAGCGACATGAAGTGACGGTGGCTGAGGGAAGTCTGCTCCACAGCATAACCCTCAGCGGGAAGGGTACGGTGAATAGCGCACACCATCAGAGTATCGACCCCGAGAATCTGGCATCCACACTCAAAGTCAGTGCGATCGCAGAAGACGGTACAGTCGAAGCCGTCGAATTCAAAGATTCCGAAAACCAAGGTTTCCTTCTCTGCCTCCAATGGCATCCCGAACGTATGGAAGACAAGAGTTCCAACCCTTTCTCCATTAATATTAAAAAGGCATTCCTCAAGGAAATAAATAAAACGAACATGAATAAAATGGATATCATTAATCCTGCGACTGAAGAAATCATCACTACTATTAATACCGATGACGCTTCTAGTTTGAACGGGAAAATGGAGGCTCTGAAGAAGGGACAGATTGCCTGGCAAAAAGTGCCCGTTGGGGAAAGGGTCGGCATCATCAGGAAATACACCCAACTGCTCGTGGAGAATATCGAGGATTTAGCGAATACTTTGACCAATGAGATGGGAAAACCCCTTCAACAGTCACGCAACGAGGTCCATGGTGCAATAACACGCATGAACTGGCTGATGGATCACACTGTAGAATATTTAAGCGAAGAGGTCATGAATGTCCAAGGGAACATGAAGGAACTGATCAGATACGAACCTTTAGGTGTCATTTGCAATATCTCTGCCTGGAACTTCCCTTATTTGGTGGGTACGAATGTTTACATTCCGGCACTGCTCGCAGGAAACAGCGTCATGTACAAGCCCTCTGAATTCACCACATTGACAGGGTTGCATATGGAGAGGTTGCTGAAGGCCGCCGGCATACCTGACGATGCCTTTCAAGTGGCCATTGGAGGGCCTGAAGTAGGTGAGATACTTCTTGACCTTCCGATGAATGGATATTATTTCACAGGATCGTACAAGACCGGTAAATATATTTATGAAAGGGTTGCCCCTAAAATGGTCCCCTGCCAATGTGAATTGGGTGGCAAGGATCCACTATATGTAGCTGATGATGTAGCAGACCTGAAATCAGTTGTTGCCGAAACTGCTGATGGTGCATTTTACAACAATGGGCAAAGTTGCTGTTCTGTGGAAAGGATCTACGTTCAGGAAAAAATATATGATGATTATGTACGTGCATTCGAAGCAGAAGTGCGTTCCTGGAAAGTAGGTGATCCCAAATTGGATGGCACTTACATCAGTCCGATCAGCAGGAAATCACAGATCACCGTACTTGAGAACCAGGTGTCGGATGCACTCAGAAAAGGTGCAAGATTGCTCAACGGTGGAAAAAAGATTGCTGGAAAGGGTTATTATTTTGAACCTACCGTTCTGGTTGACGTCGATCACACGATGTCAGTCATGCGCGAGGAATCTTTCGGGCCGATCATCGGAATCATGAAAGTATCCACCGATGATGAAGCGGTCCGACTGATGCAGGATACAGAATATGGACTGACGGCGTCCATTTACAGCAGCAATCAGGCAAGGGCGGAAAAAATACTTTCGTTGATAGATACGGGTACGTCCTATTGGAATTGCTGCGACAGGGTAAGTGCCGCAGTTCCTTGGAGCGGACGTAAGCATTCCGGATTCGGTTCCACTTTATCGCATGTCGGAATACGTGCTTTCACCAAACCCAAGGCATTTCATTTGAGGTCGGCATAGAAGATACATCCATTATTTTCAAGCCAAAAATCCCCTCAGTTTTTCTGAACTGCGGGGATTTTATATTGACTCGGGGCTGAGTTCCCTACCTGCCTACTTCAGGCAGTTAAAACGGCAGAAAGGAAACCAAAAACAGAAAAAATAATGCCCTCCATTTTTGTTGAAGGCAAGTGTGAAAAACTGGATTCAAACCATATATTTAATAAATGAATGAATAAAAGAATAAAGAAACGGGGCTATTAATTGCCAAAGTAATAGAAGTAATTATTTCGCCATTCAGTAAAATCAACGAGGGATAGATTGACCTTGAGAAAACCGAAATGGCAACTATTTCCAGTTTGGATGATTATCATAATACCAATCGCATTTTTAGATTATCAGCAGTAAAATGCGATGAATTACCTGATGATAAATATTAACCATTCCATTTTATCATAAAACAGAAATGAAAACTACAAAAAAAGTAAATCTACCTTCTAAAATATGTTTAGCCTGTAACAGACCTTTCAGCTGGAGAAAGAAATGGGCTAAAATATGGGACGAGGTGAAATATTGCAGTGATAAATGCAGAAATAAAAGATAAGATGAACATTGAAATTAAAAAGCTCAGACTCGTACTAGGAGACCAACTGAATATAAAACATAGTTGGTTTAAAACGGTTGAAAGTAATGTCACTTACGTATTAATGGAAATTAGAAGTGAAACTGATTATGCAAAACATCATATACAAAAGGTAGTTGGCATTTTTGCTGCCATGCGACATTTCGCAAAAGAATTGCAACAGCACAAGCATGATGTTATCTATATTCAATTGAATGATGAAAATAATTTACATCATTTTAATAAAAACGTCAGGGCCTTGATAGATAAATACAAATTCACCCAATTTGAATATCAATTGCCAGATGAATTCAGGGTCGATGAACACCTGAAAGCGTTTACTCGAAATTTAAATATTCCATCTAAAGTGTACGATACGGAACACTTTTACACTATAAGAACTGAATTAGGAGATTTGTTTGCCGGTAAAAATACCTATTTGATGGAAACTTTCTATCGCCACATGAGAAAGAAACACAACGTACTGACAGATCATGAAAATAAACCATTATATGGCAAATGGAATTTCGATGAAGACAATCGGCAGAAATTACCCAAGTTGCACAAACCGGTAGATCCATTATTGTTCTCCAATGATGTAACTGAAATAGAAACTGAAATTATAAAATCAAATATAAAAACGATCGGAAAAGTCAACAGCAAGTTTTTTATATGGCCGATAAACAGAAAGCAGTCATTGGAATTGCTTGAGTTCTTCACAAACCATTGTTTACATTTATTTGGCACATTTCAGGATGCCATGGCGCCCTATGAGTGGTCTGTTTATCATTCGAGGTTGTCATTTTCAATGAATATAAAATTATTATCTCCCAAAGAAGTAGTTGATAAAGCCATAGAAGCATATACTCTAAATTCGGATAAGATCAAATTCCATCAATTGGAAGGATTCGTAAGGCAAATCATCGGGTGGCGAGAATACATGCGTGGTATTTATTGGTTGAAAATGCCCGAATATGCAAACCTTAATTATTTTCAACATAAAGGAATATTGCCGGAATGGTATTGGACCGGACATACAAAAATGAATTGTTTGAAACATGCAATACATCAATCGCTTGATTTTGCTTATGCGCATCATATACAACGATTAATGGTAACAGGCAATTTTGCATTACTGGCCGGTATTCATCCAGATCAAGTAGATGCCTGGTATCTGGGTATTTATATTGACGCGTTCGAATGGGTGGAGATTACCAATACCAGGGGCATGAGTCAGTTTGCGGATGGCGGTATTGTGGGAACAAAGCCTTACGTGAGTTCTGGTGCTTACATCAACAAAATGAGCAGTTATTGTACCGGTTGTAATTACGATAAAAATAAAAAAACAGGAGATAAGGCTTGCCCTTTTAACAGCTTGTATTGGAATTTTTATAAAAAGCATGAAGATAAGCTCGGAAACAACCCCCGCATAGGCATGATGTATAACGTATGGAAAAAAATGAATCCACAAGCTAAACAAGAGTTGCTAGATCAAGCCAATTATTACTTAGATCATATCAACGAATTATAAATGACAAAGTCGATTGTCTGGTTTACAACTGATTTAAGGGTGTTCGATAATGAGACTTTAAATCAGGCGATTCAGCTAAGTGATGAGATCATTCCTGTTTATTGTATCAATGAACTTGATTTTCAAACGACCAAATTTGGCTTTAAAAAAACATGCAACCTCAGGGTTCAATTTTTACTGGAATCATTGGCTGATCTAAATAAATGTTTGCGCGAAATAGGTTCAGGATTGATTGTTGTAAAGGGAAGGCCTGAAACAGAAATTTACAAAATGGCACAAAAACATAAGACACAAAAAGTATTTTGCAAAAAACAGGTTGGATATGAGGAATTGGTTACACAATCCAAAGTTGAAAACGAATTAAAGAAAATAAATGCGACCCTTGAAACTTTTGAAACAACAACATTATACCATCCTGATGATTTACCATTTCAAACAAGTGCAATTCCTGAGGTGTTTACTGATTTTAGAAAAAGAGCAGAAAAAAGTGTCAAAGTAAGAGCCGTTTCCCTTTCGCCTGAATCCATCAAATCACCATCAATTAAAGAATGGCAACTTCCATCACTACCCGAATTAGGATTGGAGAATTGCATGTATGATCGCCGCACAGCTTATCCGTTCAAGGGCGGTGAAACTGCCGGCAATAAAAGAGTTTTAAATTATCTGTCAGAAACCCATGCCATAGCCACTTACAAGGAAACCAGAAATGGCATGATTGGCGAAAATTATTCTTCCAAGTTTTCCCCCTGGCTGGCATTCGGTTGTATTTCACCAAAAATGATTTATCATGAAATTAAAAACTATGAGTCTTTACATGTTGCTAATGAATCAACATATTGGTTGATATTTGAATTAACCTGGAGAGATTATTTCATATTCATGATGAAAAAATATCCGACTCACTTCTTTACCCCTAAAGGAATAAATAAAAATGAACTGCCCCCAAAAAGCCATGATCCCGTTTTATTTGAAAAATGGAAGAACGGCCAAACTGAAAATGATTTTATCAATGCCAACATGTCAGAATTAAACAAGACCGGATTCATGAGCAACCGGGGCCGTCAAAATGTAGCAAGTTATTTATGTCATGATTTGAAGTTAGATTGGCGATATGGAGCAGCCTATTTTGAACAGCAACTGATCGATTATGATGTTTCAAGCAATTGGTGCAATTGGGCATATATAGCCGGTGTGGGTAATAATCCCCGCGGAGTGAGCATTTTCAATACTGATAAACAGGCAAATGATTACGATAAAAATAAATCTTATAGGAAGTTATGGTTGACGAAAAACTAATTACCTACAATAGTCTTCCAACGGTTATAGAAAATTATGTTACTGATCCATTGGATATTCATGAAAAGGACAAAGACCGGATTATACAGATGGCATGGGAAGACAGAACCCCAATTGAAGCGATTGAGTTTCAGTTTGGATTAAAAGAAAAGGATGTGATTGAATTTATGCGAAAATATTCTTTGCCCTCCAGTTTTAGGATGTGGCGAAAAAGAATGAAATCGCGAAAAACAAAACATAGTTTCCTTCGCGAAAAATCAATCAATCGTTTTAAATGTTCCAGACAAAGAAACAGCGGCAATAAAATTGCAAAGCGATAACGCATAAAATAGAATTATGAATTTATTTTGCAACACTGAATTCGATGATTTGTCCACAGTAAGTACAGGACATTGCCCCCCGCCTTCACTCAGGATGGAGGGTGTCTCTATGGCAAAAGCCCTCATCTCTTAGTAGAGGGTCTTCTCCCATGGCTGTAGGTCTTTGGCTGGTTTGTCCTTGGCATCTGGCACCCCGCCCTTGACGGGATGGGATACCCTTATCTCTACAGAACAGTTGCCAGGGAACATCTCTGCTGCCTTCTGCTCCACCACAGCAATGAACTCACTATGGCTGATGAGGGGCTGGTGCTTGTCGGTATGCTCCTTTGTTGATATGGTGATATCCTCATCCACCTCTTACCTGAAGAAGCAGGTCCATGCCCTACTGCTAACCGATAACCAGCTTTCCTTTGTTGTCAGGGACTACTACCGGGACTCCTCGTTCTGCAGGGATGAGAAGGGTGACATCAGTTTGCGGAGGCTCTAAAACCAGCTGACCTCGGCCAACAAGATATCCTACATCGACCAGTATCTGGACAGGGGGATGAACCCTTTCCAGTTCGTGCATCAGGTCAGAAGGTCTCTGGAGGGTAAGGAGGGAAACTGGTTTTGGCAATAATCTTAAAACCCAGATACGATGGACCCACAAGTATTCTATGAGGACCCCTACAGTCTGATGCTCATCAATGGCGCGGAGAGGCTTTCCCCCTTATTTTATGAAAAAAGAAAACCCCCGAAAAACGGGGGCTTCGTGCCCAAGACTGGATTCGAACCAGCACACCGGTTAAGGCACTACCACCTCAAAGTAGCGTGTCTACCAATTTCACCACCTGGGCATCCCGGAAACCGATCTGGAAAGCCATATCGGTATGGGGCAGCAAATGTACAAAAAAAACAATTACACGGCGGTGAACAGGCTATTTGCGGAGTACGATACGGAAAGTGGTGCCCTTCCCCATTTCAGCTGACTTGATGAAAAGCTGCCCCTGATGGTACTGTTCGATGATGCGTCGAGACAATGTCAATCCCAAACCCCAGCCTCTTTTTTTTGTGGTGAATCCCGGATTGAAAACCTTTCCGATCTGTGCCACGGAGATCCCTTTTCCCGTGTCGGAAATGTCCACTATGACATCCTGTGCCTGTTGAGAAACCATGATCCTGATTTTACCCTTCCCATCCATGGCATCAAGGGCGTTCTTCAGCAGATTTTCCACCACCCACTCGAATAGTGGAGCTGAAACTTTCACTGGGAGTTCGGTCAGGCCACCTGCTTCCAGGGAAAAATGTACTTTGCCGGGTGCACGCTTGCGTACATATTCCATGACCCCCTGAAGAATACCCACCAGGTCACGCTGCTCCAATTGCGGGGTGCTGCCGATCTTGCTGAATCGGTCCGAAACCAGTTTCAATCGGCTCACATCCTTTTCCATTTCCGCAAGCATGCGTTGATCTGGAGGAGACTCCTTCATCATTTCGATCCAGCCTTCCAGGGCGGAAAGTGGTGTTCCCAACTGGTGGGCCGTTTCTTTTGCCATCCCAGCCCATAGTTGATCCTGCATGGAACGATGCCTTGCGGTCAAAGTAAGTAAAGTAAGCAAGATGAAAAGGGCGACGATGATCAACTGTATGATGGGATAATACCTGACCTGTTTGAGCAGTAGTGATTCACCATAGTAATATTTGTTGTAAGACTTTTGATCTTGACCCAAATAGGTGACAATGGGCGAATTGGTGTGTCGGAATTCGCTGAGTTTACCTTCTAGATAGCCCTTCCCCTGCATGACCCTGTTGGAATCCAGATTGTGGAAGTTGGTGATGCTATCCCGCTCATTGGTCTCTATGATGGGGATGGTCGTTTGCCCGGCCATGACTATGCTGGCAAAGGACAGGTTGTCCTCAGGAGAAGCACTGGCGATATAACGTTGTGCCTCTGCCCAGGCTTCCACTTTCTGGCGTTCCTGTGCCGAAAGAAACCCCGACAGATAGCGTGAATAAAAAATGGTCGCGATGACAATGGCCATCGCAATAAGGCCGAGACCAGTCCTCCAATTGAACCATTGATGCAACATCTATAATAAAGATTTTCAGCTTATCCTATCCGTTGTATCGGGCGGACATCAGCCGATTATTGGCTATCTTTCCACTTCGCCGGACTAAAAATAGTAAAGCAATTCCGGCTAACCCTAAATTTCAGCATTGACCTCCATAAAATCGGATAGCGCCCCCTCCGTTGCGATCGTCATCCTGAATTGGAACGGCAGGCATTTTCTGGAAAAATTCCTGCCCTCAGTGATGGCTTCGGGCTATGCGAACTTGAAAGTGATCGTTGCAGACAATGCTTCCACAGATGATTCACTCGACTTCCTGAAAGTACACTACCCCACGATCGATATTTTGGTCAACCCCGTCAATGAAGGCTTCGCACGTGGATACAACTCCGCACTGAAACAAGTGCAGGCTGACATCTTCTGCCTCCTGAATTCGGATGTGGAAGTGACACCCGGATGGTTAGATCCTGTTGTCGCCTGTTTTCATGATCCTACAGTTGCCGCCGTGCAACCCAAAATGAAGGAATGGGCCAACCGCACAAAATTGGAATACGCCGGTGCAGCCGGTGGATGGATCGACCGGTATGGTTACCCGTTCTGCCGGGGACGCGTATTCGAAGTAAATGAGGATGATGAAGGGCAGTACGACCGTATCTCCCCCATCTTCTGGGCCAGCGGAGCCAGCCTATTCGTTAGGTCAAGTATATTCTGGAAAGTTGGGGGCTTCGACCCGTTCTTTTTCGCCCATCAGGAGGAGATAGATCTTTGTTGGCGCATCCAACTCGCAGGATTCAAGATACTCTCCTGCCCAACATCAATCATCTACCATGTCGGTGGCGGCACCTTGCCCAAAGGCAATAAGATGAAAGTGTTCCTGAATTTTCGGAACAACCTGATCATGCTTTGGAAAAACCTGCCCACAGGACAACGACTCTGGAAGATCCCCTTCCGCTTATTTTTAGATGCCATTAGTGCATGGAAAAACCTGTTGAACGGGGAGAGCTCATTTTTCTTTGCCGTCATGAAAGCCCATTTCGGATTCATCGGCTGGATAGTGGGCCATCGGAAGGAAAGTCCATTCCCACAGAATCGCAAATGGCCTTTGCCGGGGGTCTATGAAGGCAACATCATCTGGGATCATTTCATCTTGAAAAAGAACAGGTTCATGGACATCGTGGGGAAGGAAAAATGATTTTCCGGGATATCGCGCCAAACCTTATTTTTGCAAGGCAATTGAAAACATATGGCGCAGCAGAATCACGTAAGCTCCTCCAAGACAGATTTCAGATCCAACTGGGTAAGCTCTTCCCGACTCCTTTTCCACATCCAACTCTTTGCGATACTGGCTTTCGCACTCGGTGGATGTTATGGCTTATACTCCATGCACTACAAA
>CAIKEH010000006.1 GCA_903826405.1 uncultured bacterium
CGTTCAGGATCTGACGCCGCCGGTGATCAGCACCATCGTCTCAAAGGCAAATAACAATGGCACAGCCATCATCACCTGGACCACAGAGGAGAAAAGTGATAGCAGGATCGATTATGGCACCTCTAGCACATCGCTTGGACTGAACACTGTCGACGCCAATCTGGTCACCAGCCATAGCATCACGCTATCCGGCCTGAGTTCCACCACCCTTTACTACTTCAGGGTCAGTTCCAAGGATTCTTCCTTGAATTCAACCACCTCACCAGTGGCTTCATCGAGTCCGCTGACCTTCACGATGCCTGATTTCGCACCTCCAGTGATCAGTGCCATTGCAGCTGCTCCCAATAGCAATGGCACGGCCATCATCACCTGGACCACGGATGAGAACAGCGACAGCAGGGTGGACTACGGATCATCGGTATCTGCCTTGAGCATTAATGCATCCGATACATCAAAAGTCAAAACGCATAAAATCACGCTTTTGGGAATGAGTGCAGGTCAGATGTACTACTATAGGGTGACATCCAGGGATGTGTCATTGAATTCAGCCACATCACCTGATGTTTCCAACACGCCCATGAGTTTCACCATTCCCATACCCGTTGGTGTATCAACCTGCGCAAAAGACGACAGTACGAATACCTTCAATTCGGGTACCCTGGGCACCAACCTGCTTTCCGTACTTGATGGAAATGGCGCCCTCATACTCAAACCGGCCGTTTCACAGGATTTCACCGCCACTTCCATTCCGACCGGATGGAAAGTAACAAACTGGAAAGCCGGGGGCACCAATACCTACAGTGGGGGTGCTGCTACCGTCAATGGAGCTCATTTGTATTACAATACCGCTCTGGCAAACGGGGTGTCGGTAGAATTCAATTCAAAATTCGCTGCAGAAAATGGTCAGCTCATAGGATTGGCATCTGGAAACCAACAGAACGCGCCTTGGGTCATGATCGGAAGAGGAAACGTGGGTACAGGAACCGGAGTATACGCCCGAACAAACACCGGATACAATATACTTCTATCCACTTCCCTGCTCAACAGTTACCATCGCTATAAAATAAACTGGAACACGAGCAATTTCACCATCTATGTGGATGGAACCCTTTCTGCCACGATACCCGTGACCATAAACAGCAGCATGTACTTCCATGCCAGTGATAGCCTCTCCAACACCACCAGCCTATCCACGGACTGGGTGAGGATATCACCCTATGCAACCAACTCCACGTTCACTTCCAGAGTGATCGATGCAGGCTCCACGACATATTGGAAATACGCTTCCTGGAATAGCATACTCCCGGCAGGAACATCGATAACGATCTCAGTAAGAACTGGTGCCACTGCAACACCGGACGCAACCTGGACCCCTTATCAATCCGTCACCAATGGAGCTGCGATCCCGGGAAGTTCACGATACCTGCAATATCAGGCGGTCATGACCACTTCGGACATCAAGAGTACCCCCGTGCTCACGGATATCAGTTTCAGTTGCAGCAGTTCTGCATCCGCCAACAGGATGACCGGATCCACCATGACCGATCAGACAACAATGCCACAAGGAAACGGGCATACTGCAGAAAAATGGTCTTTAGAACAGAACTATCCCAATCCTTTCAATGGCAGTACCATCATATCTTACCATGTTCCCAAACCAACAAAGGTCAGGATCACCATCCACGATCAGTTCGGAAGAATGGTGAAACTCGTAGAAGAACAGGCCAACACTCCCGGTATGCATACTCTGAATCTGAACCTGAATGGATTGGCAAGAGGCATCTACTACTACAGGATGCAGGCCGAAGGCTTCAATTCCACACGTAAAATGATCCTGGACTGAACATATCATCCCTGAACAAATAAAAACCAGATTATCGCCGTTTTTTTATGCCTGAACATAGCCTGCAAAAGTAACTTGATGAATACAGCAAAGTGATCAGACAATAGGTGTCAAAACTCACTTGAATGGATAAACCATAGATTTATACCTGAAACACAAAAAGAACCGAAGTCATGAGAATAGCACTTTTTACATCACTGCTCTTCTTTGCTTTGATGTCCAGCGCACAGGTCAACCCCA
>CAIKEH010000007.1 GCA_903826405.1 uncultured bacterium
CGCCGTATCCACCGCGATCTCCACCACCACCGTATCCACCACGATCTCCACCACCACCGTATCCACCACGATCACGATTGCCACCACCGCCACCATATCCACCACGGTCGCGATTTCCACCTCCTCCACCATATCCGCCACGGTCGCGATTTCCACCTCCTCCCTGAGCACGATCTTCTGCTTGCTTTACCACCAGTGGTTTTCCATTCCGGGAAAGGGATATCTCGCTGAGCATTTCTATGGCCTCTTTGGCCTCCTCATCATTCTCCATGACAACGAAACCAAAACCACGGCTTTTTCCCGTCTCCCTGTCCATGGTCACTTTTGCCGATACCACCTTGCCGAATTTTTCAAAAACTTCTTCGAGTTCAGCATCATCGACATCATAGGGAAGGCCAGCAACAAACAAAGTCATAAAAAATATTTGTGTAAAATTATCATTTTCGAAGTCACCATCAAATGATAAAGTTCAAATTCCGGTGCTTTTCTGAAAAATAGTATCTCGGATCAGTCAACAAATAAACTACCCGTGTCAGGCGAATGGTTGGTCTATGGCAAGACTCGGTTTGCTGAACCACCTGGCCCCTTCGGGTGTCATGTAGGCACAATCCTCCAACCGGACACCAAATTCGCCATAGATTGAAATGTTCGGTTCCACACTGAAACACATCCCGGGAAGTAGTGGCTGCTTGTTCCCTTTAACCATATTACCCCATTCGTGTCCATCCATTCCTATTCCATGACCAGTGCGATGAGGCAAGCCAGGTAATTTATAGTCCGGACCGAATCCTGCATCTGTGAGCACTTTACGAGCTGCAAAATCCACATTTTCGCAAGGATCACCCAATCTGGCCGCGTCAAACCCTGCCGCCTGTGCTTTCTTCTCCAAATTCCATATCTCCCTTTGTCTCTTTGTGGGCTCGGCACCGAATACGATCGTCCTGCTGATGTCGGATCCATATCCTTCCACGGAGCACCCCCCGTCCATCAGAACGATGTCTCCCTTTTTAAGTCGCTGAGGTTTCACACTTCCATGAGGATATGCCGAGGCTTCCCCGAAATTGACACTGATGCCACCGCTGGCGCCGAGTTTGTTGTGCGCTTCAGTGGCCAGATCGGAAAATTCACCTGGGGTCATTCCTTCATGCAACATGGATACAACCACTTTATATGCAGCGATGGTGATATCATTGGCTTTTTGCATGAGTGCCAGTTCAGCAGATGACTTTTGTAAACGACAGGGTATAGTGACCGGATCACCACTTACATAATTAAGTGAAGAAGCCTCTTTCCTTATGCCATCAAAAATGAAGAAACGAAGCCGCTCCTCAAGTGCAATGTTACCGCTTCTGATCCCTTTGCCACTGAAATATCTGGCTACCTCCTTGTAAGGACTCTCATGTTCCTCCCAGGTGCGTACTTCATTGCCAAGCGTTATCAATTCCCGTAGGCGTTCCGCTTCGAAGGCGGGGCACACATAACTGACCTCCCCTTTTTGTGGAATCAGCGCAACCATGGTGCGTTCACTTGGCCACCAACTGATACCCGTGAAATATTTCAAACTCGTACCAGAATCGAGTATAAGACAATCGATCTTGTTTTCAGTCATCAGACGCTGTGCCTTGGCAACACGCGACTGCCTCTCGGCAACGGTAATGGGGACCACATCTCCGGTCATGGTTCTCAATCCGTCCAAATAGCCGCCTTTGTATTTTTCCAAAATAGATGCTCGGACAGGCGAAGATCCAGCCAGTGCCGCCCCCAACCCGGCGGTTCCAGCTCCCATACGAATGAAATCCCTTCTGCGTATACTCATCGGTCGAAGTTTATCGGGTAAGTTAAACAAAAAACCAATTATACAGAGTCGTGAGATTTGGGAAACTTCAATGAGGCTTTTACCCTTTTGATCGATCTCATCATACCCTTCATCAGGTAGCGGATGAGGAATGAAGAATAATTGTTTCGAGCAATATCCATAAACATGACCTCCATCATTGTTCGGCCGTTGATCGACAGCCTATATTGCTTTTCGAATCCATCACCATTTTAAAAAGGAGGTTTTATGTCACCGTTTCCATTGATGAGACGCACCGAATTATTGCCATCAGTTATGAACAACTATCTCAAGCCATTCAACGATTGGTTCGATCTTCCTGAAGAAGGCGATTTGTGGGGCAATCTTCTGAGTGTTCCCGCTGTGAATATCGCTGAGAACAGTTCTTCATTCAGGGTATCTCTAGCTGCACCCGGCATGAAAAAAGAGGATTTCAAGATTTCCGTTGAGGACAACATGCTCACGATCAGCGCGGAGAAAAAGGAGGAAAAAGAGCAAAAGGATGAAAAATTCACGAGAAAGGAATTCAACTATTCCTCTTTCAACAGAAGTTTCACCCTGCCCAAGGATGTCATCGCAGACAAGATCAATGCCAAGTATGAAGATGGCATGCTGAAACTGAACATCCCTAAAAAGGAAGAGTCCAGGAAAGTGACTCCCAAGCACATCTCGGTGAATTGACCGGCTGCATGAAATGCCGATCGGAGACCCGGGGATCTTTTAGAATGACCCGGAACGTGAATGAATGCCCGCCAAAAGAGCGGGCATTCTGATTTTTTGACCTCCTTTATTGGCATACCATGAAATGCAAAATCTTTCGGAGTCCTGGCCTTACGTTAACAAATGACTTCTCTTGAAATAATTACCTTGAAGCCCACTCAAAAAACACGAACATGAAAAGTTGCCTTTTTGCAATAAGTCTCCTATGCTTCCTCCATGGCATGGCGCAGAAAAATACTGGATACGGACTTAACCATACTTTTCACATTACGAGCGATGGCTGGTGGGATTATCTGTCCGTGTATGGCAACGAATTATACGTTTCACATGGCACGCAGGTGAACATCCTCAACAAAACCACCGGCGACTCTTTAGGAGTTATCGGCAACACCACCGGAGTGCATGGCATAACCTTTGATCCTGCTTCAGGAAAGGGTTTCACCAGTAACGGTCGTACGAATGATGTAACCGTTTTCCTCCTTAAAACCAAAGACACCCTCGGTCGTATACCTGCCGGAGAAAATCCGGACGCGATCCTTTTTGATGGTTTTTCGGGGAAATTGGTGACCTGCAACGGAAGAAGCAATGACCTCACCGTAATCGACCCGGTCACCAGGCAGAAAGTGGCAACCATCCCTGTAGGTGGAAAGCCCGAGACCCTCGTGTCTGACGGAAACGGAAAATGGTTCGTGAATATCGAGGACAAGAATGAGATCGCCCTGGTCGACGCCAGAACCTATTCCGTGCAAGCCCATTGGTCCCTCGGACAGGCGGAATCCCCCACCGGTTTGGCATATGACCCGATCACACATCAGCTTTTTGCAGGATGCGAAAAGAAACTGGTGGTCATGGATGCCCTGACCGGCAAGGTCAATGCCACATTGCCCATCGGTGATGGCTGTGATGGAGTCGCGTTCGATGAACAGAGTCGATTGATATTCACATCCAATGGCGAAGGAACGATGACCATATTAAAGGTTGAGAAAAATGGCAAGACCAAGATAGTCGATACCATTCCCACCAAGAAAGGAGCACGTACCCTTGCGATCGACCCGGAAACGCATTTGATCTATCTTCCCACAGCCGATTTCGAGCCCATGGCAAGCGGTGAAAAAGGAAGACCCAAAATGAAATCCGGCAGCTTCCAGATATTGGTCTATGGAAATTGATCGAACTCGGATCATCGTCAGCCCCATAGCATAAGTCAGGTGAACATCCACTGACCTCCGTTCCATTTGGTGATGTGTACAGATTCAACTTGCATCTCTCCTAATGAAGTGGGACTTCATTTGAGCTATTCCACTTTGCCGCCCTTCAGTAGCTCCAACTTTCCGGCACATTAGTAGCTACTTTCGTTTTCACTGAACTAAAGCTAGTGAAGGTGGCCTTTACTTTTATCATCCTTCATCATATGAAATATCATGACCTGCCAAAGACTCAGGATGATGTATATTGAAAGCATCAATTAATGTGAAGACATGTACAGAGTGACCATTTTGAGTCTGATGATCTTATGCCTGTCATCCGCCGAGGCACAAGACACCTTGGTGACCGATGTACTGGTCATTGGAGGAGGGACCGGTGGAACTGCGGCCGGCATAACCGCTGCACGCCTTGGTGCACGTACGATCATTGCGGAATCCGGTCCATGGTTGGGAGGCATGCTCTCTTCCGCAGGCGTCTCCGCAACGGACGGGAACGACAAATTGCCATCAGGGATATGGCAGGAATTCAGATTGGCATTGGAAAAAACTTATGGTGGCAAGGAAAATCTGGCCACGGGCTGGGTGAGCAATACGGCGTTCGAACCACATGTTGCAGACAGCATTTTCAGGTCATGGGCAGTTCGAGAAAAGAATCTGACCCTGAGATTCGGACTTCAACTGTCCGATGTGGTACGTGAAGGAAACACGGTCCGGGGAGCTATTTTCAAGGATAGGTTATCCGGGGAAAAAATATTCATCCTGGCCAGCCAAACCATCGACGCCACCGAGCAGGGAGACGCACTGGCACTTGGAAAGATCCCCTATGATCTTGGAATGGAAGATGGAAACATGACCGGTGAATCCGTTGGCGTGAAAGAAACAAATAATATAGTTCAGGATCTCACCTGGGTGGCCATACTGAAGGATTATGGCCCCGGTATTGATCGAACCATACCTGTACCTCAGGGTTATGACCCTTCGGCCTTTGATGGCTCCTGCACGAACTATTACTTCGACAGCAGCAGGAAGAAACCCACGAATTCGGCAGAACAGATGCTGGAATACGGGCGACTTCCCCATGAAAAATTTCTCCTCAACTGGCCCATTCGAGGAAATGACACCTACCTGAACACGGTGGAAATGACACCAGAATTAAGGGATAAAGCACTCGACTCTGCCAAAAGGAATACCCTGCGTTTCATTTATTTCATTCAGCATGAGTTGACATTTTCCCATCTCGGGCTAGCAGATGACGAATTCCCGACTTCTGACAAACTCGCCCTAATCCCCTATTTCAGAGAAAGTCGCAGAATGAAGGGAGAGGTTCGACTGACCATGCCGGACATCGCCGATCCCTTCGATCGCCCGACCCCCCTCTACCGTACTGGGATAGCTGTTGGCGATTACCCAATAGACCACCACCACAAAAAGAATCCTCTGGCTCCCCAACATCTGGACTTCTACCCGATTCCTTCCTTCAGCCTGCCATTAGGTTGCCTCATACCCAAAGGTGTGAATGGGTTGATTGCTGCAGACAAAAACATCAGTGTCAGCAACGTGACCAACGGAACCACCCGTCTTCAACCTGTAGTATTGCTGGCTGGTCAAGCAGCTGGTTCACTGGCTGCCCTTTCCATAAAAAATCGAAAACAGGCATCGGAGATCCCCGTCAGGGCAGTTCAGGAAGCACTTTTAGCTCAAAAAGCTTACCTCCTGCCCTATCTGGACGTTCCACCCGGAAACCCTTACTTCAATTCTATACAGAAGGTGGGTACCACAGGCATCCTGCGCGGAAGGGGCGTATCATATAAATGGGAAAACCAGACCTGGTTCGATCCAGATTCCCTGGCAGACCCAAAGATCTTATCCCTGAACTGGAAGGAATTGGCTGATATCCAACCTTTCCCGAACGATCATACAGTTCGGATAAAAGACCTGATTCCTGCATTAAGAATCACGGCCAAAGCATTCAGGAAAAACAATCCCAGACTTTCCCAGGGCTTCCCCACGGATAGCAACAAAAAAGCATCGACTTGGGTGTTCCGCGAGATGAGCAATTGGGGTCTGGCCGAAAAGGACCCGGACCGTCCTCTCACCAGAGCTGAGGTAGCCGTGATCCTGGATCGCTGTATCAACATCTTCCAACTGATCCAGGTTGACCATCTGGGACATCTACTATCTGAATGACCCATAACAGAAGACCTCCAAATAGAGTCTTGTCAAGCGGATCGGGAACTTCATAAATACATATATTTACGCCATCAGTGGCTTTCTGGCCCTTCAACCGATCAACCACCGATAAGAAGCATACCCAGGAGCGATTTTTCCTCTTTCAGGTAACCTATCCCGATCCATATATAAGTCAATAAAATATGTCACTAAGCAGAAGAATGATCAGTTTGTTGTTGCTGGCCACTTCCTGGTCGTGCAAACAAAAGGAAGCCTCACCAAGTGCGGATAATTTCTTGCCTCAGGTATCTGTGGTGGAGGCCGCACAAAGGACGATCCCCGTTTACAGTGAATATGTGGGCCAGACCTATGGCCAATCGGACGTGGAGGTCACTTCCCGTGTGGATGGCTGGGTAACCGGGATCCATTTCAAGGAGGGTGGATTCGTGGACAAGGGTACACTTCTCTACACGATCGATGACCAACCGATGAGGAATATGGTGGATCAGGCAAACGCTAACCTGGCCCAGGCGAACACCCAACTGGTTCGAACAAAGGCCGATCTGGAAAGGGTAGAACCCCTTGCCCGGATGAACGCACTCAGCCGACGGGACCTTGAAGCCGCTCAAGCTGCATACAAGGCTGCACAATACCAGGTTGATGCCGCTTCGGCAGCTTTGAGGAATTCCAAGATACAACTGGACTATGCGCAGATCAAAGCGCCAATCAGCGGCATAATCGGCATTTCCAAAGTTCAGCCCGGATCTTATGTAAGTAGGATCTCCGCTGCAGGAGCCCTCAATACAATCTCCGCCGTTGGCGACATGCGCATAAGGTTCTCCATCACCGAAAACGAATACCTGGCATTCAAAAGGAAATATGGACAAGAAGGGACATCCGACCTCGGACAAATTACGGTGAGCCTGATTTTGAGCGATGGAAAGCCTTATCCTCAGACCGGGAAACTGAATGTCGCCAACAGACAAGTGGACCCCGAAACCGGTTCATTATTACTTCAGGCCATATTCCCCAACAAGGAACTGCTGCTGAGACCAGGCCAGTATGTCAAAGTCAAAATGATGACAGATGAATATGCAAATGCAGTCTTGGTACCTCAACAGGCTGTAAACCAGTTGCAGAATGTCCACCAGGTCTTCATCCTGAACGACAGCGGCCGTATAACTCCTCGCATCATCAGGACAGGCGCACGTATCGGCAGCAATTGGATCGTTGCTGATGGCTTAAAATCAGGGGAAAGAGTTGCCTTGGTGGGCAATGCAGTGATCAAACCCGACATGAAAGTGGATCCAAGACCTTTGACCTGGAACTACGATTCCACATCTCGCCAGTGAAACGAATTCAGCACACCATCCAACGCAAGACCTCATGAGTGAATTTTTCATACGGCGTCCGATCTTCGCCATGGTGATATCCTTATTCATTGTGATACTCGGTGTACTCACCATGCAAGGAATTCCCGTTTCCAAGTATCCGGACATCACACCTCCGATGGTGCAAGTGAGTGCGAGTTACGGTGGCGCGAACGCCATCAATATGGAAGAAGCGGTGGCCACTCCCATCGAACAGCAGGTCAACGGTGTCGAGAACATGCTCTATATGCGGTCCGTGAATGCCAATAATGGCACGACCGTGATCGAGGTGTCTTTTGATGTGGGCACAGACTTGGACAAGGTCAACATGCTTACTCAGAACAAGGTCTCTGCAGCCACACCCTTCCTGCCACCCGAAGTCAAGAACCTGGGCGTCAATGTGAAGAAATCGCTGACCTTCCCATTGATGATGGTTTCCCTGTTCTCACCGAACAAGACCTATCCCGGGGATTTCATAAATAATTTCGCCTACCTCAGGATCCTGGATGAGATCAAACGCATCAACGGAGTAGGCGATGCGACCGTTATGGGTGGTTCCGAATATGCGATGCGGGTTTGGCTTTATCCGGACCGAATGGCCAAGTTCAGAATGACTGCAACGGACGTAATCAATTCGGTAAAAGAACAGAATAATATCGTTCCTGGTGGCAGCTTCGGAACGGAGCCCACGACATTGGGCACCCAGAACACCTATACCATCACCCTCCAGCAACGGCTGGTCACTCAAGAGGAATTCGGTAATATCATCTTACGGTCCAATCAAAATGGCGCACAAGTCAGGCTCAAGGATGTTGCGAGAGTTGAACTCGGAAACCAAACTTACGATGTCAGCAGCAGGTTGAACAAGCTTCCCTCCAGCACGATCGCCATTTATCAGATACCCGGCTCCAATGGATTGGATGTTGCAGACAAGGTCAAGAAAAAAATGGCCGCCCTCCAATCTTCATTTCCACAGGACATCGATTATAAGATCTCTCTGGACACTACCGAGGCCATCTCAGCAGGTATAGAAGAGATCGTTCACACACTGTTCGAGGCGGTGGTTCTGGTGCTGATCGTCGTTTTCATTTTTCTGCAGGACTGGCGTGCTACGCTGATACCCCTGCTCACCGTACCAGTCTCACTGATCGGCACTTTCATCGTTTTCCCATTACTCGGCTTCTCCATCAATACCCTTTCGCTATTGGGAATGGTGCTGGCAATAGGCCTGGTCGTTGATGATGCGATCGTGGTCGTGGAAGCGGTCATGCATCACCTTGAGCACGGCATGACACCGGTTGAAGCCACCAAGAAAGCCATGAAGGAAGTTGCCGGGCCTGTAGTAGCGGTCGCCGTGATCCTTGCAGCGGTTTTCATACCTGTGGCACTTTCTGGAGGTATCACCGGCAGATTGTATCAGCAATTCGCCATCACCATCGCCATTTCCGTTGCCTTCTCCGCTTTCAACGCTTTGACCCTGAGCCCAGCGCTTGCGGCACTTTTGTTACGCCCCAAAAAGGAATCTAAGGGCTGGCTAAATAAGGTATTCAATGGCTTCAACAGTGGCTTCGACAGTTTCACTAACGCCTACCTGAAGGTCGCTGGGTTTGCGGCGAGAAAAATGATGATTTCCCTGATCGTGTTGGGATTGATCGTACTGGCAGCATGGATACTGGGTGGCAAAGTGCCCAGTGGATTCGTCCCACAGGAAGATGAAGGATATTTCATGATGGCAGTACAGATGCCAGATGCCTCTTCATTGGAAAGAACAAATGCAGTGTCACAAAAAGTGGAGGCCCTGCTGGACAAGGTCGATGGTATCCAATCGGTGACCGTCGTTAACGGATACAACATACTTACGAGTACACAATCACCCAATGCCGCTACGGTATTCCTTCAATTGAAGCCCTGGCATGAACGAAAGGACAACGCCGCAAAAATCATCGAAAAGGTGAATGCCATGACGATGGGTACCATCACCGAAGGAACCGTTATTGCTTTTGCCCCACCCCCCATTCCCGGCTTGGGAAGTTCAGCTGGTTTCACGATGATGCTTCAAGACAGAAGTGGCAAGTCGCCACAGTATCTGGCAAGCCAGACACAAAAATTCGTTGCCGCGGCCTCCAAGCGTCCGGAGATAGGTCGTGTATTCACCCTTTTCAGAGCCAATGTTCCGCAGAAGATCATCAACGTGGACAGAGAGAAAGTGCAGAAACTGGGAATGAGCCTGTCGATGGTGAACAGTACAATCTCGGCATATCTGGGAGGCAACTTCGTCAATAATTTCACTGCATTCGGAAGACAATATCGGACCTATGTCCAAGCAGATGCAGCATACCGGATGAGGCCGGAAGACCTTGCTCAATATTTCGTACGGGATGCTCAGGGCAACATGGTGAGTGTGGCAACCATTGCTACCGTGAACGACACCACGGGGCCTCTTTATACCAATCATTTTAATATCTATCGTTCCGTGGAACTGAGCGGTTCTCCGGCACCCGGTTACAGTTCGGCGCAGGCATTGGACGCATTGGAGGAAACGGCAAAGTCCATTCTCCCCCAGGACATGGGGTATCAATGGAGTAATATATCCTATCAGGAAAAGGAAGCAGCAGGTAAAGGCGCTACCGTGTTCGCCATGGCCCTGATATTTGTATTCCTGATACTCGCAGCTCAATATGAAAGCTGGAAACTGCCATTCAGCGTGCTGCTGGGTACCCCATGGGCAGCCATGGGGGCATTTCTTGGACTCTTCCTCGCAGGACTTTATTCAGCGACCTATGTCAACAATGTATTTGCCCAGATCGGGCTGGTCATGCTGATTGGCCTTAATGCAAAGAATGCCATTCTGATCGTGGAGTTCGCCAAGTTGAAAATGGATAATGATGGAATGGATCCATTTGCCGCAGCCATGGAAGCCGCCAAGCTGCGCTTCCGACCCATCCTGATGACTTCCTTCGCTTTTATATTGGGTGTTGTACCCCTGCTTCGGGCCAGCGGCGCAGGAGCAGAAGCCCGCAAGGTGATGGGAATGTCCGTTTTCAGTGGAATGCTGGTCGCCACCATCATCGGTGTCATACTCGTACCTGCATTTTTCGTCATGATAGAAGGGAATAAGAAAAAATACGCCTCGGATGCTGCCCAATCTTCTCCAAACCAACAAGAACATGCTTAAACCCAACCTGTACATACGCACGTTGCTAGTCGTCGCCATCATGGCGGGACTGGGAAGCTGCCTGGTGGGTCCTAAATATTCGGAGCCTGCAGCCATCCGGCAATACACTTACCGCGATTCTTCCACAGCCTACGACACATCCGCTCTTGCCCCGTGGTTCGAGGTCTATAAAGATCCTGCACTGCAGCAACTCATAAAAAGGACGCTGGACAGCAATAGGAATCTGCTGATTGCCGCAACACGGATCGAAGAAGCACAGGCACAGACAGCAGCCATCAAAGCCAATATGTGGCCGAAATTAGGATACAATGCCTCTGCCGGAGGTGGCAGAGCGGGTACAGATGCAACGAAGGTGGGAGGCGGTTTAAATAGTGGAGCACTGAAAGTATTCGGTGTGCTTGATTGGGAATTGGACCTCTGGGGTCGGCTCCGTCACAGCAATCAGGCTGCCATAGCCCAACTGCTGGGCGTAACAGAGAACAGGAACGCCCTTCAGGCTAGTTTGGTTGCGGAGGTGGCCTCTTTATATTTTCTGTTACGGGATCTCGACAACCGAATCGAGATCACCAAACGTACCTTGGCCATCAGAAAGGAAAGCACCCGTATCATAACTGCCCGATTTGATACTGGCTATATCGCAGAACTCGATAAACTGCAGGCCATCCAGCAACAGGCATTGGCAGCCGCATCCATTCCCAATTTCGAAAGGCAGATCACTCAAGTTGAAAATGCGCTGCGTAATCTGACTGGGATGGGCCCGGGGCGGATCGAACGTGGCTTGACCAATGATGAACAGAACATCCCGGATATTCCCGTGGGCATACCATCGCAACTACTCCGGCGCCGGCCCGACATTCGTGCAGGTGAATATCAGCTGAAAGCCCAATTGGAACAGATAGGCATCGCACAAGCGAACATGTATCCCCGGATCAGCCTCACCGGACTACTCGGCTTCGCCAGTCCACAGTTGGGAACACTGCTGGGGAATAAAGGTTTCGTGGCAAACGGATTCGCCGGACTCAGCGGTCCGGTTTTCGCCTACGGCCAGAACAGGAGTCTGGTGGGAGTGCAACGCAAAAGATATGACCAAGCGGTCTATTCCTATGAACAAACCATACTCGATGCCTTCTCCGATGTTGACAATTCTCTGACTTTTTATCGTACTTACAGGGAAGAGCATGATCAGGTCAAGATCCTTGTTGATGCTGCACGGAAAGCCTACCAGTTGACAAAAGCACGCTACGATTACGGCTATTCTTCCTATCTGGAAGTGATCATTCAGGAAACCAATTTGTTCGAAGCGCAAATGCAGGAATCATTCACCAGGCAGCAGACACTGGCATCAGTGGTCAAACTGTACCGTGCAATGGGAGGAGGATGGTGACTTCTTGAGCAGCGTGCATGAATCGATCTGCAATCCATAAATGCAGGATAAGCATCATTTACCTGATCGAGGCACTCGATGAATGTCTAGGGGAATGGTGAGGACAACAAACCACAGACTTACGACCGAGCAGATGAATGAGCAAACTGCCGGAAGGAACTATTCCCCCCAGATTTCATGCTTACCTTCCAGCCAGAGTTTGACAGACTCCGTTGTTACTGATTTCGGTCTTTCCAGCGCATACCCGAGGGCTCTGTCCCAGCACAGACTGGCCATCACGCCCAAAGAACGGCTGACGCCGAATAAGACAGTATAAAAATCATATTCGGTCATTCCGAAATGAACCAGAAGGGATCCGCTATGGGCATCCACATTGGGCCAGGGGTTCTTTATCTTGCCGAGTGACTGGAGAATGGGAGGCACCACCTCATAGATGTTCCATACCGTATTCACTAAAGGATCATCAGACATGTGCTTTTTCCCGAATTCCATCTGAGCAGTGAAACGAGGGTCCGTCTTCCTCAAAACCGCATGACCATAGCCGGGAACCACTTTCCCCTCTGTGATCGTTTTCCGCACATATGCGTCTATTTGTTCCTTTGAAGGTTGTTCAACTCCCAATTCCTCGCGCATTTCATATATCCACTTGACCACTTCCTGGTTGGCGAGACCGTGCAAAGGTCCTGCTAGTCCATTCATTCCCGCAGCGAAACTCAGGAAAGGATCACTCAAGGCCGAACCTACGAGGTGGGTGGTATGGGCAGAAACATTACCGCCTTCATGATCGGCATGGATGGTCATATAGAGACGCATCAATTCATGGAACCGTTCGTCTTCATAACCCATCATATGTGCGAAGTTACCCGCCCAGTCGAGCAATCCATTGGGTTGGATGTGTTCTGCATTTTTATACTTGCGACGATAGATGTATGCGGCGATCCTGGGTAGCCTCGCTATCAGGTCCATGGTATCCTCGAAACAGGCATCCCAGTAATCCTTCTTGTTCATTCCAGCTGCATACTTCCGTGCGAACTGGCTCTCCGTCTGCAAAGCCATTATGGCTACAACGAACTGGGTCATGGGATGAGCAGAAACAGGGAGAGATTCGATAGTGGCAAAAACATGGTTAGGGACATGCGAGCGTCTTTGCAGCACGGATGTGACCAGATGAACATCTTCTTCCGACGGCAATTCCCCTATGAGCATGAGATAGAAAAGCCCTTCAGGAAGAGGCTCATCCCCACCCTTCGCTTTGGGCAACTTTTGTTGTAACTCAGGGATGGAGTACCCTCTGAAACGGATCCCTTCCATCGAGTCCAATAAGGATGTTTCCGTGACCAATCCGGTCATGCCGCGCATGCCCTGGTAGACCTGAGAAAGGACAACCTCTCCGATCTTCTTGCTTCCATGCTCTTTCAGGATCTGCTTGATTTCTACTCCTACGGAGTCAGCCTTGGCCTTGAACCGTTCTTTTAGGACTTCCATACGAAAGGTGGGATTTGACGATTTCGGGAATGATGGCTAAAGGTAGAAAAAGCAGGCTTCCGGAACAAATGATAGACCGGAATTCGCCCTATTTCGGGGCTTTTTCATAAAGCCACCAGGTCAGTCCTCCAAAAAGGGCGATGGGCAACCAGGCTGCCAAGGTGGGATTCAGATTCCCCTTCGTTGAAAAAATGGTCGAAAACCGGTCCGCCAGAATGAAAACGGCACAAATGAATATTCCAATGGCAAGATGTACCCCGCTTCCTCCTCGTATCTTTCGGATGGCTATGATCGCACCGATCAGCGTAAGCAGGACAACCGCAGCAGGGGTTGCACTGCGGTGTGCCGCTTCCATCTGAAGATCCTTGACATTCTCCGACCCCCTCAGTATTTCCAGTTCGATCATCCGCTTTAGTTCGGGGCTGGTGAGCCTGTTCTTCACGAACTCATCCCGCTGCAGATCCCGCGGCTCAAAGGGGAATTTCCGGAACAACTCCTGATGATATTGTACATCTTCCTTTGTCGCATCTACCTTACGTTCGAGAACACCGGTCATCTTCCAGAGTTTCTTCGCTGTATCCCATCGGATATTGTCCGCCCGTATGTTGTAAACGACCTGATAATCCCTGATGGTCTCCGAGAAAAAGCTGCCTCCGGATCTCGTGGTGGTGTCATAATAATGTATTCCGCAATAACTGAAGGAATCCAGTCGGAAATAAAGGCTTCGGGAGATCACATCGAGTGTTGGCGCCTGAACATATTTGGTTTCGAAAGCACCGCGCTTTTCATTTGCGCGCGGCACGATATAGAGATTACCACCCCAGAGCAAACCCGCTAGCAGCAACCCGCCGATGACATAAGGTACAAGGATCCGTCGAAGACTGACCCCGCTGGCCAGAATGGCAATGAACTCGGATTGGTTCGCCATCTTGGAAGTGAAAAAGATCACCGAAATGAAAACGAAAAGCGGGAATAGAAAAGCGATGATATAGGGGATGAATCCCGAATAATATTGCGAGAAGATCTCTTTTGAAGTCAATCCCGATCGAACGAAATCGTCCGTCTTCTCGCTCATGTCGATCACTGTTGAGATGACCGTCAGCAGGATAACTGAAAAAAAGAAGGTGGACAGGAATTTCCTCAATATGTACCAGTCTATCTTCTTCATGTTATGACTCCCGGAAACGCTGTCCGGCAAGATCAAAATTAACTGAAATGCCATTCAGACCAAGGCGGCCGACATAAATAAAGGTGAAATAGACATACGGAAAGATCCGCAGATAGATCCATTTTCAAAAAACATACCCGGAAAAGTCAGTTCCTGAAAAAGAAAAGCAAAGTATATTCGGTTTCTAAACAAAAATACATGAGAAAATGGTGGGGGCTAATGGGCTTGATCTGTTTGATGATCTCGGTACATGCCCAAGATACAAGACCCTTTGAAAAACAAATATTCATTCAAGGTAATGATACGTTGCGATTGCGAATCCTTACTCCCGTCCAGTACAGCCCGAAATTGAAATACCCGGTGGTTATTTTTCTTCACGGGGCTGGGGAAAGAGGTAATGACAATGAGGCACAACTGAAATGGGGCGCCTCACTTTTTCTCGACTCCCTGAACAGGGCAAAATACCCAGCGATAATCATCTTCCCACAGTGCCCTGCCGATTCTTTCTGGGCCAATATGACCCGAGGGCCAGTGAAAGATAGCCTTGGTGGATTTGTAGTCCGAACCGGTCTTCCACCAACACGACCACTTCAACTGGTATGTGACTTTCTCGACACCCTGATGAAGCAGAATAATGTGGACGGCAAACGCATTTATATAGGTGGGCTTTCCCTTGGTGGATTTGGGACCTTCGACATACTTTGGAGGCGACCAGATATATTTGCCGCCGCATTTCCCATATGCGGTGGTGGCGAACCACAAAAGGCAACGACATTTAGGAAAAGACTTCCCATCTGGATCTTCCATGGTGATGCAGACCCTGTAGTACCCGTTGCCAATTCCCGCAGAATGGTATCTGCACTAAAGTCTGTTGGAGCGAAAGTGAAGTATACGGAATACGCTGGAGTAGGGCACGACAGTTGGATCAACGCGTTCATGGAACCACAACTGATGCCCTGGCTCTTTTCCCAGAGACGGAAGTAAGCCTCACAACCTTCTTTTAATGACCTCAACGGTCTCTTTTTTCCAGGAAGCAAAATCACCTTCCAGGATATGTCTACGTGCTTCACCAACCAGCCACATATAAAAGGAAAGATTCTGAATGCTTGCGATCGTAAGCCCCAGGATCTCCTTGGCTTTGATGAGATGTCGAAGATATGCCTTGCTGTAATACTGACTGACTGAATTAGGAAGGCCTTCGTCGATGGGGCTGAGATCGAATTCCCATTTCTTGTTGTCGATATTGATCACGCCCCCCGTGGTGAATAGCATGGCATTCCTTCCGTTCCTTGTCGGCATGACACAATCAAACATGTCAACACCCAATGCAATGCATTCCAGAATATCCCAAGGTGTTCCCACACCCATCAGGTAACGAGGTTTATCCTCAGGTAAGTTCTCACAGCAGAAACCACAATATTCATAGATCATTTCTGTGGGTTCGCCTACACTCAGCCCACCGATGGCATGACCAACTGCACCTTTAGAGGAAATGAATGCGCAGGACTCCCTACGAAGATCTTCATGGGTCCCTCCCTGTACTATGGGGAAAAGGTTCTGCGCATACCCATACAAGGGTTCTGTTTCCTCAAGTCGTAGCATGCAACGGTCGAGCCACCTATGCGTGAGTTCCATCGACCTCTTGACATAACCATATTCCGAAGGCCAGGCCGGACATTCATCGAAAGCCATAATGATATCCGCGCCGATGCGTCTTTGTGTATCCATGACATTCTCAGGCGTGAAAAGATGCCGGGAACCATCGATATGGCTTTGGAAAACAACCCCGTCTTCCGTGATCTTACGATTTGCGGCCAAGGAAAAGACCTGATACCCTCCGCTGTCCGTCAGTATGGGTCCTTCCCAGTTCATGAAACGATGTAATCCACCTGCGGCCTGTAGGACATCAAGACCCGGTCGCAGATAAAGGTGGTAAGTGTTGCCAAGAATGATCCTTGCCCCGACATCATCGCGTAGTTGGTGTTGCGAAACGGCTTTCACCGTACCAGCCGTACCCACTGGCATGAATATCGGGGTCATCACCTCACCATGTTCCGTTCGGAACGAACCCGCACGTGCGCGGGTATGATGATCTTTACCGATCAGTTGGAAAGAAAATGCTGACATGTTGCGCAAGATAACGGGTTTTCCCGTCGATCGGCATCACCACGAAACCAGGGATCAACCGACCATTATCCACAATGTGTGCAATATCGCCAACCGACCTTCGAACGACGTTCAGTATTTTCGCAAACATGGCCAATCACTGGAGCGAGATACTTTTCGTCGCATGTTGTGCAGTTGCCCTCATTCAATTGTTCTATTACATTTTTTTCTTTGCACGCCTGGCATTCTTGCGTAAATCAGAAAAAGCTTACACCCAGGAACATCCCGTCAGCGTGATCATTTGTGCACGTGACGAGGCCAGTAATCTCAACAGGAACCTTCCGGGAACATTGCTTCAATCCTATAAAACCTCATTTGAGGTCATCGTGGTGAATGATAACTCCCAGGACGAATCCCGTTATCTTCTGGAAGGGATGCACAAGGAATTCAGACACCTGCACGTGGTGGAACTGAAACAGGAAGCCATGCTCATCCCCGGAAAGAAATTCCCGCTCTCCATGGGCATAAAAACAGCCAAACATGAGATCCTGCTGCTGACCGATGCCGATTGCATTCCTGCCACGGAAAATTGGATTCAGAAAATGCAAGAGGCATTCACGGACGACAAAGAGATCGTCCTCGGGTATGGTGCATACAAGAAACATAAAGGCATACTCAACGTATTGATCCGCTTCGAAGCTTTCCATACCGGACTACAATACCTGTCCTACGCATTAGCCGGTATCCCATATATGGGTGTAGGCAGGAATTTGGCATACAAAAAGGATGTTTTCTTCCGAAATAAAGGTTTCGCATCGCATAACCACATACCCAGTGGCGATGACGACCTTTTCATCAATATGGCTGCGACCTCCACCAATACCACCGTGGTTTTGGACAAGGACTCCTTCACTCTTTCCGAGCCCAAGAAAACCTGGGGCAGTTGGTATAGACAGAAAAACCGGCACTTCACCGCAGGTAAGTTCTACAAGCCACTGCACCGTTTCTTACTCGGGCTTTACGCCTTATCGCACTTTCTTTTCTGGCCACTGTGCATCGCCACAGCGTTGCTTTACGACTGGAGGTATGCTACGGCCATATTTTCCCTGCGTCTTGTCGTGCAAGCCGTCATTTGGAAAAAAAGCATGGACCGCCTGGACGAATCCAACCTATGGCCTTGGTTCATCTTACTTGATATCTGGACATCTTTCTATTACCTAATCTTCATGCCAGCACTATGGAAAAGCCCCAAGGCAAGCTGGAAGTGATTCTTAAATATTTCAGTGACTTCACCCCCACCCAACTTGGGCAGTTGGAAAAGCTGGATGATCTGTACAGAGATTGGAATGAGAAAATCAATGTAATCTCCAGAAAGGATATCGACGCCCTGTATGTGAAACATGTGCTTCACTCACTGTCCATAGCCGCCGAATTCCCATTCCATTCCGGGATCGAGATCATGGATATGGGCACCGGAGGTGGGTTCCCGGGAATTCCTCTCGCCATTTTCTTTCCTGAGGTTCATTTTCACCTGGTCGATTCGATCGGCAAGAAGATCCACGTGGTCAGGGAAGTGGCATCAGCGATCGGATTGAGTAACCTTTCCACACACCATGGTAGGGTGGAAAGTGTAAGAGGCAGAAAATTCGATTTTGCCGTAAGCCGGGCTGTCGCACCATTGAAAGATCTTTGGAGCTGGGCCCGCCCCTTACTGAGAAATGAAAGAAAGATGGAAAGCCATAAAAACGGCCTCATCTGCCTGAAAGGAGGCGACCTGAGTGCTGAAATAGCTGAGAGTCGTTTGAGACCCCATATGCGTGAGATCTCCTCGATATTCCCTGAGCCAGAGTTTGAAGATAAATATCTTCTGTATATCCCCGTTTAGGCGAAATTGGCGTATTTATCCTTAACTTAAGTGTCCTTAATACCACCACGATTTAGGTGGGATTTTAGATGCCTAAACCAAACACCATATGGCTCGTCTTACTGCTCTCACTCCCGGTGATCACATATTCCCAATCGATTAATTACATTGATGTTCAGGGTATAGACCATTATCGAATTGCAAATGATCCATTAGAAGAATTCATAGACCGCTCAGAAGCCTTGACGCCTGAACAGGTCATGGAACATCCTTTCACGTCCATAGAGAAGGATAAACTGAACAAGAGCAGGATCATCGAAGCCCCCCATTTTCTGAGGTTCAATTTGGCCAACTCGGGTGACCGGCCTGCGGAGGCATTATTATTCATGGGCCGCGGCATCCAGTATGATCTGTTCCGTCTTGACCCAGTAAAGGGAAACATGATCAAAGAACCCGCTTCTCAGTTCTTGCATTCCGATGTATTGATGAATGATGTACCCTACTCAGCCATAAATATTCCGGCACATGGCCAAACGACATTCCTGGTCAAACCCGACCTCCACTTCTTCAATAAACGGTTCCTCGACGTGGCCTTTGTGAACCCGGACCACCGGACTTCATTTGAATTCAGCCACCTTTTCAGCCCTGTCAGGTCTTTTTCTCTGCTTGCAGTACTGGTCTTGGGGATCATGACGGCCATGGGCTTGTTCTCCATGTTCAGATTCCTGAGTAACCGCCGCGGGGAATATCTCTATTATGGTATAGCTACATGTTTGTTCTCCATAAACTTCATCCTGGAATTACTTGCCTATTTCAATTTTAGTAGCGGGTTTTTTTACACAGAGACATTCAGAATGCATTGTCTGGAATTCGGAGGATTCGCCTTCGTTCTCATGTTCATCAGCCGCCTGATGGATCTTCGTAAAATAAACCCAGACCTGAACAGGATGATCAAGGTGCTGATCGGTATCATGGGATCATTCACCTTCATCGATCTTTTCCTGGCTTTTTCAGACCAGCGTCACTATTTGTCAGTAGACATTTATTATGGTCTTGAGATCTTCCTACTTTGCACCTGCACATACGTTGTGATCAGCTGCTTCCGTACTTCCTCCAGACTGTCTTGGTTCCTGTTGGCAGGCTCGATTGCTTTCTTCATTCCGGCGGCCATTGGACTTTATCTCACACAAGGAAACGGCCATTCGATTACGGGAAGCCATTTTGCCGGCGAAGCTTCTGCCATTTTCATGTGCGGGATCCTTTTCCTTTTATTCCATCTCCTGCTGGCATCAGGTTATAAATCGAACCATATAGAGATAGGAAGGATGAAAGCCATTGAATACCTAAGGTTGGAGAATGATAAGAAGGATCTTGAACAATACCGGGCCGTAATGGAAGCCAGGGACAAAGAAAGAAATAGGGTCGCCCAACAGATCCATGATGAAATAGGAACCGGACTCACGAGCATACGACTGAACAGTGAGATCGCTGAACGGAGGCAGGGGAAAGACTGGAAACCAGATTTCGAACGCATCTCTGCAATTACGGATAAATTAATGGATAGGATGAACGATATCCTCTGGTCGATGAACAACAGGAACGATTCGCTGGCCAGTCTGGTCGCATACTTGCGTCACCAGATCGTGGAATATTTCGAATCCCATCACATCGATCTTCGACTGGTTATTCCGGATCACCTGCCCGATCTGGAGATCAGCAGCCCCATCCGCAGGAACATTCTCGTTTCCGTCAAGGAAGCACTGCACAACATCGTCAACATAACCCATGGCACGAGAGTGGAGATAGAATTCATCGCAGACCAGCAATTCACGATCATCATCCGGGATAACGGACTGGCACTTTCAGAATCACAAAAGTCAGCAGAAAGTTCCGAAATCCAAGATCTGGATGCAAGGCTCCGTTCCATCGGTGGTGCTTATTCCGTGAGTGAGGGGAAGAACAGCACCCAGCAGTTGCAAGTGCCGATCCGATGAATATCAAGATAAATGGAGTAAAATATTTCACCGAAATGATCAACGTTGCGATAGTAGAAGACAACAAACATATCCGGGAAGCCCTGGAGATGATCATCCGGATGTCAAGCACTTGCTCACTCGCAGGTTCCTACTCATCGGCTGATTCCGCCATCATCAGCTTACCAGATCTGCGCCCCGACATTGTTCTACTGGACATCAATTTGGGAGGCAAGAGTGGGATTGAATGTGTTCGGACCATCAAACCTGAACATCCGGAGATCCTGTTCATGATCTGTACGATCTACGAAGAAGATGATAAGATCTTCGAAGCGCTGGCTGCTGGCGCCAGTGGATATATCCTGAAAAAAACGGCACCTGCAAAGTTGTTGGAGGCCATCAAGGAACTGCATGAAGGTGGCGCCCCAATCAGCAGTCAGATCGCACGTAAGGTGGTGGCTGCTTTCACCAATATGATGAAAGGAAAAGCTTACAACTCAAATCAAAAATCTTTGGATACACTATCCAAAAGAGAGTCAGAAATCCTTCAGGAGTTATCCAAAGGGCTACTGTACAAGGAGATCGCAGCCCAACTTGGGATTTCCCAGGAAACGGTCAGAAAGCACGTTTATCACATTTACGAGAAACTACATGTGAATAATCGCGTTGAAGCGGTAAACAAATTTTTTGGGAGGTAGACCCGTCTTTGATGCTGACCTTTGATTCCCATCCATTTGTCAGATAGGAATCCGATCACTTCCCCTTGCTCACCAATTCAGATCCAGCCTGTTGTTTTTCCTATCCACATCTGCCATCCTTCGACGGGGATCGATCTCTGCTGATCTCAGGTCCAATAATTTTCTGTCCACCGTGATCGTATACTCAGGATGGGTCCATTTCCAGGGCTCACCTACCGTCCTCTTCATAGAAGGTTCCTCATTTTGTTTTTCTCCGAACATGAGATACTGAGGAATATATGCCATTTCCCTGCTGCCATCTTTGAAGGTGAGTAGAAGGTCGACAGGCATGGGCATCTTGCCTAGATTACGGATCCTGATCTTCATCTTGCCACCCTCTTCCCACAAGCTATCTATCCCATAATCGATCTTTTTACTGGTGTTGACGAAAAAAGTTCGGTACCAATCCAGCTGTATCCCGCTAACTTGTTCGGCCACCCGGATGAAATCCCCCACCTGTGGATGCTTGAATCTCCATTTGCGATAGTATTCCAAGAGCACTTTGTCCCGGGTTTTCGCCCCTATGATATATCCCAACTGTTCCAGGAACACTTCCCCTTTCGAATAAGCATTGATAGAATAGGCAAAGTTGGAATTGTACTGGTCTGAATGCGTGGTAAGAGGTTCGTCGTATTCAGACTTGCCGAGCATGACCACCGCTGCATATGCATCCGCATGTGGGAACGTCATAGTATCTCCGCTCAGGAAATTCTCCACCCGGGATGTGGCATAGCTGGTGAACCCTTCATCCATCCAAGGGTAAAGTGATTCGTTGGTACCCATCATCATCTGGAACCAGCTATGCATCCATTCATGGATCACCGTTTCTTCACCAGCACCTTTCAATAGAGTGGCCATGGGATATTCCATACCTCCATCACCCCCCTGAATGAAGGAGTACTGCTTGTAAGGGTACTTGCCGAATATGCTGTCCATGTAAGGCAGTGCTCTTGATGCAAGGTCAAGAACACCCTCCCATTCGGATTGCGTATTCCGGATGAAATTATCCGATGAGTTCCCGAAAGCCTGCTTCGTTTTCGGGGATAGTCCATCGTATTGCTGCTTGAGTTTTTCCTTGTCGATCTTATAAAAAGCGTGTAAAACCAGCCCATCCCGAACGGTCTTCGACAAGTGGATGTACTGCGGATCTGCCGCCCAGACAAAGTCATGCACATTGGGGGCAATGAATTTCCAGGTCAGGGTACTCCCTGCCGGACTCTTCACCTCTACTCCCGGCCGTTGGTATCCATGTCCGATCTCGTTGGGATTTTGCAAGTACCCGCTTCCTCCTATGACATAAGATCTGTCGATCGTGATGTTCACCTCATAATCTCCCCATATTCCATAGAATTCTCTTGCGACATAGGGAGTGGGATGCCATCCTTCCTGATCATATTCACATAGTTTGGGGTACCATTGGGACATGCTGTACTTCACACCTTCGGCATTGTCCCTTCCACTTCTACGGATCTGTATGGGGACCTGAGCTTCGAAGTTCAGATCAATCTGTGTTTTTGATCTTGGAAGTATGGGAACGGAAGGTATGACCTTGAGTACGGTTTCATAAAGTCGCATTTCAGCAGGCTTACCGTTGACGAGTATTCCCAACACTTTCTGATATCCGATATCATCAGGGCTCAATTTGCTGATCCGGTCACGGACACGGCCATCCCAATCCGTCCGACCCATTATGGCCTTCTTACCCAACTCCTGGCTTCTGACATCCATCATGCTTCCGGGTTGGAAAGCATTCCAATACAGGTGATAATAAAGTTCATGCAGGGTGTCCGGAGAGTTGTTCCAATATTCAAGGGATTGTTTACCCTTCATCTGATTCTTGGCAACATCCATGGATATATCCATCTTATAATGGACTCGTTGCTGCCAGCGATCGGACTGTGCGCAGACCAAGTTGATCGATAACAGGAAGCTGAAAAGGGCAAAAAAGGAGATTCTATTTTTCATATGCGTGATTCATGACAACGAATGTAAGGATTTACTTACGGGGTCTGATGGAGTAGGCCCCAGCAGTAACCAAGATCCGCCCAGAATCCTCCAAGCCGGGAAAAGCAGGCATGGATTCAGGCGTCAGACCCATCATTCCATACCTTTCACTATGACGACGATCTCCCCTTTCACGCCATGCTCCTGAAAATGCCCATGGACCTCCTGCAGGGTCCCTCGGCGATGCTCCTCGAATTTTTTGGAGATCTCCCTGCTCACACAACACTGCCGGTCGCCTCCGAAATATCCGATCAGGTCGGATAGCGTCTTCACGAGCCTCATGGGCGACTCGTAAAATACGATCGTTCTTTCTTCGGCAGCGAGTTGGGTGAGCAATGTATGTCTGCCCTTCTTCAAAGGCAGGAACCCTTCGAAAGAGAACCTGCTTAACGGCAATCCGCTGGTGACGAGTGCTGGAACGAATGCCGTGGCCCCTGGCAGGCACTCCACTTTGATTCCCGACTGGATACAGGCCCTGACCAGATAGAACGCCGGATCTGAAATTCCCGGAGTACCGGCATCGGTCAACAAGGCCATGGTTTTGCCGGCCTGCAGTTGCTCCACCAAATGCGCGGTGACCTTATGCTCATTATGTTGATGGTAAGGAGTCAGTGGCTGGCGAATCTGATAGTGGTTGAGCAATACAGAGGAAGTGCGGGTATCTTCAGCCAGTATGAGATCAACCGACCTCATGACTTCAACCGCCCGATAGGTAAGATCGGCCAGGTTGCCGATGGGTGTGGGAACGATATACAGCATTTGCGGTGCGGGTGTCTGACTTGCGGGTTAAACTGCAACGCAGTAATGTTCATGAAATCACCGCGATCTCATAATGCTCCATGACCGGATTGGCCAACAATTTTTTGCTGGCCTCCTCGGCAATGTTGCGCGCTTGATCCGCGGAATCAGCTTCGATCTGCAGGGAGATATGCTTACCGATACGAACGTCCATCACAGAGGTCATGCCTAAATTGTTCAGTCCACCAAGAACTTGTTTTCCCTGTGGATCCAAAAGCTCTTTCAGGGGCATCACATCAATGGAGACCGTGTACGTCATGCAGCTTTGTTTTTGAAGAGCAAAGATAATACAATATAAGCGATGAAGACCAATGGCACGGCAAGCCAGTGCAAAAGCAGACCGGACATGATCGCCAAGGCCAGTAAGATCCATTTGGGCATGTTCTCCCGGAGTCCATATGTTGAGAACTTCAGGCTGAGCAGAGGAATGCGGGAAACCATCAGCCAGCTAAGTACCAATATGAGAACATAAAGAAACCACTTATTGAGTATGACGGATTGCAATCCGAATTCGTTATAAAGCAGGATGAACGGAAGTGATGCAACAAGTAGTCCTACAGCGGGGGTAGGCATTCCCTTGAAGCCATAGTTCTGCGTGTCATCCAGATTGAAAACGGCTAGTCGCCAGGCTGCTGCACAAGAGATCAAAAATGCAGGTAGCAACCAGATGATATGTGTATCCAACCCATTCGGCTCATAGGCATGACTTATCCGAAGTAATTGATACAATATCATCCCCGGCGCCACACCAAAGCTGACCACATCAGCAAGTGAATCCAATTGTTTCCCCAACGGTGATGCCGACCTGAACAATCGCGCCACGAACCCATCCAGGAAATCCACTACAGCAGCCAACCCTATACAAATCGAGCCCCACCAGATACGCTCAGGCAAATATACTTTCCACTCCTCCCCATTGTAATTGAGCAAGCCTTCTCCGGTCTGAAGGATGAATACGATGGCGATACAGCCCAGCATCAGGTTGAGCAAAGTGAAATAATTAGCTATATTCTTCATGTCTACTACGTTCTTTCGGCATCGAAATTCTTGGATTTATTGGAATGGTTCATACTGGTCACCTCCCTTTTTTCATCAGCGCTTCAATCTCCTCGGCCTTGTTCGGGATATTTTTGAAAAGATCCACATTGCCATTCTTCGTGATCCAGATGTTGTTCTCCAGCCGAACGCCCATCTTTTCCTCCTCAATATAAATGCCGGGTTCAATAGTGAAGACCATGCCTGCCTCGATCGGCTCGGTGCGTGTACCCAGATCGTGCACATCTACCCCCAGGTGGTGTGAGATGCCATGATACAGATATTTGCGATATGCCTTGTTACCGGGATCCTCGTTTTTGACATCGGACTTACTGATCAGACCGATCTTCAAGAAGGTCTTGGTCGCCTCATCACCAACTAAATCCGTATACTTCACAATGGATATGCCCGGCTTAAGCAGGGAGCGGGCATGATCATGAAGATGCAGACAGGCATTATAAACTTCTTTCTGTCGCTTGGTGAATTTCCCGTTCACGGGAACAGTCCGGGTCAGGTCGGCACAATACCCCCCGAATTCGGCTCCAAAGTCCATGAGTAGCATTTCGCCATCGAGACAAGGCTGGTTATTGCTGACATAATGCAAGGTCCGGGCACGATCTCCGGATGCGATGATAGATCCATATGCCGGGCCTTCAGATCCATTTTTCATGAACTCATGGTATATCTCGGCCTCGATCTCATATTCCATGACTCCGGGTCTGATGAAGCCCAACAGGCGCCTGAAAGTCTTTTCCGTGATATCGATGGCCTGTTGCAGGACCTGAACCTCTTCACGTGATTTGATCGCGCGAAGTTTCTTCATGATCCTGGCGGAACGCTTGTATTCATGTAGAGGATATCTTTCCTGCATTTCCCGTGCGAAACGATAATCCCGTACAGGAACCAAATTGGCCTTGCGGTCGTTTTCATTGGTATTGAGGTAGATCTTATCGGCTAGGTGGATCATGGGCTGAAGCAATCCATCAAGCATGTCCAGCCAGATGATATTCTTGAAACCGGAGATGGCGGTAGCCTGGTTCTTGCGCAACCTCATGCCATCCCATTTTTCCTTCAATTCATTGGGGCGAACAAGCACCAGCACTTCCCTGTAATCCGGATCAGGATGATCGGGAAAGAGGATCACCATGGTGTCCTCTTGGGAAATACCGGTCAGCCAATACAGATCTGCATTCTGCTTGAAACGGTATAGCGCATCTCCATTCATCGGCAATTCATCATTGCTATTGAATATGGCGATCGAATTTCGATCCATTTCCTTCATGAACTTTTTCCGGTTGCCGGTGAAAATTTCCGGCCTGAAAAGTTGATTGCGCATTTGCTGTATTGTATTTTGGCAAAATTAAGGAATGCCTCGAGCCACGTCATAGCTGCTGGTGGCAAGGGCTGAGATCAGAAAAGTCCGTACATCTGGGAATCGATCTTACGGATGATTTCACCGAAATGCTCGTCATTTTCCGCGAATTTGTTCTTATCTACATTGATCACCAGCAATTGACCCTCTTTGTACTGGTCAATCCATTTGTTATAGTATTCATTGAGCCGTTTCAGGTAATCCAGCCTTATGTTCTCTTCATACTCCCTTCCTCTTTTCTGAATCTGTCCCACCAGGGTGGGAACCGATGCCTGCAGATAAATGAGCAGGTCCGGGGGCTGGATGAGTTGTTTGAGCGTTTGGAAGAAATCGAAGTAATTTTCGAAATCCCGTTTGCTCATCAGGCCCATTTCGTGGAGATTGGGCGCGAAGATGTGTGCATCCTCATAAATGGTGCGGTCCTGAATCACCGTTTCGGTCCCCCGGGTGATTTCAAGCAAATTGGAAAGTCGGCTGTTCAGGAAGAAAACCTGAAGATTGAAGCTCCACCGAGGCATATCCTCATAAAAATCGAACAGATAGGGATTGTGGTCGACATCCTCGAATTGGGGGATCCAGCGGTAATGTTTACTGAGCATTTCGGTAAGTGTCGTCTTACCAGCGCCGATATTTCCGGCCACTGCGATATGCTTGGGTTTTTTTGCTTTTGCCATGATGAAACGTTCGTTACTGCCCCTAAGCGGGGGGGTCAAAGTACAGATTACTTTTGTAATTCGACCGGAGCTTCTTCCCTTTTTTTAGTAATAATTAAGACCCATCGCCTCACGTACGGCGAGCATGGTTTCACGGGCACTCGCTCGTGCCTTTTCAGCACCCTGCTCCATGACCTGCCGGAGGTATGAAGAATCGTTCCGGATTCTTTCCGCTCGCTCCCGGATCGGTCCGATGAAAGCCACCATATCCTCAGCAAGCTGTTTTTTCATGTCCCCATACCTTATGGTGCAAGCTTGATAGGTTCCTTTGAAATGATCGATCACTTCAGGTGCCGAAACCAGTTTCATCAAAAGGAACAGGTTCTCTATGAAATCCGGCATAGGAGTTCCGGGGGATAAAGGACCAGAATCGGTCTTTGACTTCATCACTTTCTTCCGGATCATCTCGTCATCGTCCGCCAGATACAGGGTTGCAAGTTGGTTTTCGCTTTTACTCATCTTACCTGACCCATCCAAACTGGGCACCTTCAGCAGGTCTTCACCAAAATTGAAAGCGGCTGGTTCCGGGAATACTTCACCATAGCGATGATTGAACCTCTTGACGAAATTGCGTGCCATCTCCAGATGCTGCTCCTGATCCTTACCAACAGGCACCAGACTTGCCCGGTGCAAGATGATATCAGCGGTCATCAAAACGGGATAGGTTAGCAATCCGGCATTGACATTGTCTGGCTGCAACCGCGCTTTATCCTTGAAAGTGGTTGTTTTTTCCAACTCACCCATATAGGCAAGCATATTGAGGTATAGATAAAGTTCAGCAGTCTCCCGCACATGGCTCTGACAATAGAGCGCCACTTTATCAGGATCCAGGCCACAAGCAATATTTTCTGCAATTACCCTAGAGACATGCTGCCTGAGATCCTGGGTATCCGGGTGGGTGGTCAGGGAATGGAGGTCAGCCACCATGAAAAAACACTGGTATTCCTCCTGCATTCGAACATAATTCCTGACCGCTCCGAAATAATTACCCAAGTGGAGAAATCCGGTTGGCCGGATACCGCTCATGACAATATCTTTCTTGAGTTGCATAAGTCGGCAAATATAAGGGGTAATCATCAGCCCACCCCGCGGAAAAAGGCTCGTATTCCCGTCCGATACGACACCCCGCCGGTCCGTCACTTCCTTATCCCATTCATCAAAAAAAGATGCATGTCTTGGTATAACCGCTATTTTTGTCAGATAAACCTGAAAATGAAGGTAACAGACGAATTGGTGGACAAGATCGCCCATCTGGCCAAACTCAGTTTCGATGCGAATGAGAGGGTCGAGATCAGGGATGATCTCCAAAAAATGATCGGCTTCGTCGAAAAACTCCGTGAACTTGACACTAAAGGGGTGTCCCCTCTTATCCATATGAGTAAAGAATCGAATGTGTTCAGGGAGGACGTGGTAGAGCCTGGAATGTCGACTGAGGAAGCCCTTTTCAATGCACCGGGTCGCCAGGGTGATTTTTTCACCGTACCCAAAGTGATCAAAAAATGATCCTCGGGCTATACCCGAAGGAAAATGAAAATATCCCATATGCAATCGGTCATCCATCTGGAGGAAATCTGCAAGAGCTACTACATGGGCAAACAGGAATTGCAGGTCCTGAAGGGTCTTTCCATCGATATATCCCAAAATGAGTATGTCGCACTGATGGGCCCTTCAGGCTCAGGCAAAAGCACGCTCATGAATATTCTGGGATGCCTGGACTCCCCTACTTCAGGAACCTATATCCTCAATGGGAACGACGTAAGTACCATGCCCGACAACGACCTTGCAGACATCAGGAACAAGGAGATAGGCTTTGTATTTCAGCAATTCAATCTGCTTCCACGCCTGACCGCCATGGAGAATGTTGCTCTTCCCCTGGTTTATGCAGGTGTCAGTAAAAAAGTGAGGAATGAAATGGCCATGGAGGTACTGGCCAAAGTTGATCTGACCCCCAGAAGCCACCACAAGCCCAACGAATTATCGGGAGGGCAGTGCCAGAGAGTAGCCATCGCCAGAGCACTCGTCAACAACCCCTCCATCATACTCGCTGACGAACCAACTGGAAATCTGGATACCAAGACCTCCTATGAGATCATGAGCATTTTCTCCAAGATCCATAGTGAAGGAAACACGGTGATCCTCGTTACGCATGAAGAAGACATTTCCAAATATGCTCACCGCATCATCCGCCTGCGTGATGGTTTGCTGGAAAGTGACCGGATTAGGGAAACGACAGCCTTGGCCTGATCGGTTATACACAATACCCCATCCTTGCTGGTGAACAATTTGGCCATCCCGTCCATTTATATATCATCAACTTTAAGGTCAAATCATTTTAACATTTCAAGACTTGAATTATGTCCACCAGAATATACACAAAGGGAGGGGACAAAGGAACCACTAGCCTCATAGGCGGCACGAGGGTTCACAAATCCCACCTCAGGATCGAAGCATACGGCACCACCGATGAACTCAATGCACATATCGGAGAATGCAAGGATCTGATCGAGGATGAGGCCACCCGTAAACTTTTACTGGAGGTGCAGGACCGCCTTTTCACTATTGGGTCTTCTCTTGCTTGTGATCCCATCAAAGAGCCCCGGATCCGAATACCCGACTTGCTGGAAAGCGATGTAACCAACCTGGAAAAGGAGATCGACCGGATCCAGGAACAATTGGAACCACTCAGATCATTCGTACTACCGGGAGGGCACCCAACGGTCTCCAAGATCCATATTGCACGCTGTGTTTGCCGCAGGGCAGAAAGGTGCTGTGTACGCCTAGAACTGGAAAGTCTGGAAGTGGAGGGGCTGATCCTTGTCTATCTGAATCGGCTGAGCGACTATCTTTTTGTATTGTCTCGATTCATATCCTTTAAACTTGGCGTCCCAGAGATCCATTGGACCCCAAGAACCACCTGATCAGACGATCTTTCCGTCCTTCATGTGGAGAAGACGGTCACTCATTTCGGCCAGTTCCTCATTGTGGGTAACTATAAGAAAGGTCTGACCGAATTCTTTCCTCAGCCGCAAAAAAAGATGGTGCAATTCCCGGGCATTTGCGGAATCCAGATTACCAGTGGGTTCGTCGGCAAAAACGATAGCCGGTTGGTTGATCAGCGCCCTGGCGACGGCAACCCTTTGTGCCTCACCGCCTGATAATGCATTGGGCTTGTTTTCCAAACGGTCGCTCAAACCCAGCCAGCCAAGGAGTTCTATCGCTCTTTTCTCCACTTCCTTCTTTCTTTTCCCTGCGATCCAGCCAGGTATACAAACATTCTCCAAGGCGGTGAATTCAGGCAACAGGTGATGGAACTGGAATACGAACCCAGCATTTTGATTACGGAAACCTGCCAAATTACGCCCCCGCAGTTGATCCACTCTTATACCCTCCAAACTGACCTCGCCCGAATCCGCATGTTCAAGCGTACCCAGAATATGAAGGAGCGTGCTCTTCCCAGCACCTGAAGAACCCACGATGCTTACGATCTCACCCCGACCTACATCCAGGTCAACCCCTTTCAGCACCTGGACATTGCCATATACTTTCTTTACTCCCCTTGCAACCAGCATGAGTTGAATATTGACATTAAAAGCGGAAATTACGCATTGTGCGATAGCTGGACAAAAACAGCCATTCCATGTGTTTAATGCCCGAACTGCGGGATATTTGGATTTGGTTATTTCAGTTTAACTACTACTTTTGCGAAAAATCCACAGGAGGAACAGATGTTTTGGACACTTGAACTTGCATCCTATCTTGAAGACGCCCCTTGGCCTGCGACCAAGGATGAACTCATAGATTATGGTATTCGCAGTGGCGCTCCTATTGAGGTGATTGAAAATCTCCAGGAGTTGGATGATGAAGGGGAGATCTATGAAGGCATAGATGATATCTGGCCCGATTATCCGAGTCAGGAGGATTTCTTCTTCAACGAGGATGAGTATTGATCCCTACTGAGCATACTATTAAAGACCGCCATGAGCGGTCTTTTTTTTATTTCTGCACTCATCAAACTGTAGAGATCCCAAAAGAGGAATGAACTATTGGCCGGAATTTCATTTCTCCATTTGAGCGATGACATCCCCGGTCACACCCGTGTAGGAGAAACCTCCATCATGGAAGAGGTTTTGCATCGTGACCATCCGGGACATGTCAGAGAACATCATAGCAATATAGTTTGCACAATCTTCCGCTGAGGCGTTGCCCAGTGGACTCATCTTCTCTGCATAGTTGATGAATCCATCAAAACCCTTTACTCCACTTCCGGCAGTCGTCCTGGTAGGTGATTGAGAGATGGTATTCACCCTGACCTTCTTCCTCACCCCATAATGGTATCCAAAACTGCGTGTCACACTTTCCAAAAGTGCCTTTGCATCCGCCATCTCATTGTAATCGGGGAAGACACGTTGTGCGGCAATATAGGTAAGCGCGACTACGCTGCCCCAATCATTTATGGCATCCAGATCCCATGCCGTACGAAGAACCCGATGCAGGGACATGGCCGAGATATCCAGTGTCTTCTGGTTGAAGCCATAATCCATTTCCGTGTAGTGCTTTCCTTTCCTCACATTCAGACTCATGCCTATGGAATGCAAAACAAAGTCCACCCCTCCTCCAAAATGCTTCATGCTTTCTTCGAACAATTTCTTCAGGTCATCCATATTTGTGACATCCGCGCCAATGACAGGTGCTTGTACCTCTTCAGCCAACTTGTTTATCTCTCCCATCCTCAATGCGACCGGCGCGTTCGTCAGCACCAGTTGAGCTCCTTCCTTATGGCAACGCAGTGCGGTCTTCCATGCAATGGATTTTTCATCCAACGCGCCGAAAATGATCCCTTTCTTCCCTTTGAGGATTTGATTGGACATGATGCTGATTTTTTGCAAAAATAATGGCTTTCCGGGAATAAGCATTCAACAAGAGTGGCCTGCGAAATGACCTGCGGGGTCATTGGAAAAATAAGCAACCCCCAAAGTTCAAAGGGAGATCTTGTTCAGGATCTATACCATCTGGATCATTTCAGGTCAACTTGCCGAAAAGCTCAACATGATGAAAATCGAAAACTAAAGGCCTGCTTGTACATGAAGGATGAAATTAACAGCTTAGGATCCCGATGTACGCGATTGGGTTCATTGATGATCATGAAATTGCCCTAAAAAGCACCTAAAGATGATCGAACATCAGCATTCAACATATCCGGTAAGATTTCATCCCCTAACCATCTCACGCGCATTCTCCAGCACGATGGCTGTTGGTTTTTCACCACCCATCATTCGTGCGATGACGTCCACCCTTTCCTCTTCATCAAGTTTTCGGATCTGCGTTTCTATCCCAAAGGAGTTTTCTTTCTTGTAAATGAGATAGTGAGAATCCGCTCTGGCGGCGATCTGTGGCTGGTGAGTGATGGAGATCACCTGATGACGTGAAGAAAGTTCCTTCATCAAAAGACCCACCTGCCGGGCGGCTTCACCACTGATCCCACTGTCGATCTCGTCGAATATAAGCGTCGGCATTTCTTGCTTGCCGGCAAGGATGGATTTGAGCACCAGCATGAGTCTGCTCAATTCCCCGCCACTAGCGATGCGCTGTATGGGCTCGAATCTGTCATTTCTGTTGGCATCGAAAAGAAACTCTACCCGATCTGAGCCCCATGCATTCAATGTTGAAGCGGAAAGCTCCACCTTCAATCTTGCGGAAGGCATACCCACTTGTTTCAACAGTGTAGCAACTTTTTCCTCCAACGCACCGATCTCTGCCTGTCGACGGACCGTTAGTTCAGAAGCGAGTTCAATGGACTTGACACGATGAAGTTCCACGGTTTTTTCCATTGCTTTCACATCCTCGCTCCTGTTCTGGAATGAAAGGATTTTCTCCCCCAAGGAACGCTGTATACCCAGCAGTTCTCCTGTAGACCGAACACCATGCTTACGAAGCAATCTATTTCCCTGATCAAGCCTTTCCCTTAAAAGAATAACCTTCGCTTCATCGGTATTGATGCTGTTCTGAATGTGATCAATTTCATTCACGATATCCTGAAGTTCGAGGAACGAGGATTGAGTCCTTTCCAGAAGTGCGGGTATCGAAACATGATATTTCGAGATGGTCATTAAGCCATTGATCATGGATTTGATCTGCGGCAGTATCGGACGATCCCCTTCCTTGAATCCCATTACCATCCCGGAAATCGATCGACGAACTTCTTCAGCATGTTCCAGTAGCCCGAGTTGCGACTCCAAAGCTTCCAATTCACCTTCCTGCAGTCCCAAATCGTTCAGTTCCTCTGTCAGAAATCGTATGTAATCCGATTCTCGAAGATCATTTTCTTGTAGCCTGCGTAACCCATCAAGAGCCTGGGAAGCTTCCTGCCATGCTTTGAAATGACTGTCATAATCCTGAAGTTTTTTTGCATTTCCGGCCAACGCATCCAATACATGGAATTGGGTCCTGTTCTCGCCCAATTCCATTGAATCGAACTGCTGATGCATGTCCACCAGCAGATCGGAAATCTGCCTGAGTTGAGCGAGATTCACGGGAGTATCATTCACAAAGGCACGGGACTTGCCATTATTGCCTATCTCCCTGCGGAGTATAACCACATCATCTGTTTCGATCTCCCAAAGTTGAAGCAAGCTGCGGGTTTCGTCATGGACAGATGGCCTAAAATGAGCTTCCACCAGACATTTCGTACTCTTGTCTGCCAGAACTGAAGAATCCGCCCTATCTCCCAGGACAAGCCCTAAGGCACCCACCACGATACTCTTTCCCGCACCCGTTTCACCGGTAATGATATTGAAACCATTTTTGAGGTCGAAATCCACCTCCCGGATGATGGCATAATTGCGGATCGAAAGATGCTGGAGCATGTATCAAATTTAAGTGGTCGAACAGCAATTACACGTATAAGCAAAAAAGAAAAAGGCGCCTTAAGGGCACCTTTTTAAAAATTCATGTTGAAGCATCATGCGTGCGACTTGGCATCTTCAAAGAGTTCCTCATCCACGAGAATCCGACCACAGTTCTCACAAACAATGATCTTTTTATGCTGGCGGATCTCACTCTGGCGTTGTGGCGGGATCGCGTTGTAGCAACCCCCACAAGCATCCCTTAAGATGGGAACCACCGAAAGTCCATTCCGGTAATTCTTGCGGATCCGCTCATAAGAGGCCAATAGGCGTTGGTCGACCTTTTTCTTGGCCTCCTGGGCCAAAGCCTGGAATTCATTTTCTTCCTTCTCCGTTTCGCTGATGATCTTTTCCAGTTCCCCTTTTTTATGCTTCAGGTTGGTCTCCTTCTCTTCGATCTTCCTTTTTGCAGCATCAAGGACCCTAGCCTTATCCGCAATCTCCTCGGCAGCATCTTTCATATGCTTCTCGGCAAGCCTGATCTCTAGAGTTTGCATCTCAACCTCTTTATTGACCGCTTCAAATTCCCGGTTGTTCTTTACATTTTCAGACTGCTTCTCGTATTTCTTGATCAGTGACTGAGCTTCTTTGATCAATTCCTTTTTTTGCTCTATGAACTCCGAAATGCCGTTCACTTCTTCCTCGATCCTGTGCTCACGGGCATGCAAACCCTGGATCTCATCCTCCAGATCGCTCACTTCCATGGGAAGTTCCCCTTTAAGAATGGAGATCTCATCCATCTTGCTTTCTATTTTCTGAAGATGAACCAGTGAAGAAAGCTTTTCTTCTACGGAATAATCTTTTGCGTTGGCCATACGGTTAAATCAGATAATTGACGGGATTGGTTTGTACACTACTTTTAAGGACGGCAAAGTTAGGGAATTTTTCCTTCAATAGGTCACAAAGCAGGTTTGAGGTATACTGTTCACTTTCATAGTGGCCTATATCCGCCAAAACGATCCTGTCATCTGCCTTGAAGAAATCGTGATACTTCAGGTCCGAGGTCACGAATATATCGGCTCCAGCACCTATCGCATTGGAAATCAGAAAACTACCAGCACCTCCACAGACAGCCACCTTTCTGACTGAGAGGCCTCTGAGGGGAGAATAACGGACAACGGGAGTACCGAATACCTTTTGTAGCCTTTCCAGAAATTCTTTTTCCGAAACCTCATCAGGAAGTTCACCTATAATTCCCGACCCCACCCGGTCATAGGAATTTTCCAGAATCACTAGATCATAGGCGACTTCTTCATAGGGGTGTGCATCCCTCATGGCCTTCACGACCACCCCCTCCAACCAAAAAGGAAAGATGATTTCCAGCCTGATCTCCTTTTCCACATGCCTTTGGCCGAGGTCACCTTTAAAGGGGTTGGAGCCAGGTAGTGGCAGGAATGTGCCCTCCCCTTCCACGGTGAAACTGCATTCCGAATATTTACCGATATGACCCGCCCCTGCTTGAAAAATGGCTTCCTTGACCACAGATGCATGATCAATGGGGACGAAACAGTGCAACTTCCTCAACACTTTACCTGCCGGCTTGAGCACCTTGATATGTTGAAGCCCCAAGAGATCTGCTACCCTGCCGTTCACACCATGCAACACGTTGTCCAAATTGGTATGTATTGCATAAATACTGATCCCGGCACGGATGGCCTGCATCAGTAATCTACCGGTCAGGTCACCTTCGATTACACTTCGGATACCTCCGAAGATGAGGGGATGATGGGCGACGATCAAGTTGCAGCCTTTTTCTATGGCTTCCGCGATGACCTTTTCATTGATATCCAAAGTGACCATGACTCCCTGACATTCGCCATGAATATCTCCGGTAATCAGCCCGGAGTTATCATATTCCTCCTGCAGGGAAAGCGGTGCAACTGTTTCTAAAAAGTTAATAATGGCGTCGTTATTCATGATGAGCAGGTGATTTGGACAAAATGAAATTACTTTGTCTTTTCTGAAATGAGCTCAGCTTTTCGACACATCGCATTTCTTTGTTGTTTGGCCCTTGCACCTTTCCTAACACCTTTTGCTCAGGAAAGCCAGAATGATTGGGACACTTATGTGACCTCCCCCAATGGAAAAACCCCTGTTTCCGTCATGGTTAATCTCGGGCTTTCCGCAAAAGCTCCCCAAAGGCAACGACCTTTTGTCATCATCATCCGTACCAAGTTGCTTTTCCCTGATGCACAAGGTCAGCCGGACAAGGAAGAGTCCGTCAGCTTGGACAGCATAGAAAACCAGTTGGATCGCAGTCTTTACCTCCATGCAGGTGCGATTTACGCAGGAAGATTCACACAACGGGGTATCAGGGAATTCTATTTTTATGCATTGGATACGCTGGATTATATAGAGTCGGTTGCCCAAGTGATGCTCTCTCAGGGTGGTAGACAATGGCTGTGTCAGGCGAAAAATGATCGGGAATGGACCAATTATTTTCAGGTGCTCTACCCCTCCCCTGTTGATCTGGAAAGACTCCAAGATCGCAGGCTGGTGGACCTGTTGAGGAAAAAAGGAGATGCACTGAAAGAAGCCCGTCCGATTGACCACTATTTCTATTTTCGCACCAAATCCACAAGGGAATCATTTCTCCACGATCAGAGGCTGACAGGATTCAACATTTTGGAAATGCCTGATCAGCCTGGAGATGGCGACTTGCCCTACCTATTACATATAAAGAAAACTGAGATCCCGGATTACCATTTCATCGAGCATACACTTATACCACTCTGGGAACTTGCCAGGAAAACAGGGGGCCGATATGACGGGTGGGAGACCTATGCGCTTTGATAATGAAGCAGGCAGCCATTATGCATTGAAAATGAATTTCTTATATTTGCTATTGTATTCTATTGTATTTAGAAACTGGTCATGTTCCTTTACAGTTTTTCCAAGGTTTTCAATATTCGTAAAAACTTGCACACATTCATGCATAAAGCACTGAAAACGTGCAATAAATCGGAAATAAGGGACGTTTCCAATGTTCAGACAAATATTTAAAAAAAATTATACATGCTGAAATCTATGAAAAAGATTCGCCCAATTGGTTTACTACTGGCCATATCATTGATTTCCATTTGTTTGTCAAATTGTTCTAAGGCCAAGGAAGACCTGAAAAAAAGCGTAGCGCTACAAGTGATGACCTCGGGAAGATGGATTGTTCAGGAATTCAGTGAGAGCAGTACAGACAAAACCTCCCTTTTCACCCCTTATGAATTCCAGTTTTTTGATAATGGGTCCGTAAATGCATACTTCAATGGTCAAACCAACAATGGTTCTTGGGTTGGTGATGCAAACGCCGGAACCATCGCAGCCAATTTCCCAACGGGAAACGATACCCTGATCTTGCTAAATGATACGTGGAAGATAGACAACAGTACATTAACATCCGTTGACGCCACGCCATCAAATAGCGGCAGAACTGCCGTGCTAAAACTCCTCAAAAAATAAACGTGTTTTTCATGAGACTTTTGTGTAAAAGTCTATGATTTTCAATAAGTAAAGATCGAATTTTAATTTCATAATTCTCAAAATCATCCTTTTCAGCCGGCCATCCCGTGTTCTCCTTTAAAAAAACTAAAGGCGGGATTAAGTAGATCCTCTTGGAATACCCCACTTCATTATGCATTCAAACACCACAAAAAGTACGGATCTGTTCATGATGCCTGTTGAAAAACTCACCAGGCATTTCGCCGTCATTTTTATGCTGATGATTTTTGCAACGGGCGTTCATGGCCAATTAAAAGCTGATTTCACGGCCGACAAATTCACTGGTTGCGCACCAATCATTGTGAATTTTACCGATCTCTCCACTGGGAGTCCCGATTCCTGGTCCTGGGACTTCGGGAATGGAACCCCGGTGGCCATTTTACAAAACCCTGGAACAACCTATCTCAAAGGAGCGGTATACAATGTCACACTCACAGTAAAAAGGACCTCGACCGGAGAAACATCAAAGATCACCAAACCAGTTACCATCTTATCTCCTCCGTATGTTGATTTTGTGGCAAATGATAGTTCGGGTTGCTTCCCACTGGGTCTTAAATTCACAGATAGGACAATTGCTCAAGGGGGTAAAATAACTTCCTGGACTTGGGATTTCGGTGACGGAACCGTAGTGAATGACCAGAACCCCACCCATACTTATACACTCACCGGGAAATTCAATGTTCTACTGAAAGTTTCGCAGGACAATGGCTGTCCCGGTAGTTTGACCAAGACCGCTTATATTGATGTTGCACAAGGGGTAAATGCCGACTTCTATACTTTGCCGCCAGCCGGTTGCAAACCACCCTTCACGATCCAATTCAAAAATATTTCAACAGGACCCGGAAATCTGATTTATAGCTGGGATTTCGGCAATGGGCAAACCTCAAATCAGAAAGAGGATATTGCCATTTACCCCACCGGTGGCGCTTTCCCCGTCAAACTCAAAGTGACAAGTGATAAAGGGTGTTCCGCAACGGTCAATAGGAGCATCAACATGCCTACAAGCACTATAAAATCCTCTTTCACTGCACCGGATACGGTCTGCTTAGGTCAAAATGTGAATTTCGATAATACATCACAACCGGATCCGGATAGCAGTTTCTGGAGTTTCGGAGATGGCACGACATCACAGTTGCTCATTCCCGTGAACAAATCATTTGGATCTACAGGTACGTTTCAGGTGACTTTGATCAATAAATTCGGAGCCTGCCTGGACTCCTTCAGCAAGACGATCGTGGTTCCCGCACCACCTGTGATCAATTTCACAAGTACCGGTCAAGTGAGTTGCAAAGTGCCGTACACGGTCACATTAAAAGACGCCACTCCAAATGCAATTGCCTGGAACTGGCAAGCCACGAATGGCATAAATTCCATTATCAATGCGAATGGGATCAGCCCGACCATGACCTTCACCGAATTGGGTAATTATGCCGTATACCTTTATGTTGTAGACAAACTGGGATGTACATCTTCAACTACATACCCGGATTTCATTAAGATCGCAGCACCAAAGATCGAACTCAAGAACTATCCGGATAGCGGATGTGCTCCGTTCACAACAATTCCTGACCTTAAAGTAAACGCTATAGATGGCGTCAAATCATATACATGGGATTGGGGAGACCAGACCACCACGACCGGCAACCCTGCATCTCATTCTTATCCCAATACCGGAACCTACAACACCAACGTAAGGATCATAACCAACAGCGGCTGCGATACACTGATATCCCCTGGACCAGTCAAAGTAGGCTCTTTACCGGTAAAGTCAGATTTCACATCTTCCACTCAAAACAGCTGCGCAGGAACGGATATCGTTTTCACGGATATAACTGCCGATCCTTCAAAAATCACAGGATGGCAATGGGCATTTGGCGACGGATTTTACTCCAATGAGAGAAATCCCAAATATGCATATTCAGACACTGGCACCTTCACTGTCACGCTGAAAGTTTTCACCAATGGTTGCGGCAGTATTGAACGCAAAGAAAATTTCATAAAGAATTATGGAACGGTGGCCCGTTTCAATTTTACCGTTGACTGTCAAAATAGAAATACAGTTGTTTTCCAGGATAGTTCGATCAATGCCACCAAACTGGTTTGGGATTTCAAAGATGGAAGTCCCACTTATACCGGAGCAAACCCTCCGCCACATAGTTTCCCTGAATACAAAGATTATTTCGTTGAATTGACCGCCACCAATAACGCATGCGCATTCACCACAAACAGAAGAGTTCGTGTAGTGAATGAAAGATCGGACTTCTTGATCACCCCCAACCCGCTTTGTAAAGGTGTAGCGGCTGGTTTTTTTTCCCAGAACAGTTTAGATTCCAACATTGTATCCTATGAATGGGATTTCGGAAGCGGGAATTATGTTTTGGGGCAACGAACCGCACAGTCTGCTTTCATAAATAGCGGCTTATTCAATACCAGACTTCGAATTACGGACGTGAACGGCTGCGTGGACACATCCTCCAAGCCACTTGGAGTGGGAGGCCCTAAAGCTAGTTTTGGATCTTTCAACCCGACGGGTTGCAAAGGCATAGTCGTCGATTTCAATGACAATTCCCAGACTGATGGCGCAAACCCCATAATTACCAGGATTTGGGATTTTGGCGACGGAACCGGTACACAAATCATCAATACTCCCCCCTTTCAACATCAATACTTGAAACCTGGTTCATTCTCTGTAAAACTCAAAATCATTGATGCTGGCGGATGTGCTGATAGTCTTAACATAGGAGGGCTTGTGGTCATTTCGGAACCTAAGGCACAGTTCAACACTACAGACACACTAACTTGTCCTGGAGGAAGGGCAGTTCAGTTTGATAATCAGACAGGTGGCACAGTGAACAATTTCACCTGGACATTCGGCGACGGAACAACTTCAAATCTCAGAAACCCACTGCACTTTTATAACAATGTAGGAGTATTTGACATCAAACTAAAGATCAGGGACCGTTATGGTTGCGAAGACTCCCTGATAAAATACAAGCTCGTAACGGTGGATACGCCATACGCTGCCTTCACCATCAGTGATTCCGTAGGGAACTGCCCACCCTTGAAAGTCGACTTTAAGTTTACGGGGCGATATCAGCAGAGCCTCCGATGGGAATTCGGAGACAATAATGTTTCCGACCTGATCAATGCCGAACACTTTTATACCAGGGCAAAGATATATACGCCAAAACTCATCGTCACCAGCCCCGGCGGGTGCACGTCCACCGCAGAAAAAACAATCAGCATTTTCGGGCCCGATGGCAATATCCTCTTCTCACCTCCAGGAGGTTGCGAGCCCCTCACCGTTCAATTCTCGGCTAGTACGCTCAGGGATGTGGACTACATAGCCTGGGATTTCGGTGATGGCCTGATCAAGACGAAAGACTCCATTCAAGTGCACTCTTATATGACCAATGGGATATACTACCCGGTCATCAGCCTGATCAGCGACAAGTTGGACTGTAGCGTCGCTTTCAAATTGGACTCCATAAAGGTCATCAAATTATTCCCGAAAATCGCGGCCGACAAACTGACGATTTGCAAAGAAGGTGTGATCCAATTTCATGATTCCACCACCAGTGTTGGAATCATAAACGGATGGCAATGGGATTTCGGAGATGGCAGCACTTCAGATCAGAAAGACCCTTCACATTTTTATTCATCGGCAGGTCTCTATACGGTAAAACTCATCGTGGCAACGGAATTCGGATGTACTGACTCCATCACACTTCCCGACCCCATAAGAGTTGTTGCCCCGCCCACTATCGACATCAACGCAAGCCTTGATTCAGTTTGTCAGAATGCATTGATCAGCTTCAAGGGCATCGAGACCATTAAAGACACATCCAATTTGAGTTGGGATTGGAATTTGGGCAACGGACAATTTTCATCACTTCAAGAGCCGCCGGCACAACAATATGGAACTCCCGGTACGCCTACCATACAACTGGTCGCCACAAACAGCAGCGGATGTAAGGATACAGCTCAAAAAGCGATCACGATCATGTCGCTCCCATCGACCAAGGCACCTCTGGATACTTTTATCTGTAAAGGACAATCCATTCAATTAGTGGCCACTGGTGCTGATAGGTACCAATGGCAGCCTCCGGGAAATAATCTGAGTTGCCTTACCTGTGCGGATCCAGTTGCAGACCCTCCCACGAATTCACTATACATAGTGGCTGGATTCAACATATTCGGATGTATGCAGAAGGACTCAATAAATCTGACCGTGATCCAACCATCCACGGTAAAAGCACCCGAGAACGACTCTCTTTGCTTCGCGCAGGCTCTGAAATTGATCGCAACCGGAACAGAAGTATACCAATGGTCACCCTCCACTGGCCTGAGTGACCCTAACATTCCTAATCCGCAAGCCAGACCATCGACAACTACCACATATGTGGTTACCGGTTCAGATAGCAAAAATTGTTTCACCTCAAAGGATTCAGTTCTGATCAAAGTATTCCCCTATCCGAAACTATTCATTGGTTCGGACACGACCATATCTGTAGGTGCCTCACTCCCCATACTTGCATCCGTATCGTCGGATGTACTGGGTATTAAATGGGATCCTGCTTCCACACTTTCTTGTTCCGACTGCTACTATACAGTGGCAAAACCTCCCTCAAGCACAACATATAAAGTCACCGTCATCAACGATGGAGGCTGTGAGACGACCGACGAGATCACGGTGAACGTAATCTGTAACAATTCCAATATTTACATGCCCAATACTTTTTCACCGAACGGTGATGGCATGAATGATCTATATTATCCACGAGGGCACGGCATTCAGAACATTCGTTCCCTGAGGATCTTCAGCAGATGGGGACAGATGTTATACTCCAGACAGAATTTCAATGCGAATGACGAATCGGCAGCTTGGGATGGTCGTTTCAAATCACAGGATCTGACCCCGGACGTATATGTGTACATCATGGAATTGATCTGTGAGAATGGATCAGTGATCACTACAAAAGGAGACATAACCCTGATCAGATAATCCAAAACCAATTTGAAAACAGGAAAAACGATACCATTTGTCATCTTATACATGCTGACCCTCGCGTTTGGGATCAAGAGCATTCGTGCGCAGGATCTCCATTTTTCCCAATTCTACGAAGCACCACTGCTTCGTAATCCATCACTTGCCGGACTGTTCGAAGGAGATGTGAGGGTGCAGGGTGTATACCGCAGCCAGTGGAACAGCATCGCTTTTCCCTACCAGACCGGATCGATCAACGCCGAATATAAATTTCATGTCGGCAAAGGGGATGACTTCATGAGCGCCGGATTCCAGACCCTTTACGATCGCGCCGGCACAGTCGCACTCTCGACGACCCACTTGATGCCAGCAGTGAATTTCCATAAATCGATCAGCGCTACAAGATCGATGTATCTTTCACTGGGCTTCATGGGTGGGCCCGTTTCCCGCTCACTGGACAGATCCCGAATAACGACCAACAACCAGTTTGATGGCTTCGCCTATAATGGCTCCTTACCGGATGGAGAGACCTTCACGGCGAATTATACTTATCTGGACATGAATGTCGGCATGAGTTTCAATTCGACATTGGGCGTCAACGGCCAGCACCTATTCTTCGCCGGTCTAGCGCTTCAGCATTTCAACAAACCCACTAATTCATTCTATAGAAATATCAACCACTTGCCCAAATGGGTATTGTCCACTGGGTTAAAAATGAATATAAACCCATTCTCATACATCACTTTTTCCGGTGATTATTCACGGCAAAATCCCTTCCAGGAAATCATCGCAGGAGCTATGTATTCCAGAAAGATCGGGGATGATGACGTACCTTCTTATACAATACATGGCGGCATGTACATGAGGTACAAAGATGCCATCATTCCAGTGGTGAAAATGGACTACTACCCATTTTCCCTGGCCTTCAGCTATGACATCAACATCTCTCAGCTTTCGATAGCCAGCGCGGGACGGGGAGGAATGGAAGTCTCCCTATCTTATATCACATATGTGAAAAAAGAGAACAGTTCCCGCGACAAAGTGAAATGTCCCCGATTCTGAGATCAGGGATGTTCCAATTAGGATCGAATTTTACCAAATAACATGTTATTTTTGTCACTGAATTAAAAATATCCTCTTTATGAGCATAGAGATCGGAAAACCCGCTCCCCATTTCAGCCTTTATGACACGGAAAAAAAGAAGGTCAACCTTGTGGATTTCCAAGGTAAAAATGTATTGCTCCTGTTCTTTCCACAGGCATTCACTGGGGTATGTACTCAAGAACTATGCTCCATTAGAGACAATATGCATCAATATTCAGACCTTAACGCAGAGGTGCTTGGAATTTCCGTAGACTCCATCTTCACCCTGGCCAAGTATAAGCAAGATCAACAATACAACTTCCCCTTGCTGTCTGATTTCAACAAGGATGTCAGCAAACAATACGGCGCCCTCTACGACACCTTTGTTTTTGACATGAAAGGTGTCTCCAAGAGATCCGCTTTCCTGATCGACAAAACTGGAACGGTGCAATATGCTGAGGTCCTTGAAAACGCAGGGGAAATACCTTCTTTTCAGGCAATACAGGATACACTTCGTACGTTACAATAGTCGTAATACACTGGTTGTCAAAATGGTATACTCAATCGAATGCCCAAATCAGATCGACTGAAGGTCCCATTGCCCAAACAAATTGTAAAAACACCCAATTAAGCCTAATTTTATATTGGATCTCTACCATTTGATCGGATGAAGAACTTTACGATTCTACTCATAATGGGGTTTCTCTTTCTCGGAACGGCCAAGGCCCAATCCGGAAGGCCTACCGTTCCCCAGGGTTCGGGTTTCAGGATCATGAAGTTTTTCCCAAATCCCGCATCCACTTATATCCATTTTGAATTCCAAAAGGATTTTGACAAGACCTACATACTCCAGATTTATAATTTCCTCGGGAAGAAAGTAGCAGACTTAAATCAGGTTACCCCTCGAAATCAGATCGACGTTTCGGGTTTCAATCGCGGTATATATATATACCAATTAAAAGACCTCACCGGGAAAGTCATCGACTCAGGCAAATTTCAGGTGGAACGATGAATCACCTCCGGAATCCGGAATCCGCAATTCTACTGCACCTGCACGATCAGGAATTTCAGATAATTCGTATTCTCGAGTCCATGAATGATGGGATGATCGGGGGATTGGGGCTGAAAAACCACCTGACGCAACTTGCGGCGGGCATCTTTGGCCGCCATTTCTATGACCTCTAAAAAAAGCTCGGGTTGTACCAAGTTGGTGCAGGAGGAAGTGACCAGAAATCCTCCCGGTCTTACGAGTTTCATTCCCCGAAGGTTGATCTCCTTGTATCCACTGATTGCTTTTTGAATATTTTCCCTGGTCTTGGTAAACGAGGGAGGATCCAACATGACCACATCCCAGTTCCTCCCTTCTTTCACCCATAGCTTAAGCACGTCGAACGCATTCACAGTCTGGAAACTGCAGACTTTTTCCAACCCGTTCAAACTGGCATTCCGTTCAGCCTGCCGGATAGCAGGCTCAGAAATATCCAAGCCAAGCACGGATTTGGCACCGTACTGTGCAGCATGAATTTCGAAAGTTCCCGTATAACAGAATGCCCCTAAAACATCAGCATCCTTGACTATATTCCTGATGGCACGGCGATTGTCCTGCTGATCCAGAAAATAACCGGTTTTCTGCCCCTTTTCCAGATCAACATGGAAACGGAGTCCGTTTTCTTTGATCACAATATCCGTATCGAACGTTGGTCCGAGAAATCCCTTGTATTGGGAAAGCCCTTCCAATTCCCGTACAGGCACATCATTTCTTTCATAAATACCCTTGGGTGAGAAAATGCGGCGTAGCGCCTTTTCTATAGCAGGTTTCCAAATATCGATGCCCAGTGCGAGCGTCTGAATCACGAAATAGTCATTGAATTTGTCAATGATCAATTGGGGAAGTTCATCGGCTTCTCCAAAAATGAGTCTGCAATTCTCCGTATAACCTATCCGTTGACGATATTGCCATGCTTTTAGGATCCGATTGTAGAAAAATTCTTCGTTAATCTGCTCTTGACGATCCCTTGTCAACAAACGTACTAGAATCTGGGACCTGGGGTTCAGATACCCCCTTCCAACGAATTTCCCATCTGAAGTGGTCACCTCCGCGATCTCACCTCCGTTCACTTCACCTGACACACTCTCCACTTCATTGCCGAAGATCCAAGGATGCCCGTTCAGAACACGATTCCCGATCCGTTTCCTAAGTCTTACCATGATCATGCTGACAAAGTTAATCAGGATGTGGCTATTTAGGGATCGAATGATGGATTCGATTTTCAATGCTGTTTTTTCCTTAGTCTGACAATCTGTATTTTTAGAAAAATTTCTTATGCAGTCGCAAGTCGTTTCCAGAATACGGAAAATACTCTTATCAGCCGTCATCTCCATCTCCCTTTTCTCATGCCAAACTGGAAAGATGGCCGCGGGATTCAGCTATAAAGGCAATCCTGACGCACCTGATGTCGCCTCATCAGGACAATCAATGGCAAATCCTGGTCCGTCGTCTTACAACACCCAAACTGCTACCGGAATGACAAATCTGGAGAACGCCGGTTTAAGCTTCCGCCCCGACCCGGTAGAAAAGGAGTTCAAAACCATCGAAAAGGCCGTCAGAGAAGAGATGGCCTTAAATGCCGAAACCGGTATGGTCCAAAACCCGAGAGATTTGATGAAAAGCATCACCCAAAAAATGACTCAAAACGGAGAAATCAGGTCGATTTCAGACCAAAAATGGAGAAAAATCGACCGAATGTTTGACAAAATGGACAAAAAAATCCAAAAACAAGGCCCCGATATAGACATGAAAAACATAACCGGACTGGAATGGTTTTTCATGATCATGGCCGCTGCAGGATTGGTCTTGGGCATCATAGGATTCTCCCCCGGGTGGCTCGTACTTCTGGTTTTTGGTGGACTTTTCCTGTATTTCAAACTCGTCAAGGACAAATAATACTTACCGCCATTTTGACCGTCAGTTCTATGTTGGCAAGCCATTTGAACAGGTTCAGCGGTAAAAATCAAAACATGGAAGAAAGAGATAACTCAATGGACCCAATGAGTGGAATGGGAACTGATGAAATGGGCTTCGATCTGAATACGGATGAAAATGTAGCGGGCAGTGCCCATATGCAGGAAAAAATGGGCGGCCAGGAGGAATTGGATAAATTGAACGCCGAACTTCAGGAGCAGAAAGATAAATTCCTCCGTCTTTATGCAGAATTCGACAATTTCAAACGCAGGAGTGCCAAGGAAAGGATCGATCTCATCAATACCGCCGGGAAGGAAGTCATCCAATCCTTACTTGAAGTTCTGGATGACCTCGAACGTGCTGAAAAGCAGATGCAACAAGGCTCAGATATCAACCAGATCAAGGAAGGTCAGCGCCTGATCTTTCAAAAATTGAAAAATACCCTACAGACAAGGGGGTTGAAAGAAATGGAAAGTATCGGTCAGGAATTCGATGTCGACCTTCACGAAGCCATCACTGAGATCCCTTCTCCTTCACCTGAACTCAAAGGAAAAGTGATCGACCAGGTTGAAAAAGGATATTTCCTGAACGATAAGATCATACGTTTCGCCAAAGTGGTAGTAGGTAAATGACGGCATTAAATCGGAGAGGATGAGTTGTTCGTCTTTTTAATGCCTCTGCGTCATCGGCAAAATCATTAGCATGTCAACCAAGAGAGATTATTACGAAATACTGGGGGTGAGCAAATCGGCTAATGCCGATGAGATCAAGAAAGCCTACCGTAAGGTGGCCATGCAGTTCCATCCGGACCGTAATCCGGGCGACAAATCCGCAGAAGAAAAGTTCAAGGAAGCAGCAGAGGCATATGAGATCTTAAGTGATGCGGACAAAAAAGCCCAATATGATCGTTTCGGTCACGCGGGTATGGCAGGTAATGGTCGCGGATTCGGTGGCGGCTCCAACATGAACATGGATGATATTTTCAGCCAGTTCGGAGACATTTTCGGCGATGATGTATTCGGAAGTTTCTTCGGTGGAAGTGGTGGTGGACGTGGAAGGGGTCAATCCAGGGCCCGGGGTGTTCGGGGTAACAATCTTCGCATCAAACTCAAATTGAATTTTGAGGAGATGGCCCGTGGGGCCAGTAAAACCGTAAAGGTCAAAAAACATGTGGCCTGCTCCACCTGCGGTGGTAGTGGAGCAAAGGATAAGAATGCCGTCCAAACCTGTGGCACGTGCGGAGGTAGCGGCCAGGTCAGGAAAGTGACCAACACCTTTCTGGGCCAAATGCAGACCGTGAATACCTGTCCTGCTTGTAATGGAGAAGGTACCACCATAACGAATAAATGTACTTCATGCAAAGGAGAAGGAAGGGTTTATGCTGAAGAGACCGTAAACATCGAGATCCCCGCAGGTGTTCAGGAAGGTATGCAATTGAGTGTGAGCGGAAGGGGCAATTCTGGTGAACGCGGTGGCCCTCCCGGCGACCTGATCGTACTTATCGAAGAAGAAGCCCACCCTCAACTGCATAGAGATGGCTTGAATGTGATCTACGATCTCCATATATCTTTTCCTGATGCAGCGTTCGGAGCCCAGGTGGAAGTTCCGACAATAGACGGCAAAGCCAAGATCAAGATCCCGCCTGGCACTCAAAGCGGAAAGATCTTCAGGCTGAAGGGGAAGGGATTCCCCGCATTGAATTCATATGAGAAAGGTGATGAACTCATCCATGTGAACATCTGGACACCTCAGCAAATAAGCCCCGAGGAAAAGTCCATGTTGGAAAAAATGCAACATTCAGCGAACTTTCAGCCAAACCCGGAAAAAAGTGAGAAGAGTTTCTTCGAAAAGGTCAAGGAGATGTTCGGTTGATGGGATCTGGCAAACCGCTTATTGATCCTCCTCTTCCTTCTTTTTTTTCTTTTTCAGTGGCCCATAGACCTTTTGAGCCTTGGTGACTATATCCAGGAATTCCTTGTGCAAAGGATCATTCACATCCATATTGGCCTTGATCAATTCCAGTTCCTGTTCCCAGGTAATGTTCTTTACATGAGGTGAATAATGCAACATGGATCCGAATAGAGCCACGGATGTGACAAAACGAAGCTGAAGAGGAATGTCCTTGAATTCCTGAAAATGAAGCGGGCATCGGAAAGCTAATTTACGCACCTCCTTGTTTTCCGGCAGACGATAATGCATGTCCACAGAGGCGATGGTACCAGCCGATATCCCCTTGGTCACTTCAGCGCGATTTTTGTCGGTAGGGATGATCTCAAATATGGCCAAGGAGGAATGTCCTGAACCGACCTCCCCACCCTCAATGATGTTATTTGTATCTGCAAGGGAACCACGCTTATTGTCGAATCCGATCAGTCTATACGACTCCACCAATTCCGGGTTGAAATTCACAGTCATATAGACATCATCAGCAACTGCATATAAAGTCTGAGTGAGTTCCTTGACCAGGACCTTTTCAGCCTCCTGTTCGTTGTCCAAATATGCGAAATTCCCATTTCCCTTTTTTGCCAGTATCTCTATCTTGGAATCCTTGTAGTTGCCCATCCCCACACCCAGGCAGGTCAGATAAACTCCTGTCAACTTTTGTTTGGTGATGAGTTCTTCCAGATCCTTCTCCCCTTTTTGACCGACATTGAAATCGCCATCGGTGGCCAGTATCACCCTGTTGTTCCCATTCTTCATGTATGTGCTTTGAGCCAGTCTGTACGCCTGCCGGATACCGGCCTCACCGGGAGTGAAACCACCAGGCTCCAGTTCATCTATGGCAGTCAAGATCTTTTTAGAATCACTTCCACTTGTGGGCGGTAGCATCACGCCCACCACGCTCCCATAAACCACTATGGATACCGTATCGACAGGTCGTAGGTGCTCGACCAATTTCCGAAATGAAGTCTTCAGTAAGGGCAGACGATTCGGAAGATCCATGGAGCCTGAAACATCTATCAGAAAGACCAGATTGCTGGGGGGTATCAGATCCAGATTGAGCTTTTTTGCATCCATCTGCAGATATAAAAGTTGACTGTTCGTGTTCCAAGGGCAATTGGTGGACATGGAACTTACCCGGAAAATACTATCCCCTTGTGGTGGTGACGGATTCACACTGAAGTAGTTCAGCATTTCCTCTATCCGAACGGCATCTCTTGGCACTTCACTGTTGCTGTTAATGAAACGACGAATATTGCTGTAGGATGCTTTGTCGATATTCAAAACCAGCGAAGTTTGAGGATATTTTACGGTAGTCACAAAGTCATTCTCCATGAGTGCGTTATAGGTTTCATCGCCGGCCGCCCGGGTTCTTGAACCCTTATCCTGCTTATCCAGGGTCATGGAAAGCAGAGGATGACGCTGAAGACTTGCCGTGAAAGGCATCATCTTCAACGTTATGATCTGGTATTTGGAAGCATCCACAGTGAGGGAAAATGGCTCGTATCCCTCCAATGAAAAAATGAGGCTATCCCGGGTATTGGAACTCAAGATGCCGAAAGCACCACCCAATCCTGAAGAATAGGTGATACCTGTGGAATGCAAGATTATCTTGACATTCTGCAGTGCATTCTTTTTTTCATCCGTTATCTCCCCACGTATGTAATACTGGGCAGGAAGGATACCGGCATGCACCAAAAACATGACCAAAAAATAGAAACGCCTCAATATTTTATTTTTAATGTGGCCATCACGGTTCGATGTTCAAGTTTATGGTGTATTCATGGTATGCAAATATTGTCAGGATATCTGCCATATGCCATCCAGGTTCCGCCCCTTACCTTCGTAATCAAGTCCATATCCTATCACGAAACGGTCCGGTATGGTGAACCCCGAGTAGAGCTCAGGGATGGGATGCTTCGTCACCTCAGCCTTATGAAGCAATGCACAAACCCTGATCGATCGGGAGCCTGCTTGTTCCAACCGGGGCAATAATTGATTCAGGGTATTTCCTGTGTCCACTATATCCTCCAGGAGGACCAGATCCCTTCCCTGAATATTCACATCCAACCCAATGGTCGTCATGATATTTCCGGTCGAGGTCGTGCCTTTGTAGGAACTCATTTTGACGAAACAGATCTCCGCATCAATGGTCAGTTTTCGGAAAAGATCCGCCGCAAATATGAAGGAGCCGTTGAGGATGGCAATGAACAATGGAGCTTTTTCGGCATAATCCAGATTGAGTTCATTGGCCAATTCACCAACCCTTTCTGAAATAGCCTCACGGGACAGGAAGGGAACGAATTCCTTATCATGTATCCGTATCTTCTGCATCGACGGTGGTTGATGTTGAACGCTTTTCATCATTGTCGTTATTTGCAGCAGAAAAACTTCATTTATAGAAGGTCTTCAATGGTCATCAGTTCCCGCCTTTTACCAAGGCAGGCCTTTTTGGAGCCTTACCTTGAAGATACAACTTCTCTCCCTCAGCAGGCAGCATTCCTTCAACCAGATGGTTATAGTCCAGTAGGTCCTTGAGACGCAAGCCTTCAGACTGACTGATACCATGGACCGTCTCTCCCGATTTCATGACATGAAATTCGTGTTGACCCTTACGGCGCTTCCGCTTCAGAAAGACAAGCTGATCCTCATCGAGCATGTCAATACCTGGAGGAAGGTCGTTGAAATCAAGGAGCCAGGACATGCGAATATTGTATTTCCCCGCGATGGAAAGCAGAGAAGTTCCAGACCGGGCCAAGACAACCCTTGTTTCATTGATCAAAAATTCGTCCGTTGGATAGGTCAATGGCCCGGGGTTGGGAGGCGCTCCCACCGGAATTTGAACGGAAATCGAATCGTCCTTCCCTCGTTCAGAAGGCTTGTCGGAAATGGTTCGGCCAGCAGCATAGTTTGAAGAAGCCTCAGGATCCATGCCGGGTAATTCCTTCGATTTTCCCAAGGCAAATCTCGAGTAAGATTGCAGATCATAATCCTCGATGTATCTGATCAGCGTTAAAGCATATTTCGGATTAGTGGCATACCCTGCTGATTTCAATCCCCAGGCCCAACGGGGATAGTCTTCAGGATCAAGGCGGAAAAGAGAAGCGTATCTGTCCTGTGACCTCAGGTAATCGGAATGATCACGGTAAGACTCCTCCACGTCCTTATATTTACGGAAACATTCACCCCGCTCATCATCATCGTGATAAACCCGATCGCCCATCCAGGTGGATTTGCACTTGATCCCGAAATGATTATTCGATCTAATGACCAGATCACTTTTCCCCGCTTCGGTCTCTAATATGCCTTGCGCAAGCGTGATGGAAGCCGGCACTCCAGTTCGTTTCATTTCCCGGATGGCCAAAGGTGCATATGATCTGATGTATTCCTGGACAGCCAGGGAAGGAAGATCCTGTCCAGACGCTGATCGAGCGTTGAATAAGATGAGAATCGTAAAGATGGTCAGTACAAGGCTGCCGTTTCTCATTTCCAACAATTATTTTTTCCGTATGATCATCAAACCATCACGCACTGTGAGCATCAATTGTTCTACTCGAGCATCGGCCCGCACATGTTCATTGAAGGCGGAGATGGCCTTCGCGTTTTTGCCTTTGACCGGATTTTCCAGAATCTCCCCGTGGAAAAAAACATTATCAGCAATGATCCAACCCCCTTTTCTGACCCGAGAGAGAACCAACTCGTAATATCTAGTATAGTTCACTTTGTCGGCATCGATAAAAACCAGATCCCAGGATTCATGAATCTCGGATAATACTTCTGTCGCGTCTCCCTGAAGGGCACGGATGCGATCAGCATACTCCGACCTGTCAAAGAAAGTTCTGGCGATTTCGTGATCAGCTTCACGCTTTTCAATGGTGAAAAGCAGTCCGTCTTCTCCCAAACCCTTTGCAAGGCAGAGTGCACTGTAACCGACAAAGGTCCCGATCTCCAGGATCCGCTTAGGATGGATCATTTGACTCAACAGGGATAATAACTGACCTTGAACCTGGCCACTGATCATATGTGCTTCGGGATGCATCTTCCTCGTCCATGCTTCCAACTCCTGAAGCAATGCATCGGCCGGACTGGTGAAATCAGCGGCATAGTTCCCGATTTGAACATCGATGATCTCCACAGATCTTATTTTTTTTGAAGTTAGGTTGAAATTTCCATTCCGATCCCAACACGGGTCAATGTCTGTCAGTATATAGGTGCACGTGTTCGTGTGCCGTAATAATCGAGCATGAGCCATACTACTTCGTCTACGGTATCGGCGTATGCAAAAAGAGTCAGATTCAATTCATGTAACTTACTTACTTCCATCAGGGGAGTTTACATCCAATCATTCAGCCCCTTCCCCTTGCCCTTATCCCTGCCATCAAAGCTCATGGGCATATGCTTGAACTTATTCGTCTATCCATGTTGCCAACTCGAAGTATTCATCCAGAGTACCAAAACCTGGCGGCATGATCACGAAGCCCTGAGCGTATTTGGCAAACATGGTCTTTCTGACGAAAAAGTGGTCGAAATGGTGCATTTTGTTCATATCCATGTATTCAATTGCACTTTGTTCGAAGGGCAATACAATTTTCAAGACAACACTTTTCCCTACCACCTCTCGTTCACCATTTTTTGCAGGATGCGTGACTGCTGGTCCACCACCGATGATGAAGCGAATTCTTCCATAGCCAGTTTTCTGACGATCTCAACCGTGAGTTCATAATGAGGATTACCTGACTGGGGGGGGTGCTGAGCCAAATATGGAAATATAAGGTCTAATTTTGGCCAGGGTCTCAATACCTTCTACAAACTCGGCCATGATCTTGAAAATCTGGCAGCTACTTCGGGCCATACATTCCTTCCATTAAATTTCTTATATAAGCTGCAAACTGCCGTTCATGGTTATGTGTTGGGAGTTATGATCATCGGGCATTTGAAAAATTATCCCAAATACTTACGGATCATGTAAATGTAGTAGCTAATCTGATTAACGGAAAATCAATGAATTTAGACTGTACCAGCAGTTCTGCCCCTGGATATGGCCAGGAGTCCGAGGAAGGTAAAAAAACCGTTGATCAAAAGCATTTCGATACCTATCTGATAGCCTCCCAACCAATTTCCTGCCTCTCGGCTCAGGAAATAACACATTGCAGGGGCGGCAATGCAGATCAGGGTTACCAAGGGGCCGTCCCGGAGCTGGCGCTTCGTCAGTATACCAAAAGTGAAAAGTCCCAGAAGAGGGCCATAAGTGTATCCCGCGAGATCAAGTATGATGTTGATGATACTCTTGTTATTGATCTGCTTGAATACAAGTATACAGGCCAGAAAAATCAAAGTGAAAGTGAGGTGGACGGACATTCGGATGGTTTTCCGACTTCCTTCAGTAAGTTTTTGATTGCGTTTGATACCAAGCATATCAATACAAAAAGAAGAAGTTAATGCGGTCAACGCCCCATCCGCGCTGGGGAAAAGAGCTGAAACGAGACCGATGATGAAAATGATGGATACCAACTGCGGTAGATGGGTTACTGCAACCCCGGGGAAAAGGTCGTCACCTATCACGTTTATACCATTAGAAATGAATTGGTGGCCCTGATATTGGGCACCCTTGTCTAACATGAACAGATAGAGAAGGGCCCCTAATAGGAGAAAGAGGAAATTCACGAATACAAGGACTGCCGTGAAGGATAAAATGTTCTTTTGAGAGTCCCTCATGGTTTTCACACTGATGTTTTTTTGCATCATCTCCTGATCCAGACCTGTCATGGCGATGGCGATGAAAGCACCGCCGACCATACTTTTGAGGAAAAAACCCTTGCTTTTCACATCAGCATTGAACATCCTGGTATAGCCATGCTCATTCAAACGGGAGATCAATTCGCCCAACTGCAGATGCAACTGACCCTTGATGTAGAAAATACAGACCACCAAGCCTAAAAGCATGAATGTAGTCTGGAGAGTATCGGTATAGACTATCGTTTTTACCCCGCCTTCAAAGGTGTACAACAGGATCATGATCAGGATGACCAGAGCCGTTACCATGAAAGGGATGCCCATCCTGTCCAGGATAAATACTTGAAGAACATTGATGACCAGATATAGCCTGGCAGTAGCACCGACGGTACGGGAAAGTATGAAGAAAAGAGCTCCGGTCTTATAGGAAAATCTACCCAACCGTTGCTGGAGATAATCGTAAATAGAGGTGAGATTAAGCCGATAATAAAGTGGTATGAGGACAAAGGCAATAACGAGGTAACCCAGCAAATAACCCAATACCACCGCAAAATAGGTGAACCCCTTGAATTGATCGCCGCTGAAGTCCCCAACAGTCCCAGGGACAGACACAAAAGTCACTCCCGACAGGGATGTGCCTATCATCCCAAAGGCTACGAGAAGCCAGCTGGAATTCCGATTGCCGATGAAGAATGAATCATTGTTGGCATGACGTGAAGTACGCCATGCAACGGCAAGGAGGACCGCAAAATAGGCAATGACGACAGTAAAAAGGAGTGTCGGTGACATGAAGTCCGGAATTGATGCGAATGTATAAAATTAATCCCCTAATCGACTAATGACTTACATTGAGTAATATTCTTGATGACCAGATGCGATCCATAGCTGTTTTTTGCGGATCTCGGGAGGGCAAGAACCCTCTGTTCCTCCAACACGCTTTGGAACTGGGACGATTAATCGCAGACAAAGGCATACGCTTAATTTATGGTGGAGGCAAAAAAGGACTCATGGGCTCCCTTGCCGAGGGCTTGTTGGCAAGCGGTGGGCTCGTCACCGGGATAATCCCAAAGGCGTTGTTGGAATGGGAAGTGCAGCATACCGGATTGACGGAACTCATCATCACCGGCGACATGCATGAACGGAAAAAGCAGCTTTTCTCCAGGTGTGAAGCAGCCATCATTCTGCCAGGGGGGTTCGGAACACTTGACGAGATGTTCGAGATGCTTACCTGGAACCAACTCAACATTCATGATAAATCCCTGCATGTGCTGAACTCAGCTGGCTTCTATGATCACTTGTACCAACATTTAATGAAAGTGCAGGAGGAGGGATTTCTTTATGGCAATTTAGAAGACCGCCTGACATTTTCGAATGAGCCTGTGATCCTGATCGAAAAGCTATTTAAAAATTGAAGCCAACACTTACAAAGGGCTTGGTGCCATATGGTGAGCGCTTATCTTGTACGACATCATATTCTAAACTCACCAAAATAGCACCTCGTCCAGCTGGCATGGCCACACCCCCTCCAACCAGAAGTGACGGCACGAACTTCCCGGGATAATTGACCTCAGGAAGGTTTCCTGTGAAGTATTTGGTTTTCCCCCATACATAATTGATCTCGGGTCTAATCTGACCGAACAGGAATCGGACTGGATATACCCTGCCGAATAAACCTAGTCCAGCTGTGCCATAACTGTCGGTAAAAAGTTTGTTCCCGGAACTGTTCCTCGTCGTGAATGATGAATAGACGAAATTGACCCCGCCTCCTCCGGAAAAATAATCATTGAATCTAAAGCCGACAAGTGGTGATATATTGACGAAGGTGTTGTTCCCGAAACTCATCCCAAAATTGCCGCCGAAGAAAAGTTTGTTGCCGGGATCGGGCTCGGTTTGCTGGATGTTCGGCCCGCCGAAATATTGAGCCTGCGCAGAGAATCCGATGATCAGGATCAGTAAAGTATAAAGAAGTTTTTTTGCCATCGTCATTATTTTAAAGGGTCAAGGAATCAGTAGTCCCTGGATCAGACATCAAAGTTAAGAAATATGCGAAACGATAATTTATGTTGGAATATGTTAAGTGATGTGAGAAAACAGAAGCGGTCACTTGGCGAAACTAGGACACATGGACTGCCGCTTATCCCCATTGAAAGTGGCATAGTTGCCGCTATACTGCAGAGCGAACTCCAGCGCTCCATTAACATTTGTATAATTTCGCAGTGCGGAGGTGGTTGCATCGTAACTGAACATGAACCTGAAATTCCTCCATTGGTATCCGATCATCGGTATTATCGCATTTCCCACGCGCATGTACAGGCCGGCAATGAGTTGTTGGTCTCCATCACCCGTCAGGTTGTAATTCGCATGAATACCTGCCATCCACTCCGTTGCCTTCGCCTGAGTACTGAAATAGGCGGCCGGGGTGATGATGACCTGGTCACTCACCTTGAACATGCCGTCTAGAAAAAAGATATAACGCTGCGCGATACGGTTGTCATAATTCGGTGAAGAGTTGAAAAAACTCTCCTGTGGGCGATTGATGTGCTGGATGGAAAACCCGCCGTGCAGATAAATATTGTCCTTGGGGAACCAGGCGTAATTCAGGCCAGCCTGAAGATCGAAATAAGTGATATTGTTTGCATTGAAATTCTCCCCACTCGGCGTGTAGGCATCGAAGAAATGACCATTCCATTGATTGTCGAAGGTGAAATTGGCGATATTGATCCGTTTGTTGGTGAGCCCCAAGTTGAAGCCTGCGCTGAGCAGACCGGTATTGCCGAGCATCTGGTGATAAGCGGCTGAACCATATATTTTCGTGGAGGTCAGATTCCCACTACCTGCAACGTCATGGAGGATGAGTCCTCCCAGCCCTACCCAACCATTATCAAATCGATTACGAAAGGCTTGGGCATCCCCGTAAATGCTCATGGTCCGGTAAGGAACTGGTACGTTAGCCCACTGGCTTCTGTAATTCGCACCCAACCTATAATCAGATGAGGGCAAGAAACCCGTGTTCGCCGGATTGGTGGAAAGAGGTGAGTTGAAGAATTGGGAAAAATGAAGATCCTGAGCTTTTGCCTCATCAACACGTATCAGGCAAAAAAGCATCATGCACCCAGATAGCAGGAATGAAGCCCGTTGTATTGCCCGACGAAATGGTATCTTATATTTTCCGATCATCATCATTCTTTGCATGTCATCCCGAAGTATCTCTAATGATTTCTGTCATCTGATCAGGGTCACATTACCCTTCTTGGTCGCCTTGTTGCCATCGCTGAACACCACATCAACTACATATGCATATGCATCCATGGGTTGCAATGTGCCTTTGAATTTTCCGTCCCAACCATCTGACTGGTCGGCCGAATGATAGACCAATTGCCCCCATCGGTTATAAACTCTAAAATCGAGTTTGGAGATGCCGTACCCCCTTACCAGGAGTCGGTCATTGATCCCATCTCCATTGGGCGTAAATGCACTGGGTATATCGAACAAGGCGTTGATCAGTGCAGGCACTTCTTGGCAAAGCGTATCAAAACATCCAAAAGAATTATAGGCAAGAAGACAGGCGTTGAATAATGCTGTGGCCTTATACTGATGAAGAGGGCTCACTAATCTGGAGGTATCCCCATCACCAAAGTCCCAAAAATAACCTTGTGCACCCTTTGATAGATTCGTGAACTGCGTCGGTGTATTTTCCTGTGCGGGATCGGGGCCCCATGAAAATCCGGCTATGGGATTGTCATGCACCGAAAGATTTGTAGTGAAAGTATCCCTTAGATTACAGGTTGAGGGATCTATGGCCACAAGTGTGACCACATAATCTCCCGTTCCGGGATAAACTTTGGCAGGAGGATCGGATCCAACATAGGTAGTTCCGTCACCAAAGTCCCAGATGAATGACTGCCCTCCGATGGAAGTATTCTTGAATAAGGCCGTATAGGGAGCACAACCTGATGGAGGTGAATCAAAATGAGCAGAGACATTGGGGGCGAGTCTAACCACTTTGGTGATCGAATCCGGCGAATTGCAATAGGACGTATCCTCCAAAATCAGTTTAACGTTGTAGGTGCCGGCAGCTGGGTAAGTATGTGTCTGGGGTGCTGATCCGGTTTTCAACCTGGGGCTATTGTCCCCAAAATCCCAAGTGAATACCACCCCGAATGGTTCACCGGGTGGTGCTACAGAGAGATTGTCGAAGCGGTAAGCCAGGCTCTCACAGGGTGGCAACTTGGCTGCAGACAGATCAACCAACGCCTTGTCGGAACGTACGCGCACATGAGTATAGGAAGTGTCCCTCGTGATGCATTTTGATGGATCAATGGCAACCAGAGTGACCTTGTAAAATCCAGGAATGGTATAGTTGTAACTGGTATTGGGTGAAGTGGTGGTTTGCACAGGTGACCCATCTCCAAAATCCCATTCATAGGATGTAGCGGTACCAATGGTATCTGCAAGATCAACTTTCAAGGGAACGCATCCGGCAGAATCGTAAGGAATGCCATTGATGGAAACCTGGGCACCTGCCTTAACGCCGTCATAATCGAACAGTATCTTGACTGCTCCCAGGTTGCAGTCACCAGCCGTACCACCAGCGCCTAACGCCCCATTAATGGGTGCGACAACACCGGGCGTGGTGGGAAACTGCCCGGTGACGGGCGAACAGGTTCCTGTAAGGTTGCCGCCACAATTGGCACAGATAGCCTGATAAATGGCGCCTCGCTTATCGAATCGACTGGTGCCGCCATCCACATGGTCCCCTTCGCCGCCTGTCTGCCCGAAAAAGCTTCCAAAAAGCTGGGAATTTCCGTCTTTTTCCATCACGAAAAAGTAGAAGTCACGATTGTCCGTTGTTTTTTTAATAGCATCGGGCGTGATACGCATTCCTAAAGGACCAGCGGTCTTGGTGTCAAAGCAATCCGATCCTTGTGAACAGACATTCAGCGCACCTCCCCATCCCGAAACGTAAATATTCTCACATCGATCGACCAGAAAGGCAACAGGAGAAATATTGGGAACCGAAGATGCCGTACCAAAGACCGTTGAATAAACATATGCCGAAAGATCGGGTTGAAGTTTTGAAATGAATTGGTGTGCGCCAGGATCCTGGTAAGGTATATTGGCAGGAAGTATTTTCCAACTACCCAGGCTGATTCCCATGACATAGGGGAAACCTACCCTGTCGAACTGGATCCCATAAATGATGTCCAGGTTCCCTGTTCCCAAATAAGTGGTGCGGATAAGCGGTGACCCGGATGCTGAAAACTCTGCGATATATCCATCGATGTCTCCAGCAGATCCTCCTAGGGCAGGTTGTATCACACCTGTCTTGTTTCCGGGAAGATTGGAAGAAGCGGTGCCACCAGCCATGTAAATATTACCCGACAAAGGATTTATGGCCAGTACGAATCCAGCATCATCTTCATCCCCACCAAAATAGGTGCTGAAGAGTACGTTGCTCAGATCCGGTGAAAGTTTGATGAGGACTGCGTCCTGCTTCCCGGCAAGTGCTCCTTGAACCGGGTTCACAGTGGGAAAATCATCAGATTGTGTTGATGCAGCCACGTACACATTGTTTGACCCATCTAAAATGACCTCACTGCGTTGATTGTCCCCATAATTATATACAAGGGATCCACATTTCGGCGGATAGTTGGGATCGATGTTAGCTCCATCTGTGCCCCTGCCTCCAATACGAATGGAACCCATGAGCAGATTCCCATTGGCACTTAATTTGGAGACAACGATATCCGTTTCCCCTCCCGGACCAAAGGTTCCCGTCGTGGAGGGATAATTGGAGGATGTCGTCCTGCCTAAAATCACGAGATTACCTTGAGGATCGGAGAACAGGCTATGAGGATAATCATCCCCACTTCCACCAAGATAAGTGGAATAGATCCTTGATCTTCCGTCCGGGCTAAGTCTGGTTATGCCTATATCAATTCCCAAAAGTTGACCTCCTCCAAAAGTGCCCTGAAATGCTCCCAATGTGATGGGATATCCCTGACCAAAAACGATCCCACCGGTAAAAAAACTGCCATCGGGACCCGGAGTGGCTGTATAGCCCCAATTGCTCGCTTTGCTGCCAGTGAAAGTGGAAAATATAAGTGTAGGATCGATGATCAGATCGGATTTTCTATCATATTCCCGCGTCTTGAATCTTACTTGATTGCCGGAAACCGCGAACTGGCATCCCACATCCGTTTTTTTACCGTCAACGACCTGATATGCATAAGGCTCCAGCTCCTTTGCCTCTCCTACGGAAGTCTGTATATGCAGTTGCCCATTCCGAACAGATAGTTTTTCAGCTCCTTCATATCTCATCATTATCCGGGAAAGATCCGCGCCAGGATGAGCAATGATGTCGTATTTCAACTGACCATCCCCGGAATAATATCTCACGTCGACATTAGGATAAATATTCTTATAGACAACGGATTGAAACGACTTTACATCAGACTTCCATTTTAAAGGATCGTTGCCGATGAAATAATTTGAATGCGCGCTTGTTTGTCGCTCACCCACCACTATGGCATCGGGCATGCTTCCCATGAAGCTCACCCGATAAGCATGCGAATGCATCATGATACCTTGAGGGGGCAATGCGGGAAGTGGTATCGGCCTTCCGTACTTATCCTTATCCTTCGAATTTTGCTGACCTGTTTCAACATGCCTATGGAGATAATTCAATACCTGCTGGTAATCCTCCACTTTGTTCTGCAGTACGGTGAACCCCTGTTTCTCGATGAAGAAAATCCCATTACCCACCTGACTTTTGAACTGGAAAGGTTCCGTCCATTGACCCTTGTTCTCTGTGAATTCCATCGCATAATACTGCTGAGCCCCAAGTTGTTGGCAGAGGAGGATGGACAAGACCGGGATCAGCTTATGCAGATTGGTTTTCAGGGCCATATAGAAGTTAAAAGTAACTTTTAAAACGTATAGGACTTGTTAATTGTATGTCAGGAGATCCGGCTCCATGGAGTTTTTCCGGATGCCATCCGGAGATGATCCCTTAGTGGTCTGTTTCCATCGCTTTGGAGGTCTGGATCCGCATTCAGGATTTTTTCCGCTTCGAGCCTTGCAACATCCATCAATTCTCTGTCTTCCAATAAGTTAACCAACATGAAATCAAGTGCTCCACTCTGCCGGGTTCCCTCGATCTCCCCCGGTCCTCTAAGTTCAAGATCCTTCTCGGCGATCTTGAAACCATCATTGGTTTCACAAAGAACAGACAATCTACCACGCGCTTCATTGCTCACCTTGTTGCCGGTCAATAATATACAGTAGCTCTTTTCGCTCCCCCGTCCTACCCTTCCCCTAAGCTGGTGGAGTTGGCTGAGCCCGAACTTCTCCGCACTTTCAATGACCATCACCGACGCATTGGGAACATTCACACCTACTTCGATTACCGTAGTAGAGACCATGATCTGCGTTTCACCACTTACGAATCTCTGCATATTGACATCCTTCTGTTCTTGCGGCATCCTGCCATGAACCATACTGATCCAATATTGAGGCTCGGGGAACCATGCCTTCACATTCTCATATCCTTTCATGAGATCCTCGTAATCGAGTTTTTCACTTTCCTCGATCAACGGGAAGATGATGTATGCCTGCCTACCTTTTCGTATCTCATCTCGAATGAACTCCATGACTTGTGGACGGCTATCTTCATTTCGGTGTACCGTCATCACAGGCAACCTTCCCGGTGGAAGTTCATCCATGACACTGTAATCCAAGTCGCCGTATGCGGTCATGGCCAACGTTCTGGGTATGGGAGTGGCGGTCATGACGAGTATGTGTGGCGGGATGATATTTTTTTTCCAGAGTGCAGCCCTTTGGACAACACCGAAACGATGCTGCTCATCGATGATGGCCAGACCGAGATTTTGGAACTGGACTTTATCTTCCAAAACCGCATGAGTGCCAATGAGAATATCTCTTTCGCCATTTCCCACCTCTGCAAGGGTTTTTTTTCTTTCTGCCGAGCGGGTGGAACCCGTAAGTATTCGTACCGGGATGCCCATGGGAGCCAAAGATTCCGTTATACTCTGATAATGTTGTCGGGCCAGGATCTCTGTGGGAGCCATGAGACAACTCTGGAAGCCATTGTCAGCAGCAAGCAGCATGGTCATCAGGGCTACAACTGTTTTACCACTTCCCACATCACCCTGAAGCAAACGGTTCATCTGCCTGCCTGTGCCTGTATCCTGCCGGATCTCTTTGAGTACTCTTTTTTGCGCACCGGTAAGTGCGAACGGCAGATGCTCCTGATAAAAAGTGTTGAAATACTCACCCACCTGTGCGAATACATGCCCCTTGGAAAAGCGGTGACGCTGCGAACGTATCATCCCTAAACGAAGTTGGGAAATGAAGAGCTCTTCGAACTTCAACCTATGCAATGCAGCCGCATGTTCTTCCTGAGTTGATGGGAAATGGATACTCCTTAACGCATCCCAACGGGACATCAAATGCTGGTCAATGATCATAGAATCGGGAAGCATTTCAGGGACATCAGCTTCCTTGATCAGAGTGAATAAGGTGAAGGTCAACTTGCCGATACTCCTTCCATTCAGGCCCTTTGATTTTAGTTTCTCCGTGGCAGGGTAAATGGGTTCCAGGTAGGCGCGCTTCCCCTCTCCAACTGATTCAAACGGGTCGATCTCCGGATGCGTGATCTGAGGCCTACCCATGAAAAAACCTACCTTACCAAATACCAAATAAGGTTTTCCGATCACCAATGATTTTTCGATCCAATGCATCCCCTGGAACCAGGTCAGCTCGATCTCCCCACTATCATCCCTGAAAACAGCGGTCAATCTTTTTGAACGCTTTTCCCCTGCCATCTGCATCTGAATGATCTTTCCGGCAAGCTGAACATACTCCGATCGACTGTTAACCTCCCGGATCCGGGTGATCCGGGTCTTGTCCACATGCCGGAAAGGGAAAAAGGTGAGGAGTTGTGCGAACGTGAAGATGCCCAGTTCCTTCTTGAGCAGGTCGGCACGAAGGGGACCAACTCCTTTCAGGTATTCAATGGGACTGTTGAGTATGTCGGGCTGAGCTATGATATCAGACTTTTAAGCAAATTTAAACGATTCAAGCCTTTTGTGAGCCTCTATAAAAAAAGGAAAGCAGTCCAATTGGACCGCTTTCACTTTTGAGATCAATTCTTGATGAATCATAATCAAAGTTTCATGATCTTTTTCACCATTTTCTTGGTGCCATCAACTTGAACGGTCATAAAGTACATGCCCGTTTGAAGTTTGGAAAGATCTATTGACTGAGTTTGTGCCCCGGTAACTTTCATGAAAGTCTGACTGATCACTGGTCTGCCGTTCATATCCACGACCTGGATCAATGCCTTACCGGTCAGATCAGAATCCAGCCTAAGTGTGGTTGATGATCTGGCTGGGTTAGGATAAACCTGGAAGGCGGGAAGATCGAGCCTGGTGTTGCTATTATTTACCATAACAGTCACAACCGATGTACTGACCGCGTTGCTATTATCCATTACCGTGATATTGAACGTATATATACCCGCGATCAGATTGCTGATCATCGTGCGACTGGAGTCAGCATTTAGGATTAATGGCGACTGAGGACCTTCCACAAATGTCCATTTGTATGAGGTGATGGTCCCATCAGGATCATAAGAAGAACTGGCATCCAACATGGCGTTCTGAACGGGGAGGAAGACATTCAGCGTATCCGTTACTTTCACTATGGCACTCTGATTGATCCTAAGTACTTTAATGATGACCTTGTCCGATGAAGTGGCTCCATTATTGTCAGTGATGGTCAACTGAAATTCATATGTTCCTTCGACAAGACCCGTGATCGCCGGGTTAGCCGCCGTGGAATCAGAAAACACATAGCTTCCGGGACCACTAACCATATTCCACTGATAGGATTGTATCGTTCCGTCAGGATCCGATGAACCGGAACCATTGAGTATGGCATTATTCACAGGCAATGTGACACTCTGGTCAGTACCGGCATTTGCGACAGGAGATTGATTTATCCCGGGTTTCACGACCGGCGGATTGACCGTAATCGTCACCTCAGCAAAAACGGACGCTCCGGAATTATCTGTTGCCGTAAGCCTGAAAACATAAATTCCCTGTAACAGCCCAGACACTGTCGTGACCAAAGAGTCCACTCTGCTGAAGGTTGCAGTTGAACCACCAGAGGTCTGAGACCATGCCAGAGAGCTTATTTTACCGTCCGGATCCGTTGCCGTTCCTACCAGGGTTACAGAATTGTCCGGCGAAGTTATTGAGACTGAATTTCCTGCACTCACGATCGGCAACTGATTGGGAACAGGAGTTGAATTTACAGTAACTGTAATGGTTGCCGAAGACTTCGTACCGCTGTTGTCCGTGACCGTCAGTTTGTACACGTAAGTACCTACCAACAGACCAGTAATGGAGGTGGAAACAGAAGATGGAGTTGAAATGCGACCTCCACTAGGCCCACTGAGCTTTGTCCATGCATATGCGGTTATGCTTCCATCAACATCACTTGCAGTACCTGTCAGGGCAGCTGAATTTATGGGCAGGGTGACGGAAAAATCGCTGCCCGCTGAAACCGTCGGAGGGATGTTCACCA
>CAIKEH010000008.1 GCA_903826405.1 uncultured bacterium
AGGCAAGACCAAATAGCCCTGCCTTTTTATCAAAACTTTTCAACATCATTTATTCGGGCGCTTTATCAGCTTCGGGCGTTTCTACTTCTTTACTCTCTACTGCAGAACCTGCAGCTTTTTTCTTGCCACCGCTACGACGTGTTTTCTTAGCCGCTGCTTGTTCGCCCTTTCCTTTTCCGTAGATCTCATTGAAATCCACCAACTCGATCAGGGCAGTCTCAGCATTGTCACCCACACGTGTACCAAGCTTGATGATGCGGGTGTAACCACCGGGACGGCCAGCTACTTTGGGGGCAATGACGGTGAACAGTTCCTTCACAGCTGCTTTGTCGTTCAAATAACTGAATACGATCCGATGCTGATGCATGATCTGCTCCTTGCTATCTGCCTTCTTAGTCTTGGTGATCAAGGGTTCAATGTATGTCCTGAGGGCTCTTGCTTTGGCATGAGTTGTTACGATACGCTTGTGGGTGATGAGTTGGGAGGCCATATTGCTCATCAGCGCTTTTCTATGGGACGCTGTACGACCCAGGTTGTTGACTTTGTCTCCGTGACGCATGACAATTGTTTTATGGTGCCGTACCGTGTCAGGAATTACGGCCCTGTTCTATGAATAGGACCAATTAAGGCCCTTTATTTACGATCAATCCTCTTTGTCGAGGCTCAGCTTGCTGAGGTCCATGCCGAAATGGAGACCCCTCTCCTGAAGGACCTGCTCGATCTCAGCAAGGGATTTCTGTCCGAAGTTCCTGAATTTCATCAGGTCCTCCTGCTCATATTGAACCAGTTCACTCAGGCTGTTGATCTTTGCTGCCTTGAGGCAGTTGAAGGCACGGACGGAAAGATCGAGATCTTCCAGGGGCGTCTTCAGGATCTTGCGGAGTTGGAGAGTCTGTTCATCAACCAGATCTTCCTTCTTCTCTTCCTTGTTATCGAATGTGATGTTCTCATCAGTGATGATCATCAGATGTTGGATGAGTATGCGGGAAGCCTGCTTTACCGCCTCCTCAGGATGAATGGTACCATCAGTGGACACATCAATGATCAACTTTTCAAAGTCGGTACGCTGCTCCACACGAGTATTCTCGATGGCGTACTTGACATTGCGTATAGGTGTGTAGATGGAATCAATGGGGATATAGCCGAATGGGGCATCCTTCACCTTGTTCTCATCAGCGGGAACATAACCACGTCCTCGTGAAATGTTGAGCTCGATGTTCAACTTCGCAGTGGAATCCATGGTGCAGATGAGGAGTTCAGGGTTCATGACCTGAAATGTGCTGGTAGCGTCTCCGATCATGGCTGCAGTGAAGTCTGTCCTGCCCTTGATGTTGAGGGTGATCTTCTCGTTAGTCACCTCATGGTCTACCGTTTTTTTGAAACGGACCTGCTTGAGGTTCAGGATGATCTCGGTGACATCTTCTACCACACCTTTCAATGTGGCGAATTCGTGCTCCGCACCTTCAATGGAAATGCCTGAAATGGCATAACCCTCCAAGGAACTGAGGAGTACCCTGCGAAGTGCATTACCGATCGTGACGCCGTAACCTGGTTCCAGCGGGCGAAACTCAAACTGAGCTTCGAAATCGGTTGCTTTCTGCAGTATGATCTTGTCAGGTTTCTGGAAATTTAAAATGGCCATATTTAAATTCCTGTTTTACTGTGTGATCCTGTCCTTTCGGCCAGGGTGAATGGTTGATTGTTCATGTAGGTCCGAGGACCCGTGGTTTATTTGGAGTACAACTCCACGATCAGTTGTTCCTTGATATTCTCCGGAACACTCTCCCTTTCAGGATAGGCGACGAAGGTACCTTGGAATTCAGCTTCATTCCAGTCGATCCAGCTGAACTTGGGATTCTTCCCCTTGACCACTTCGGTCAGGTTCGCATTCCCATGGCTTTTGTCCTTGAAAGCAATGACATCGCCCGGTTTCAGACGGAATGAAGGTATGTTCACCACCTCTCCGTTGACGGTGATGTGCTTGTGTGCGACGAGTTGACGTGCGGCTGGACGCGAAGGAGCAATACCCAAACGGTAGATGGTATTATCCAGACGGGCTTCGAGTAGTTTGATGAGATTCTCACCGGTGACCCCTTTCATACGTGCGGCCTCCTCGAAGGTGCTGCGGAACTGACGTTCCAAAAGTCCATAAGTGTATTTGGCCTTCTGCTTCTCCTTCAACTGAACTGCATATTCCCCAAGTGTCTTACGCTTGCGGGCAGCACCGTGCTGGCCGGGAGGATTGCTGTTCTTGTTGAGATACTTTCCATTCCCCAGGATGGGTTCCCCGAAGATTCGGGCGATTCTAGTTTTCGGACCTGTGTAACGTGCCATGTTGTTCTGTTGATTTTTTAGTTACGGCGGGCGATCGTGAAAAAATCATAAAACTGGATCGCACACCCCTGTTATTAAAAATGTACCGGGCAGATAAACTGCCTTTATTTATTATACGCGACGCTTTTTGGGAGGACGGCAGCCGTTGTGGGGCAGCGGGGTCACATCCTTGATCATCACGATTTCTATGCCTGAATTGGACAGGGAACGGATCGAACTTTCACGTCCTGCTCCAGGTCCTTTCACGAACACATCAACGCGCTTGACCCCGGCTTCGGAAGCCACTTTGGCAGCGTCGTTCGCAGCGAGTTGTGCGGCATAAGGCGTGTTCTTCTTGGAACCCTTGAAGCCCATTTTGCCGGCGCTGCTCCAGGAGATGACCTGACCGTTCTTGTTCGTGATGCTGATGATGATGTTGTTGAAAGTTGCACTGATGTGTGCGTCACCGTAACTGTCGACCTTGACGATCCTTTTTTTGGCCGCAGCCTTGGCGCTGGTCTGTTGTGCTTTTGCCATGTTGAACGAATAGGTATTCTTTGGTTTTCTATATACTCCCTTTCAGAAGTTTTGTTCTTCCCTCCCCCTTGCACCCGGGATCCGGCGTTGAACATTTTTACTGGTGCATATCACTTGAACACTGTCGGATTACAGACAATGCACAGGTTTTATTTCTTAGGCGCTTTCTTCTTACCAGCAACAGTCTTGCGCTTGCCCTTACGGGTACGACTGTTAGTGCGGGTACGCTGTCCACGGACCGGTAACCCCTTACGGTGGCGGAGTCCGCGATAACAAGCGATGTCCAAAAGACGTTTGATGCTCATCTGCACCTCAGAACGCAGCTGACCTTCCACCTTGAATTCATTGTTGATTATCGTACGGATGGCGTTCAGATCATCATCATCCCACGCATTCACCTTTTTGCTGAAATCGATCCCCGCTTTACCCAGAATATAGCGGGCAGTGGAATTTCCGATGCCATAAATGTAGGTCAGACCGATTTCACCCCTTTTGTTCTTGGGAAGGTCGATGCCTGCGATACGAGCCATGTGCGTTTATTTTCTTTTTATTCACCCTTCACCTAACTGGATCCGGGAATGTTGATTGCTGTGATAATTAGTTCATCTCCGGCCAATCCATCATAACTGACTTCTTAGACCAGACTTTTGATCATCCCTGACGCTGTTTGAAGCGCGGATTCTTTTTGTTAATCACGTACAACCTGCCCTTCCTGCGAACGATCTTGCAATCGTTGCTGCGTTTCTTGATGGATGCTCTGACTCTCATATTCTTTGTTTTAAACCGGCCAGCGAACTCACCGGGAATGACAATGATTATTTATATCTGAAAATGATCCTACCCCTGGTCAGGTCGTAGGGACTCATCTCCACCCCAACTTTATCTCCAGGAAGTATTCGGATGTAGTGCATCCTCATTTTTCCGGAGATCGTGGCCAGGATCTCGTGTCCGTTTTCCAACTTGACTTTGAACATGGCATTACTGAGTGCTTCAATAATTATCCCGTCCTGTTTAATGAGCGCTTGTTTGGCCATACTTTTTGGGTGCGCAAAGATAGCGATATACCCCGATTTGGAAAAATCTTTTTGACCTTCTTATTCTGATTATCGTAATTTAAATGTCTTTTCGTCCGGTTTTTCCTCTTTTTTCACCCTTTTCCTGCATTTGAACGAACTCCTCAGTTATTCCAATTACCCATTTCTCACATACCGAATAAAACGCAATATACTGTAAATCAATTAAATAAAAAAAGAGGCTAGTCATGCCCCTCTTTAATGGATCGCAGATCCCTATTCCCTGAAAACCGTCCTGAGTAATATTGATGCCCCGGTCGGGAAGATCGCTCAACCAGACCAAGTCAGACCAAAATTGGTCATCCCCTTGTAATGGTGCTGCAATTGATGCACAAACCGGATCTCCGGAGCATGCACGTGACGGGTCTCGTCCCGATAATGAAGCAAAGTGTGTTCATCCGGCTTTTTCAGGTCCATCTTCATGGTAAACGGTCCTTTCTCCCATGCCTTATCGCCACCTTCCCCGACCTGTATGGTATGAAATCCCAATTCAATCAGTTGCTGATCATCCAGTGGTATGGCATAACAATCATGGAAATCGTACCAGTAATCCTGATCGCCATGGCAGACCCGCACTTTTTTATCACCCAAACTGACATCCGTTATATCCCCAATCCTTCGCTGGCCTTCAAAATCGACCTGGATGATATCGCCTGGCTTGAGTTCCTTTAATTTGATCATATAATTGAGTTTATGTCCTCAATTTACACTCTTCAGTCGCCTTACCGATGAAACAAGCACATGCTTTATATCAGTCTACCAGCCATTATCCGTCAGCGTTTGCCCAAAGCCTTCAGACTGATTCCGGAGATCCATTTTCTTGATACATTTACGAACTCTGAATGAAGACAATCGGACTTATATCTGACACGCACAACTTCCTCGACGATGCGGTATTTCGTCATTTCGATAATTGTGATGAGATATGGCATGCCGGAGATTTCGGTTCGGCAAAAGTGGCCACTCAACTACAGGATTTCCGACCTCTGCTTGGGGTATATGGGAATATTGATGGCTATGATATCCGTTGCCATTTTTCGAAAACCCTGGAGTGGCGATGCGAAGAGGTGAATGTGATGATGACCCATATCGGAGGCAGGCCCGGCAACTATTCCCCAGATGCAAAAAAAATGATCCTGGAGAAAAAGCCAGGACTTTTCATCTGCGGCCACTCCCACATACTCCGGATCCAGTATGACGAAGCCTTCAAATGCCTGTATATGAATCCCGGTGCAGCAGGCAAGCAGGGTTGGCATAAAGTCCGCACCCTGGTGCGCTTCAAAGTGGATGGCGCCGAGATGCGTGACTGCGAGGTGATCGAGCTCGGGAACAGGTCTGCAGGAGCAATTTAGTATTCCGGATTCCGGATTGAAAAGCCACGGGAAAGTCCGGGAGTTTTCAGTCCCGATGCGGGATCGCCATCAGCCAAGGATGGAATGAGTTTGCGAATCCGGAATCCCCTAACTTCATCTTTCAACACATTTAGAATGAGTTCCTCCCGCCGCACTTGGCTCCGCCAAGCTGCCCTATCCGTTTCCGCCTTGAGCCTGAGAACCGAGTTGCTGGCATCGCCTCGCTTCAAAGAGGGGCCAGCGGGAATCGTCCATATGAACAGCAACGAAAACCCATATGGCCCTTCAGCCTTGGCAAGGCAGGCCATGGCTGAAGCACTTACCAGGTCGAACCGTTATCCTGACAATGAAATACCAAGTTTGAAAAAGCAGATCGCGGACTTCTGGAAAGTTGGAGAAGAGCATATCCGCATGGGTGCCGGATCATCCGAGATGAACGGACTCGTGAATCTTCATGCTGCTTCATTGGGTAAAGGTCATGTGATCACTGCGGAAACCAGTTACAAGGTATGGCACGAACAGACCATGGCTCAGGGGCTTTCCATAAGAACCATAACCAATGATGTAAACAGGGACTTCGATCTCAACGCCATGTTATCGGCGATCGACAGTGATACCAGACTCGTATACCTCTGTAATCCCAATAACCCCACGGGCAAGGTCCTCCAAATAGACCGCCTGCTTGCCTTTGTCAGGGAAGCCTCCAAGAAGACCATGGTTCTGCTGGATGAGGCTTATGCCGAATATGCGGACTTCCCCACCCTGGCGGGTGAAGCCATCACAAATCCCAACCTTATCGTCACCAAGACCTTTTCGAAGGTTTATGGACTGGCAGGCGCACGACTGGGTTACGCCATCGCTCAACCGAAAATGATCAGCAGGTTGGGTTCGCTGCAAGCATGGCCCGATGTCTCCATCAGTCAGGTTACCGCTGCTGCCGGATCCGCATCCCTGAAGGATCAGGATTTCGTTAAAGACTGCAAAAAGAAAAACGAACAGGCAAAGTCCAAATGTTATTCCTGCTTTTCTGAACTCCACTTAGACTACATACCTTCTGCGACGAATTTCATACTCTTCAACATAGACAGCATCCAAGCAGACCTGCCCAAGGCCATGGCCGAGCATGGCATAGGTGTCCAGTACAGGAATCACTTTGGCGGCAGATGGTGCCGCGTTAGCATGGGAACGTTAGAAGAGACGGACAAGTTCTGCACCGCTCTCCGTTCGATCGTTAAAGGCTGATGAAAACCTAGCCCACTCACATCCCTGGGAACCATGGTCTTCCAATCATATCCCGGAATGGCCAGGGCATGCCGATCAAGATCAGCAACAATGCCAACAGGAAAAAGACCAGTGCCTTTCTGTATTTGACCGCATCGGCCACAGGCTTCTTGTATTGCAAATAACCCAAAGTGATGAACAGGATGGCCAATAGCATGGTGACCGGGTGCTCCAACCAATAAAATCGGTAGAATTTTTCCTTCATGAAACTTCCTTCTTCCTGGCGCGGGTGAGTGATGATGCCGAACCTTCCGAAAAACCACTGGATCAATCCCAACAACAACGTGGTGTGGGCAGCAATCATCGTGAACAACCATGTTTTACGGACCCCATCAGTTAGTGGTCTTCTACTGGCCATACCTGAATATGCTCTGATAATCGAAAGCACGAGCAGAATGAGTATGATCCAACGAAGCAGATTATGCAGATGAACCAGTCCGGTTGCCATGGTGTGGAGGTTTAATAACCACAAATTAAGGAGGCATGACTGGTTTTCCTAATGTTTCCTGCTCAGGGTCCAGTCCATCAGCCTGAGTACATCATCCTTTTTGAAAAGTTCTGTTCCAGGGTTCATGGTGGCTGCAGTTCCTGCGGCAACTCCCGCACAAAGTACATCAGCCTCGGTCATTCCCTTGTCCAGTGCCCAGACCATACCTGCTACCATACTGTCTCCAGCCCCTACAGTACTCCTTCTCTGAACGGTTGGTGCTGGAACCTGATGGAATCCATTTTTGGTTGCCATGATGGCACCGGATGCGCCCAGAGATACGACCACCACCTCACATTTACCTTGGTAGATGATCAGATTTGCAGCCTCCTCCACTTTATCCAGTTCCAACTGCTCCGCACCCGACAATTCAGCCAATTCCTTGAGATTGGGCTTCACGAGATAAATACCCTCGTTGACAGCCAGTCTGAGCGATTCCCCCGATGTGTCCACGATACATCGGATACCAGCCTGCTTGACCACTTTAGCCAGACGGGCAAAAAAATCAATGGGAAAACCCTTGGGTAGACTTCCACTGGCCACCACATATTCCGGTCTCGGTTGAATGGAAAGTAATTGCTTCAGTAATTCATCGGCAGAAAGCGGATCCACTATCGGCCCTTCCGGTACGATTCTGTACTGCTTCCCGGTGCTGGATTCCATAATGGTGATATTCTCCCTGGTCTCGGCTGATATATTTACCAAATGGGAATGTATACCTTCAGTGTCCAGCAGGTCCTTCAATAGCGATCCGTTACGTCCGCCTGCCAGATACATGGCGGTTGGGTTCACTCCCAAACGGTACAGGCCCCTGGCTACATTGATGCCGCCACCTCCGGGATCTATCTTGGGGTTCGGCGACCTGAGTTTGTTGTCCGGAACAAGATGGTCTATCAAATAGCTCTTGTCCAAAGCAGGGTTGAGGGTTATCGTCAGTACGGAAGGCATACAGGAATAGTTTGTTGAGGATCCGATGAAGCAGATTTAAAAAAACCTCATCATTTTATCCAGTCGGCCACAAATATATTGGTATCCCGTGTTCCTCCATTATTCCGGTTGCTGCAAAAAACGATCTTTTTGCCATTTGGGCTGATCATCGGGAAAGCATCGAATACCTGTGAGGCACTGATCTTTTCCAGATTATTACCTTGTTCATCCACAGTGTAAAGATTGAAAGGGAAACCGCGTTTGTATTCATGGTTGGAGGCGAAGATGATGGTCTTGCTGTCGGATAGATAAGCAGGCGCCCAATTGGCCTGACCAAAGCTAGTGACCTGATGGGCATTACTGCCATCAGCATTGGCGATCCAAACTTCCATTTGTGTGGGAGCCACCAGATTCTCTTTCAGCAAAGAGATGTATTCCGCACTGTCAGCAGCCGTAGATGGTCTGGATGCCCTCCAGATGAGTTTCTTGCCGTCGGGACTGAACCAGGCTCCGCCATCGTACCCGAGTGTATTCGTAACTCTCTTGGTCTTGCCAGACTTGAGGTCCATGAGGTATAAGTCAAGATCTCCATCCCGAACAGAGGTGAACACCATCGTCTTGCCATCTGGGGATAAAGTAGCTTCAGCATCATACCCTGGCGTGTTGGTCAGTTGTTTTATGATCTTGCCATTTAAGTCTGACAGGAATATGTCGTATCCTTCAAAAAGCGGCCAGATGTATTTGTTGCCATACTTCTTGCGGTCAGGTACCGGAGGGCATTCGGCTGATGCGAGATGAGTTGAAGCATATATGATGTGCTTGCCATCTTTAGTGAAAGAGCCGCAGGTGGTTCGTCCCTTACCGCTGCTGATCATCCGGGGTTCGAAGGCCTCACCAGATTTGGCGGGCACCCTTCCAATGAAAATTTGATCACACGGAATTCCCAGCTTGGGATTGGTGCGTTGGAAAACCAGCCACTTGCTGTCGAAACTGAAATAAGCTTCAGCATTGTCGCCACCAAAAGTCAATTGGCGGATGTCATTGAAATGCTTTTCCCCGGCATAGGATACCGAATCATGCGCCGGCATCTGGCCCTGAGCATTTGAAATATGCTGCTTGCAGATCATCAGCATACAAAAAAAGTAAACGGGGATGCGGGCAAATGAAGGGCGCGTGTTCATTAATATTAGTTTGATTGATTGTTGTTGAGGCTGCAAAATATCGCGCCAAGTTACGCACTCTGTCAGGAAATTGTCACAGTTTCAACAGGGGGATGCTTAAATTTGCGGTATGTACCGTTCCGTATCGTGCATGATCATCTGCTTATTCTTCCTGCATTCCTGCGATCAGGAGAGCGGAAGTTTTCCAGGAAAAGATGCACCGATCGCTTCAATCGATTCCTCATCCACCGGTCAACTCGGGATCCAACTCAGGTTTTATCCCGATTCGCCTGCATTGCGACTCCGCTACGCCGGCAGTCTTGAAAAGGAAGGAAATATCATCGCAGCCAAATTGGAACTGGACACCCTCGTAGTAATGGATAGTGCCAGTGCATTCCTCCGTTATCGCCGGGCTCAGATCCTGTTGAAATCAGGTGATACCCTTCATGCGATAGATGACCTGAAAATGGCATCCCTGCTGGATCCGGGCCGCTCCGGAGTGATACTTGAACTGGGAAATATATATGCTGACCAGAAAGATGCCCGCGTGCTTTCTCTCGCAGACACACTCATCTCAAGAACTGCAGATCCCGATATGCAGTCGAGAGGTCTGTTACTGAAAGGCATCTACTATTCTAATACCGGCAACAAGAGTATGGCTTTGAAGCAATATGAAGAGAGCATCAACCATAACTATACATTCATTGATGCTTTCATTGAGAAAGGGATCGTACTTTATGAACTGAGGAGATACCCCGAAGCCCTGAAAACCTTTCAAAGGGGGTTGAACGTCAAGTCGACACATGCGGAATTGTACCTTTGGTCGGCCAAATGCCTGCAAGCCATGGGACGGAAGGAGGAGGCACTGGACAGCTACAGAAAAAGCCTAGGCCTCGACGACCAACTCACCGAGGCTCATGAAGCCATCAGGCTATTGGAGGCCAAATAATCCATCTTTCGTACCTTTCGGGCTCATCGATCAATCATCACACATGCCGATCATCGCACCCTCGCTGCTCTCTGCCAACTTCCTCAAACTCGGGGAGGAAAGCCAGATGCTAAACGAAAGTGCAGCCGAATGGTTCCACTTGGATGTGATGGATGGCAGCTTCGTTCCCAATATCAGTTTCGGCCTTCCTGTGATCGCGGCCATACGCAAAGCGACGAACAAGATCTGTGATGTCCACCTCATGATCGAACAACCTGACCGTTATACGGAGGATTTCCGAAAAGCTGGCGCCGACATACTTACTGTTCATATAGAAGCCTGCAGGCATTTGCATCGTAATGTTCAGCAAATTAAAGCACTGGGCATGAAGGCAGGGGTTGCCTTGAATCCGCACACCCCTGTGGAAATGTTATATGATGTATTGGGTGATATCGATCTCGTCTGTCTCATGAGTGTCAATCCCGGATTTGGCGGTCAGCAATTCATACCTGGCACACTGGACAAGATCAGGACACTCCGGAAACGCATTGACGAGAACAAACTGGATGTATTGATCGAGATCGATGGTGGTGTCACTCTGGAGAATGCACCAGAGATCGTCAAAGCCGGTGCCGATGTACTGGTGGCCGGAAACACCGTATTCCGATCTTCTGATCCCAAAGCTACGATCAGTCTGTTGAAAGGATTTTGACCCAGTTCCACCTTACACTTTTCCTATCAAACGAATATAGCTGCATCAGCGTGATGCAAGACCAAGTTTTCATCCGGTTCATTTTCGATTCTGTTTTAGAAGGATCGATGGTCTGGCCATACATCAACAAAAACCGGATTTTCCGGGTGCATGATAGCATTCAAAGTCAAGCAGGGTATGGGTACAATCGTTTTTGTGTAATATTGCAAGCCACCCAATCGTTACCCAACGAATGTCCCGTCCCAAGTTGCTTTTTGTCTTGCTGCTGATCCTTGCCGGTTCCATGACCATGGCACAGAAGAGGACAGCATGGGTTTCTGGCCGCGTGGTCGATCAATTCGAAAAGGCGCTTGCCCAGGTTTCAGTCACCAGATTGGGTAGCACCTCCGGCATCACAACTTCAGACAGCGGCACTTTCAGAATGACCGTCCCTTCAGACAAGGCTTTCGCTCTCGTCTTTTCTTTCACCGGGCTCCGAAGCGAACAGCGCAATTTTTTCCTGAATCCGGGTGAAGAAGAGAACATCATCATCCGCTTGGAACCCGGGACCAGAAGTCTTGATGAAGTTGTCGTTTCCTCTGCATCCGAACGTCGTGAAACAGGACTTGTAAGACTGAATCCCCGCAACGCCCTGGTCATTCCCTCCACGACCGGAGGCGTGGAAAGTCTGATCAAGATCTTCGTCGGAAGCAACAACGAACTCACTTCTCAATATGCGGTCCGCGGCGGGAATTATGATGAGAACCTCATCTATGTTAACGATTTTGAAGTCTTCCGCCCTTACCTTGTTCGAAGTGGTCAACAGGAAGGATTGAGTTTCATCAATCCGGAGATGACGGGCAAACTTTCCTTCTATACCGGGGGATTCCAAAGCAGATTCGGGGATAAGATGAGTTCCGTTCTGGATATTCAGTACAGAAAACCTGGTCAGTTCGGCGGTTCCGCTTATATGAGTTTTCTGGAACAGGGACTGCACTTGGAAGGCAGTAGCAGCAAGGGCAAATTCACCTATCTGGTCGGAGCCAGAAACAAAAGTAACAGGACCCTATTCAGTGCTCAGGAGACCAAAGGCAGCTACATACCCACTGCAACGGACCTTCAGGCACTTTTCACCTGGCAGATCGCACCCCGATGGCAACTGGAGGCGCTGTTAAACCATTCTAGTACCCGGTTCGAACTCGTGCCCCAGACTGCACAGCTGACCACTTCAGTATTCTCTCCATTGTTCAGCGCCAATCTCGGGTTGGACATCTTCTTTTCCGGCCGGGAACAGGACCGCTATTCCACCAATATGGCAGGAATATCTGCAATCAACCAGGTCAACAAAGATCTTCGACTTAAATGGATGTTGAGCCGGTTCAGTGATGACGAGCAGGAGAATTTCGATATCACGGGAGATTACCTTTTCGGAGAAAGGGATTTCGACCGAAGCAAGCCCACCTTCGGATCCATCGTGAATCCTCTAGGCGCAGGTGAGTTCCAACATTACGCCCGGAACAAACTCAACATTGACAACTGGTCTTTTGCCCATCGGGGACAATTGAATCGAGGAACTCATTTGATCCAATGGGGACTAACTGCAGAGAAAACCCTCATCCAGGACAGGCTACATGAATGGGAAAGACAGGATTCCGCAGGTTATACCCTACCCTACGACCCATCGGTTCTTAGGTTGTCCACCGTGCTGAGTTCAACTACCAACCTGGATGTCAACAAGATCTCAGGATACGTACAGGACAACATCAACGTCAACGATTCTCTAGGGATCACCTTTCAGGCCGGACTTCGTTTCTACTACAATTCACTCAATCAGGAACTACTACTTTCTCCCCGCACACAATTATCGTGGAAACCAAAGAAAGGAGGCGACCTCGTGTTCAGGGCAGCAGTGGGGGCTTATCACCAGCCTCCTTTCTACCGGGAACTGAGACGTTACGATGGAACGGTGAACACCGGTGTCCTGGCCCAACGTAGTTGGCAAGCGGTGATCGGATCCGACTACCAGTTCAAAGCATGGGGGCGTCCTTTCAGACTGAGTACGGAAGCCTACGCCAAATGGATGTGGCATGTGGTGCCTTATGATATCGACAATGTCAAAATCCGGTACTACGGCGAGAACAATGCCCAGGCTTATGCAGTCGGTCTGGAGGCAAGACTATTCGGAGAACTGGTCAAGGATGCAGAAAGTTGGGTGAGTCTGGGCATCATGAGAACTCGGGAGGATATCGATGGTGATCATTATTATGATTATTATAATAAGGCGGGTGAAAAGATCAGTTCCCACACCGTCGACCAAGTACCGGTCGACAGCAACAGAATGGACGTCGGTTGGGTCAGGAGGCCAACGGACAGGCTCATCACCTTCGGAATGTTTTTCCAGGATTACCTCAGCACGAACAAGAATTTCAAGGTTCACCTGAACATGCTTTACGGCAGCAACATGCCCTACAATTTACCCAACAGTGTCAAGTACAGGAATGGGTTGATCATAGATCCCTATTTCAGGGTGGACATCGGCTTCAGCGCCCTGCTTCAGGATGCCGACCGTCAGAAAAGAAGAAGCCACAGCCCATTCCGTGCTTTCAATGACATCTGGGCGAGCCTCGAGGTGTTCAACCTCTTGGACAGACGTAATACCATTTCTTATCAACTCATCAAAGATTTCAGCAACACGGTATATACCGTCCCCAACAGGCTGACGCCAAGACTGCTCAACCTGAAAATTCTCTTCCGATTCTGACCTGAATCTAATTTTATCTGGGTTCAAAACCCATAGATATACTCAGAGATGAATGATTCGATCATCATTTCCCACACACTGTTGATAATTATCGTCCTTGAGTTTCCGCAGGCTTAGATTATATTTGAAATAGTGGCTAGGCGAGAGACCGCAGAGCATGAAATTGTGAACTTTAAATCTAGTGCATTGACTGAAACGATCATCACCCTTCAATCCGTCAACCCGATAGAATTCTTCGGGGTCAACAACGGAAAATTGGACATCCTTAAAAAGAAATTCCCCCTACTCAAGATCCTCTCAAGAGGTACCCAGATCAAACTCAGTGGCGCCCCAGAACAGATCGAAAATGCCCGTGAGAAAATCGAGCTGTTGGTACAATACCTAGAACGCAACGGACATGTAAGTGAAAATTATTTCGAACAGATCCTTGGCGGTGATGATGCCGAAAGTGTGGATAATTTCATCGAACGGAATCCAAACGATGTTCTTGTTTTTGGTCCCAATGGCAAAACCGTGAGGGCCCGCACGCTGAACCAGAAGAAGATGGTGTCCTCATCAGACAAGAACGATGTCGTTTTTGCGATTGGTCCCGCTGGTACCGGGAAAACGTATACTGCCGTTGCACTGGCCGTTCGTGCGCTGAAGAACAAGCAGGTCAAAAAAATCATCCTCACCAGACCGGCGGTTGAGGCAGGGGAAAATCTGGGCTTCCTGCCCGGCGACCTCAAAGAAAAGATCGACCCCTACCTGAGGCCGTTATATGACGCTTTGGACGATATGATTCCCGCTGACAAGTTGGGTTATTATATGAGCTCCCGCGTGATCGAGATAGCACCGCTGGCCTACATGCGCGGACGTACTCTAGATAATGCCTACATCATTCTGGACGAGGCACAGAACGCCAGCGACCTACAAATCAAAATGTTCCTCACCCGAATCGGTGCCAACGCAAAAGCAATCATCACAGGAGACCTCACCCAGATCGACCTTCCCAAGAATCAGAAGAGCGGACTGGAGAAGGCAACCCGTATCTTGCAGAATATAGACGGGATCGGTCACATTGAACTTAATGAGGACGACGTGGTCAGGCACAGATTAGTTAAAGCAATCATCCGGGCATACGACAGGGAAAGAGACCGTGACCAGAACAAGACAGCCTCCTGATATGAGATCATACATAAAGTTTTTTATCCCCTTTTTTTTGCTCACCGCAGCATTTCTCTCCTGCTCCCACCCCGCCGGATATCAAAAACCCGACGACGGATTGGATGCAGGACGTGAATTCATTCGAGCCGTTCTGGATGGGGATTATGAGAAGGCAGGTTTGTACATTCCCGAGAACGAGGAAGATCGGCTTTTCTTCGACAGATACAAGACCTACATGCGCAAACAACCCTCCGCCGAACTCTCGGGACTGAAGAGTGCGTCGATCATAGTCAACAAGGTAGAACCGACCGGAGATTCACTGATCCTCATCAACTATGCCAATTCTTTTTCCCAAAAACCCATGGATGTCAAAGTGGTTAAGAAAGACGGCGAATGGTGGGTCGATTTCAAATACACCTTCTCCGGCAATTTGCCCAACGACTAAACCATGCTCAAACTCATATTATTCGTGGGAGTTGGAAGTGCCGTGGGCGGGGTGGCGAGATTTCTTATCGGTCGCTGGGTGCATGCCTCATGGCCATCCGCCTTCCCCTTGGGAACCTTCCTCATCAATATTCTCGGCTGCTTTTTGATCGCCGTTATTTACGGGTGGTCAATCAAGGGATACCTCTCCGACGAAACCCGCCTGATGCTGACCACTGGCTTTTGTGGAGGATTCACCACCTTCTCCACCTTTGCAATAGAGAATATCGATCTGATCAGGAGCGGCCATGTAGGACAGGCCTTGGCCTATACTTTTGCCAGTGTAATTCTGGGGATTGGCGCCGCCATGATCGGAATGAACTTGACCGGGCATTAGTTCATAGCCTTCATTTTGAGAACATAGCGAATTGAGTTAGGTTTGTAATTCATTCCAAGACAATCATGTTGACCGTACTTCATCCCTGGCATGGCGTGGAACCCGGAGCAGGTAAACCACGGATCGTGAATGCCGTTATCGAGATCCCCCAGGGATCACGTGCCAAATACGAGATAGACAAACCCAGTGGCCTACTGAAGATGGACCGGGTCATCCATTCTTCTTTCCATTACCCGATGAATTATGGCTTCATCCCCCAGACCTTGGGAGACGACAAAGATCCACTCGACATTCTGGTCATCTCCCATGTCAGTGTCCAACCACTCTGCATCGTGGAGGCCAAGGTGATCGGTGTCATGCAGATGATCGACAGTGGTGATGCTGACGATAAGATCATCGCCGTAGCCAACACCGACCCGTCGGTGAACTACATCAACAATCTGGAAGAGATGCCTCAACATTTCTTCAATGAACTACGTCACTTTTTCGAGGAATACAAGAAGTTGGAAAATAAGACTGTGGTCGTGGAGGAATTCCAGGACAAAGCCACCGCATTGAAAATCATCACTGTCGCATTCTTACTCTACAACGAAACCTATAAAAAATAACCAACCCAAATCGATGGATGCCATGACAGCACAACAGATCATCATACTAATCATCATTGGTCTTGCTGCAGGTTTTCTCGGAGGCATGGTAGGCATCGGAGGCGGCATCATCATCGTTCCTGCCTTGGTCTTCTTCATGGCTTTCTCCCAACATCAGGCTCAAGGCACTTCCCTAGCCATGATGCTCCTCCCCGTTGGTATCTTTGCCGTGATCAATTACTACAAGAGGGGTTTCGTCGATGTACGATACGCCCTGTTGCTTGGTCTCGGATTCACAATCGGTGGCTATCTCGGCAGCAGACTCTCCCTCGGCATCGCCCAGGATACAGTCAAGAAGGTTTTCGCCCTGTTGATGATCATCGTCGCCTTCAAAATGCTTTTCCTGGACAAGAAGTGACCACCACACTCTTAACCTAGGGATTTATGGATTTTTTCCAAAAACGCATCTCTTCCAGGTAAACTATCAATCTATTCCAGTGAGTTTACCACAAGAAACAGGCCCGACAGATTCAGAACTCCTGGATAAGTTCAGGAAAGATGGAGATAATCGTTGGCTGGGCATCCTGCTTCAACGGTATACCCTGCTGCTTTTCGGATTATGCATGAAATACATGAAGGATGAGGAACTGGCACGTGATTGTGTACAGCAGATCTTCTTCAAAGCACTCACCGAGATACCTAAATATGAAATTACCCAATTCAGGAGTTGGCTTTATACCATCGGCCGTAACCACTGCCTCATGCAACTACGCAGCAAAGGCCGCATGACCAAAGACCTGACAGATCAACTTGCCGGTTCATCGCCGATCGAGGAACAGGAGGAAAAATGGCTGGAATCCCTCAAAGACCAACAGATTGATCTACTTCCCCAGGCATTGGAAACATTACCGCAGGAACAGCAGATCTGCATAACCCTTTTCTATTTGCAGCGAAAAAGCTACCAAGAGGTGATTGCGATCACAGGATACAACCACATGCAGGTAAAGAGTTATATTCAAAACGGGAAAAGGAATCTCAGGATCCAACTCCAAAAAAACCTAAGACAGCCATGAGAGATGCCTGGAAGAACCTATGGCCCTCAGGTAGGGTTCCGGATCAGCAAAAACTGATCGATTATCTAGAGGGTAAGCTCTCCCCGGAAGAAAAAATCGAGATGGAACGGATCTTGACGGACTCTCCTTTCGTTGAAGAAGCACTGGAAGGACTGAGTCAAATAAAAGACAGAAAAAGGATCCCGCACATCACTGACAAACTGAACGAACAACTTCGAGATCGACTGCGCAAGTCCAAGGCCCGACCCAAGCATTCATTCCCATTGCCAGAGGGCGCATTAGTGAACATCCTGACTGTACTGGTGATCATACTGACCCTGATCGCCTACATGATCTACCACATGTATACGCAACGCTGATCAACGACAGAATTGACGGACGAGCATCTGATGTTGAGGGAATTCCCTGGACAGTTCGTTCGCATCTGCAAGTTCAAAGTCATAAAAATCAAAGCCGGGCGATAATGTACATCCTGAAAGACTATAGCCATTAACATCGGACGGAGTCGAGGCGAACCAATGGCCGGCCCTGACTACCGCTTGGAATGTTTCCCCATATTCAAATCCGCTACCCAAAGTGATAACTTCAAGATCGCCACCCGGAGAGATCACATATATCTTCAAGGCGGATCCCGAATAAAAATGCCAGATCTCATCACTTTTCAAACGATGGAATGAGGAGAAATCATTCCCATCCAAGAGATATAGTATGGCACTGGAGAAATGTCGTTCCCCCACATATCTCGCAGGAAGATGTTCTTTTTGTATCATCTCTTCAGATCTGTAGGTGGAAAGGTAATACCCCCCCTCCGGATGGGGCTCCATTCCATAATGTACCATAAGTTGGGAAGCGACAGGATGCATGGTTTCTGTGGATGAATAAAAAATTCTTTTGCCTTAGAACGAGAAGTTAATTTTCTTTAACATATATTCGGCGCATCGATTTACCAAGTCTTTTGATTCATACGCCCTGGTTTGTAGACCCAACCAAAACCAACTGCAACGTAAAAGTCCGGAATGTCCGGACTTTTTTCATTTGAATACCCCTTTGATCACTCCCGAAGGATCAGCGATCGGAACGGCTCAAGCATGCTTCCCTACTGGTATTGGATGTAAATGGGCATCGGCTTCAGTTTAACCAGTTCTTCCGGTGTCAGCATGAGGTGTGGGGCAATCCTCAGATCATTTTTATAGAAAAGTTTGAACCCGGTGAATTGAACGGGTTCTTCCCTTATGAAATACTGATAGGTTCCTTTTTTCTTTGGTGGTTCACCCCAACCGTCCATGTGCATCACGATCTGAACCTCAGGCCTTTTCTTGATGTTTCGGTAATTGGTCACCATGCTTTGTGTGAAGCGGTGCACCACCAAGATCTTGGGAGGGAGATGATTCTCACGGACCAGTTTGGCCAGAAGTTCTGATGCATAATTGACGTCTTCGGCATCATAAGTACCGATTACGGAGCCTGGCTTCTTGCCGGATTTACGCATAGAGAACTCAGGATCAATTCCCAAATGAACATTCGGTAATTTCAAATAAGGGATCAATTCAGGAAGCTCTTGTTGAAGGGAACTCATCCCCACCTGCACATCTATGAATACGATCGCATTGATATCCCTTGCCATGCTCAATACGGTATCGATCTGATGGAAAGGCATCCGCATCCTGTATGTATTATTCTTTCCAGGAGCACCTTGAGCAGTGACCGCTATATAATGCAAGGCCGGCTGTACAGGTGTCTTCGGATCGGCCTTTGCCCAATGTGCACACTCCTGCTTCAGTTTGGTGAGCATCTCCCGTCGGGGCAACTCACCCAGGATGCCCATGTTCTTTGAATATAAATTTCCATAGAATGCGACCACCCTTTTGAAAGGGAGGATCGCTCCATCCAAAGGATAAGGCGCCTTAACAGGCCATTTGCCGGTGGTGTCACCATTTGTGTTGTAGACCAACTTGAGATTGTAAGCTGCCGTATCCAGTTTAGTCAGAGGCTGATCGACTGGATTTCCCGATGTGTCGGCATTATTTTTTGCATTACTACTGCTCTTGGATCCGGTAGCGTTCTTCTGTTCTGAATCTCGCGCACCACAGGCTGCACAGGTCAGAATCAGGATGGATAAGTTCAAGGTCAGAATGTGGCGGGCATTGGAGGAAAAGGCTTTTCGGTGTACAGAAAGGAATTGACCGATCATGGGATACCAGGTTTTTTGTTTAAGTTCAGGAAGCACTTTAGGAACTTCCCATCAAGTGTATTTCGAATTCCGGGATCAACTTCATCAACCCACAGATGCTGCAAAAATAAACCGGCTGAGGTGAAACACCAAAGCCGGTTTAAGAAGTCCATAGGACCTTCAAAAGTGGATCATTTCTTTTCCTCTTCATCACCACTCAAGCGATCCTTGAGTTTGCCCCAAAGCTTACCAGCTCCTTCCTTTAGTTCGCCGAGTTTGGCCTTGGCTTCTTCGGTGAGTTCACCTGATTTGGCCTTGTCCATGAGTTCCTCCGCCTTATGTTCGACTTTGTCCCAAGTTTTACTTGCATCTTCCTTGAGTTCACCGAGTTTGGCTTTTGCCTCTTGGCTGAGTTCACCGGCCTTTTCACTCATTTTGTCCGCAACTTTTCCTCCCTGCTCCTTGGCAGATTGCCAAGCTGCTTCAGCCTTTGCAGAGAGATCCTTCTCATTCGTGCCCGTAGATTTTTCTTCTGACATGGTAATTGATTTTGATGGTTATGAATACATTCCCAGCCCGTTGATCTACACAACCGGCAATTGTTGCCGCAGGTGTAAAACCATGAAGTTTGAATGACTTCCGTAAAACTAAGCAGTCCCGGCATTAACGAAGCGTCAACTTTGTACAAAGAAATTATTGGCCGGGCACGATACATATCAAGTTCATGGCCTGAATATCGGCATCGCCAGACAGCCACCTATAGAGAAATAGGCTTATCTTTGATCATATCATCACAACCCTAGCCATTTTGAAATTTACCGACTTCAATTTCCACGAAAATCTACTGGAAGGCATTGCAGCAAGCGGATACGAAAATGCCACACCTGTTCAGGAGCAGGTGATCCCCCTGATCCTGAAAGGAAAGGACATCATCGCATCGGCCCAGACGGGTACGGGAAAAACAGCGGCCTTTTTGCTTCCACTCATCGAAAAACTGCTCACACAACCAAGCAGTGACCATCACATCGATGTGCTGATCATCGTACCGACAAGAGAATTGGCGGTACAGATCAGTGATCATATTGACGGCCTCTCCTATTTCACTTCCGTGAGTTCCATCGCCGTCTACGGAGGTGGAGACGGATCTTCATTCGTCCAGGAAAAACAAGCATTGTCGAAAGGTGCCGACATCGTAGTTGCCACACCCGGTAAGCTCATCTCCCATATCAACATGGGTTATGTGAAACTCAAGGAACTCCGATTTCTGGTACTGGACGAGGCCGACCGTATGCTGGACATGGGATTCCATGACGACATCATGCGCATCATCTCCAATTTGCCTGCCCAGCGCCAGACCCTCCTGTTTTCAGCCACCATGCCTCCCAAAATCAGGACTCTGGCACAGAACATCCTCAAGGATCCGTCGGAGATCAACATCGCCATATCCAAACCACCTGAAAAGATCGACCAGCAGGCTTATGTTATTTACGAGACTCAAAAAATGCCTCTGGTCAGACATATACTGAAAAGTGTCAACTATAAATCGATACTGATCTTCTGTTCCAAAAAGCAGAATGTCAAGAACCTCACCAGAGACCTGAAAAAAGCTGGATTCCCCGCGGAACAGATCCACTCCGATCTGGAACAGGCAGAGCGCGAAGAAGTACTGCGCGGATTCGCGAGCCGCAGGATCCCCATTCTGGTTGCCACCGATATTTTGAGTCGTGGTATAGACATCGACCAGATAGAACTCGTGATCAACTACGACGTTCCCCATGATGGAGAAGATTACGTGCATCGTATAGGACGTACCGCCCGTGCGGCGACCTCGGGTACTGCCGTCACTTTTGTGAGTGATAAGGAACACAACAAGATGGCCGCTATCGAACAATTGTTGGGCAATCCCGTTCCAAAGATGAAGGTTCCTGATCAACTCGGCGAGGTTCCGGAATACGAACCCCGCAGAAGAGGGCATGGAGGAGGATCGGGTAACAGGCCGGGTGGTTTTAACAGGAAAGGTGGGGGCAGACCCTCTGGCAGCAAGCCACAAGGAAACCCCTCCAGGCAAGGGACCAGCCATCCAGAAAATCAACAGAAAGGCCCACGGCCAGTCGTTCAACTAAGAAAACCGAATGGCCCTTCCGGAAATGAAAGTCCAGCCTGATATCAGGCGCGTTGTTTACCTGGAGCTTTAGTTTTCCTTTTCCTTTTACGCAACTGGCTGTCGATGGCCTTGCTCAGGCTGGCATAATCGGAACGTCCCTCATACAACTCTCCATTGATGAAGAAAACGGGTACGTCACGTACCCCCTTGGCAAGCCCTTCCAGAAGGTCTGCACGTACCGTCCAACCGAATACGGAATCAGACAACTTGGGCAGGAAGTTCCTGTCCTTTATGCCGATGTCGAGTGCATACGACTTGAGGCTGATGCTTCCCAAATTCCTCCTGTGCCGGAAAAGCATATCATGCATTTCCCAGAATTTGCCTTCTTGAGACGCAGCTACAGAAGCTTCGGCAGCCTTGTGCGCATGCTGATGAATGCGGGTCAAAGGGAAATGCCGGAAATTGAACCTGAGTTTTCCCTCATAATCGCTCATCAACTTCTTTACGACCTCATGCACTTTCGCACAAGCTTCGCTCTCATAATCGCCGTACTCCACCAATTCTACAGTTGCTGCGTTGTCTCCCACCCAGATCGCGCTGGGGGAAATGATCTCTGGTATGTCTTTCTTTTGTGCCATATGTGTGATTTATGAATCCATCAGGCCAAATGTTAGTTGGCCCTGGAACGTTATTTGGTAAAGGACAATTTTTTTATCTTACTTTTTCGGGCGCTTCGTTGCGGAATACTACCGTACCGTCAAAGACATCCACCACCACGGGGCGGCTCTTGTCTATATCGCCGGCTAATATTCTTTTGGAAAGCGCATTCACTACTTCCTTCTGGATCTGCCTCTTCAAAGGCCTGGCTCCGAACTGAACATCAAAACCGATCTCGGCCAGATGGTCCAGGGCGTAGTCCGTGAATCGCAGGTCGATTCCATTCTCAGCTACCAGTTTCTTCAAGTTCGCGAGTTGGATGTTGATGATCTGTCGCACCTCGCTCCGGAGAAGTGGTTGGAACATGATCACTTCATCCACACGATTCAGGAATTCAGGACGGATAGTCTGACGCAAAAGGTCCATCACCTCTGTCTTCGCCTTTTTTGCTGCCTCTTCAATGCCACTTTCCTGAACATGCTCATAAGCTTCCTGGATCAGGTGGCTTCCCAGATTGCTGGTCATGATGATGATGGTATTCTTGAAATTGACCGTCCTTCCCTTGTTGTCGGTCAACCTGCCGTCATCAAGTACCTGCAGGAGAACATTCCACACATCGGGGTGAGCTTTTTCGATTTCATCCAGAAGTACCACGCTGTAGGGTTTTCGCCTGACCGATTCCGTGAGTTGTCCGCCCTCATCATAACCTACGTATCCGGGAGGAGCACCCACCAGTCTGGACACCGTATGCTTCTCCTGATATTCACTCATGTCTATCCGGGTCATCATTCCCTCGTCGTCGAACAAATATTCAGCGAGCGCCTTGGCGAGTTCCGTCTTTCCCACACCGGTGGTTCCCAGAAAGATGAAGGAACCTATCGGCTTACGGGGGTCATGCAGACCGGCACGGCTTCTGCGGATAGCATCTGCAACGGCCGTTATCGCCTCTTCCTGGCCAACCACACGTTGGTGCAGATGTTCTTCCAGATGCAACAACTTCTCCCTGTCGCTCTGCATCATCCTCGATACGGGTATTCCAGTTGACTTGGCCACATTCTCGGCTATGTCCTCTGCATCCACTTCTTCTTTGAGCAGACGCTTCTCGCTACTTTCTGCAAGTTTTGTCGTCAGTTCAGTAATGATCGTCTCCTGCTCCTTGACCTTACCATACCTGATCTCAGCAACTGTACCATAATCTCCTTCACGTTCGGCGCGCTCGGCCAGACCCTTCAGATTCTCAATACCGGCTTTCGCGTTCTGTATCTTTTCAACCAGTTCCTTCTCCCCTTTCCATTTCGACATCAGCGTGTCGCGAAGGACGGACAGGTTGGCCAGTTCGGTGTTCAGTTCCCTAAGCTTTGATTCATCATTTTCACGTTTGATGGCTTCCCGCTCGATCTCCAGCTGACGTATCTGACGTTCAAGCTTATCGAGTTCCTCGGGCATTGAATTCATCTCCAACCTGAGCTTGGCGGCACTCTCATCAATGAGGTCAATGGCTTTGTCCGGCAGAAAGCGGTCCGTGATGTAACGGTTCGACAATTCAACGGCAGCAATGATTGCCTCGTCTTTGATCCGGACATGGTGGTGGGTCTCATACCGGTCTTTCAATCCACGCAGGATGGAGATGGCATCTTCCACTCCCGGCTCCTCAATCAAAACTTTCTGAAAACGTCTCTCCAACGCCTTATCCTTCTCGAAATACTTCTGATACTCGTTCAATGTAGTAGCTCCTATCGCACGAAGTTCGCCGCGCGAGAGGGCTGGCTTGAGGATGTTGGCAGCGTCCATGGCACCTTCACCACCACCGGCTCCGACCAGAGTATGGATCTCGTCTATGAAAAGGATGATCTCTCCTTCCGAGGTTGAAACTTCTTTGACAACACCCTTCAATCTTTCCTCGAACTCACCCTTGTATTTGGCGCCAGCAATGAGCTGACCCATATCCAACGCGAAAATGATCTTGGATCTGAGGTTCTCAGGCACATCCCCATTCACAATACGCATGGCCAACCCTTCGACAATGGCCGTCTTGCCCACACCGGGTTCACCAACGAGAATGGGATTATTCTTGGATCGCCGGGAAAGGATATGCAGAGTCCTGCGGATCTCTTCATCCCGCCCGATCACCGGGTCAAGTTTTCCCTGGCGTGCCATCTCGTTGAGATTCTTGGCGTATTTGGTAAGCGTATTGTATTGGGTTTCTTGGGTCTGGCTCTTGACCGTGTCCCCTTTGCGGAGGTCTTTGATGGCGGTAATCAAACCCTTTTCGGAAAGTCCTGCATCCTTCAGCAGTTTGGCTGTGTTGTCGTTGCCCTGCAAGGTGGCAAGCAGCAGGTGTTCCGAAGTGACAAATTCATCTCCAAAACCTTTCAAGGCTGCTCCGGCACGGAGGACTACATTATTTCCTTCCCTGCTGATCTGCTGAGCCACATCCCCTGAACTTTTCGGCAAGCGGCCGATCAGTTCATCCAGTTTGCTTTCCAACAAGTTTATGATGACGTTGTTCTTCTTGAGCAGGTATTCAACAGGAGAATCCTGCTGATCGATTAATGCCTTCAGGATATGCTCGGTTTCAATGTTGGGATTACCGGCATTGAAGGCCAATTGTTGTGCCTGTTGAACCGCCTCAGCGGCTTTTATGGTAAAGTTGCCTAAATTCATAATTGATAGCTTATTTGCAGTTTGAACCGCAAACCACAATCCAAAGCACAGAACCGGTAAATATGACAGCCAAATTCATACGAAAACGCCTGAATTGCAGTATTTTAAGCGTTTTCCTGCTATTTTTTCAGTCCGGTCATGGGCAGGATGCTCTCAAGGGGCTGGAGTCCGTCTTAACCACTTACTCTTCGGTTTTGGGACCAGATGTGGTGGTTCTGGTCCATAAAGACGGAAAAACAATTTACCAGCGGGAAAGTCCATCCTTAAAAATTAAGACCGAGGCTCCCATTGCCAGTTGCAGCAAATGGCTAACAGCTGCCTTGGTCATGATCTTGGTGGATGAGGGTAAGCTTTCGCTGGACGACAAGGTTAGCAAATTCATCCCGATCATGGATAATTACTCCAAGGGATTTATCACCATCCGGCAGTGTCTTACCCACACTTCGGGAATCGAGGCCGATCCGCCGGGATTGATGAGGCTCATGGAACGCAACCGATTCTCCACATTGGAGGAGGAAGTGACCAACATCATCAGTAAGAAAGCCATTGAGGATAATGCAGGTACGGCCTTCCGTTATAGTGGGGTGGGCTTGAACATTGCGGGAAGGGTGCTGGAAATCATTTCAAAGAAGAGTTTCGACAGGCTGATCACGGAAAAACTGCTCCGCCCCTTGAATATGAAGAATACCAGTTTCACGCCTGAAAGAGGTCCCGTGAACCCCAGCGGTGGGGCCCGATCCACTGCAAATGACTATATGAATTTCCTGGACATGATACTTTCCAAAGGAGTATTCAACGGTAAGCGGATATTGAGTGAAGTTTCCGTCATGGAAATGCAGAAAGAACAGTACCCGGGCATTCCCGTTCGATTCACCCCACAGGTTGCGGCAGGATACGGTTATGGAATCGGAGAATGGATCCAGGAGAAGGATGCAACGGGACGTTCCCTTGTACTCTGTTCACCCGGGCTCTTCGGAACATGGCCATATGTGGATCTGACCCGGAATTATAGTTGCATCATTTTCGAAAAAGGTCTCTTGTCCGTACAAAAAAAGGATGCATACCTCAAGATAAAAGAAGCGATCGACGGCCTAATTCAATAGCAGAAGTCAAGGATGAACAGATCGAATAGCGCTGCATTACATACGGATACGATCAAGCGTCTTTCCGCAGAATTGGGTTTCGATCATTGCGGTATAGCAAAAGCACGCATGTTAGATGAAGATGCCCGCCGACTGGAGCAATGGCTGACCAAGGGCATGCATGGCGATATGGGTTATATGGAAAGAAATTTCGACCTCCGTGTTGACCCGACAAAACTCGTTCCGGGTGCCCGATCTGTTGTTACACTTCTGGTGAATCATTTTCCTGCTGAAACTCAACGCCATGATGGCCCGAAAATAGCCCGGTATGCATACGGTCAAGATTATCATGAAGTGATCCGTTCCAAATTGAACGAACTCCTCAAGAGATTATCCGTTACGACAGGGCCACTACAAGCCCGGGGATTCGTGGATTCAGCGCCGGTTCTGGAACGGAGTTGGGCGGTCCGAAGCGGACTAGGATGGGTCGGCAAGAACGGCAACCTCATTTCGCGAAAAGGTGGATCATACTTCTTCATCGCCGTGCTCATCCTTGATCTGGATCTCGTATACGATGACCCATTCCCCACGGATCACTGCGGCACTTGCACCCGTTGCGTGGACAATTGTCCCACCGATGCCATCCTCCCAAACAAAGTCGTGGACGGAAGCAGGTGCATCTCCTACTTCACAATAGAATTGAAAGAACTGATCATTCCTGAAGAGATGAAAGGTCGATTCGGCGACTGGGCATTCGGCTGCGATATCTGTCAGGAGGTTTGCCCTTGGAACCGGTTCGCTGAACCCACCAAAATGGAAGCGTTTGATCCCATAAGGGAGGTCATGGAATTCAGCTATTCGGATTGGGAGGCCCTCACTGAAGATGCTTTCAAAATAACCTTTCGCCATTCCCCGATCAAAAGGGCGGGATTCAAAGGGATCCAGCGGAACCTCAGATTCATCAGAAAGGAAGAATCCTGAAATGGCGGATCGGGGCCATTGAAGCGCCTGGCATCATCCCTTTCGGACCAAATGCATTCAGGAACATCATTTCATAAACTTTATAGAGGATGATGAACAGATGTCCATATGACCAGGGTCATATGATGCAAGCAAGGCCTGGCATATCATTACGGTAAAATCAACCATCATGGACAAACCCACCCGCATAGTTGCCCAGGTATACGGTTATGCCGTATGCCTGGTCGCCGTCATCACCTTCCTCATCGCCACAACCAGTATCATCAGTTCTTTATCGGATCTGGGGGACCCTCTGCACGCCGGATATAATTTCCAGAACTCACCCAGCCTCGCTTCTTTTCAGAATTACAAGATGGATCTGCTTCGTTCAGGACAACAGGATGCCGGCGCCTCCAGCAGGGCTTCCTATGTTCCTGATGATGCAACACTGCAAGCCATGTATGAAGCAGCAAAGAAGGAGAAAATCGACAAAGTCAATCACGATTCGAACAAGAGCATAAAGACCAGTGCGATCATGGTACTGCTTTCCCTGATCCTTTTCATCACGCACTGGCGGTGGATGCAGAAAAAAACCAGACAAGCTTCCTGATCAGATTGATCAGAAATCTCAATGTTCCTGAATTCGCTTGAATTCATTCAGGCTGGTCTGCAGGAGTGGGCCCTTCATGTCAGAAGCCATCATGCCATAGACCTTCTCCCAAGGATACCATTTCAACTCCTCAATGAGATACCAGACCACTTGGACGGAATCGACCTGCCGTTGATCGACACTGAAACCCGTCCGGAATGGTTTTTCACCAGCCAATTCCATTTTCGTGGCAAGACCATGAGGATTCACTTCCTCGACAATGAAGGAATTAATCGAACCTCCGGCATTGGCCCAGTTGATTTTTTGCCCCTTGGTCAATGCGCCGGATACTGGCATATGAGCATCTTTCATCAGCAGATTCCATTCAGGCCAGGTGGAAGCATCCAGAATAGCCGCCATAATACTGTCGGAACGGCCATGAACCACTACCCAACGGGAGGTCATGACCCGACCTGGTAGCAAGGACGAAATCGCCAATAAGACCACGGACAGCCCAATTAGAGTGATCAGGAAAGGTTTGAAAAAACGCATGAAGGTTGGGTATTTTAGAACCTGGAGAATGGGGAACCGATCACTCCCAGCGGAAGACCTTGATGGCAACGGCGTAAACGACAATCCCCCAAAGCCCGAGTATGCCTAATTGCCTGCCACAATCCCAAATATGAGCCCCTTCAAATGCCACATTACGCATCGCCTCATTGAGGTGTGAAAGGGGGAGTATCTGACATAGGGGTTGCAGCCAAGCAGGAAAATTGTCTATGGGGAAGAAGGTACCTGCAAGAAGGAACTGTGGCAAAGTCACCAGATTTGCAAAAGGAGGTATTGCGCTTTCACTACCAGCCAGTCCACTTACGATAAAACCGAATCCCATGAATACCACGAGACCAATCAAACTCAACACCAGCAGTTCAAAGAACGTGAGCCATCCGTGTATGAGCGTGAACTTGAATGCGAAGTGCCCGATAGACAGGATGACAATGGCCGTGATCATCTGGAATACCACTCGACCCAACCCTTCACCGAATATGATGTATGGCCTGCGGACGGGCGTTGCAAAGAATCGTTTCAACACCAGAGTCTGACGAAGATTGAAAAAGATGAAGGCCACCCCGAATACACCGGCACTGAGTAAGGAGAAACCGAGCTGCCCCGGAAGAATGAAATCGATTGTGCGGTACTCCCTGCCCGGTATCACTTTTTCTTCTTGATAGGCATATACAGGCTTATTGGGATCATCCTTTCGATCCAATTGGCTGATAACCTGTTGGATGATGGAATGGAGCAGCCCGATGCGGTCAGCGGCAGCAGTAGATGTACGGAGGCCGACCTTGTATTTGGGATATCCTGCTGGATTCACCGGCTGAATATTGATGATCGCAGTTATCCTCCCTTTTTCCAATTCCTCACTGACCTCTTTATCAGATTTCACTACAACTTTGAGGTTCTCTTTTGCGATCAGGGAGTCGTAAAGGGGATTATGTATATCTGATTCCTTGCTGAATGACACGCGTATGACCGGTGTAGATGAACTCAGGAACCCGAAAACCAATATGAAAATCAATGGGAAAAGAAAACTGAAAATGACCGCTGAAGGGCTGCGGAAGATCGCTTTTAAGCTTGCTTTGGCGATGGCCAGCATCGCTTTGAACTGGCTGTAAGGTTTCAACATCAACTCCACATTGAGCGGCAAATGTACCTCAAAATGACCTGAATCGGACATCCATTTTAAGGCGTTTGTATCAGTAAATGATCGTATGTGGGCCGCCCGGTTGAAACGACAATGATCAATGTATGGAGATGGTGGCAGGAATTCGGGCCATAACTTCACCACTGCTTTCCTTGAGGTGCCGCACTTCCTTGAATAAACGGAACTCCTCTGTTCCCATTTCCTGCTCCAGAATGGAAGCACGATAATATCGGGAATATCCGTTACGTATGACATCGAAAATAGATCTGGGGTCTGGATATTCCCTGACGGAATAATCCTTCAATTTGGCTAAACCAGCCGCAGCCCGGAGTGCGTCGTCCAAGTGTCCCAACCTGTCCACGAGTCCGTTGGCCACAGCATGATTTCCCGTCCATACCCTACCCTGGGCTATACTGTCGATATAGGCCATATCCTTTTTCCTGCCCTTAGCCACCCGACCTTTGAAATCGGCATAAATCCGATCTACTTCATTTTGTATGAATCCCTTTTCGGATGTGGTCAATGGACGGGTCACGGTCATGGCATCTGCATGTTCAGCGGTTTTGACGCCATCGAAAGTGATGCCGAGTTTGTTCTTCAACATCGCCTGGAAATTGGGAACTATGGCAAACACTCCGATGGAACCGGTGAGTGTATTGGGTTCTGCAAAAATGCTGTCCGCATCGCAGGCAATGTAATAGCCACCACTGGCTGCCAGATCACCCATAGACACCACAACGGGTTTCCCTGCGCTGCGGGTAAGTTCAAGTTCACGCCATATGATCTCGCTGGCCAGACTGCTGCCACCGGGGGAATTGATGCGCAGGACGATGGCCTTCACCTCGTCATTGTAACGCAGTTTGCGAATCAGTGAACGATAGTCGTCGGAAGCGATCTGCCCTTCTTCTCCTTTCCCATATACGATCTCCCCATCGGCATAAACCAAAGCGATCTTGTCTTTTGACGTCCGGGCTTGCATCGACGCAGAGGCAAGATATGCTGAGGGGAGCAGGAATTCTATTTTGTCCGAATTACCGATATGGAGCAGTTCCTTGATCTCATCCTTCACTTGGTCATCATAGCGGGCGCCATCAATCAATTTTAGTCGGACGGCATCCTCAGAAGTTGCAGCAGACATGTTGTTAGCAAAGCCATGAAGGGAGCCCGTATCCACCTTGCGGGCTTCGGCGGTCTGCATCAGAAAGCCATTATACATGTCTCCCAACCAATGTTCCGTTTGAACCTTATTGGCAACTGTCATCTTTTCTTCACGGAAAGGTTCAGTGGCGCTTTTGTATTTACCGTCATAAAAGATCTGCGGCTCGATCTCCAGCTTTTTCAACAGTGTCTTGAAATAAGCGAACTGGACGGAAAAGCCCCTCCAGTCAAGCATCCCCTTGGGATTGCAATAGATTTTTCCCGCCGCATTGGCCACGTGATATGCGCTCTGGGACATGACATCTCCATAAGCGATCACGAATTTGCCACTTTGCCTGAACTGCATCAAGGCATCCCTGATCTCCTCGCTGGAAGCGAATCCGTTAGCATTATCATTCGCGAGTAGGTAGATTCCTTTTACCGCACTATCCGTTGCACTTTTCCGGATGACCTTGACCAGATCGTACAGCGCCGTGGCTTCCTCACCACTATTACCGGTAAACAGGGCAAAAGGGTTTTCCACCTTGTGCTCCGGGTAATGCAAAGACAGGTCTATGTACAGGACCGAGCGTGCAGAAACGGGTTGACTGTCGTGGCTCGTGATCCCGGATGCTGCCGTCAATAGAATCACCATCGCCAGACTGAAGAAAACCACGATCGCCAGAAGTGCCGCGAGAAAGAATTTCAGGAAACTGCGCAAGTACACCAAATTTGAAGGATAAAAGTAAGATATTTGAAATACCCTCGGGCAAAAGGCTGTATGAACAAGGCATATTTATTGATAGGTGGCAACATGGGCGACCGGGAGGTTACCCTGTCCGCCACCAGGGACTTGATAGCGGCGTCCTGTGGGAACATAATTGCCCTTTCTTCTCTTTATGCGACAGCTGCTTGGGGCAAGACCGAACAACCGGAATTTCTGAACCAGGCATTGTTACTGGAAACACGGCTCGACGAGGTTTCACTTCTAGATCAGTTACTCTATATCGAGAAAAAGCTGGGCCGGACCCGACAAGAGAGATATGGGCCACGCATCATCGATATTGATATCCTGTTTTTCAATGACAGCATCATCAAGAAACCCCAACTGAACATCCCGCATCCACATATGGGAACCCGAAGATTCGTACTGGAACCATTGGATGAGATCGCATCCAATTTTCGTCATCCCGCCAACGGGCTGACCGTGCATGAAATGCTGGCCGAATGCACGGATCCCCTCCCTGTTAATAAATTGAAGTCCATTGTGCATAACAAGCCCTGAGCGTTCAAGTGTGCTGATTTAAGTTTGAGATGTCTTATGAATTACCACTTTATCACCATCGAGGGCAATATCGGTGCGGGCAAAACCACATTGGCCCACCTGCTCGCAAAACACTACAACGCCCGCCTTGTACTGGAGGCCTTTGCAGACAACCCTTTCCTTGCTAAATTCTATGAAAACCCCCAGCAAATGGCTTTCCCGCTGGAACTTTTCTTCATGGCAGAAAGATATAAACAGCTCAAGGACCTCCTTTCTCAAAAAGACCTTTTCCAGAATATCACCATCTCAGATTATCTCTTCACCAAATGCCTGCTTTTTGCGAAAGTCAATCTACAGGACGATGAATTCAGACTCTATCAGCGCCTTTATGACATCATACATCAGCAGGTGGTACAACCAGATCTGCTGATTTATCTGCATGCTCCCGTTCAAAAACTGCAGGAGAACATCCGAAAGCGTAAACGCGCTTATGAACAGAACATTTCCAACGAGTACCTGTTCAATATCCAGGAGACTTATACCCAATACATCCGCCAGCACCACGTGAAGACACTGTTCATCGACGCTTCCAATGCCGACTTCCTCGGGAACGAGAAGCACCTGAAAGTCATCATCGAAGCACTCGAACATGACTATGGTGATGGGCAACACTATCTCTCACTGCCCTGATACCACCTAACGACAGATGGATAAGCGGGAGGATTTCGGTACTTTCGCGACGATGCCCCTGCAACCCAAGCATAATGTTCTGGCCGCACTTCAGCATATTCCATTCCGCACCTATATCCTCTCCCGCTTCTTTTTCATTTTCGTCCTGAACATGCAGGCCACACTGATCAGTTGGACCGTATATGACCTGACAAAAGACCCCTTCAGCATAGGCCTAATCGGTCTGGTCGAGTTCGTTCCTGCATTCGCCATGGCTTTCTATGCCGGTCATGTGATCGATCGATCCGACAAAAGGGATCTGCTGCTATACGCCATATTAGGGAATCTGTTGGTGACCGCCGTCCTCTGCTTCATCACGAGCCACTATGCTCGTGCCCAGTTTCGCTCTTCCTGGCTACTTTGGATCATTTATACCATGTCTTTCTGCACAGGAATCCTTCGGGCATTCAGTGGACCTACTTCCTTTGCCTTGGTCAGCCATCTCGTTCCTAAGGTACATCTGTCCAGTGCCATCACCTGGCATAGCGGGAGTTGGCAGGTGGCTGCTGTTTCCGGCCCAGCGCTGGGCGGGTTGCTTTATGGATTCGTGGGCACCACACCCACATTCTATCTCATGCTGAGCCTGATGACCATTTCCGCAATAGCCGCATTCTTCATCCCTGCACAACCTCCTATCAGAACTTCCCGGGAGGAATCCATCACCCAAAGCATCAAGCAGGGATTCCGATTCGTATGGCATACGCGGGAGGTACTCGGTGCGCTCAGCCTGGATCTTTTTGCGGTCTTCTTCGGCGGAGCAACAGCCCTTCTCCCCTATTTTTCAGACGCGATCCTGCATGCAGGTCCCTCAGGATTAGGAATCCTCCGTTCAGCACCTGCTCTTGGAGGTGTCGCGGTCATGCTTCTGCTAACCCTTAGACCCATGCACCGGCAACAAGGTAGGATCATGTTCTACTGTGTCGCTGGTTTCGGCATCTGTATCATCACCTTCGGTTTATCCCAAAGTTTCTGGATATCCTTTGCCGCACTTTTCCTTTCCGGCCTACTGGATGGTATCTCTGTTATCGTACGATCCACCATCCTGCAAATGAGGACCCCGGACAATATGCGCGGTCGCGTAGCCTCGCTGAACAGTATTTTCATCATGTCCTCGAACGAACTCGGGGCTTTTGAAAGTGGATTCACCGCCAAATTAATGGGTGTGGTGCCTGCAGTTATCTTCGGAGGCTGTATGACCATAGCCGTTACCATCGCTACCTGGTTCAAAGCCCCCACCCTGCGCGATCTCGAGTATTGAACTTGACGGACATGGCCCTCCTCAAAGAACACAAGACATTTAAGTTCTATCCTTTAGTTAACTTTACAGATCCATGGAATCTTTAAGGGAACAACTGCTCATATTGATCAGCACACCGCTGTATTTGGTCATTATAGGGATCGAGGTTATCCTGAGCAATTATCGTCATCGAAAGTTGCATAGCTGGAAAGATAGTTTCACCAATTTCCTGTTGATGCTCTTGAACGGAGTCCTTGACCTGCTCGTGCGCGGCTTCACACTGATCCTGCTGGACTTCTGCTGGAGGCATCGTATCATCGGATGGCAACATGCAGTTGTCTATTGGGTCATGCTCACCGTTTTGGAAGACTTCATGTATTACTGGCTGCACAGATTCGATCATGAAGTCCGGCTCCTCTGGGCGGTTCATGTCACCCACCACTCATCCGAACAATACAATTTTACGGTAGGTTTCCGATCCTCGGTTTTCCAGCCTTTGTACCGATTCATTTATTTCGCACCCCTGGGCTTCCTGGGTTTCCAGCCAGCGGATATCTTCTTCATTTATTCTGCCACACAGATCTGGGGCATTTTCGTCCACACCCAATTGATCGACAAAATGGGTTGGCTTGAATACGTTCTGGTCACGCCCTCCCACCACCGGGTTCACCATGCCTCCAACCCGAAATACCTGGACCGGAACATGGGTATGTTCCTGATCGTATGGGACAAACTGTTTGGCACCTTTCAGCCAGAATTGCCACCAGCTGACTACCAACCCATCCGATATGGACTCACCAAGCCACTGGAAAGGGATACACCCGGACATGTGATATTCCATGAATGGAGCGCCATGAAGAAAGATCTGCTCCGTTCAGGATTAAGTTTCAGGGACAAACTGGGATATCTTCTGGGCCCTCCCGGTTGGAGTCATGACGAGTCGAGCCAGACGAGTGACCAGCTTCGCAAACTTGAAGAAGTAGAAGGAATCAAGAGCATGTAAGAAGAGGCCCCTGCCCCCTCGTTCCTACAATGAAATGGAATTCAGGATATTTTCACCATCAACTTCTCCAGAACGAAAAAGACAGCGGGACAGAAACTGGCATTTTTGAGTGTCAAAGCCTTCCTTTTGATGAGCACATCCTCATCCGTATAGGGGAAGCGTCTACAGTCTGAAGGTCGGTCATCATATATACTGCAGAAATTATCCGCCCCCAGAAAAGGACAGGGTGTGGACCTGACCACATAATCACCTTCATCGTCCAGATGGAGATATCGATCAATGAATTCACTTTCTCGCAACTTCAGCAAGCGACTGATGCGTTTGATGTCGGTCGTCTTGAATCGGGGAGAATAATTCTTGCAACAGGCAGCGCAGGCGAGACAATCGATCTGCCCAAAAGCCTCCTCATGGAGGTCAGGGAGTTCCTGGAGGACCTTGTTCTTGTCCGCCCTATCTAGAAAACGCTTGTGAAGCTTTTGCCTTTCTACAGACTTCTTCTCCCAATTCTTGAGCAATGGATCCACCATAGTGCAAAGATAAAGATTATCGAAGCCGCAGGTCCCGCTCCCGGTACTGTAAAAATGGTAAGGGTAATACTTTCCTGCGTTAAACAAAGAAGAAGATCTAATTTCTTGAGTTTTCCCCAGCCAAGAAAGGTCATCATTTTATTGTCCCGCCTGTTGTACATTCGCCCTTTTCACGGACCGTGCCTTAGGCCGGAAAATCCAACCAGCACAAAAGTCATGAACATCTTCGAAGAACAGGAACGGGAATTCATCGCCCGCCATATCGGACCCGATGCTCAGGAAACTTCTGAAATGCTCCGCACCATAGGTGAGGACAGCATAGCTAGCCTGATCGATAAGACCGTACCTGATTCCATCCGGATGCAGGAAGCCCTTGCCGTACCCCCAGCCATGAGCGAAGCCGCTTACCTGCGCCATATCAAGGAGATCAGCACTCAAAACCAGATTTTCCGGAATTATATCGGGCAGGGATACTACGATACCATAACGCCCAGCGTCATCCTGCGCAACATTTTCGAGAACCCCGGATGGTACACCCAGTACACGCCTTACCAAGCCGAGATTGCGCAGGGAAGGCTGGAGAGTTTGTTGAACTTCCAGACAATGGTCTGTGACATCACAGGCCTTCCCATTGCCAATGCATCTTTACTGGACGAGTCCACGGCAGCCGCGGAGGCCATGACCATGTTCTTCAACAGCCTAAATAAACATGACCATATTGAAAGGCGACGTTTTTTCGTGGATGAGGCAGTGTTCCCCCAGACGATCGATGTGATCAAAACCCGTGCCTTGCCTATTGGCATAGAAGTCGTCATAGGCGATTCCGAAACTGTCAGGTTGGATGAAAGTTTTTTCGGCGCCATCGTACAATACCCGGATAGCAGGGGCAGGATCGTGGATCATCGTGCTTTCATCAGCCGAGTGCATGAAGTAGGGGCTTATGTGGCCATGGCCACTGATCTGCTGGCCCTCACCTTGCTCACTCCGCCAGGAGAGTTGGGTGCAGATGTAGCCATAGGTTCCGCACAGCGATTTGGAGTACCACTCGGTTATGGAGGGCCTCATGCTGCCTTCTTCTCCACCAAGGACGAATTCAAACGCAGTATGCCCGGCCGGATCATCGGTATCAGCATAGACGCGCAAGGGAAACGTGCACTGCGCATGGCGCTGCAGACCCGCGAACAGCACATCAAACGTGAAAAAGCAACATCCAATATATGTACTGCACAAGCCCTGCTCGCCAATATGGCAGCCATGTACGCGGTATTCCACGGACCACACGGTCTAAAAGCCATAGCCAAACGCGTTAACATGCTTACCCAGACCGTCGCATCGGAATTGGTTGCTCGCGGCTATGAATTGACCAGTGAATATTTCTTTGATACCGTGTGCGTAGCAGTGGACGACGCATCTGTCATTCATGAGAAAGCTCGTCAACATCGGATCAATTTCAGGGTGATCGACAACAAGCATGTGGGTATATCATTGGATGAGACCGTTCTGCCCACGGATCTTTTCGACATCATCAACTGCTTCGGGAACAACACGGAACCCGTCAGTTACTCCATATCGGATGATAGCATACTCAACCATATTCCGGCTGGCCTCACTCGGTCTTCAACATTTCTACAGCAGCAGGTGTTCCATGCACATCGTAGCGAAAGTCGCATGATGCGCTATATCAAATTCCTGGAAAATAAAGACCTATCGCTCAACACTTCGATGATCTCTTTGGGAAGTTGTACGATGAAGTTGAATGCCGCCACGGAAATGATACCACTGAGCTGGCATCACTGGAGCGGCATGCATCCCTTTGCTCCTGCGGATCAGGCGAAGGGTTACCTGAGGATCGTGAAAGATCTATCCGCTTACCTCTGCAACATCACGGCGTTGGATGCGTGCAGCTTGCAGCCCAATAGCGGTGCTCAGGGAGAATATGCAGGACTCCTGACGATCCGAAACTATCATCTGAGCCGAGGCGATGACCACCGTGACGTCATGCTCATACCCATTTCAGCACACGGAACCAATCCGGCATCTGCTGTCATGGCCGGCATGAAAGTGGTAGTGGTGAAAGCTCTCGACAATGGTTATATAGATGTGAACGACCTGAAGGAAAAGGCCGAACAGCATAGTGATAAACTGGCGGGCATCATGATCACCTACCCCAGCACATATGGAGTCTACGAGGAGACTGTCACAGAGATCACCGAGATCGTGCATGAACATGGCGGCCAGGTGTACATGGATGGTGCGAATATGAACGCACAAGTTGGCCTCACCGCCCCCGGGCTGATCGGCGCCGATGTATGCCACCTCAACCTGCACAAGACATTCGCCATACCGCATGGTGGCGGAGGTCCCGGGATGGGACCCATCTGCACCAAAGCCCATCTGGCACCATTCTTACCGGGACATGTTCAAATGGACGGAAACAATGAGTCAAGGCAAGCCGTAAGCGCTACCCCATTCGGAAGTGCAAGTATATTGCTGATCTCTTACGCCTATATCCGTTTATTGGGTGCTGAAGGGGTGCGAAAAGCCACCGAATACGCCATCCTCAATGCGAATTACATGCGCGCGCGACTCCAGAAAGATTATGAGATCCTTTATCTGGATGAACATGGTACTTGTGCACATGAATTCATCGTTGACCTCAGACCCTTCAAGAAAACTGCGGATGTGGAAGCGGAGGATGTCGCGAAGCGCCTGATGGATTATGGATTCCATGCTCCCACCATGAGTTTCCCCGTTGCGGGCACCATCATGATCGAACCTACGGAAAGTGAAGACAAGGGTGAACTCGACCGCTTTTGCGATGCTTTACTGGGGATCCGGAAGGAGATCCGGGCCATTGAGGAAGGTCGTGCGGACAAGAAGGATAATGTACTGAAAAATGCTCCCCATGTGCAGGAGATCATCACCAGCAGCGCCTGGACCAGGCCCTACACGCGTGAGGAAGCAGCATTCCCCATAGAACATGTAGGTCATTCAAAATTCTGGCCCAGCGTATCCCGAGTCAACAACACTCATGGGGACAGAAATTTAGTCTGTACCTGTGAGCCTACTGAGGCCTATGCATGACCCGGAAAATTACTGGCAACCTGAGTTAAGTCCATCATGATACAGCGAAAGAAGATCGATGTGGATGTGATCCGGGATATCCTGAAAGCAGCGGTAGCCGCCATCCCGGAAAATGCCTTCCTGAAAAGCCTTGCATTACAATATGAGGAAAGAGGTGGGCTAAGTAAAAAACAGTTGGAAGGACTGCACGCGAAATCATTGAAGATCGACACCGTACCGCGGCATAAACTGGCTACCCTGAACGCTATCATACAGCAAAGACCCTCCCGTTTCAAAACGGAGAAACCCATCGCGAAGCCGCTTTTCGAAAAAGACAAGGCTAAAGGAGAGGTCATATCCGCGATCCTCGAAAAATACCCCGGGCATAAGAGGGTACTTTACTTCCAGGCGAAATACTCCCGGAATGAGCCTTTGTCGACGACGGAGTCGGATGAACTGGAGAAATTCAGGAAATTGCTGCTCAAGCCCTGACAATTACTGATATACCCGGATATAATCCACGACCATCCGCTGGGGGAAAACAGTAGTGTTATCCGGGCTACCCGGCCAGTTACCTCCCACCGCAACGTTGAAGATGAAAAAAAATGCCTTATCAAAAGGATTTGTACCGGACACCTGAGACACAGGCACTTCAAAATACTGTTGGTCATCCACCAGATACTTCATCGCATCAGCCGTCCAGATAACACTGTAAACATGGAATTCCTTATCATATCCGGATGCCAGAACAGTGTTGCCTCCCTTGGACTGGTGCCCCGCAACATTGTCGCCCCAGTGACTCGTACCATATGTCCTTGCGGATTCCTGTCCCAACTGTTCCATGATATCCACCTCGCCACATGCGGGCCAGCTGACCTGATCTATGTTATTTCCAAGCATCCAAAGTGCTGGCCAGATCCCTTTACTTGTAGGTGTCTTCGCTCTTATATCCACTCGACCATATGTGAAATATTTTTTATTCTTACTGATCATCCTTGCTGAAGTATATCCAAAACCACCAAAAACTTCCTTGCGGGCTTCAATGATGAGGTTGCCCGTGGATACGAATACATTCTGGACGCGGTCAGTGTAATTCTCCAACTCGGCATTTCCCCACCCGTTATTGTTACCCTGCTCGAAGGACCAGTTTTCAGCTTTCACACTCCGGCCATCGAATTCATCGCTCCATGCAAGTGTCAAGCCCGGATAGGTTGCGGGTGCATCATAACCCTTGTTGTCTACCGGGAAATAAGTGCCATCAGAATTGATGATCTCACCCGTTCCCTTGCTGGTGGTCAGCGTACAATTGGTGGGGTTATCCAGTTGGACAAAGAAATACTGGTTATCCTTTCTTGCACTGTCGCCCGTTATATTAACCGAGACCTGGGCACTGCTGGAATTGGCTGGAATACTCACCTTGCCGGAAGTAGCGGTGTAATCGACGCTGGCCTTTGCAGTTGCATCGACCGTGGTATAATCGATGCTTATACCGGATGTAGCGGGCTTATTCAGGCTCACCGTGAACGTATAGACAGATGAGTTTGTGGTCCGGATCTGGGATACGTTGCTTATTGAAGCTGAAGGAAGACTGCCCGTTCCGCCCCCTCCTCCATCACCTCCGCTTCCTTTGCTGCAAGAAAGACTTAAGAAAAGCAATAGAACAGATGAAATGTGTTTAACAGAGTTGAGCATTTTCATTTATATTTTTAAACATTGGTCTGTTTCAGGATCCTCTGCAATATACATGGATTCAGGCCTTCCTGCAATCCGGCATCGTTGATTTTTCCTTCAGCTACACTTTAAGAAATCGATATGAGTCGATCTCATTTCATTGAAGTAAACGTTCTCCTTCTATCTTCCGGAACGGCTTGCTGAAAAAATCGTGCACGATCCTGTTGAAATCATCCTTATAGTAGATCGGAGTGGAATGTCCGGAGTTGGGCAGGATCCAGCAATAAGACCGTGGAATGTTCTTTGCGATCAGGAGGGTATGTTCGGCCAGGATGATGTCATGGTCTCCTCCGATCACCAATGTCGGGCAGGTTATGGATTTCAATTGAGCGATGGTGATGTGCGGTTCGTAGCTGAGCAGATGAATGACCTTTCTGCCGTTCTTTGCCTGTTGATCCAGTTTACCTGTCTTGTATTGAGCATCAGCTTCGTCATTCAAACCCTTTGCCCACCGGGAGCCCCAAGGATCCACAGCGGTACTGTCCGGCCACAGGTTGGCCCCGGTAATGGCGAGCTTACCCACCTTTTCCGGATGACGGATCGCCAGTAACAACCCATTGATCCCACCATCACTCCAGCCGATGACATTGGCCTGTTTCACTTTCAGCGTGTCAAGAAGTGCGTTCAGATCGTCCGTCATCATCTCATAACTGAGGGAATCACCCGTATCAGTCGATCTTCCATGAGCACGACTGTCCGCAAGGATCACTTTGTAATGGGTCGAAAAGTAGGGTATCTGATACAGAAAATTATTTATGGAACCGCCATTACCATGAATGATCAGCAGTGGTTCGCCCTGACCGTAAGTTTCATAGTACATCCTGAAACCCCGAATCTGTACAAAACGACCTGCTTGTGGATTACGCCCGTATATCGTGGTATCGAAAGGATTGACTGGGCCGGTTTGTGCATGAGTCCCGATGCTTACCAAGATCGAAAGAAGCACCATTATGAGATTTTTCATGGAATATGTAGGGTTGCTGAACGAGCAATTTACAAAAGTATCCCGCAAGCGGAAAAGAGTATATTTGATGCCCGTAAAGGATACTTGATGAAAAAAAATACGTTCCTAATATATGGAGCCAATGGTTACACGGCGGAACTCATTGCACGTGAGGCTTGCAACAGGGGTTTGAAACCGATACTTGCCGGAAGATCTGCATCCCGAGTAGAACCTCTTGCCAAGGAGTTGGGACTTCCTTATCGCATTTTCGCTCTTGATGATCAGGAAGCTTTGGCGACTGCTTTGCGCGAAGTGAACGTGGTCATGCATGGTGCCGGTCCATTCATCGACACGGCCGGTCAGATGGTGGAAGCCTGTATCTCCACCGGCACTCACTATCTTGATATCAACGGCGACATATCCTGCTTTGAGATCGTCAAAAAATATGGAGAGGCTGCTGCACATGCAGGTATCATGTTGCTCCCGGGAACGGGGTTCGATGTGGTACCCACGGATTGCCTCGCTCTGAAATTGAAAAAACAGATGCCTGATGCCAGCAAACTCCGCATCGCCTTTGCCTCCCTGGGCAGTTCGCTTTCACACGGAACAGCCACTACCATGGCAGGCAAGCTAGGTGAAGGTGGCGCTTGCCGGATAAACGGCAAGATCGTTCGTCGCCCGTTGGGAGAGCATGGAATGACAGTCGACTTCGGCTCCAAAAAGCGTTTCGTGATGAGCATCCCCTGGGGGGATATTTCCACCGCGTATCATTCCACCGGCATACCCGATATCGAGACATTCACCGCTGTTCCACCCAAGACCCATCGGATACTCAAAGCACAGTGGCTATTCAATTGGGCTCTTCGTACAGAAATGGTTAGGGGGCTGATCAGAAAAAAGATCAATAGCCGTCCAGCAGGACCTGATCCTAATGCACGCGCAAATGGCAAGAGCCTGGTATGGGCCGAGGTTACCAATAACAAGGGTGTACAAGCCATTGCCCGTCTTGAAGGTCCCGAAGGATATGAGATGACCGTTCGCGCTTCTTTGCTCATAGTCGAGAAGGTACTTGCAGGAGATTGGAAAGCGGGATACCAGACACCATCCAGTGCATATGGAGAAGGATTGATCGGAGAAGTGAAAGGAGTACGATTCCTTTGACTAGACAGACTTGACCAACAATTTTCCATTGCGTTTTTGCAGGATCTGATGAATGATCCAGGGGATTTTTCATTATAGTGACCAGTTTAATATAAAAAGATGACGATCACAAATGCCTATGCGGCGATATCCGCCATTTCTCCACTCTCCCTTTATCCTATAGAGAGAAGGGATACAGGGATCCATGATGTACAGATCGAGATATTATACTGTGGCATTTGTCATTCGGATGTACACCAGGCACGAAATGAATGGGGTGGCTCCAAATATCCCATGGTTCCGGGTCATGAGATCGTCGGCAAAGTCACTTCAGTTGGAGCACAGGTAACCAAATTCAAAACAGGGGATCTAGTGGGCGTTGGATGTTTCATCGACTCCTGTAGAACCTGCCACAGTTGCCTGGCGGGAGAAGAGCAATACTGTGACCAAGGGATGAACAGCACCTATAACAGTTTTGAGAAAGACCGAGTGACACTCACTCAGGGAGGATACTCCACAGGGATCGTCGTAGATGAAAATTATGTCCTGCGGATATCCGACAAACTCCACCTCCCCGGTGTGGCACCGTTACTTTGTGCCGGCATAACTACTTATTCGCCCTTGCGATTTTGGAAAGTCGGTCCTGGAAAAAGAGTGGCCGTCATCGGATTGGGTGGACTTGGTCACATGGGGGTCAAGATCGCCTCGGCGATGGGCGCTGAGGTGACCGTTCATAGTACACATCCAGCCAAGGAAGCAGATGCCAGAAGAATGGGGGCACATCATTTCGTATTGAGCACGGACGACGCCATCATGAAAACACAAAGGCAACATTTCGACTTCATCCTGAATACCGTTTCTGCCAAACACGACTATAAACGATTCCTGCACCTGCTGGCTCTGAACGGGACCATGGTACTCGTAGGCGTTCCGCCTGAAGCCCCCCCGGTAGCAGCAAATATTTTGATCGGACGCAGGCGAACCCTTGCTGGTTCACTGATCGGAGGCATTCGCGAAACTCAGGAGATGCTCGAATTCTGTGCAGAGCATAACATCGTATCTGATGTGGAGATCATCCCCATTCAACAAGTTAACGAAGCCTATGAACGGTTGATTAAAGCAGATGTGAAATATCGCTTCGTCATCGATCTGGCATCCCTGAAAAACTGAGCTTCGGCCATACCGTTTTCCCGGAAAATGTCTCAGGGACTTTCCCTTTTTTTCGGATGTAAGGAACATCAAAGTATATCAGAGAATAGCCACTTTCCGGGGGCCGGCAATGGTTTCCTGGGCATCATCTCGTCACGCATTGCGGTATTATAAACGAAAACGGCCATGATGAAAGCGGCCTGCTGAAGGTCGGATATCAAAAGATGATCGTAGACGTCCATGTTGGAATGATGCGTTCGCGTTTCATATTCCAAAGGATCCTGTATGAATTGAAAGCCTGGGATCCCCACTGCATCCAATGTAAAATGATCCGTTTCCCCCGTATTCCCACGCGTGATGGATTGAACAGATGGGTCACCAATAGCAGTGAACCAGTCACGGAAGATGAGCCCAGCTGCATCATTATTCTGGAGGAAAATACCTCTGATCCGCCCTGATCCGTTATCCAGGTTGTAATATGCGGAAACCTTCTCTTGCTCTGGAAGCAGCTTCATGGTTGCCGGATCGCCGAAATGCATCTTGGAATAATAATAGGACCCAATAAGGCCTTGCTCCTCCCCTCCCCAGAGTACCAGCCGGATGGTGCGGCGAGGTTTCACGCCTAGTGATCGGAGTATCCTCAAGGCTTCCAATGCAACGGTACATCCTGCGGCATTATCCGTTGCTCCCGTTCCACTATGCCAGGAATCAAGGTGTCCTCCAAGCATGACCAATTGCGATTTCAGCGAAGGATCAGTTCCCTCTATCTCCGCAACCACATTGGAAGCACGGATATCATCCAGATTAAGTTTAGTTCTTATATCCAGTTCCAGTTCAACCTTCGTTCCACCCTCCACAAGCCTTTTCATCCTGAGCAGATCTTCAGCGGAAACCACCAACTGGGGTATGCGTAGCTGCATACCTTTCTTATAATCATAACCATCCACATAAATGGTGCCATCCCGGCCATGACCGTTAAATAATATTGCCAAGGCGCCGTTAGCCTGAAGCTGTTCCAATGCTTTCCGTCTTTGTGCAAAATAAACTGCCATGAGATCCAGATCCTTAGGATCTTCCATATACGTATCCCCAAGCTTGCGGAGTGCGGAATCTTCCATCCTTTCTGCTGTCGGCTTGAATGGCATCCCTAGGTCAGAATAAGAATCTGCGAACAACACGATCTTACCCTTCAACGTTGAACCCGCTTGCTTGATGGATTCCAGATCCAGAGAGCTGATGACCACAACGGGCGCCTTGATCTCTCCTTGCGTACCCATCGACCAGGCAACAGGATGTGCGATCAATGGGGCATAGTAGGGAATTCTCATCGCCGCGTAACAACGTTCCAGTGTCCAACCCGGACCGAATTCGCCCCAAGGTTCAGTATGAGCACGAGTAAGACCCCAACTCTTGACCTTCTCCACCACCCATTGACTGGCCTTGCGGTAACCGGTCGAATTGGTCAACCGGGGTCCGCTAACATCGGTCAGCTGATGGGCGATCAAAGTCAGCTGCGAATGAGCTGTTGCCTCTTCTTTGATCCTCCGGATCATTGCGGTGTCAAGGGATTGGGAAACAGATGCCTCTCCAATCAGAATGCCTAGTAAAGTAATGTAGAACTTGATCATGATGTTGGTGAATTTCCGGTAGAACTCAAGCCTAAGGAAAATGGATCAATAATCGGAATAAGGTGTTGGGCGCAGGAAAATGATATCGGCATGAGAAACATTCTTCTGATACTCTGGCTTTACAACCAATATCTTCCATTCAGGCGCATCAAAGAATTGCACCCAATGAGATTCGCGGCTGGCCATATCCTCGAAAGTGGTCATGTACATGAGGTTAGGCATTTTGCTTCCTGCGATCACCTCACCATAGAAGACAGAGTTGAACTCAAGACGCTTGAACAAAGGCACTTCCCCACCTTCATTGAACATGTGCACCTTGCTCACCAATTTCATTTGGGTAGGGCTTTCATAACTCCTCAATTCATAAACACGATTCTCCCTTGGATTTTTCAGATCGGGCAACATGAGTCTGGGTGCATACCGGAATGCCTTCATCAGGATGGTTTCGATGCGGGAAAAGGGTTGCTGATCGGGCGATGCGTTCAAGTGATCGGCCCCTGCTGCCTGATACGCTTTGTCCTCAAGTAATTTCTGATCGGATGCAAGCAGTTTCTCGATCGATGCATATTCCTCCAACACATAGATCTTCTTGACCGAACCGGTATCATTGGAAAGATCAGAGAAAACTCCAATGTACTTGTAGCCCTGACGATGAAGTGCTGGCAGGTAGGAATCTTTCAGGAATCTATGTATGCCTTCCCCTTGTTGAGTGGTTGAATAATTATAGATCTTAAGTTGAAAAAAAACCCGATCGTCCTTTTTGGATTGGGCATATACGGTCATCAAAGCCGAAACGGCAAGCAGGAGTAATGATATTTTCTTCATTCCCCAATGTACATTTTTTCACGGCTCCGCAAAACGGAAATTGAATAAAGATGTTCCTTAAATGTACTTGCAGTCCACCCAGTTCGATCAGGTGAAATCAGGCAACCCATCAGGGTCTGGCATCAATGCATTAAAAAGCGGGTTCTCACTTGAAATTGTTGCGCATGGCCTTCAGCATGGACGCACCGGACATGCCTCCGGCAACAATGATCCTTCGGATGGTATACAGTGGGTCGTTAGGGTCGTTGGGCGCATATAACTGGAATGCTGCCCGGAATCCATGTTCCTTGAGATGGGGTATCGCTTCGGGCCTCCAGAGTCCAAAAGGATATGCGAAATAATCGATCTTTTTGCCCGTGATCTCCCTCAACTGTTTGGTCGGCTTTTCGATCTGCGTAACATAATCCGCTTCCTCATATTTCTTCACGTTCTTATGATCCCAGGTATGGGATCCGATCACATGGCCTGCTTGAGAAAGTTCCCTGATCTGATCCTTGCTCATGTAATGATTCTTACCTATGGACACGGTCATGATGAAGAAAACGCCCTTGTAACCATATTGGTCCATGACCGGCTTGGCCACCGTGTACTGGTCTTCATCCGTATCATCATAAGTCAGCATGACCGGATGTGTAGGAAGCGGGCTGCCATAAACCAGATAATCGTACAACTGGTCGGGAAGAATGGTATGATAGCCACTATCATGAAGAACCTTCATCTGATCCTTGAAGTTGTCAATAGGCATAATATAATCCCTGGCCATTCTTGAGTCTTCATGCTTCCAATCACGGATCTGGTGGTAGCAGAGTATGGGTATGGGTTTCCTTGCCATGACCTCAGCAGCCCCTGCACGCTTCCCTTTGGAAGCATGGGACTCCTCCTTGTTTGTTTCAGAAACAGGCTTGAGTGTGTCCCCTGCTTGCGGTGCATTATCCGAATGACTGCCACAGGATACTAAATAAAATAGGATTGATACGGCGAAAAACTTCCTCATGGCCATGATGAATTTCCTGCAAAGTTACTGCGAAAAAGATCACTATCCCCCTTTCATATATATCAAAATACTTAGTGAGCATAGTACTTTTTTATTCAGATCACAGTTCTGACATTTGCATATGGCATTGAAGGATTATTACGGGATCCTTGAGCTGGGGCCACAAGCCTCAGATAGGGAAATTAAAAAAGCCTATCGACGGCTGGCCATGACATACCATCCGGATAAACACCCGGAGGATCCGGTGGCAGCAGCCTATTTCCGCGAGATTCAGGAGGCATACGATACTTTGACCGATCCAGATAAAAAAGACGCCTACCTGCAGCAGCGATGGTATGAGAAGAGTGTGGGAAGGCGGATGTCGGCGATGAACCCACTTACCAGTGTGAACATCCTCAAGGACATGCTGCATCTCGACAAATACATCTCCCGGCAAGACGCCTATCATATCGATCGGTCGGGACTATTGAATCACCTCTTGCAGATCCTTTCCCCAGAGGCAGTTGAAGGCTTGAAGACTGAAGCAGACAGGAATATCACCCATGAGATCCTGCTCACGGCCCTCCGATGTGCTAAACCACTTGAATTCGAGCAGGCGGCCACCTTGTCCCAGAGACTGGCCCTTTTTTGCAGGGAAGAAGACAAGGGCAGTCATGAACTTCATGAATATATGTCCGATAAGAGCAGAAAAAAGCAATGGGACAACGTTCGCATACCTCTGATCCTCACCACCAGCCTGATCATCTGTTACCTCATCTACCGAGTTGCAAAATGAATGCCCATCGTCACAAAGATTCTTCTACGCGAAGGATTGATACCAGCAAGACAGCCGATATGCACTAACTTTGCGCGATGCATTATCTCTCTGCAGAAAGTCTGGGAAAATCCTTCGGGATAAAGCCACTGTTCAGCAAGATCTCCTTTCACGTTGAGGAGGGTGACAAGATCGCACTCATCGCACGTAATGGCTCCGGAAAGACTACCCTCCTGCGCATTCTGGCGGGTAAAGAAACCCCCGACGAAGGAAAGATTTGGGTACACAAAGACGTGGATATCGCCCTTTTCGAGCAGGATCCCGACTTCTTCGAAGATTCGACCATACTCGACAATATATTTTTCCACGACCATCCCATCATGAATGCCATCCGCGCATTCGAATCTGCAGGAGACTCCGATGATAGCCATGCCATGAATGATGCCATCATCCGAATGGACGAACTCGGCGCATGGGATTTTGACACCAAGGTGAAACAGATCCTCGGAAAACTGAATATCCACCAGTTGCAGCAAAAGGCAAGAACATTGAGTGGAGGGCAACGAAAACGTGTGGCCCTCGCCCGAACCCTCATCGATATCGGGTTCGAACACAAGCACACATTGCTCATCATGGACGAGCCCACTAACCACCTGGACGTGGAGATGGTTGAATGGCTGGAGCATTACCTGAATAAGGAGAACATCACCCTGCTACTGGTCACACACGACAGGTATTTTCTGGACAATGTGACCGATGAAATCTGGGAACTCGAGGGTAGCCATATCCATGTCTACAAGGGGGACTACGAGAATTACCTGGAAAAGAAATCAGCCAGACAGGAAAGTGACGCTGCCAGCATTGAAAAGGCTAGGAACACCTACCGCCGGGAATTGGAATGGATGCGCAAACAACCCCGGGCCAGAACAACCAAATCGAAAAGCCGGCAGGATGCTTTTTATGTGGTCGAATCCAAGGCCAAACAAAAATTGGAGGACAACCAACTGGAGTTGCAGGTCAAGATGAACCGACTGGGCGGAAAGATTGCCGAACTTAAAAAAGTGTACAAGTCGTTCGGGGAAAAAGTAATCTTGAAAGGATTCGACTATACATTCAAGAAAGGTGAACGCGTTGGGGTGATCGGAAAGAATGGCGCAGGGAAGTCCACGTTCATCAACTTGATCCAGGAATTGGAAGTGCCTGACAGTGGAAAGATCAATATCGGCGAGACCGTGATATTCGGATATTATTCTCAACAGGGACTCGTGATGAAGGAAGATATGCGAGTCATTGAATACGTTAAGGGGATTGCAGAAAATTTTCCTCTTGCCAAAGGTGGATCGCTCAGCGCAGCACAGTTCCTTGAACTTTTCCTGTTCACCCCTGACCAGCAATATACATTTGTCAGCAAGTTAAGCGGCGGTGAAAGGAGGAGGTTGCATCTCCTGACCATACTTTTTCGAAATCCCAATTTCCTCATCCTCGACGAACCTACGAACGATCTGGACCTTCCCACGCTCGGCGTCCTCGAGAATTTCCTGCTCGACTTTCAGGGATGCTTGCTCATCGTGAGCCATGACCGTTACTTTATGGACAGATTGGTCGACCATCTTTTCGTTTTTGAAGGCGATGGTGTGGTCAGTGATTTTCCCGGGACATATGCGGATTACAGACTTAAAGAAACATTGCCCAAGGAACAAAAGCCAATCAATCAGCAAAAAATTGAACTTGCAAGTCCGCAGCTAAATCCTAAAAGCCTTCCCGCAGAGCAAAAGAAAAAAGCTGGCTTCAAGGAAAAGAGGGAATTCGAACAGATCGGTAAAGAGATCGAAGTTTTGGGTAAAGAGAAAAAAGAGCTAGAGGAAACCCTGAATTCAGGATCCCAGCCCTTCGATAGATTGCAGGAAATGGCAAACCGCATCCAAGTCATTTCGGAACTTCTTGACAAGAAAGAGATGCGCTGGCTGGAACTGAGTGAACTGATTTCGGATTGAACTCCAACCCTTTCAGATCTTGTGCAAGACCTGTGCACGATGCAGTCTGTCATTGATGGCACGGCCAAGTCCCACTTCAGGCAAACGTTCCGCCAAAATGATATCCACTCCTAAAGAATCGATGCTCCTCAACACACTGAACAGATTCCTTGCGGCTTCATGAAGGTCACCCTCTGGAGACAACACGAAAGAATATGTCGGCTCTGGATTCCGATATTTTCGGGAAAAGGAAATGATGGCCATTTTTTTTCCAACATGCACCTGCCGCAGGGAGTCGATATCCCCCATCCACAATGGTGCGTGCGGAGCATAGTGACTGCTCAACTGTCCCGGAGTCACAGGGCGACTTGAAGATACATTGATAATGATCGGACACGCTGCCACCCTTTTGATTTCTTCGACGGCAATGCCCCCCATGCGGTGAATGACAAGGCCCCCATCCTGGAATCCTACAATGGTGGATTCCAGCCCCACTGAGCATGGCCCACCATCAAGTATGTATGCCACCCTTCCCTGAAGGCTTTGAAAAACGTGTTGCGCCGTAACCGGGCTGACATAACCGAATGGGTTGGCACTGGGAGCCGCCAGAGGCAATTGGATCATCCGGAGCAATTGAAGCGTCATGGGATGATCAGGGATCCTCAAGGCTACCATGTCACTGCCGGCCGTTACGATATCAGGTACTATTGACTTTTTTTGCAGGAGGAAAGTGATCGGGCCGGGAGAAAAGGCTTCTGCCAAACGATAACATTGTTCGGGAATCTCAGTTGCAAAATCTGCAAGTTGTTTCATATCCGCCACATGTAAGATCAGAGGGTTGAATCGTGGACGCTGTTTGGCATCGTAGATCCGCAATACGGCCTCCTCGTCGAGGCCGTTCCCAGCCAGTCCGTAAACCGTCTCGGTAGGTATCGCCACGAGTTCGCCCTTGAGCAACAATTCAGCCGCATGAGCCAGATCCTGGCCGATATGGGTGTCCATTCAATCGAAATTAAACGAATTCATTAACTGTAAGGGCATAATCGGGCAAATTGGCTTCAGCCTCAATTCATAAAAGGTCTCGGGGTTGACTCAACCTTGAAGTACCGAGGAATTGTTTCCGGTATGGAAGTGGCAATCAGGTTCCGAAGTCAAATCATTAATTTCGTGGATAATATAATTAAAGACACATGAAGACCTTCTTCAAATGGATGTTTATACTGATCCCAATGATCAGCCAAGGTCAAGCCACCCTGCATAGTGGCTTTGATGCCAAGGAATATCTCGATATGCTGGATATCAATTCCCAATGGGCGGACAGCCTGCAGCGTTTACCAGAGAAACCCGGATTGAAATACACCCATCAGTTCTTCTCTGAAGAAGTCGGACTCAGGAATCGATGGAGTTTCTGGACTTCTCCGGATGGCATCGGTGTGATCACAATCAGAGGAACCGTGATGAAACTGGAAAGTTGGCTGGCTGATGTATACTCTCCTATGGTCGCCGCAAAAGGTTCCTTGCACTTAGATGATAGCACCACCTTCCAATACCAATTCGCTGAGGATGAAAAGGCAGCGGTGCACCTGGGCTTCGCACTGGGAACGGCTTATCTTGCTCCCACTGTTGTCAGGACCATAAAGGAGTACTATACCCAGAAAAACATGAGATCCTTTCTGCTCATGGGTCATAGCCAGGGAGGTGCCATCTGTTATCTGATGACTTCTTACCTGAGATACCTGCAGAAAAAAGGGGACCTGCCGGCAGATATCGTTTTCAAATCCTATTGCAGCGCAGCGCCGAAACCCGGGAATTTATATTATGCCTATGATTATGAATTCCTGACCCGAGGGGGCTGGTCATATACCGTGGTCAATGCAGCGGATTGGGTCCCAGAAGCAGGCCCCACAGCTCAGACACTCTCGGATTTCAATCCCGTAAACCCCTTCACTAACCTTGGGCCGGTATTTAAAAAACAAAAGTGGCCAGCGAACTGGTATCTGAAAGGGGTATACAACAAAATGAATCGGGCCGTCAACGGATCACGCGACAGATTGCAGAAAAATCTGGGCGGAACCATTGGGAAATTGGTCAGGAAGTCACTACCACAATACATTGAGCCGACTTATGCCAATACCATGAACTACATGCGAGCGGGGACCTTCATCGTACTGCAGCCAGATTCCGCTTATAAAAAATTGTACCCGGACGATCCCAAGGCCATGTGGACTCACCACATGTTCAAGCCATATGAATATCTCGTGAGGAAAGAATACCTGGAAGCCGACAAATCAGAAGACAAGAAATAATGGCACGTACACCATCGGTCATGGCGCCACTGGGCAGAAAGGCACCTTACTTCCGTTTAATCGATACTGTGAGTGACTCGCTGTTGAGCCTAACCGAAATGAAAGGGAAACTGGGAACACTGGTGATGTTCATTTGCAACCACTGTCCATTCGTCAAGCATGTGAATCCCGCGATCGTGGCGATCTCGGCAGATTATCGCCCCAAAGGCATAAATCTGATCGCCATCAGCAGCAACGATATTGCACAATATCCTGATGATGGACCGATCGAGATGAAAGCGACTGCCACTTCATGCGGTTACGATTTCCCTTATCTTTTTGATGAGGATCAGGAAGTGGCCCGAGCCTATCAGGCCGCCTGTACGCCCGACTTCTTCCTCTACGACAGCACACTACACCTTGTTTATCGGGGACAACTTGACGAGTCCAGACCTGGAAATGGAAAGAACGTGACGGGTCAAGACATGCGTCATGCGCTCGATGCACTTGTAACAGGGCAACAAGTACCCACCTTGCAATATCCAAGCATAGGGTGCAACATCAAATGGAAAAAATAAAAATTTGAGCCCTCCCAAATCACCATGCATCATTTACTGATCACGTAGCAACACCGCTGTAATTTACCTGCAAAATCAAATGGAGTCGTAGCACCTGTTATATCCTTTATGCCTTCGGCATGAATGGAAGCTTTGTCCATCACGAAATGCCTGGCATTCGTACTGAAATAAATAATCCCTCCCTTCCTGACCTTTTGTAAAACCAGATCGATCATTCCGGCATGATCTTCTTGGATATCTAAATAATCGTCCATCTTTTTGCTGTTGCTGAAAGTTGGAGGATCGAGGATGACCATATCAAAATGCTCGTCTGGCAATGAGGGAAGGACCTTCATGACATCATCCCTTATGTATGTGTATCGATCCCCTTCCGGGAAGCCATTCTCCAACATGTTCTTACGCGCCCAATTCAGGTAGGTGTTCGACATGTCCACCGAAACCACTTCTTTGGCACCACCGGCTGCAGCATACACGGAGAAAGCACCCGTGTAACAAAAAAGATTCAGCACACGCTTGCCCTTTGCCTGATCCCTGACCATTCCGCGCGTGATCCGGTGATCCGGAAAAAGTCCGGTATCCAGATAATCTCCCAAGTTGACCAGGAAGGAAAGACCTCCTTCCATTATGCTGAAAAAATCCCCGCTATCGCCTCCTTTGACGTACTGATCAACACGATCTGCTTTTCGTTTCCTCTCTTTCAGGTAAATATGCTCCGCAGGAACCCCAAGAGTATGTTCCACAGCTAATAGGCTACCCTCCAACCAGGCTGCATGTTCCTCTTCAATCAATGTATGCCGACTCCGATATTCAGCCACCTGTATACGATCCCCATAGCGGTCAATGATCAATGGGAATTCAGGAAGATCACGGTCGTACAATCGATATGCGCTGATCCCCTGCCGGACCGCTTGCCTGGATAAATGCCGGTTGACTTTGGCCAATCGATTGGAGAACATATTGAATTTATCCGACTGATCTGCTGACATTTTATCAATTGAGGATCCAAAACATGAACAATTCAAACACCTGCAGCGAATATCGCAACTTCAATGCAATTATGTTGAGTTACCGGGAGTGCCCTTTTGAACGATGTTGATCAGGTCTGCAATCATATAAAATGATCCTAACATTGATCATCTCAAGGCCATCATTTCCCGTAACCACATCCTTTGGAAAGTAGCCCACCCCATCAAGGATAGTCAGGAAATTTCAAGTGCCGGCGGTGTTCTTTTTTTACTCGCCATGAGAAATTCCCTAAAAATTTCTGAAACCTGGCCATTTCAGAAAGGATATTCGGAAAATTTATCTAATTTTAATGTTACAACATTAATTTAAACCAATCAATCATGGATTCCACAACAGCACCCGCACATTGGGTCATCGACAGCCACCACAGTGAGATCGGCTTCAAGGTCAAGCACCTGGTCATATCCACAACCACAGGAAAATTCAAAGATTTCAGCGGCAGTATCGAAACCGTAAATACTGATTTCACGGGTGCAACGATCCGTTTCAGCGCCAAAACCGACAGTATCGACACGGCCTCTGATTACAGGGACACGCATTTGAAGTCGGCCGAATTTTTTGATTCGGCTAATTTTCCGGAGATAAGCTTTGAAAGCACCGAATTCATCAAGGTTGATGAAGAAGATTACCACCTGAAGGGCAACCTGACCATAAAAGGTGTGACCAAGGCGGTACAATTGGAAGTGGACCATTTCGGGACCACCAAAGATCCCTTCTCCGGTAAGACCAAGGCGGGTTTCGAGATCAATGGCAAGATCAAACGCAAGGATTTCGGACTCACATGGGATGTTCTTACTGAAGCTGGCGGTGCCGTTGTATCAGACGAAGTGAAACTGCATATTCATGTGGAAGCGGACAAAGTTGAAGGCTGATCCCACTAAACGATCCATCACGGAAGTCCCGTCCCCATCGGATGGGGCTTCCTCTTCACTTTAAATTGACGCTACAGTCATAGAACCGCAAAAGGAAAAGCTCGCCATGAACACCGTCTTTCACGCTGCAGCATCTCGCGGCCATGCAGATCATGGATGGCTTAACAGCTGGCATACATTCAGCTTCGCCAGTTACCATGATCCCACCCGCGTACATTTCGGAGCTCTCCGGGTACTCAACGATGATACCGTTGCAGCGGGCCGGGGTTTTGGGAAACACCCCCATGAAAACATGGAGATCATCTCCATCCCTTTGGAGGGTGCACTCAAGCATATTGATACCATGGGAAACCAAGGCGTCATTCGTCCGGGTGATGTGCAGTTGATGTCAGCAGGTACTGGATTAATGCATGCAGAAATGAATGCCTCGGATACCGAACAGGTAAAATTCCTGCAGATCTGGATCATTCCGAAAATGCGCAATGTAACACCTCAATATAGGGACAGGTCGTTCAACCCGGCTGGACGTGATGAGAAATGGCAACTTCTCGTATCTCCAGATGGTCGTGATGATTCTTTAGAGAGTAATCAGGATGCCTGGTTAAGTATAGGCAAGTATAAACCCGGACAAGAAATAGATTATACTTTCAGATCGGAGGGAACAGGACTTTATGTATTCATCATATCCGGGAAAGTCCAACTAGATGATCAACTGTTGAATAAAAGAGACGGCATCGGCATTACGGACACCCAAAGGATAGAACTGATTATTCTGGAGGATTCCGAATTGCTCCTCATTGAAGTGCCCGTAGGGTATCTCTAAATTTCCCCAAGACACCTTTACTCTTTTTCCCCAACCCTTTCTAAAATATTAAATCGAAAACTTTGGACAAACCCTGCAGGGTTTTAGAAGAGCTATTTCGGCTGAAGAAGCTGTGGAAGAAGCAGGATCCGGTTTAGAAATTATCCACGCACATTGATTATGACTTTTTCAGGAAGACGCTATCCCGTTAGTTTCCAGGCCATCAAATCCCTCCAAGAGCAAAAAAAGCCATACGATTTTGTTTCGGTGTTCAAAATCGTGATTCTTCTGTGATGATATAATTTTTGAGCGCTGATACTACGGAATAAACCATTATAGCCCGGCACGGTATAATACAATTCCTAAGCCTGGGAATAAAAGACACTGCCTCTAATGCCAACATGATCTGGTAAATCAGAAACAATCTGCCTATCAACGAGCTGAAATAAAACTGTTCCGAAATTTGTTTCGCATCTATGCCGTGACGGCATAGTTAAAAAAAAGAGCGGATGGTAGATGCTTTTCTAGATGTTACAATTCTGCTCAATTGCCGGGATGAGCAGGAGGCCATAAACGGGGATTGGGACCCCTAAACGTGGCGGTCATACCATAGTTGTGAAAAATACACGCCCGCCAGTTGGATTAAAAATAATGGCAAGAACCACTTAGGTTACAGGAATCGTTTCAAATGATTCCGGGTAACCAGTGAAACCAGCGCAGAAGTGCCCTGTTTTTCCAAAAACGAGAAGAAAAATTGATTTTCTAAGAAATCAAAAATACAGGTCAATGGAACTCCCTCATTGAATAATATGCCATAAATAATATCCCTTGCGTAAAGCATTATTGACCCCAAAAAGCAGAAAGATTTTGAGTGTACTGATTTTAGAATGATGCTGAGAATGGCATCAATAGATGATGGAGATCATTTAATATGACTTTTCCAAGAAATACCTTCACTTTCAATAATATGAATTCAAATAAATCATGAGAAACATTTTGTACATAATTGCTGTTTTACTGGTCATTGGCTGGCTGATCGGGTTCATAGGGTACCATGCAGGTGGAATCATTCACATATTACTTGTTATAGCCATCATTGCTATTTTACTAAATATCATTCAGGGTAGACGTGTGTAACAGTGATTTGAAAATGTACAAATATTTGTATTGTTTCAAATAACTTACGATAAGAAATCATGTAGCATGCATGAAGTGATTCATTCAAGGCTTCCTATACCCTAAACAGTAGCCTGAATGTACATGTTTGACCTCTTACAGAATCTTCGTGCATAAGCCCACCTTGGGTTCGTGAAAATATCATCACACCATCCTTATAACTAGCATTTTCACCTGCAGCAGCAGCTACTGAGACTGCAGAATTTTGTGCAGAATACTCAATGTCGCTTTAGTTGAATCCGTTCAGATCAAAAAAAGAAATGAGTAAGGATCCCTTTATTAATTTGAGATCCCTGCACATATGACATTCCATTGCATCTACAGTTACCTTGTTCAACCTAGTGACATCTACCCTAATGGAAAAACCTCTAACTTGAGGCTCTTACCATGTAGACCTCATGACTGAACCGCTCAACAGATGGGAAGATCAGCCTCAGGACGCAGACGATTGGAAGAGACGTTCGGGGAAGATGTTGCGAACCACCACCAGCCTGCTGCTGTACGTCCTGATCTATTATTTAGTTTTCCATGACCTCCGCAGCATCATCTATCTAATCATAGTCATAGGGGTACATGAATCCGGACATGCTTTGGGTATGAAATGGATCGGGTATACAGACATCAGGCTTTTTTTCGTGCCTTTTTTTGGAGCGTTTGTATCCGGCAAGCATGAAAAGTCAACCCCATTTAAAAAATGTCTCATGATATTGGCTGGACCAATACCCGGAATAATCGTTGGAACGGCTTTCCTGATCGCTTACGACAGGATGGGCATTCACTGGCTTTATCCCCTCGGCCTGATGTTTCTTTTACTGAACGTTTTCAATCTTCTCCCCATCAAGCCGCTTGATGGAGGTCAGTTGCTTTTCACCATGATGCCACGTTGGTCTTTCCCCATCCAATCCATTTTCACCGCATTTGCCATCATTCTCCTCACTGTCATGGCTTGGTCAATGAAAAGTGTTCTCTTGGGAACCATAGCCCTTTTCCTGATGGCCCGACTACTAATGCAGGTGCGATCTGCCTGGAAAACAAGACACGAAGATGATGAAGACATGTTGCTGCAGCCCAGCACCGTTCAGCAATTGTTCCTCACCATGCTCTGGCTTTTGGGACTACTGAGTCCCCTGCTGGTAATTTCCCTGATCACGAACAACAGCATATTCTCCTTTTGAACACTTTTGATTTGCTAACTTTATCCTTTAATTTATCATATGGACAAAAAATCGATCCCCGTTCTGATGATGATCCTCATCAGTTCTTTCACCAGCACCGCACAGGACAACAAAATGATGTCTCCTTCAACATATAGTCAGGCGATCAGTAATGGACCTGTTCAATTACTTGACGTTCGCACGGCGGAAGAATATCGTTCAGGCCATATCAAGAACTCTCTTCAGGCCGATTGGCGGGATCAGCCGCAGTTCAAAGACCGTACGCAATATTTAGATAAGAACAAACCCGTCTTCGTGTATTGCTTGAGTGGAGGGCGAAGTGCAGCCGCAGCAGATTATCTGCGTCAACAAGGATTTGCTGTGGTGACCAATTTGGAAGGCGGGATTACATCATGGCGAAACGCGGGGCTTCCCATCGAAGGCCAATCAGATATCCCTCCCGTAACTGACGCTGAATATTCAGCTATGGCCTCATCAGCAAAAATGGTGCTGGTGGATTTTGGAGCTCCATGGTGTCCACCTTGTAAAAAAATGGAGCCGATCGTGAGTGATTTCAGAAAACAACAGGAGGGTAAAGTGAAAGTCCTGAATATTGATGGAGGTGCACAACCTGCATTGATGAAGTCACAACAGGTCGACGCTTTGCCGACATTCATACTTTACGTGGATGGACATGAGGTTTTCAGAAAGCAAGGAGTTATGACCATCGAGGAGTTGAATGAAAAGGCCAAAAAATATTCACCTAAGGGCTGAAGCTTCATTGGCCACTAGATCACCAGGCATCCTGGCCCTTCAATCAAGTATCTTTCCTGGATGGGTTCGTAGCCCGTCAAGTAATGTACGTCAATGAATGCTGACGATCAGTTTATCCATTGAAAATCCACAGATCTGGGCATTTCGAGGAGACCATGCATGAACGCTTCCGGAGGGATCGCCATTTTCCTTTTCTCGAGATCTATCCAAGCGCCATCGACCGTGATGATCGCGGCAAGTACATTCTCCTGTTTGTATAAATGATGCATGATGCTCCAGCGGGACGCATCCTGACGTGCTTTGATGATCTGAATACCGATGCTGACATCATCCCCGAAATGGATCTCGCGCCTGAATACGCATTCCTCACGCAGCAGAATGGGACCTATTCCCGTTTCATGGATCGATTTTGCGGTGATTCCATGTTCCATGAGGAAACACATGCGAACATATGCGCCCATGTCATAATAACGGGAGTGCAGAACATGGAAATTGGGGTCAAGGTCGGCCCACCTGATCTCCAGTTTTTTCCTGTATTCTTCCATGCGGGATCGGTTTCGGCAAGTTCAATGACCGTTGTAAAGAAGCGTATAATACTGATCGGCCATCCTATTGGAATCGAATCTGAATCGAACATCACGCATCCCATTTTTCACGATCTGCCTCCAGGTATCAGGAGCATCATAATATGTAGGAAGGATCTGCTTATTGAGGATCTCGTAAAGTTGGTCGAGGTCATATTGATCCTGATCCTGCACATGCATGTTCTCATAGTCCCTTGGCGGGACTACGAATCCGTTGTTGCCATGCTGTATGAATTCCACGATCCATCCGTCGTTCGTGGAGAAATTGACGGCTCCATTCATAGCAGCGGTCATACCACTGGTTCCGGATGCTTCGCGGGGAACACGGGGATTATTCAGCCAGATATCCGCCGATTGCTTGAGTCTTTTGCTGAGTGTCAGTTCATAGCCGGTACAAATGGCCATGTTGTCGTATTGCTTGCTCAGGTGAACTAAGTGGTTGAAATCGCTGATGGCCGGATAATCGACGGGGTATGGCTTTCCCGCCCAGATGAACTGCACAGGGTACTTTTTATCGGTCATCAATTTTTCGAATCGCTCCTTATCGCGTGTGAGTAATTCTGCTCTCTTATAACCCGCAAACCGGCGGGCCCAAACGATGGTGAAAACCTTGGGGTCGAAGAGCTTTCCGGTCTGATCTGCAACCAGGTCGAAAGCGCGTTTCTTGAGGTATTTTTTACGGTCCTCGAAGCGCTCGTCGTTACTTTCGTCCATGGCATAATAAAGCTGTTTATCCGCCCAATAACGCCAGTTCTGTGAATTGGTGATGTGTATGATCTTGCAAATGCCATCATATCTGCCCCACATCTCTCTACTGACATGCCCATGCAGTTCGGAAACAGCATTTGCCAGCCGAGCGAACCGTAAAGCCACCAAGGAATGGTTGAACTGATCATCCTCTATGCCTGTGAGTTCACGTACCTCATCGAGCGAGAGTCCATTGAAATAGGACATTTTGTGACAGAGGTGGATGTCGTGTTTCTCATTTCCCGCTTCTTCGGGTGTATGCGTGGTGAAGACGAGCTTCCTCCTTATGGCCTCCACGCTACCTAGTTTCTTGTAGAGATAGAATACCGACGAAACAGCATGCGCTTCGTTCATGTGATAGACTTCCGGATCAAAACCCAGTTCATCGATCAGCTTGGCACCACCATGACCAAGCAGGATGTATTGTGCGACCTTGGTGGCCACATTCGCATCATACAGGCGATGAGTGATGGTCTGGGACACGTAATCATTCTCGGGCAGATCGGTACTGAGCAGGAAAAGCGGTGCGCTGTTGAAGGTCTCCGGATTCAGGTACCAAACTTTAACCCAAACCGGTGCTTCATGAATATTGATCTGGAACCGGATACCCGTATCCTCCAGGAAATTATAGATCTTCTCGTTCCACTGCACCTGAAGGGTCTGATCCTGATTACGTGCCTGATCATAATAACCATACTTCCATAATATACCGATACCTATCAGGTTCTGCTTGAGTTCATAGGCACTGCGCAGGTGCGATCCGGCCAGGAACCCCAATCCCCCACTGTAAATCTTGAGGGGTTGATGGATGGCGAATTCCATGGAAAAATAAGCCGCTTTTTTGGCATACCTGGGATCCACGGAATAGGGTACGTTGTAACGACGAAAATTGGTCATGTTGTGGCTTGCTTGCGTGAGAAAGTCTTCGCAATATAAACGGAATTTTCTGATAATGATTGTATAGGAGGTTTACAGAACGGCAGGATTAAGAGAAAGGGAGTGCAGCGCGATAATGATGACGGAGTGATCCGACGAGGCAAGCGGGAGTACATGAGTTCAACCGTTTGCGGAAAGGGAAACAGTCATCGACTATTTCACTTGACGCAAAGGCGATTTGGCCTTGGCGGATACTTTTTTGCGTGGGTAGTTCCCTTCAAAGAAACATTTCACCCCCCTGTGGTTTCCACATCCCTGCAATTCACGAAGACCAACGGACCTGCCACTGAATGTGAACTCCAATTGACAGTGGTCACCCACTTCATGATAAATTGCCAGATCGGGTTTTATCAGATCGGCCTCTCCCCGCAGCTCACCCTTACATTCCCCCTCTTTCTGCTCGAAGTGAATGAAAAATGCCAAGCGGCCGGCATGACGGGCATCTCGAATGGAGATGATGTTGTTCTTGTCCAAGACATAATCCGCACTGAGTATGTTCCGACGGGGAAGGGTATCGATTGGATTGTACAACTCCTTTTCCAAAACTGCTTCATTGGATTCCTTTAGGATCAGAGTGAAGACCCCGGCATTATTGTAAACGAAAACATTTTTGTGATAAGTCAATTGCTCATCCTCATTCCTGTTGAAATGGTTCTGGATGATGGAATATCGGCGATCCATACCACCTTCATAAAAACCGTGGCTCACTGGGCTTGCCGGCAACAGTGCCATACCTGCTCGAAAAACAGAATTCTCATTGAAACAAAGAAGATAAACAGTCTGTCGTCCAGGTGCCGAGGCCTTCAGAAAAAGGTAGGTCTCACCGGAATTGGACTTCACCCGTCCCAGAGCATGGAATCTGGGATGCACCCCTTTCGGAAACTCCTTACTGAATACAGTATCGGGAATGAATCTAGAAACGAGTTTGGAGGCCACAGGAAGAGTATCCCGTTTTTTCCACACCATCATGGTGTCCTGGATCAGATAAGGCAGGTCAATCTTGGGAAATGAAGTCACGAATTCAATCGGAGTAACCAGACTATCACTGCTCAGATCGATATTTTTGGATTTACACGACCCCAAAAGTACGCTGGCCACCATGAGACCAACCAGTGAGCGCATACACGACATAGGTTACAAAATAAGCCAATTTTCCACGGTCAGCAGGGAAAACTTGTTTAGAAACAGAAAATATTTTAGATTAGCCTAAATTATATTTTAGATAGGATGAAATTAACGTCCAGTGAGGAGAACTATATCAAGGCGGTCTATCATCTCCGTGGAGACCAGCGCTTGGTCAGCACCAATGAACTGGCAGAACTGCTGGCTACACGGCCCGCATCGGTTACGGATATGCTGAAAAAACTGAGGACGAAAAAACTTTTGCAATATGAGCGCTATCAGGGATTCAAGTTGAGTGCGGAGGGGAAAAAAATGGCTTTGGGAATCATTCGAAGGCACCGACTCTGGGAATCCTTCCTGTCGGAGAAGCTCAGATTCAATTGGGACCAGGTCCATGACGTGGCTGAACAATTGGAACACATCAGAAGTTCTTTGCTGATCGACAGGCTGGATGAATTCCTGGGCTTTCCCCGATTTGATCCGCATGGAGATCCCATACCTGACCCGCAAGGCAAGATGCAGGTGTCGCGTCACCTGCCTTTGGACGAATGCCCGCTACTGACCTTCGCCATAGTATCACATGTAACGAATCAAAGCAACCAGATGCTTGAGATCCTCGGCCATCACCGCATTGCCATTGGAACGAAACTGGAGGTCCGCAGGAAATTCCATTATGACCATTCGCTCGAGATCAGGATCCGCAACCAGCCTGCGATCGTGATCAGTGAGCAGGTAGCCAGAAACATACATGTCAAACCTGTTTGAGAACATACACGGACAGCCTTCCCTAAGTGAAGTACACGGGTCAGTGGACACGACAAGAAAACGCATGTCCGGGTGGAAACGCATGTTCGCTTTTTTCGGACCAGCCTACCTGGTGAGTGTAGGCTATATGGATCCCGGTAACTGGGCAACCGATCTGGCCGCAGGCAGCAGGTACGGATATACCCTCATCTGGGTGCTTTTGATGAGCAATGGCATGGCTATCCTCCTGCAAGGTTTGGCCAGTAGACTGGGGATCGTAGCGGGCATAGACCTTGCGCAGGCCAACCGGGAAACCTATCCGAGAAAAGTCAATATCATTTTATATGCATTAGCAGAGATTGCCATTGTGGCCTGCGATCTGGCTGAAGTGTTGGGCATGGCCATAGGTCTTCATCTGCTTACTGGCATCAGTCTGGCATGGGGTGTCGGTATCACAGCCCTGGACACCTTCCTGTTGCTATTCCTGCAGCGCTTCGGCATACGGAGGATGGAAGCCTTCATCATTACACTCGTTGCCATAGTGGGTGTTGCATTTTTCATCGAGATATGGATGGCCTCACCTTCACCTTATGAAGTCGCTTCAGGCTTCATCCCTCGTATTCCCGATGACCAGGCACTGTATATAGCCATAGGCATAATCGGTGCCACTGTGATGCCCCACAACCTCTACCTTCATTCCGCGCTCGTACAAACGCGTAAAATAAGCAGAGATGAAAAAGGGGTCAGGCAGGCGATCAGATGGAATATGATTGACAGCAGCATCGCCCTGAATCTCGCATTCTTCGTCAATGCAGCCATCCTCGTGCTTGCAGCGACCGTTTTCTTCAAGAATGGAAAGACCGTCGTAGAGATTCAGGATGCTCATGCCATGCTGGCCCCACTCTTGGGATCTTCTCTCGCCTCCAAGCTTTTCGCGATAGCCTTGATAGCGGCTGGACAAAGCTCAACAGTAACCGGCACCCTGGCCGGTCAGATCGTGATGGAAGGGTACCTTCACCTCCGAATCAACCCCTGGATGAGGCGCATGGCCACTAGGTTGCTTGCCATCATTCCTGCGGTTTTTGCCATTCTGATGTTCGGAGACAGTCAAGTGGGCCGACTGCTCATTTTCAGCCAGGTGGTACTGAGCCTGCAGTTGGGCTTCGCAGTGATCCCTTTGATCATTTTCGTCAGCAACAAAAAGAAAATGGGCATTTATCGGATAAACAAAATCACACAGGTATTTTCCTGGCTCGTTGCCTTTCTGCTCGTGTGGCTCAATCTAAGATTGGTTTATTCCCTTGCATCAGAAAGATTCCATGACCCTTCTGCAACCATTACGGAATGGCTGATCATTGCCACGGCATTTTTCTTCATCGGTCTCCTTATTTATATCACCGTCTACCCATTCCTGAGATCCCGAAAAGAAGAAAGGAGCACCACCATCCACTCGAAAGACTCACCGGGACTTAGTCTTGATCTTCCACGTTATGCTCGTATAGCCGTAGCCGTGGATTTCAGCAAGTACGATGAGCGGCTCATCGCTCACGCGGTTTCACTCGGAGGAAAGGATACACACTACATCCTGATCCATGTAGTGGAAAGCGTATCAGCACGGATCCTCCGTGAACATAGTGATGATCTGGAGACCAGACATGATCAGGAACGCATAGACAGGTATCGTGCTCACTTGGAAGGTCTGGGATTCCCGGCTACCGCCAAATTGGGTTTTCGCGATCGTGCTGCTGAGATAGCACGCTTAGTGGTTGAAGAAAAAGGAGATCTCTTGGTGATGGGCTCGCATGGTCACAAAGGATTGCAGGACTGGTTGCACGGGGAAACCGTGGAATCGGTCAGGCACGCACTCCGCATACCCGTTCTTGTTGTGAATACCTGATTGATATTGATTGTTTTTTGAGCTCGAGAAAATCTGAAAAGGGTTACATTTGCATCCTTAACAGATCACCCTAAACTGACCCCCATGGTATCAAAGATCAAAGTGGCAAATCCGGTCGTGGAACTGGATGGCGATGAAATGACTCGCATCATCTGGAAATTCATCAAGGAAAAATTGATCCTCCCCTATCTCGAACTCGATATCAAATATTACGACCTTGGCGTGGAATACCGGGATCAGACCAATGATCAAGTGACCATCGATGCCGCCAATGCCATACTTCAATATGGAGTGGGTATCAAATGCGCAACCATCACACCTGATGAAGGACGCGTCACCGAATTCAATCTCAAACAGATGTGGAAAAGCCCCAACGGCACGATCCGCAACATACTCGACGGCACCGTGTTCCGCGAACCCATCGTGATCAAGAACATACCCAGATTGGTCACTACCTGGGACCGGCCAATCATCGTTGGCCGTCACGCCTTCGGCGACCAATACCGAGCTACAGACTTCGTCGTTCCCGGAAAAGGCAAATTGACGATCAAGTTCGAAGGCGAAGATGGCAAGATGATCGAGCATGAAGTATATCAATTCAAAGGCGGAGGCGTGGCCCTTGCTATGTACAATACCGACGAAAGCATCCGCGGCTTTGCCCGCAGTTGCATGAATCTGGCAATTCAAAAAGAATGGCCCTTGTATCTCAGCACCAAAAACACCATCCTCAAGAAATATGATGGCCGATTCAAGGATATCTTCGAAGAAATTTTCAATGCTGAATTCAAGTCGGCATTCGAAGCCAAAGGAATTACCTATGAGCATCGACTGATCGACGACATGGTCGCCAGCGCCATGAAGTGGAACGGAGGTTTCATCTGGGCCTGCAAAAACTATGATGGCGACGTTCAGAGCGATTCTGTGGCTCAGGGATACGGTTCACTTGGACTCATGACCTCTGTACTCGTTACGCCCGATGGCAATACCATGGAGGCCGAGGCGGCACATGGCACTGTTACCCGCCACTACCGCGATCACCAAAAAGGTAAACCCACCAGCACCAATCCGATCGCCTCCATCTTTGCTTGGACACGTGGTCTCGCATTCCGTGGTAAGAAGGACGGCAATAATGAACTGATCAACTTTGCAGAAACCTTGGAAAAAGTGTGCATCGAGACCGTCGAAAGTGGCAAGATGACCAAAGATCTGGCCGTATGCATACACGGCAACAAGGTGAACCATGGTGAACACTATCTCTATACAGAGGAATTCCTCGACGCGATCGACAATAACCTGAAGGCTGCATTAGCTTGACCGCAAGAGTATTGATGGCCATTTGCGCCGGGCAATTGGAAGTATGCAGTTATCTTGTACAGGAAATTCAAACCGTCCTGTATTCGCCCAAGCATGACCTGCTGTCCAGGTAAATTGGATATTGACCCCTGCAGAAACTTTGCTGAACTGATTTTTTGAAAAGGAAAAAATTGGGGAAGAAAGTGGGCTGTATAGGAGTCGAACCTATGACCTCGACAACGTCAATGTCGCGCTCTAAACCAACTGAGCTAACAGCCCATCCGGCCATATGGCCTTGTGGACGGCAAATATAACCCCCATTGGCAGAATGCCGAAAAAAAACTGACTTCCCTTTCCTCCACTCATCGGGATTTAGTACAAATCCCGATGAGGTATTGGCTTTTTTCCCATTAGTGGGACTTACTTTTACAGTCTAACTAAAAACCTATCGGTCATGAAAAAACGAATCCTTTTATTGAGCATCTTGGCAGTTCTCACCGCCTTTTCAGCTTCTGCTCAGTTCATTCTCGGAGCCCAGGCCTCTTATCTGAGCGGGAGCCCCAATGCGGGTACCCAATTCGGATTCGGTGCCCAGGGTAAGGTCAAATTGGGAAATCGGGTAGCTGTAGGCGGAATTTTCCGTACCTGGCTCAGCAATACCAATACAACAGGAAGCGGTTCATCCGCTGTGGCCACTGCAGATGCCATGAGTCAGCTGGCAGGAACACTTGAACTTTTCCTGGGAAGCCATGTCGTGCAACCTTATATCGGAACGGATGCCGGTTTGTACTTCACGAATGTCCATGTGACCGGTGGTGCAGGCAGCAACAATATTGACCAGACGAACAAGAAAACCTACTTCGGAGTATCTCCCAAGTTCGGAATCCAGTTCAATACCGGATTCATATCACCCTTCATCCAGGCACAGTACCACTGGCTTTTTGGTGGTGGACAGGATATCCTGATCCCCGGAGTAGGTGGAGCCCCTATCGATGCAAAGTCATACGATAAATTCTTGACTCTCGATGCTGGCATCCTTTTCCAGATCGGACGTATAGGCGGGAAAAAATAAAACCTTCGGGTTGGTTCAATAAAAAAGGGTGTATCCAGTACACCCTTTTTTTATTGTATATCAGGATAAGTTCTCCCGTCGTTTCATTTCCTTTCGGATGAGCGTAAGTTCACGGCCGGTCTGACCGGTCATGGAACTATTTTCCTGGGCCCGTCGCATCAAATAAGGTACAACATCACTTATTGGGCCAAAGGGCAGGTATTTGCTGACGCTGAATCCGGAGCTGGCCAGATTGAACGTGATATGGTCACTCATTCCGAATAATTGCGAAAAATGTATATTAGGATGTCGATGATCAAGTTCCCTTTCATCCATCAGCCGAGTTGCGTAAAGGTTACTGTGGTCATTATGCGATGCTACAATAATCGATACAGTCCCTATCGCTTCGATGCACAACCGTATAGCTTCATTGTAATCCCGATCCGTGGATTCCTTATCCGGTTGTATCGGAGAAGGGTACTTCCGCTCCTGCGCTCGTTGCCTTTCCTTCTCCATATATGCGCCACGAACCAGTTTGACCCCTAATATGAATCCACGTACTTTGGCCGCTTCGATAGAATCCCGAAGAAAGCTCAATCGATCGTGACGGTATAATTGAAGGGTATTGAAGATCACCGCCTTGCTTCTGTTGTACCGGTCCATCATCATCATGCTGAGCACGTCAACGGGATCCTGTATCCATGTCTCTTCCGCATCGATGAGAACTCCCACCCCTTTTGCAATTGCAGCACTGCAGATCCTGTCCAGCCTTTCCTCAAGTCTTTTCCATTCTTCCTGCTCTGCAGCACTACAGGAATCTAGTCCCTGCTGGAATCGACTCATCAATGTGCCTGCATTCTCCTCCACGGAACGATCAAGTTTTTCAAGCAGTCCAAGACGTGAAATACCCGTGACCTTGATGCTCATGAAAGGTATATTCCTTTGTGTGGATGCATAGTTGATCACCCGAATGAATTCACCACAGGCATGTTCAAAAGAGGATTCACTGCTTTCACCACCTTCCACGCCATAATCCAGAATGACTTCCACCTGGAATTCGCCCAATTTTTGAGCGACAGGTGCTGTCTCTTCCAATGTTTCTCCTCCAACGAATTGACCGAAGATCGTTTTGCGGATCAGCCCTTTTATCGGTAGGCCGATCCGAATGGCCCAAGGTGTGATCCGTGTACCCAGATCCACCAGCCACCCATATCGCATGGTTGAAAATAGCCAGTTCGCCTTAGAGAGCTCACGATCGGACTTGTAAGCGAAGGCATTCGCGGTATTGTCGAAGTTGACTTTACTGGAAATGGTTGGCATGATGACCGGTTGATGCCGTCAAAGATAATTCATCCTGAAGCAAAGTAATATGACGGCTCATTTCTTTCAGGTATTCGACCCCGATATATCCTTGCATAAGATCACCACAGCGAAACGGCATGGTCAATTGATACTCATGGTTTTCTCATCGTAAAAAATGGCGTATATTGTATGACAATTCCCTATATCATGACCATTACCCAAACCGAGATCTTCAAACTCACCATCCCGATGGAACCCTTCGTGATCGCCACGGAGACATGTTACTACACGCAGAATATATTCATCAGGATCCATACAGATTCAGGTCTGGTAGGGATGGGCGAATGCTCCGCTTTCCCATTGCTTGTAGGCGAAACACAAAATACCTGTTTTGAGGTAGCCAAGGATTTCGCCCGCATGCTGAAGGGGAAAGACCCCCTTGACATTCCTGCAAGGATGAAGGAACTCAACACTTATATCGCTTTCAACACGACGATCAAGTCGGCCTTCGATATTGCATTCCATGACCTCAAGGCAAAAGCTGCAGGGGTCCCGCTGTTCAAGATACTCGGCGGACGAAAGAAGACCATACAAACCGATCTCACTATCGGTATCGATACTCCTGAAAGTATGGAAGAGACAGCCAGGGAGTTCATCCGAAATGGTGTAAAGATCATCAAGGTCAAGTTGGGTAAAAATGGCGATGAAGATGTGGAAAGGGTACGCCTGATCCGTGGTGCAGTGGGACCGGAGATCGGATTAAGGGTAGATGCCAATCAGGGTTGGGAATATGAAGAAGCGATCAGGACGCTGAATGCCATAGCACCTTATGACATACAGTTCTGTGAACAGCCAATACATCACCATTTCGATCAACTCCTACCGGAATTACGTAAACGTTCTGCTGTCAAGATCATGGCAGATGAGAGTGTGTTCAATCACCATGATGCCGAACGTCTCATCCAAGCTGGTGCGGTCGATTACATCAATATCAAGCTGGCTAAATCCGCTGGTATATTGGGAGGCCTTGCCATCGCTGAAACAGCTGCGAAATATGGTATCCCCTGCATGCTGGGAGGCATGGTGGAATCAAGACTTGCGCTCACAGCCAAGGTGCACATGGCCATGTCGCATGACAATATCCACTTTTATGATCTGGACACCTGTCTGCTTGGCCAATTGGAAGATCCGGTCACAGGGGGTGCAGTGTACACTAACTATTTTCTGGATGTGCCTGATGGAGCCGGACTGGATGCGGACATACAAGCAACATTCCTAGAAACCTGTGAATCTGTCATTATTTAATCAACGGTCTTCACCGAAACGCCATGAACATGGATCCGAAAACATCTTCTGAAAGTCTGGTGATCATGACGGAACTCGTCCTGCCGAACGACACCAACACGTTTGGAAATCTCATGGGTGGTCGGTTGATGTACTGGATGGATATCGCCGCTGCACTTGCCTCCGGAAAGCATTGCAACTCCCCGGTTGTCACTGTATCTGTGGATAACCTCTCTTTTGAAGCTCCCATCAAACTGGGAAACGTAGTGCATATCGAGGCCCGTGTTTGCAGGGCATTTCAAACATCCATGGAAGTACATCTCAAGGTATGGGGGGAAGACCTCACACAACAATACAGATACAAAAGCAATCAGGCATTCTATACTTTCGTTTCACTCGACCCCAACGGTAAGCCCAGATCTGCCCCACCGATCATTCCTGAAACAGAAGAAGAGAAAGTGCTTTATGAAGGCGCCCTCCACAGAAGACAGGTTCGTCTCATACTCAGTGGCAAGATGAAACCTGAAGAAGCACCCGAACTGAAGGCCCTTTTTTTCAAGTAAGAAATTAAAGAACTTCGCTCATCAAGGGGAAAATACACCGCATTCACGCTTGCACTACAATCAACTCCAAAGCTGACATTTGCCGGGGTTGCGGGGATTAGCCATATGAAAACATTCTTCTTGTGACGGCAAGTAGTCACCTCCGCATGGTGGAAACGACCACGATATATTAGCTCCATTTTCAAATGATCTATTCTTCAATAAGTCAAAGGTGATGATGCCTGCCTTTGAGCATATACTCCCGGCTTTGTTCAATGGCTTCCATGACCTGATCGAGTATCACGTCCAAAGGGGAATCATAGTCGATCTGCAGAGGTTCCTTGAACCTGACGGAAAGAAGGGAACCTTTCTTCTTGAACTTGAGTCCTTTCCTATTGAAAGCTCGCCAAAAACCATTGATGACCACGGGTACCACAATAGGCTTGTTATCCTTGATGATATGAGCTGTTCCTTTTCTACCAGGCGCGAACGGTCGCGTTGTCCCTTGCGGGAAAGTGATCACCCAACTGGATCGCAAGGCATCTTGGATCTTGTCCGTATCCTTTTGATCCACATCCCTCTTGACCTCCTGTCCGTCTGCACGCCAGGTACGCTTAACAGTTATCGCTCCCGCCAATGCAAATATGCGGCTGAGCAAACTTCCTTTCATCGTTTCTTCGGCTGCGATGAAAAACACATTGGAAAAGGGATTCAGGAGGTAATAAGGCACGCCAAGTCGATTATGCTTCCCCCATTTCACAGCACAGAAAATATGCAGGAAGGTAATGACGTCCGCAAAATAGGTCTGATGATTGCTGACGAATAGTACATTTTTCCTGGGAAGTGAACGCAGGTGCTCCGTTCCGGAAATATTAAGCTTGTTTACGATGGCAAGCCCGGGGTAGGAAAATATGCCAACGACGCCATAGATCAATTTACGAAGAGGGTTGAATGAGGTCAGGCTCCCGGGAAAAGCTGTCATGTTCTTGTTTTGGCAAGTGTCGTTGTTGCAATATAAAAAAAAATCGTATCCTGCATCACATTAATGCATGGACAACCACTCCTAGCATAAACGACAAAACAAAAATGATGATCATCACAACCGCCATATTTGACATGGATGGACTTCTGATCGACTCGGAACCACTTTGGCACGAATCCGTTCACGAGGCATTGGAGGAATGGAATGTCTCCATGTCCGAGGAGGAATATGCATCCTCCATTGGATTACGGACTCATGAGTTCCTGCATTACTGGTTGCCTCGAATGGGACTGAACCTCGACCTCCTGCCCGAAGTGGAAAAAGAAGTCACCCGACTTGTAAGAACCAAGATAGAACAGCGTGGTGAAGTGCTTCCAGGAGTTCATGAAACACTAGGCCTTTTAAGGGAACGTGGACTGCGCATCGGCTTGGCCACATCATCACCCGTAAGCGTGATCAAGTCCGTACTCAACCGTACAGGACTACACGGAGTGTTCGAACAGATGAATTCTGCCGAGATGCTTCCGCATGGGAAGCCACATCCTCAAGTATATCTGGATTGTGCAGCGGCGATGAACGTCCCTCCGGTTCAATGTTTGTGTTTCGAAGATTCCTTCTATGGCCTCATTGCCGCAAAGTCTGCACGCATGCATTGTGTAGTCGTGCCTGCGCCTCATGTAGTACATTGGGGAAAATGGCAGGCGGCAGACCTCGTACTGAACAGCCTGACCGAATTCACGAGTGGATCGCTGGATCGACTTATGGATCAGGTTTAAAAAAAATCCTGCCCGGGATACCGGACAGGATTGTATAGTTCAGCGAAAAGGCTTCTCTTACTTGGCTTCGCCTTCCGTGCCACCGTCGAGCTTCTTCTTGAGCTCGGCAAGTACGCCCAGATCACCGAGTGTGGTCTTCTCCACTTTACTCTGGATATCCTTGACGACCTTCTTGGCCTTAGCGGAATCAGCTTTCTTCTCTTTGTTCTCCGCTTCCTTCTCTTCGACCTTGCCTTGCTCCCATATCCGGGTATGGCTGAGTACGATGCGCTTTTCATTGCGATCGAATTCGATCACCATGAAACTGTTGGTCTCATCGGCAACAATGCTCTTGCCATCCTCTTTGTTCAGATGACGGTTCGGAGCGAAACCTTCGAGCCCGTAAGGAAGTTGAACGATGGCACCCTTGTCGTCCTTGCGGGTGACGGTACCTTCATGCAACGTACCAACTGCGAAAGTGTCCTGAAGTGTGTTCCAGGGATCCTCTTCGAGTTGCTTATGGCCAAGTTGGAGTTTACGGTTGTCTTTATCGATGTTCAGGATGACCACAGAAATCTCCTGACCGGAACGGGTATACTCTGAAGGATGATTGAAACGCTTCAACCAACTAAGGTCGCTGATATGGATCATTCCACCGATACCAGGTTCCAGTTCGACGAATACGCCATAAGGTGTGATGTTCTTGACCAGTCCTTTGTGGCGGCTATCCACTGGGAACTTGTTCTCGATCTCACTCCAGGGATCCGTTGTAAGTTGTTTGATGGACAGGCTCATTTTTCTGCTGCCCTTGTCCAGCGTCACGATGCGCGCCTCATACTCGTCACCGAGTTTGAAGAACTCCTTAGCGTTGATGGGTGAATTGGCCCAGGTGATCTCACTGACGTGAACAAGACCTTCGACGCCGGGCTGGATCTCCAGGAACGCGCCATAGTCTTCGATGTTGACCACTTTACCCTTAACGGTAGAACCTTCGTGCACCCACTCTGGAAGTGTATCCCAGGGATGTGGGGTCAATTGTTTCAGACCCAAACTGATCCGCTTCTTCTCATCGTCGAAATCAAGCACGACGACATTGAGTTTCTGGTCCAGTTTCAATACTTCGCTTGGGTGGCTTATCCGACCCCAGCTTATATCGGTGATATAGAGGAGACCATCCACGCCACCGAGGTCGAGGAACGCACCGAAATCGGTAATGTTCTTGATAGTTCCCTCGAGGACCTGTCCTTTCTCCAGTTTGCCCATGATCTCGGCACGTTGTGCTTCGATATCGGACTCTATGAGCGCCTTGTGCGATACCACGGCATTCTTGATGGTTTCGTTGATCTTGACCACTTTGAATTCCATTGTCTTGCCCACGAACTGGTCGTAATCGGTGACTGGCTTCACATCGATCTGTGAGCCGGGCAGGAAGGTTTCCATGCCATAAATGTCCACGATCAAGCCGCCCTTGGTCTTACTGGTCACCAAACCAGAGACAACATCTCCGGTCTTGTGTACCTCGACGATCTTTTCCCAAGCCCGGGTGATCCGTGCTTGTCTGCGGCTGAGATGAAGATGACCTTCCCGGTCTTCTTTCTCCACCACCATGACCTCCACGACATCTCCGGTCTTGAGACCTTGCAGATCGCGGAATTCGTTTAGTGATACAAGACCGTCGCTTTTAAAGCCGATGTTGATGACCACATCGGTCTTGGTGAGGCCCACCACGATACCTTCAACCATTTCGCCATCGGTGATGGCTTTGAAAGTGCCTTCATAGACTGCGTCGTACTTCAGTTTTTCCGCGCTGTCATAAGAAGAGACATTCCTCTTGTCGATGCTCCAGTCGAAATCGTCATGAGCCGATACGACCACAGGGCTGCTCAGTGTGTTGTTTTCTTCCACTAGTTAAGTCCTCCTTTTTAGTGATGTCAGGCCTGTTTTGTCAAGCCTGCTTGGGGGATGCAAAGGTAGCAGAAAACCCCTTTTATCTCTTGTTTCTTAAGCGTTTTTTTTTACACCGAAAATAGGTGGTGGGCGGAATCGTATCGACTTGTGTAACATAATGATAATGTTATACTTAGAAGTGTGCAAGTGACTGATTTTCTTGCACTTCAACAACCCTCATTCCAGTTCGGCCACCATTTTGAGAACCAACGGTACGGCCGAATGTTAAAACGGACTATCTTGCCCACTAAAAATTATTTATCATGAAATTCATCGGATCCATCATCACCCTGCTGCTGATCAACCTCAGTGCATGGGCACAGACAGAAGTCAGTACCAACTTAGAGCCCAAGGAAGGGGTCACCTTGGAATACGAAATAAACGCTTCAGGCCAAAGTATACCCCTGATACTGAAAGTCTCCCAGATAGGTCCGGATGGAGTCACCTTAGATTATAATATCATGGGCAGCATGACCGGAAAATTCATAAACTCAAAAACAAATCTCGAGAAGGGTACCAGCATGAATTGGGATCAACCCATTCCTGGTGAAGAAAGGAAACTCCCAGATGATCAAACCATCGCCATGGTATCCAGAACCTTCCTCAAAGACCTCAAGACGAACAAGAAAGCCACTTACGACAATAACGAATTCCAGCTGAAGGAACAACCTCAGGGTTCTGCAGTTACTGTAGGCGGAAAAGAAGTCAAATCGATCTATGCCGAATCATCAGATGGCGCCATTCGCATATGGGTCTTGGACAATAATGATTATCCATTTCTGGTCAAACTGGAAGGTAACGCAGGAGGAATTAACCTCACATTAAAAGATGTCCGCTAAGCTGGAATAGATCATGAAATCCATCATGATAGCCCTGGTCAGAAAGATATCAGGGCTATCTTTCTCTTTTACTATTTTGCACCGAAATTAGAAGGATGATAACAACTGTTTTGATCGATCTGTACCAGAAAGAATTGGATAAACTCAAGGAAGAGATAAGTGCATACACTAACGACGAATTGCTCTGGAAAATCCCCGAGGGCATTTCCAACAGCGGAGGCAATCTATGTCTGCACCTGACCGGAAACCTTCAACATTTCATAGGAGCCACACTGGGAGATACCGGATACATCAGAAATCGTGATGCCGAGTTCAAATTGAAAAACATACCCCGGCAGAAGCTTTTGGAGGAAATCGATAATACCAAGAATTTGCTGGTGGACACCCTGGAACAAGTATCGAAGAAGGAGTTGGAAGGCATCTATCCCATCGTTGTTTTCGGCGAACCCATGACCACGGAGTATTTCCTCATTTTTCTATTGAAGCACTTCTCCTATCATCTCGGCCAGATCAACTACCACCGTCGGCTACTCTCTTGATCCATTCGGGGCATTGCTTAGTTGACCAAAGGCTTTGGTCTTCCGGCCAAATCCTTTACGGCAGTGACGAGTTTGTCCAGATCGCGGGTGTTCGTATATACATTTGGCGTAACCCGCACACCGTGTATATTTTCCCAGTTGATCGCCACGGCATGGATCTTATACTTGTTGAAAAGTTCTCCAGCGATGTCCTCTGGTTTCCATCCGGCGATTGCCAAACTGGCTATTGCACAGGAAAGCCTTGGCGACTTGGGTTGGTTGAAGCTCACTCCGGGGATGTTCTTGACCTGATCTACCCAATAATCTTTCAGCCAACGCAACCGCTCCTCCTTTCTTTTACTTCCAATCACATTATGAAAATCTACCGCAGTGCCTATCGCCATTTCAGATGCAAAGGAGCGTGTACCCAAAGATTCGAATTTGCGGATGTCCGTTCCATCGGGGTCGGTATTGGAAAGGAGTGCCCATACATTGCGGATCTTTTCTTTCCGGATGTAAAGCAACCCACTTCCGAATGGAGCACTCAGCCATTTATGAAGAGATGAGGCAAAATAATCGCATTCCAGTTCTGGTACTTTAAAATCGAAATGGGCAAGGGTGTGTGCTCCATCCACAATGGATTCTATTCCACGCTTTCGGGCTTCACGGGCTATTTTCTGTGGCCAGATGATCTGGCCACACCAGTTTATTAAGTGGGTGATGTGCACCACTTTGGTCCGGGAGGTGAAAGCGCTGATGTACTTGGCATTGATCGCCTCTTCATTCTCCTCCGGAAGATTGAGGTCAACCCAAACGAGTTTGATCCCATCACGCTTCTCCCTTTGCTTCCAGGCGTTGATCATATTTGGATAATCCTGTTTGGTCAGCACCACCTCATCCCCGGCTTTTAGGTTGAGGCCGAAGATCACCGAATTCAATCCTTCTGTTGAGTTCCGGTTGATCGCCACTTCCTCTGGGGAACATCCGCATAGGTCGGCTAGTTTGGCACGCAAAGGCTCTCGACCCTGATCAAGGATCTGCCACATGTAGTAGGAAGGTGCTTCATTACAAAGTTGATAGAACCGGATGTGTGCATCCTGAACCACTTTGGGCTGAGGTGCAACTCCTCCGTTGTTCAGGTTGATTATGGTTGGCGAAACCGTGAACGACTCTCGTATCCAACCCCAGAAATCCTCATCCGGGCCCGGAGCTTTGATCGAATCCACCCGTCTGTATGCTTCTTCCGCAAAAACCGGATCTGCCATACCCAGGAATGAGAATGCCCCTGCTGATACGGAAAGCTTTCGGAGAAATTTTCGCCTGTTCTGCATATGAATGTTGATTTATCGTGGACCGGACTTTTTCCCAGACAACTACATGATATGAATGTAACGAAATTGATGCAGATGGACCTAACTAGGTCAACCTTGTCCTGTGATATGTCGGGCGGCCAGCCAACCACTTGTCCAGGCATGCTGAAAATTGTACCCGCCAGTTATGCCGTCAACATCGATCACCTCGCCGCCGAAATAGAGTCCAGGCACTTTCCTGCTCTGCATGGTATGGGGCTCGATGCCTGCAAGTGCAATACCACCTGCGGTCACGAACTCTTCTTTGAATGTAGTTTTACCGTCAGCCTTAAACTCATAACGGCATAAGGTCAGGATCAGGTTCCTCTCCTGCACGGAAGTGAGCGAATCCCATCTAATCGCATCCGTGATTCCGGAATTTCTCAGGAGATGATCCCAAAGTCTGGACGGAAGATGAAAGGGATTGGATGCAGAAATTCTCGTTGATGTCATTGATATTCGTTGAGCACGAATCCATTCACGCAAGCCAGATTCGTGTTGTCCCGGAAGAAAATTCACGGTCAGCCCGAAACGGTAATTACAAGCATTCAATTCCCGTGCCCCCCAGGCAGATAATCGCAGTACAACTGGGCCGCTGAGTCCCCAATGAGTGATTAAGAGTGGCCCAACCTCACGAAGTTTAGTTCCTGTCAAGGAAACTTCAGTAGGCAGACTGATCCCCATAAGATCCGTTATGGGATGGCTTGGAATATTGAAGGTGAAAAGGGATGGTACAGGAGGAATGACCTCATGGCCCATCGACCTGAGCCAATCTGGACCGCCAGCCTTTGTCATCCCGCCAGTGGCCAACTGTACATGATCCGCATCCCAAGATCGGCCATCGGCCGCCACTATCCTGAAACGTTTTTCATTCAGGATTCCACGGACTTCAACTAATTTAATATCGGCCTGAAATTCAAGTTTGACCTCATATTTGTTAAGTTCACGGACAAGACAATCAATGATGGATTGAGAACTGTTACTCTGTGGGAAAATCCTTCCATCTGATTCCGTCTTCAAAGGCACTCCCCGATCCTCGAACCAACGAACCGTATCTTGAATGAAAAATCCGTGGAAAGCTTTCCGAAGAAAATGCTTCCCGCGGGGATAACAAGCGATGCCTTCATCAATTGATCCACAGGAATGAGTGACATTGCATCTGCCTCCGCCACTCACTTTGACCTTTGATAAGACTTTATTCCCTTTTTCCAGTATGGTGACTTTCAGTTCGCTGTCCATTCGTGCAGCATTAACTGCACAAAAAAAACCTGCGGCGCCACCACCGATGACTATCAAATGACGATCTTTCATCAATTTAATGCCCATTCATTGGGTAAGTTACAACGTTTGCAGGGAAGACTCGAGTATATGAAAATGATAGAAGTTGATGCCTTGAGACAAAATCATCAAAAAAGAAGTGAGTCCCGAAATTTCAATAGCACGCTCGATTTGAAATCACCTCAATGAATCAGAACGGAATGAGGTTTCATGTCCAACAAGCACCAGGGGGATGTGTTGTTGGAATCCGTCGGAGGACATATCCTTAGATTTATCCTTCTTCGCGTATAGGATACCAGCCAACGAGGGCAACGTATGAAATATATTCCCCGATGTCAAAGTCATATCCTTCAACGAAGTCATCCTATTTATATATTCAGGATGTGCGGATTGAAATTCATTGGAATACCAGAAAAAAAAGGGGACGTGCACTTCAAAAGAAGAAGGAACAGGAGATGCATGTAGCGTCAACCGCCGGTCATCATCCAACAGATCTTCTCCATGATCGGAGACATACGTTATCGTGGAAGGCTTTTTGATCTTTTCGACCATATGAATGACACTGTCGATGAAAACATCCGCATAAAGAATGCTGTTATCATAACTGTTTACCAAATACTCTTTTTTGGAAAGATCATTCGGTTTGGTTTGAAACGTCTTGTTGCTTGGCCTGAACAAATCATATTCATCACTATACCTGCTGCTATAATCATAATGACTGCCTTTGGTCCAAAGGACTATGAATTTTCTGGATGCGGCCGCATCCTGTAAAATTGAGTCCAATTTTCCCAGCAATTCCAAATCGAGTGGACAGCTTTTAGAATTACGAATTCCGTCATTAAGATTGAAATTATATCCTGCTTCCTGTGCATGGATATCAACATGGCCAAAATCAACATGGTTGGATAGCCAATAGGTCGAAAAGCCGGTCTCCCGGAATAGACCAACGATGCCTTTTTGATGATAATGCTGCTTGTAGTCTTCCGGTCCCACACCAGTGAGTATCATCGGTACCGAAAGCTCGGTCACGAAACCCTCAGTATAAACATGTTTGTAAGATATAAGATTAGTCCTAAGGGAAAGCTTAGGTGATGTATTCCTGAAGTAGCCGTTTATGTTCCAATGATCATACCTGCCGGTTTCCCCGATAATGAGAATATGGATCTGACTGGAATCAGCTGTTGTACTCATTTTTGAATCAAAACGGAATACATTCCGGTCAGATTTTCCCTCAGATATGCGATGATCCTGTTTCCAGACTTCCCGATAAGACATGAGGAACGATATCGGAAAAATAGTATAGACATCTTTTTTGGCCTCCCATTTTTTGGCCATTTTCCCATTTTCAGTGAACATGATGAAAAGGAAAATGATGGATGCGGAAATCGAGATTCTTGAAGCCCAAACAGGCGCTACCGACCGAGATGTCACTTTCAACAGCAGGAATGCTATGAAAAGGAATCCGATTACCCCTGCGATCATCAGTGGAACATATTTGGCGAGCAATTCGGTGACCTCATGCCTGTTAGTGTGTAGAATAAGCCCTACCGTATCCGTATTAAACGGCTCATTGAAACTGAAAAGACATCCAATATTCGTCAATGAAAGAAGAATAAATGGCAACAGCAGCCATAAGTAGGCGTGGATGCTGTTCCTGAAAAAATACACGGGTATGAGGTAGAATGAAATATATTGACAAAATATGATCAGTACCCCCAAGTCATTGCCCAACTTGAACTGCATGAAAAGGTCTGGGCCGGCAAAAAAAATTACAACCAGCAAAATAGAAAAAAAGGCATTAACCCCCTGAGTCGATCTCGATGACATGCTATTTACATTCTTACAAAAACTGAAAAATCGTAACCGCCTTAATCACACAAAGTTAAAACGGGTAAATGGCAATGTCAAGTCACTGGAAGTTTGATCGACTTCAGATTCAAATAGATCAGTGGAAAAATGCAGAATGAATTTCACTGCTTAAGGTAAGGAAAGCAATCCTGGAGAAAGTACGAAAATTTCAATAGTAACTCGAATCCAGATTCGGATTGGACTTTTCCATTTTCTCGATCATGTCGAATGAGGATAGAATGTCGGCCCTGTTCTTTCTTACGCAGATGGTATGTTCATAATGGGCGGAAGGGCTACTATCCTTGGTACGTACGGTCCAGCCGTCTTTGTCATGAAAAACATCACGAACACCCAAGTTGATCATGGGCTCGATGGCAATGACCATACCTTCTTTTAATTTGACGCCGGCACCTTTTCGTCCATAATTCGGGACCTGCGGATCTTCATGGAGATGCCTGCCAAGACCATGACCGACCAGTTCACGAACAACTCCATAACCGGCTTTTTTCTCCGTATGTTCTTGAACTGCATAGGATATATCTCCCACCCTGTTTCCTGCAATAGCTTTTTCGATGCCCTTATAAAGTGATTCGCGGGTGATCCGCAATAAAGATTTAACCTCATCGGGAATGGAACCGATCGCAAAAGTATAGGCACTATCCCCATGGAATCCGTTTTTAAAGACGCCGACATCAACGGAAACCACATCGCCTTCTTTCAATACCTGATCGGTGGGAAAACCATGAACGACGGCATCATTCACGGAAATGCAAGTGGCAAATGGGTAACCGCGATAATTTTTAAAAGATGGAACGGCCTTGTTGTCTCGAATGAACGTCTCCGCCAATTGATCAGCCTGCATAGATGTAATACCAGGACGCAGAAATTTCGCCACTTCTGAAAGGGCAGCACTTACCAATAAAGCGCTTTCGCGCATCAATTCGACCTCAGCATTGGTCTTCAGATGGATCATCTGGTCTTAAATCGAGGAAGTTGTGGCGCCTTGCCTACCCTGAATGCGGCCGCTGTTCATGAGGCCATCGTATTGGCGCATGAGTAAATGAGTTTCGATCTGCTGCAATGTATCTAGGATGACACCCACCATGATCAACAAAGATGTTCCTCCAAAGAATGAGGAGAAGGATTGAGTCACGCCCAAACGTTGTGCGATACCCGGCAATATACCTACAATGGCCAGGAAAATAGCACCAGGTAAGGTGATCCTGTCCATGACCTGACCGATGAAATCCGCTGTAGGCTGTCCGGGTTTTATGCCAGGTATGAAGCCATTACTTTGCTTCAAGCTATCGGACATCTGTTTCGGATTGAAGATAAGGGCCGTATATAGGAAAGTGAAGGCTATGACCATGACCGCATAAACCAGCATATACCAGAAATTGGAGTGGTCGTTGAAGATCCGCGCTATGCCTTTACCGCTTTCCAGACCTGTGAAAGAGAATAATGTGGGCAGGAACATGATCGCCTGGGCAAAGATGATGGGCATGACTCCAGATGCGTTCACTTTGAGCGGAAGGAATTGACGTGCACCTGAGAACTGCTTGTTTCCGACGATCTGTTTGGCATAGTTGATCGGTATCTTGCGAACACCCTGTACCAAGATGATGAGGCCCATGACAATGGCAACCAGTATGGCTGTTTCGATCAGGAAGATGAGAAGTCCCCCCCCTCCTTTGGTCTGTTTGGCACCCAATTCACCCATAAAAGAATGCGGAAGTCGAGCCAGAATGCCAACCATGATGATGATGGAAGTGCCATTGCCCAATCCTTTGTCCTGGATTTTCTCCCCAAGCCACATCACGAAAAGGGTACCAGCGGTCAGCAGGATGATGGTGGAGATGAAGAAGTAGGCCTGATAATTATCGATCAGGGCGTCACGATTGACACTGCGCAAGTATGCCACATAAGCACCGGCCTGTAGGGCCGTTACAGCTGCGGTGAGATAACGAGTCCATTGGTTGATCTTCTTCCTACCACTGTCTCCTTCTTTCTGCAATTTCTGCATTTGGGGAACCAGGATCGTCATCAACTGCATGAATATAGATGCGGAAATGTAGGGCATGATGCCCAGAGCGAAAATGGAGGCATTGGAGAAGGAACCACCCGCGAAAGTATCAAACAGACCTAAAAGACCTTCTTTGGCTCCGGAGAGGTTCAATTTATTAGGGTCGATCCCGGGCAGCACTACGTGCGCACCAAAACGGTATACGAAAATCAGGAGCAGCGTGACGAGGATCTTGGAACGCAATTCCTCGATGCTCCAGATATTCTTGATTGTCTGTATGAATTTCTTCACAAACGTTTTTTTAAGTGGGGTGCTTAAACGGAAAAAGGACGCCCTTGAAGCGGCCGTTAAATATCGGTATTTATTTCAGTATCTCAACAGTGCCCCCGGCCGCCTCGATGGCCGCCTTGGCCTTTTCACTAACCGCATTCACCTTGAATCCGAATTTGTTCTTCAACTCACCATTACCCAGAATCTTGACCTTGTCGGTCTTGCTGATCAGACCATTAACATACAAGTTCTCCAGATTGAATTCAGTGATGCCATATTTCTCGGCGATGGCTTCCACCTGTCCAAGATTGATCACTTTGAATTCTATGCGGTTATTGTTCTTGAAACCACGCTTTGGGATACGGCGCTGGATAGGCATCTGTCCGCCTTCATGGCCGATCTTGTTCTTGAAACCGCTACGGCTCTGATGACCCTTGTTGCCTTTTGTTGAAGTTCCGCCTTTGCCGGATGCCTCACCGCGTCCAAGTCTTTTTTCTTTCTTAACAGCGCCTTTGGCAGGCCTTAATGAATGGAGTTTCATGCTTCTTTTTTTTACTCAACGCAGTTCCCTAAAACTGCTCGCTATTTCAATTTTCTTGCAGCAACCCTTAGGGCGGTATTACTACAGTTCTTCCACCTTAACGAGATGGTTAACTTTGCGGACCATACCCAAAACCTGAGGAGTAGCTTCCACTTCAACGGTGGCACGTACCTTTTTCAAGCCAAGTGCTTCCATCGTCCTCTTCTGTCGCTCAGACCTGTCGATGACGCTCTTCAGTTGGGTGATCTTGATCTTTTTCATATCTGACCCTTCCGGGTATTGTTTGGTTCTTGTTTTTTATTTGGATTCAGCCCCGAATGGCTCAGCCGTTGAAGACCTTTTTCAAGGAGAGACTGCGCGTCTTGGATACGTGAATCGGCTCACGGAGCATGGCTAGCGCCTTGTATGTAGCCTTGACCACGTTATGAGGATTGGCGGATCCGAGTGATTTGGCCAATACGTCGGTGACACCGGCGCTTTCCAACACAGCACGCATGCTGCCTCCGGCGATCACGCCAGTACCATGGGCAGCAGGCTTGATCAGTACTTTGGCAGCACCTTCCTTGGCCAACTGATCATGAGGGATCGTCCCTTTCATGATCGGAACTTTGATCAGATTCTTCTTGGCATCCTCGATTCCCTTGGTGATGGCTTCCTGAACTTCCTTGGCTTTGCCCAAGCCATGTCCAACCACCCCGCCTTCATTGCCTACCACGACAAGAGCGGAGAAGCTGAATGCGCGCCCACCTTTGGTAGTCTTGACCACGCGGTTGATGGCCACCACTTTTTCCTTGAGTTCAAGATCACCGGCTTTAACCTTGTTTAAATTTACCTTTGACATGTATTCAGAAAGTTGATTGTTAGAAACTGTTTTGATCAGAATTTGAGTCCGCCTTCACGAGCACCTTCAGCGACGGCTTTTACACGACCATGATATAGATAGCCGCCACGGTCGAAAACACAGGATTCCAAACCCAGTGCGATGGCTTTCCTGGCAATGGCCTGACCTACTAGACCGCTTTTGGAGGTCTTGTTCACCTTCTGTGCCGCAACGTCCTTGTCCCGGGAAGAGGCGGAGGCAATGGTCACTCCATTGTCATCGTCGATCAGTTGTGCATAGATCTCGTTATTGCTTCTGAAAACACTCAGCCGAGGCCTGACCGCCGTACCGGAGACCTTCTTACGGATCCTGTATCTGATCTTCTGTCTGCTTACCACTTTTGCGTCCATGATTTCTGTTTTACAGCCTGGAATGGCCAGGCATTTGACTTATGAAAGGGATGGTCTTTCAAGCGGCCATCCGGCTATTATTATTTGCTGCCAGCGGCCTTGCCAGCTTTACGGCGGATGAATTCACCTTTGTATTTGACACCCTTGCCTTTGTAAGGCTCGGGTTTGCGCAGGCCGCGGATCTTTGCCGCTACTTGACCAAGCAATTGTTTGTCTGATCCTTCCAGAACTATCCTGGGGTTGTCGCCCTTCTCCTGCGAAGTCGCCACTTTGATCTCTTTGGGAACCTCGAAGATGATATTATGAGAATAGCCGAGCGAAAGGTCCAGCAGGTTTCCCTGGTTGGATGCCTTGAAGCCCACACCGACCAGTTCCATTTCTTTTTTGAAACCATCGGTGACACCTTTCACCATATTGTTCACGAGTGAACGGTACAGACCATGCATGGCACGATGACGGATCTGATCCGTGGGGCGGGAGAATTCGATCTGACCCTCTTTCACTTCCACGATGATGTCGCGGTCGATGGACTGCTTCAGTTCTCCTTTAGGCCCCTTGATTGCGATCAGGTTATCTTTTCCAACAGTGATGGTTACACCAGTTGGAAGTAGTACCGGCTTTTTTCCTATTCGAGACATAGACGTTATTTTTTTATTTTGTTATATTGGCGTTCCCGGGTTCAGCCCCGTCCCAGGCTTGTATGGTCAGGATCGCAGTTCTCAAGTGTAATTTCGGACGCTGTGCCACCTTAATAGATGTAACAGAGCACCTCACCGCCGACATTCTGCGACTTCGCATCCTTGTCGGTCATAACACCCTTGGAAGTGGAGATGATCGCCACACCCAGTCCGTTCTTGACACGTTTGAAATCAGCCGGCTTCGAATACTGACGCAGACCAGGGCGGCTCACTCTTTCAAGCGTCTTGATGGCCGGCTCTTTGGACGTGGGATCGTATTTGAGGGCTATCTTGATCACGCCCTGCTTATTGTCGTCCTCGAATTTGTACTTCAGGATGTATCCCTGATTGTACAAGATCTCAGTCATGCGCTTCTTCAACTTTGAGGCGGGTATCTCAACGATGCGATGACCGGCCATCTGTGCATTCCGGATCCGGGTCAGGAAATCTGCAATAGGATCTGTTATCATGTTTTATCCTCATTTGTCCCCCATCAGGAGGAATGGTTCATGTACTTGTTTACTTCCCGTATGTACACGGGCAGTTTATCTTACCAGCTCGCCTTGGTCACTCCGGGGATCTTGCCCATCAGTGCCATGTCACGGAAAGTCACGCGGGATATGCCGAAATAACGCATATATCCTCTTGGACGTCCTGAAAGCTGGCACCTGTTCTTGAGGCGTACCTTGGAGGAGTTCCTGGGAAGTTCGTCGAGTTTCTGCCATTCGCCGGCGGCTTTGAGTGCAGCGCGCTTGGCGGCGTACTTGACGACCATTTTCTCCCTTTTTCGTTGCCTGGCCTTTACTGATTCTTTTGCCATAGTTGTCGTTTCCTTTTCAGATGCCATGCCGCCAAGGGCGGTGCGCACCTGTTATGATTGAATTAATCTTTCCTCATGTTTTTGAAGGGCATGCCCATTTCCTTGAGCAGTTCATAGGCCTCTTCGTTCGTGTTGGCAGTGGTCACAAAAGTGATGTCCATCCCCGTGATCTTGGTAATCTTATCGATGTCTACCTCGGGGAAGATGATCTGCTCGGTCACTCCAAGTGTATAGTTGCCACGTCCGTCGAAGGATTTGTCGTTTACCCCTTTGAAATCACGGACACGGGGTAGTGAAGCGGAGACAAATCGATCAAGGAACTCATACATCTTGGTTCCACGCAAGGTTACCCTGGCGCCGATCGGCATGTTCTTTCTCAGTTTGAAGTTGGAGATATCCTTCTTAGACATGGTCGGAACGGCTTTCTGGCCGGTGATGAGAGTCATCTCATCCACCGCGACATCGATCATTTTCTTATCGGCCACTGCGCCGTTGACGCCCCTGTTCAGGCATATCTTCTCCAAACGAGGCACCTGCATGATGCTCTTGTATTGGAATTTCTTCATGAGAGTAGGAACGACTTCGTCCTTATACTTCGTATGCAGTCTGGGTTTGTAGGCTATGGTACTCATTTTATGACCTCCCCTGATTTTTTACTGATGCGGACCAATTTTCCCGTCTCGCGGCTGCGCTTCACCTTGGTGGGCTCACCTTTCTTGGCATCCCACAGCATGACGTTGCTGATGTGGATCGACGCTTCCTTCTTGACCAGACCACCCTTTGTGTTGGACGCGGATGGCTTGGTGTGGCGGGTGATGATGTTGACTCCTTCCACAAGAACACGTGACTTTTCAGGATAAACCTCCAGCACCTTGTGGGGCTTCTTGAGATCCCTGTCTTCACCGGCGATCACCACTACGGTGTCCCCCTTCTTGATGTTGAACTTGTCTTTGAATCTGTTGCTCATTTGTCTTATGGTTTACACCCTTTGCAGGGTCATTTCGTCTATTCGTTCCTGATACCTTCTGATCACAGCACTTCAGGAGCGAGGGAGATGATCTTCATGTATCCCTTGTCCCGAAGTTCACGGGCGACCGGGCCGAAGATGCGAGTACCCCTTGGCTCATCTGATGGATTCAATAGTACCACTGCATTGTCATCGAACCGGATGTAAGAACCGTCCTTACGGCGCAGTTTCTTTTTGGTACGTACGATGACGGCCTTGGTCACGGTACCTTTTTTGATACCTCCCGCGGGAATGGCATCCTTGACGGTGACCACGATCTTGTCACCTATCTTGGCATAGTCCTGGCCGCTGTTACCGAGTACGCGGATGCAAAGCACTTCCTTGGCGCCACTATTGTCTGCTACATTCAATCTGGATTCCTGCTGAATCATCTTATTTGGCTTTGAGCCCGGCAAAAAGTCGGGCAGTTAATATTCTGACGTCCATGGACCGTAAGGGCCCAGGACCAAACTCATTTGGCTTTCTCCAGGATCTCCACGAGTCTCCAACGCTTGGTTTTGCTGAGGGGTCGGGTTTCCATGATCTTCACCACATCACCCGTCCGGGCTTCGCTCTGCTCGTCGTGCGCATGGAACTTGGTGGTCTTCTTGACGAATTTCCCATAGATCGGGTGCTTCACTTTCCTCTCCACGGCTACGGTGATGGTCTTGTCCATCTTGTTGCTGCTGACCACACCGGTCTTCGTTTTGCGGATTTTTCTTTCAACCATTGTGCGACTTTTTCTGTTTCGGGCGGCATGCCGCCCATTTGTTATGGATGCGCAGGAACAAGTCCTGCTGTATACATTTATGCGTTCAGGCTTCTTTTCTTCAATTCTGTCTTCAACCTTGCCACTTCCCTGCGCAATATTCGGATGCTCACCGGATTCTCCAGCGGGGAGATCCCGTGGGCGAAGCTGAGTTTCTTGAGGCGAAGTTCGTCTTCGCTGATCCTGGCCTTCAGGTCGTTCTCGTTCATGCCGGTCAGGCTCTTCAGGAAATCTGTCGTCTTGGACATGGTATCTGTTTTACTGTTCTGGTTAATTATTCAGCATAATCCCTACGGATAATGAACTGGGTCTTGATCGGCAGTTTGGCTGCGGCCAGTTCCATGGCTTCGCGGGCAACCTGAGAAGTCACACCATCTGCTTCGAAAAGGATACGTCCGGGTTCAACGACGGCTGCCCAGAATTCGGGGTTGCCTTTACCCTTACCCATCCTCACTTCGGCAGGCTTACGGGTAATGGGTTTATCGGGGAAGATGCGGATCCAGACATTACCCTCACGCTTCATGGCACGGGTCATCGCCTGACGGGCCGATTCGATCTGCCTGTTGGTGAGCCAGATAGGTTCGAGCGCCTTCAGTCCGAATGAGCCGAAGGAAAGCGTGGTGCCTCTCTTGGCGACCGAACGTATGCGCCCTTTCTGCGCTTTCCTGTGTTTTGATCTTTTCGGTTGTAACATGTTGAATATTATTTCAGCTTACTCTTATAATGGTTATGTCCATCGGCGATTCCGATCAGCCCCTCCTGTCTTTCCGGTCACCACCACCTCTGCGGTCGCGACGGTCATCACGTGGCGGCTCACGGCGCTCGCGGCGGTCTGAGACCTCACTTTTGCCACCGATGAAATTCGGGTTGAGATCGCGCTTCGCCAATACTTCACCTTTACAAATCCAAACCTTGATACCGATCTTTCCATAAACGGTCAACGCGAAAAGCGATGCATAGTCGATATCCATGCGGAAAGTATGGAGAGGGACGCGTCCTTGCTTGATCTCTTCCGAACGGGCGATCTCCGCACCACCGATGCGACCACTTACCTTAATCTTGATCCCCTCAGCACCCATGCGCAGTGAGGAAGCGATGGCCATCTTGATGGCACGTTTGTAGTTGATGCGATTCTCGATCTGCTTGGCAATGGTGTCGGCCACGATGTTGGCATCCAGTTCAGGACGACGGATCTCCAGGATATTGATCTGCACATCTTCCTTTCCGGTGAGTTTCTTCAGTTCCTCCTTGATCCTGTCCACCTCACCTCCACCCTTGCCAATAATGATACCGGGTTTGCTGGTGTGGATGGTCACAATCAGTTTGTTCAGCGTACGCTCAATCACGATCTTGGAGATGCCCCCTTTGTTGATACGGGCCATCAGGTAAGAACGAATCTTGTTGTCCTCGATGAGTTTGGAGGAAAAATCCTTCTTGTTGCCGTACCAGTTGCTCTCCCATCCGCGGATGATGCCTAATCTGTTACCAATCGGGTTGGTTTTCTGACCCATGTATTACGATTTGAGATGTTAGTTTTTTGATTCTAGCGCGTCCACGATGACCGTAACGTGATTACTCCGTTTCCTGATTTTGTAGGCACGACCTTGAGGAGCGGGAAGCATACGCTTGATGGTACGGGCTCCATCAACGAAGATGGTCTTTACGACGAGTCCGCTCACATCGCCACCTTCGTTCTTCTGCTTCCAGTTGCTGACGGCAGATAGGACGAGCTTACGCAGGGGAGTAGCGCTGTGCTGGGGATGATGTTCCAGCATACCTACAGCTTTTTCGACATTCAGTCCACGTATCGCATCGGCCAGCAAACGCATTTTTCGGGGCGATGTGGGATAATTCCTCAGTTTGGCTATTGCTTCCATATTGATTCATTTGTCCATTGCGGCGTCTGACCACCGCAAGGTCATTAAGCTATTTTCTTGCTTGAGTGTCCTTTGAAATTCCGGGTAGGTGCGAACTCACCCAACTTGTGGCCTACCATGAATTCTGTCACGTATACAGGAATGAATTTGTTCCCATTGTGTACGGCGAAAGTATGTCCAACGAAATCCGGGGTGATGGTGCTCCGACGGCTCCAGGTCTTGATGACAGACTTTTTGGATTTACCATCATTGATCGCCAGGACTTTGTTCTCCAAGCTGGCCTCTACATAAGGTCCTTTTTTTATTGAACGAGCCATTGTACAGCTATTTGTGTTTTATTCTGATTCCGTTTCTAGGTTATTTGGGCAGTTTGGAACCGTCCTTGCGCTGAAGGATCAGTTTGTTGCTACCCTTGTGCTTGGTACGTGTCTTCTCTCCTTTGGCGTATTTACCCGTACGGCTTCTCGGATGCCCGCCAGAGGATTTGCCCTCACCACCACCCATGGGGTGATCCACGGGGTTCATAGCCACACCACGAGTACGTGGACGAATGCCTCTCCACCTGTTGCGACCTGCCTTGCCCATGCTCTGCAGGTTATGATCTGAATTGGATAAGACACCTACGGTAGCTGCACAATTGATGAGCACCTTGCGGAGTTCACCAGAAGGCATTTTCAGTACGGCGTATTTTTCTTCTTTGTTGGTGAGTTGTGAAGATGCCCCGGCACTGCGTGCGATCTTACCACCCTGACCAGGTTGCATCTCGATATTGTGAACATTGGTGCCGAGTGGCATGAATTTCAACTGAAGCATGTTTCCCACTTCAGGAGCTACATCATCGCCGCTGATGACGGTCATGCCCACCTCAAGACCCTGAGGAGCCAGGATATAGCGTTTCTCACCATCTACATAATTCAAGAGTGCTATGAAAGCCGTACGGTTGGGATCATACTCGATGGTGGCCACGGTGGCCGGAATGTTCTTCTTATCGCGTTTGAAGTCAATCTGACGGTACATTTTCTTATGACCGCCACCGATGTAGCGCATGGCCCTTCGGCCCTGGAAGTTGCGTCCACCCGTGGATTTCACTTTCTCCAGCAGGCTCTTTTCGGGGACGTCGGAAGTGATCTCCGCATAAGAGTTTCCGATCCTCCACCGGGTGCCTGCCGTTACCGGTTTGTATTTTTTCAGTGCCATGATTCAGTCTTTTCCGCTTTCGCGACGTTTTTATGTTTTGCAATATTTGCGGCCTTGCCGGCCATTCATTCTTCTGGTTATCGATCCCGATGGGATCAGATATTGGCATAGAGGTCTATCGACTCCCCGTCAGCGACGGTCACGTATGCCTTCTTATATGCAGGTTTCATGCCTTTGATGGCACCAGCCTTGGTCATGCGTGACTTGCTTTTGCCAGGGACAACGGACGTTTTCACATCCTCCACATTGACACCATAGAAATCTTCAACAGCTTTCTTGATCTCGAGTTTGTTGGCCTGACGAGCAACACGAAAAGAATAGGTCCTGCGTTTTTCTTGCAGGAGATTCGCCTTTTCCGTGAGCAGGGGCTTTATCAACACTTCAGCCAATTTCATATTATCCGATTTGAGATATTAAAGTTTGTTTTCTTAAGCTTCCGCTCCTACTTCCTCTTCACTGAAAATCCTGGCTGCATCTTCGGTGAGCACCAGTACATCGGCATTGACCAAATCATAGGTGTTGAGATCAGCGAGCAGCGATGTGAGAACAGAAGGTATGTTACGGGCACTTAGCAAAAGGTTATCGTTGTAATCAGGAACGACAAAAAGAGCCTTCTTGTCAGAAACGTTGATGGCATCAAGCATTGCAGCCAATTCCTTCGTCTTCGGAACTTCCATTTTCACATCTTCAACGACGAAGATCGCACTGTTCTTTGCCTTGTGGCTGAGTGCACTGATCTTGGCCAGATCTTTGACCTTACGATTCAACTTGAAATCATAGCCATGTGGTTTGGGACCGAAGATGGTACCGCCACCTTTGTATAGCGGGTTCCTGATATTTCCTTTCCGGGATCCGCCAGTACCTTTTTGACGGTGCAATTTTCGGCTGGCTCCTTGTACTTCCGCACGCGTCTTGACCTTGTGAGTACCCTGACGCTGCGCGGCAAGGTATTGTTTCACGGCAAGGTAAATGACGTGCTGATTGGGCTCAATGCCGAATATCTCATCAGGCAGATCGATGGTCCTGCCCGTCTTCTTTCCTTTTATGGATAATACATCTACTTGCATCGTGCAGCTATTATGAGTTATTTCTGGATGAATACTATGGAACCGATATGGCCGGGAATGGAACCGCTGATCAGGATGTAGTTCTTGTCCGGGAAAACTTTCACGACATTCAGTCCTTTCAGTTTGACACGCTCACCACCCAAGCGGCCGCCCATGCGCATACCTTTGAAAACACGGGAAGCATCTGATGAGTTACCTATCGAACCCGGTGCGCGTTGACGATCGTGCTGACCGTGGGTCTGCTCGCCTACACCGTGAAAGTTCCAGCGTTTGACAACACCCTGAAATCCTTTACCCTTTGAGGTGCCCACGACATCCACTTTCTCACCTTCGCTGAAGATGTCTACAGTGACTGACTCACCTAAATTTTTACTGAGGGAAAAATCGCGGAATTCTTTTACGAAACGTTTCGGGGAGGTTGCTGATTTGGCATAATGGCCTTTTTCAGCGGAGTTGGAATGCTTTTCGGTCTTGTCTCCGAAAGCCAACTGGTGGGCGGTGTACCCGTCCGAATCCTTAGTCTTTACCTGGGTGACCACACAAGGACCTGCTTCTATGATGGTGCAGGCGGTCTGCTTGCCATCCTGGCTGAAGATGCTGGTCATCCCGATTTTCTTTCCGATGATACCTTTCATTTTTTGGGTTTTGTACCCTTTTCGGTTATGTGGACAGGATGGGCAATGACGACCCAACACTTCAATCCCAGTTTGCTGCTGACCTTTTCTTTTGCCTCCGTCGCCCTGATGAAAACGACTTCCGTTTTCAGGCATCCGTGGTGTATATCCGCTTGTGGCCTTTCGGCCTCAGGCAGACACTGGAAGTACCAGCAGTAAACAAACCTCGAAGGGCTTGTTCATATTTGATCCCCGTTGAGGGGAAAATTTGATTTTCAGCGCTCCTTCATCCCGACGCACTGCGTAAGGATTGGGAGATGAAATTGATAAAGAACTGATGCTGAGGGAACGCCTTGTACAGGCCCTCCGTCAGGCTTTGATCTCTACTTCCACGCCGCTGGGGAGATCGAGCTTGCTCAATGCATCCACCGTACGGGAGGAAGAGGTGTAGATATCCAGAAGTCGCTTGTGCGTGGCTAACTGGAATTGTTCACGGCTCTTCTTGTTCACGTGCGGGGAACGAAGCACCGTGAAGATCCTCTTGCGTGTAGGCAGGGGAATAGGCCCTGTTACCACAGCTCCCGTACTACGTACGGTTTTGACGATTTTCTCGGCCGATTTGTCCACCAGGTTGTGGTCGTAAGACTGCAATTTGATTCTGATTCGCTGCGACATACGTTTGGACCCACTTTTCAATGGGGATGCAAAGGTATGGTTTTATCGCATTCACCCAAAACAATTCAGGTGGTTTTTTGAAGTTTGATCCAGTTCTCCTCCATGCCCTTACGAATCGGGTAGACACCTTACTGGACTTGCTCGCTACAAAAAAAAAGGCCCCGATCCGGAGCCCTTGATTGCATATTCTTAAAATTATGATTATCAAGAATTTAATTTTCCCTTCACTTTGGCGATCACTTCTTCGGCAATACCATTGGGCGCCGGGTTATAGTGTGAGAATTCCATGGTGGAGGTGGCACGCCCGGAAGAAAGTGAGCGGAGTTGGGTCACATATCCGAACATCTCACTCAAGGGTACTTTAGCCTTGATGACCTGTGCTCCAGCACGGCTATCCATGCCTTCAAGCATTCCACGGCGTCGATTCAAGTCGCCAGTAACATCACCCATGTACTGCTCAGGAGTGATTACTTCCACCCGCATGATAGGCTCCAGCAAGACGGGCTTTGCCTTGCGGGCAGCCTCGCGGAATCCGCTCTTGGCGCACAATTCGAAAGACATCGAGTCGGAGTCGACCGCATGGAAACCGCCGTCGAAAACCCTGACCTTCATGTTCTCCACAGGGTAGTTGGCCAATACGCCATTACCCATGGACTGTTCAAAACCCTTTTGTATAGCGGGAACGAATTCACGGGGGATGGAGCCACCGAAAATATCATTCACGAACTGGAATTGTTTTCCGGGATTCTCCTTCATCCACTCTTCGTCAGCGGGACCAAATTCGAAAATAATGTCGGCGAACTTACCTCGTCCACCGGTCTGCTTCTTCAGCGTTTCACGATGTTCAATGGTAGCCTGGAAGGCCTCTTTATAGGCCACCTGAGGAGCACCTTGATTGATTTCGACTTTGAATTCACGCTTCATCCTGTCCACAATGATCTCCAGATGGAGTTCTCCCATACCGCTCAGGATGGTCTGGCCGGAATCTTCATCCGTCTTCACGCGTAAAGTAGGATCTTCTTCGACGAGTTTGGAGATGGCGAGCCCCATTTTGTCGACATCAGCCTGCGCTTTGGGTTCCACCGCGATGGAAATGACCGGCTCGGGAATGAACATGTTCTCCAGAACGATGGGATGATCCTCATCACAGAGTGTATCTCCTGTTTTGATCTCCTTGAAACCAACAGCCGCTCCAATATCACCTGCCTCGATGAATTCGATCGGATTTTGCTTGTTCGCATGCATCTGCATGATACGGCTGATCCTTTCATTCTTGCCACTGCGCATATTCTTCACATAAGAGCCGGCTTCTAATTTACCACTGTAACAGCGGAAGAAGGCAAGCCTTCCCACAAAAGGATCGGTCATGATCTTGAAAGCCAGAGCGGCGAAAGGTTCCTTGGAGTCAGGCTTGCGGGTGATCTCCTCATTCGTGTCCGGATTTATCCCCTTGATAGCCTCGATGTCCACAGGGCTCGGCAAATAACGTACCACGCAGTCGAGCATGGTCTGTACACCCTTATTCTTGAATGCTGAACCGCAAAGCATGGGCACGATCGACATGTCGATGGTGGCTTTACGGATAGCTGCATGTATTTCAGCTTCACTAATCGTGTCGGGGTTGTCGAAGAATTTTTCCATCAGAGAATCATCATATTCGGCTACCGCCTCAATGAGTTGACCTCTCCAATAATCCACTTCCTCCTTCATATCTTCTGGGATCGGCACTTCTTCATAAGTCATGCCCTGCGTGGTATCGTTCCAGATGATCCCTTTCATGGTGACAAGGTCAACGATGCCCTTGAACCCATCTTCGGCACCGATCGGGAGTTGCAGAGGTACTGATTTTGCTCCCAACATCTCACGGACCTGCTTGACCACATTGAGGAAATCCGCACCCGCGCGATCCATCTTATTGACGAATCCGAGGCGGGGTACATTATATCGGTTGGCCTGGCGCCAAACGGTCTCCGATTGCGGCTCCACTCCGTCAACGGCAGAAAATAGCGCAACTAACCCGTCCAGTACGCGCATGGAACGTTCCACCTCCACGGTGAAGTCCACGTGACCTGGAGTATCTATGATGTTGAACTTATACTTTTTGGAATCCGCATCCACCTGACCCTGCTGTGTAGGGAAATTCCAGAAACAAGTGACTGCTGCCGATGTGATCGTGATTCCACGTTCTTTTTCTTGTTCCATCCAATCGGTTGTGGCTGCACCATCGTGCACCTCGCCTATCTTGTGGGACATGCCCGTATAATAAAGGATACGCTCTGTGCAGGTGGTCTTGCCTGCGTCGATATGCGCCGCTATACCGAAATTTCGTTGAAATCTTAAGTCTGCCATGACTATTTGAATTGGGTTGATGTTGTTTGGATCACCTGGATCCGCCAAGTTTCTATGCCATCCCTCACATCCTTGACTGTTGTGGTCAAGAGTCTTGAAGAATGACGTGCGACCTCACGGATTTTAAGGGTGCAAAGTTATACATAAAATCCCATACCACAAGTGGAGTTCTGCAGCACGAATTATTCCTCTTGTACGGCCATTCGATTGGCCATGCTGATTCCGAGTGGGAGAATGCCAACTGACTGCCGAGCAACCCGAAAAATTCATGTAAAGTTCACTCTGTGGGTATCCTTTTTCAGTGATCATGGGTCTGGTTGGACCGACGACGGGCGTGCAGCAAAACAGTGAACCCTTTTAAGAATCGCTGACAAAAAAAAAGCTGCCCTTTGGCAGCTTTTTTTGTAAATGCTATTCCATCAGACCTTGAAGTGAGCGAATGCCTTGTTAGCTTCGGCCATCTTGTGTGTGTCTTCTTTTTTCTTGAATGCTCCACCTTCGCCCTTGCTTGCCGCGAGGATCTCGCCGGCCAGTTTATCAGCCATGCTGCGGCCATTCCTATCCCGGGCAAATCTTACGAGCCACTTGATGCTGAGTGAAAGTTTGCGGTCAGCACGCACCTCGGTGGGAATCTGGAAGGTGGCGCCACCAATACGACGACTACGAACTTCAACAGCAGGCGTGACATTGACCAATGCCCTTTTCCATATCTCATACCCATTCTCACCTGAGTTCTTGGAGACCTTCTCGATGGCGTCATAGAAAATGGTCAGTGACGCACCCTTCTTGCCTTGCCACATCAGGTTGTTGACAAATCGACTCACCAGCATATCGTTGAACTTCGGGTCCGGTGCTAAGGGTAACTTTTTGGCTCTGGCTTTCCTCATGAATGATAAAGTTTCTTGATTGGTAGGTTATTTTTTGCCGGCTTGTTGCTTCACACGTTTGGTTCCGTACTTCGAACGGCTCTTCTTACGATCCTTCACACCAGCAGTATCAAGACTGCCACGAACGATGTGGTAACGGACACCGGGTAGATCCTTAACACGACCTCCACGGATGAGCACGATAGAGTGTTCTTGCAGGTTATGGCCTTCCCCGGGGATATATGCGATTACCTCCAACTTGTTCGTCAATCGAACCTTGGCTACCTTGCGGAGCGCCGAGTTGGGCTTTTTGGGAGTAGTCGTATAAACACGGGTACATACACCACGCCGTTGCGGACAGGAATCAAGAGCTCTGGATTTGCTCTTCGCACGGATGATATCCCTTCCTTTTCTGACTAATTGCTGGATAGTAGGCATTATTCCCTGATTTTTAACGGGAGGGCAAAGGTAGGGGGAAAAAATTAAAGCACAAAGTTGATGTGCAAAAAATTCAATGCCGGCAACAAGTGCCGGGCGAATAAACCTCAGGGACAAAATGTAAGGGTCAAACTTTGAACATCCAGTCGTGGATGTCCGGCGCGCTTCCGTCTCGAATGGCCATCAGTTTGCTCTTGATGGTTGGGCAATAATGCCAGTCCTCCACCTTGAACTCCATGATCAATTCCTTGTATCTCAATTCTTTGATAGGTGCAACCGTGGCAGCGGTACCCGTACCGAAGACTTCCTTCAAAGTTCCGGCCTTGTAAGCATGGGCGATCTCTTCTATGGAAATCGGCCGCTCTTCAACCATAATACCTTCGTCATCGAGCATGGTGATGACACTGTCCCGGGTTACCCCGGTCAGGATGGTTCCGGAATTGAGATCCGGAGTGATGGCCCTGTTCCCAATGATGAAGAACACGTTCATCGTTCCGATCTCCTGGACATATTTATGATGGGTCGCATCTGTCCAGAGCACCTGATCATATCCTTGATTCTTTGCTTCAGCAGTGGCATGCATGGCGGCACCATAATTTCCAGCCGTCTTCACGTAACCGACGCCGCCCGGAACTGCTCGTACATAGAATTCCTCGACATATATCCGCATCGGAGCCGCGTAATAAGGCCCGGTGGGGCTGAGCAGGATCATGAATTTATACGTATCCGAAGGCTTCACGCCGATATATGTATCCGTGGAGAACATGAAAGGACGGATATAGAGGGAAAAGTCATCTTTCTGCGGTATCCAGGCACTATCCATCCCGACAAGCTTGCGCATACCTTCAATAAAAAGGTCCTCGGGTACCTGAGGCATGCACATCCTCTCGGCAGAAATATTGAACCGCCTGTAGTTATCATGTGGGCGGAAGATGAAAGGATTCCCCTCCCCGTCCTTGTAGGCCTTGATCCCTTCAAAAATAGCTTGGCCATAATGCAGTGCCGCGGTTGAAGGGTCCATCAACAAGGGTTGATAAGGCCGGATCAGGGGTTTCTGCCATTTACCATCCTGATAATCCACTTCCAGCATATGATCCGTGAAATAATGTCCAAAAGGAATGTTATTCATGTCCATATCCGGCAATCTCGATCTTTCCACACTGCTGATGCTGATATCCAAAGCTGAGGCCATAACACTATTTTTGTAAGAACGGCAAAGTTAAACTAACAGTCATTAGTTTCCAAACCACATGGCAGTTTCATCACAGAAATTCGAGCAGGTTAAACTCACACCATCCATGACCATGGATTGGTATGGCAACCGTCTCGTAGGTGCACCAGGTTCCTTATCCGCAAAGGGTAATTCAGCGCCAATCGCGGAAAATTCGGACCATTTTGAAAGAAAAGAGGTGCTTGTTTTCCTGAAAGTTGAACTGAACCACACCCGTAAAACCGAAGACATCAATTTTCTGAGCGAGATCCTGAGGGCATGCCGGCTTTCCCTGACAGACATAGCCCTGTTTGATGGGGCAGGGCCCGGTGATCTGGACACATTGAGAACGCAATGCGACCCCAGGACGATGCTGATGATCGGGATCACCCCCGCTGAAGTGGGCCTACCCATACATTTCCCGCATTTCCAATTACAGATGTTCGACGGTATCCAATTGTTATCTTTACCACCCATCGGTGATTTCAGGAATGACAAGGTCCTTAAGTCCAAACTCTGGAATCTACTCAAACAAATATTCTCCCTCTGAATGGAGCCGGTCGACCTGATCTTCGCCACGAACAATATGCATAAGGTTGCAGAAATCAGGGCGATACTACCCCCAACATTGCAGGTACGATCATTAACGGAAGCGGGTATAATCAAGGATATACCCGAACTGTTTCATACCCTTGATGAGAACTCATTGGAAAAAGCACGCATCATCCATGAAATGACAGGCATGCATTGTTTCAGCGAGGATACTGGCTTGGAGGTGGATTCACTGGGTGGTGAACCCGGGGTCCATTCCGCGCGTTATGCAGGCGTCGGGCGGTCAGCCGTGGAAAATACCCGCCTGCTTTTGGAACGACTGAAGGACAAAAAAGATCGTGCAGCACAATTCCGAACCGTCATCACCCTCATCTGGGATTCCCGGGTCGTTCAGTTTGAAGGTGTCTGCAAGGGACATATTGTTGAAAAACCAAAAGGGGATCTGGGATTCGGATATGATCCCATTTTCATACCTGAGCAGGAAACCAGGACCTTTGCCGAAATGGATCTTTCAGAAAAAAACAGATTCAGCCACCGGCGAAAGGCCATGGATAGGCTCATTAAATATTTGAATGAACTGATTGTGAATGACAAATAAATCGGATTTTGGACTCTGAAATGATTCCCATCATAAATGAATGAGGCAAGCAACCATATTCTACTGGATAGCGACTTAATTCAAGGATCCATAGAGGGGAAACCCCGGATGCAGGAGGAACTTTACAAGCGTTTCTCCCCTAAAATGTATGCGGTCAGTTTAAGATATGCCTCAAAAGCGGAAGATGCCCAAGATATTCTTCAGGAAGGCTTCATCAAGGTTTTCCGAAACCTGGTCAAATTCAGGGGAGATGGATCCTTCGAGGGATGGATGAGACGAATTTTCGTCAACACTGCCATTGAACATTACCGAAAATCATCCAAGCTGTTCCCGGTAAATGAAACACAGGCTGAACAGGTTGAAGACAAGGATTGGTCCGCTTTTGAAAAACTTTCCGTCAAGGATCTGATCGCCATGATACAGCAATTGTCCCCAGGATACAGAACCGTCTTCAACCTATATGTGGTGGAAGGTTATACCCACCGAGAGATCGGTGAAATATTGGGGATCAATGAAGGGACAAGCAAATCACAATTGGCTCGGGCCAAGGTGATATTGCAGCATAAGATCATCAACCAAATGAAAAATCAATAGCAGGATAGCGGATGGATTGGCGGAAAAAATTATATCACCATGAGGCACCCCCACCGGACAAGACATGGGCGGCCATCGCCAATCAGTTGAAGGACGATCCAGCAGACCTTCGGAGGAGATTGGCCGACCAAGAGATATCGCCCCCTGCCCAAGTCTGGTCAGAAATCCGACAGCATCTCGACCAGGATGACATTCAGAAAGAATTTAAAACCATCCCTATACGCAAAATGCCATTCTGGCAATATGCAGCTGCGGCAGTTGTAGTAGGTTTTACGGCTCTGGGTGTCTTTTATCTCACCCCTCATGGTGAATCTCCGAAAATGCAGGTGAAAATGGCCACCAGTATTTCCTCCACGGCTAAAAAATGGAAGGACTCCCGTTCCCTTAACGATTCCTTACGCAATTCTTCAAGTCCATCCATTGTTGATACTATCTCCCGTAATATCATACATGGAAATGCCGACCAAATTGGTTCAAATCAAAAGAACGAGAGTTCATCAGCAGAGATATCTGAAGAACGTGAAAAAGCAAAGGTCCAACCTAAAATGACCAATGTAGAAGGCCAATATATACATCTGGCAAAAGGAATGGCCCAGTACGATCGAATCTCCTACAAATGTCAGGATCTGATACCCTGCCTCATGAAAAAAGACAAAAATACTTCATCCTCCACCAGAGCGTGCACGGAACAGGTGGAAAAGTGGAAATCGCAATTAGGTAAAGCCGGGTTCATCCCCTCCGGTGACAACTTCTTCGACATAGCAGAAATGGTCGATTATCTGAAAAAGAATAAATAACTAGATATCCAATAATCATTCCTACACATGTCCAGAAACAGGATGATTTTGCCGGCTACTTTCCCTTTCCGAACGGAAATACCCGTACGTATAACCGATATCAACTACGGAAAGCATTTGGGAAATGACAAGGTACTTACCTTGGCGAGTGAGGCACGAGTGCAATTCATCCGACACCTTGGCTTCCATGAATGGGACATCGCTGGCGCGGGCCTCATCATGGCCGATGCAGCGATCGAATTCCGACAGGAGATCAATTACGGGGATAAACTGATGGTATTCGTCGCAGCCTCCAATATCCAACGATCGGGATTCGATCTTTTTTACAAATTCATGAAAGATGATGGTCACGATCCTGCCTGTGCAGCTGTAGTCAGGACCGGCATGGTCTGTTTTGATTACGCGGAAAAAAAAGTGAGGGGTATACCAGAATCATTTCGAGAAAAATTATCCTCCTTCGAAGTTGAAATGTGAACTTCAATCACCTTTTTTCATTCCAGATCTTCCAACTTTCCTCGGCCTGCAGGCTCAACATCTCGCTACCATTCGCAATGGTTGCTCCTCGCCTCTCACCAGCTTCCAGAAAACCCGTCTTTTCCGGATTGTATACAAGGTCGAACAGAAAATGCTGCGGACCCAAAGCATCATAAGGTATCTCCGGCAGCCCACCAACATCAGGATACATGCCCAGAGGCGTAGTATTGATGATGAGTCTTGTCGAATGTATGATATCCGGTGTGAGTGAGGCATAGTCTAGCACGCCTGGGGATCTCGTACGGCTTACTTCCCGAAAAGGAATGCCCATTTTTGTCAATACAAAATGAACGGCTTTGGCTGCTCCACCAGTTCCGAGGACTAATGCTGTGTCGTGAGAAGAATGCCATTTTTTCCTGAGTGAGATCTCGAATCCGATCACATCGGTATTGTGTCCATGTAGCTTACCATGAATGAGCCTGATACAATTGCAAGCCCCCATCTGCTTAACTTCCTCATCCATTTGATCCAGGAAAGGAATGACCTGTTGCTTATAAGGAATGGTTACGTTAAGTCCGCAGAGTTCAGGTTCTTTTTCGACAAGGCCAGGCAATGCCTGGATATCTTCAAGTGGGAATAATTCATAACGGCAATCCCTTATGCCTTCCCTTTCGAATTTGTCGGTGAAATATTTTTTGGAGAAGGAATGGCTGAGTGGAAATCCTATGAGACCGAACACCCTCATTTACCGTTCTCTTTGTCCAGAAAAAGATGGAAAGTATCACCACGCAACCCCACCCTCATGGCTTCCAGAGGAAGTACTTCATATGGCGCAATATTACCCAGATTGACATTGCATCCTAATAACTCGATGAAATACAATTGTTGCGCTTTTTGTGGAGCCTCCCAAATGATTTTTTCACCGGGTATACGGGTAAGGATCTCTTGGACTAGACCTTCGCGGACCTCGCCGCTACCACGATATATACCCACATTCCCTGCCTCACGTGCTTCGGCGATCACGTATGAGGAGCCGGAGTCCAGTTCAGCCTGCATCAATTCTATCCATTTATATGGAGGAATGATGTGAGCGGCATCTTTACTGCCCACTTCGCTTAGGACAGTGCCATATTTAGTAAGCTTCTCAATATATCCGCATTTTTCAGAATGGGGTATGGTGATGGATCCATCACTGACTTCTATGTAGGTGATCTGGTAATCTTTGCAAATGCTGATATAGTCGTCGAATTGTCCCCTGACCAGGAATGCTTCGAAGAGGGTGCCGCCAAAATAGACGGGGATACCTGCCGACTGATAGATCTCGATCTTCTCACGCAAGTTGGGTGTGACATATGATGTACCGAAACCAAGCTTGACGATGTCCACATGAGGATGTGCCACGCTCAGGAAATTCTTGGCCTCCTCTATGCTCAGCCCTTTGTCCATGACCATCGTGATCCCTGAACTGCGGGGCTTTGCGTTTCGTAACGGTATTTGGGTCAGGTTGAAATTCATAGCCTTTAGAGAGATTGTATGAATGCACGAAAATAAGCATAATGACGCTTATTGTAACGAAATTGGTCTTGGAAGTCTAGGACGGTCAATTGTTCCTGCCCCGCCTGTTTCTGGCGATGAGTTCGACAACTTGTGTATTCTGAAGTATGGAAGGCTCCAATGCTATGAATTTTTTTATCCCTTTGGGATCGCGGGTCATGGCGTTTTCCAAGACAAGCATGCCTTCCTTATGCCGCCCGCTGGCAAAAAGTACAGCCGCATGGTAGTATAGGAAAATCGGTTTCAGTCCAGTGACCTGATACGATAACCGAGCCTGCTTATCTGCTTCCTCTAACATGTCCGCTTTTATCAGACAGCGGATCAGTGCCTCCCGGCCTGCGATTTTTCTGGGGCGGTGCTGTACCGCCAGGGTGAAATGGTGAATGGCTTCCCTGAACCTCCGGAGACCCAGTAGGCTTTCTCCCATCGCCAGATTATATTCCGGCTGGTTACGGTGAATGCGTAATGCCATCTCCAGATATTTGACCGACTGATTCCAATTCTTCTCATTAATATAAGTGACAGCCACCTTGAAATGCAATTTCGATTCCTCGGGGTTCAAATGAGAGGCCTTTCGATAATAGAATCTGGCCTGTGCATGATTTTTCAGCTTTTCATAGCAATGACCAATGGCTTCGTAAATCACATCCTCGGGACGGGAAAGTTCAACCACTTTCTCCAAGGCTTCAATGGCATACCCGTATTTGCGCATCCGGATGAAAGCATCCGCCATATTCCGGTATGCGTAATCGAATTTCTCGTTGATGACCAGCGCATATTTGTAAGCATCAACGGATTTTTCGAACAGCTTCAGGCCCTGATAGGCAGCGGCGAGATTGAACCAGGCCAATTCGCTATAAGGATACTCATCGATTATGGCCTGATGTATCCTGATGCTTTCTTCATTCCTTCCGGTAAAATCTGTCCAAAAACAGATCTTGTACAAGGCCTCTTCATTATTGGGTTCGGATTCCAGAATAAGATGCAGACAATCGAATATCTTATCGAACTCCTCATAGTCGTCGTATACATCAGCTAATTCGAAAAGCAGGTTTACACGATCCTCCCCATCGAATCGCAGTATGGCATTCTGAAGCAGTTCCACCGCCTGCTCCTGCTGATCGAGCGCCAGGTATGCATCCGTCTTCAAAATATAAATATCAATGTCGTTGCCATCCAGTATCTCCGCATGGCGAAGTAATTCCAGTGCCTCGGCATATTGCCTACCCGCAATCAGCAAATCGGCTTTTTTGACCAAAAGTGAACAAGAGAAGGGGTATTGTGCAATTGCAGCTTCGGCGGCCTCCATCGCCAAAGGGAGCTGGTCATTCTCATCAAAGTGGTCAATTATCCGTTCAAAGGATTCCTCAGTGAGGAAACCGGGGGACTTGCCCGATTTGAGGTTGTTAAACTGGTTCAACAAGTCCCGAATGTCATCTTTTTCTTCGTGGTATGGATCCTGACTCATGCTGTATAGGTTATTGTAATTTAATCAATTGCGGCAGCATGTCCAATAGAACCCGCTCTTTTTATCCCCATATCTATTAAAAACCTACTTTTTTATGATGGATGGTTGACAATACCTGTGGAAATTTAATATTTTTGTTGGGATGAAACAGACCTCACCGATAACCAGACTTCAACTTCTTCGCAACACGGGGATTTTTTTCCTGCTGTTCGCCGTAGCGCAGTATGGTTTCGCAGTGGATGGCAGGTTGAATAATGGCGGCAGAAATTCCAGCAGGAGTTTTTCTCACTTGAAAACTGATCTCAACCTTTCCCTGCGGAATGATTTCACTTACCATAACAACCGATCTTTCGGATTCAATAAAGTTGATCAGGTAGAGACGTTTAATTCTGTAATGACCTTCCAGCGTGGAAATGTGACCATAGCCATGCCCTTCAAACACAAGATGGCCATTCAAAAATTCAGGACCCCTTCAGCTCCTTTGATTCGCTGATCATTTTTTCTGTTTTTATTTACCAGCCTTCATCTTGACGCTTTCTTCATATGTCATTTCCCGGAAACCGGATTTGGGAAATTCGAATTTCTGAACGGGAACAGGATCAAAGCTGATCCTGGAAAGCGTATACCGTATGCGCATGTCCCCTGCCATGGACTCATATTCCAAGGGTAATCCAGGCATGGAACGAAAAAGCCCTTCATAATCATTATTTTCTATCCTCACTTCTCGGGTGAAGTAGATGGCGAAATTACTTCCATCTTTAAGGTGGGCGATCATCTTCTCACAAGGATAGCCCAAAATATTCTTCGTTTCTGCCGTTTTCTCGAAACTGATCCCTTCATACTTCCGATTCTTGTCGTTCCAGTTCTCCCGAGTCAGCTTGATGAGTATTTTTTGGGCACCATATTCCCGCAGCACGACACCGACACCCTCCTTGGAATCGTAGATCGTCGTGGCTGTGCCCAAAGCGCTGGTCAATTCGGAACGGCTGTGGCTTCCTTTCAGGAATACATATGCCCTTGCTCCGTCGAACATATCGGCCAATTTGGGTTCAACCGTGCCTGTTTGAACACTCAGATCATATTGCAAAGTACCCTCCGAAAGCACTTTTTGGGCCATGGTGGGAAAAGTACTCAGAACCATGAAAAAGGCGAGTACAAGAAGACTCTTATTCATGAAAAGGCTTTGGTTAAAGATAGCGAAAACGGCTGGGCGGTTGCCTGCGAAAGGGTTAAAAAAAACCTGGCGTCAAGCCAGGTCATGGAATTATTTCTTGTTGGTCCGGTCTTTCATATCCTGAACCTTTTTCTGTGTCTGCTGCATCTGCTTCTGCGCATCTTGCATCTGTTCAAGCTTTTCCTGCCATTTGGATTTCGATTTCGGCTTTTTCTTATTCTGCTCGATCTCCGACAGGATCTTGTCGTGGTCAATTATATAGTTCTGTATCACGAACTGAAGCAACAGGGTGATCACATTGGATACCGTATAATACCAGGTCAGTGAGGAAGGCAGTCCATTGAAGATGCCCAGAAGCATGACTGGAAATATATAAGGCATATACTTGAGCATGGGATTGTTCTGATCCGGGGTCATGCTCATGCTGTACAAAGAGATGATGAGGCTGGTCACCACAGCCAGGATGGTGAATAGGCTGATGTGGTTACCGATGAAGGGAATACTGGTCTTCCAGGAAATGATGGAATCATAGGCACTCAAATCTTTCGACCAGAGGAAATGCTGACCTCGCAAGGCGATGTTCGAGTTGAAAAAACTGTATAGCGCGAAGAATATCGGTATTTGCAGCAGGGCCGGAACGCAACCTCCCAGCGGATTCACACCTGCAGTACGGAACAATTTCATCTGCTCCATGCTGTAAGCCTGCTGGTCATCGCCGAATTTTGCCTTCAGAACATCAAGTTCCGGCCTCATAGCCTTCATTTTTGCTCCAGACAGATAGCTGGTATACACGAGCGGGGATGTCAACAGGCGAATGAAGAGCGTCAGCAGAAGGATGACGATGCCATAACTGCTTACGAATTTCGTGAAGAAATTGAACACGGGCATGACGATCCACCGGTTTATGTATTTGACAAAGGCATAGAAACCCTGACCCAAGTTGACCATATCTTCCATGTCCATCTTGTACCCCTTGAGGATCTTGAAATCGTTGGGGCCATAATACAGGTGGAAAGGGATCACCGCATTTGCAGCCACCGGGAAACTTGCCCTGAGATTGGCGGTGGAAGTAGCGATCACTGCTGATGTATCCTGCCCTGCATCGACAGTTAGATCGGCATAAGAGAACCCATTGTCGCTTATTAGGGTGGTATTGAAGAATTTCTGCTTCACGCCAAGCCATTTGATCCCCTCCTCCCACTTCTTGTTTACCCCCTTTGCAATCGTGAAATAATCGAACCCACTTTTCCCGACAATACCGATCTGGGATTCTCTGCGTTCACTCTGAATATCATTTTCGTGCTGCATGGCCCGGGTCTGCCAGACCATGTTGAGGCTGTTCTGTGAAACTAGCTTGTCCGCTCCATTCAGATTTACGGTCCAGTCCAGCATGTAATCATCTTTCTTCAAGGTGAACTGGTGAGTGATGGAACGACCGCTTGAATCGGCAAGTTTATATACCAAAGTCTGACTCCCATCGGCACCTTTCACCACTTCAGCATTGCTGAAGTAAAGATCTGCTGTATTGGCAGTGGAGTTGTTCCCGGTATTCAACAAATAAGAGAGCCTGTCCGTTGGCTGACCTGCGAGTTGAACGGGCAAGCTATCGTTCGACAGGTATTTTTTGAGGATGACGTATCTGGGCTGGGCACCCTTATTCGTGAAGGTTACCTTCATCAGGTCATTTTCCATCACCGTCAGTTTCTCCTCAGCAGAACCTGCCTGTATAAGCTGACCAGCCTGTGCGATAGGCTTCAGACTGTCCGCCGGCTTCAACATGACTGGAACAGAAGTATCCTTTACAGGCAGCATTGATGCTATCGAATCCTGAAGATGCTTCTGCTTCTTTTCCAATTCGATCTGACCCTGACGAGTGTAATAGAAATATCCGAAGAAAAGGATGGCCAACAGTACGAACCCGATCACGGAATTTTTGTCCAGCTTCATATTTATCGTTGAGCGGCAAAGATATATAATGGACCCGATATCCCATTTACAATTTAGCCATCACGGCAGATGAATGAATTTTTGAGATGAGCTTCATTAAGTTCTGGAATTCAGAAGATAGTCAAAGAAGATGAAGAGGATTGAATCAATTCCATGAAAGGAAAATCGATCCGATGAAATCACCATGAAAGCCCAGAACTCAGGTAGGCAAATATCGACACCCGCCCACAAAAGCAATGAGGATCCGTCTCGACCAGATGTTTGTCAGAAAGTGTTAAGCAATGGCTCTTCTGAAAGTTGAGTCCTTTTCCAAACCTCAAATCATCTCCCCATGCAAAGCAGGGTTCCTGACGGAAGTCGACTTCTCCGCGAAATCTTTTGCCGCCTTGATGAAATGGACGAATATGGGATGAGGGTTCTCGACCGTACTTTTCAATTCGGGATGATATTGAACTCCGATGAAAAATGGATGATCGTTCAATTCCACGATCTCCACGAGTTCGCTTTCCGGATTTTTGCCGCTGGCTTTCAACCCGGATTTTTCCATCGCTTTCAAATAGTGGTTGTTGAATTCCCAGCGATGACGATGCCTTTCATTGATCTTGGTGCTCCCATAGATCCTATGGGCGAGTGAACCCTCCTCGATCTCGCAGACATAAGTTCCCAAACGCATGGTCCCACCCTTGGAGGTTATCTTCTTCTGCTCTTCCATAAGGTCGATAACGGGATGGTTGGTATCTGCATTCATTTCCGTTGAATGAGCTCCTTCCAAACCGAGAACATGGCGGGCATATTCAATGACGGACATCTGCATTCCCAGGCAAATCCCGAAAAAGGGAAGCTTATGTTCACGGGCATACTGGACAGCAATGATCTTGCCTTCTATACCCCGATGGCCAAAACCTGGAGCAACCAGCAGTCCATCCAGACTCTCCATTTTTTCTGCAACATTCTCCGCGGTGATGAACTCACTATGAATATTGACCACCTCTACCTTGCACTCGTTCATGGCTCCTGCATGTACAAATGCTTCCAGTATGGATTTATACGCATCCTGAAGTTCTATGTACTTTCCAATGAGACCGATATTGACCTTGCTTTTGGGATATTTCAATTTGTCGAGAAATTCCTTCCAAAGACCCAGTTCGGGTTCATTAAATTGGCTGATATTCAGCTTCTTCAGGCATATTACATCAAGTTTTTCTCGCATCATCGCCAAAGGCACTTCATAGATCGTCGATGCATCGGCTGCCTCGATGACCGCCTCCTGCTTTACATTGCAGAACAAGGCAATCTTACGCTTGAGTTCAGGGGACAAGGGACGCTCTGTGCGGCAAACGATGATATCCGGATGTACCCCATTTTCACTGAGCAATTTCACACTGTGCTGAGTTGGCTTGGTCTTCAATTCCTTGGCCGCCTTGAGATAGGGAACTAAAGTCAGGTGCACCACCAGGCAATCATCCTCGGGCAATTCCCACTGAAGTTGACGGACCGCTTCAACAAAAGGCAGACTTTCAATATCACCTACGGTTCCGCCGATCTCGGTTATAACAATATCGAATCCCTCATTTCCTAACAACTTCATCCGTCGCTTGATCTCGTCCGTAATATGAGGTACCACCTGAACTGTCTTTCCCAAAAAGGCGCCTTCCCTTTCCTTATTAATAACGGTCTGGTAGATCCTGCCCGTGGTCACATTATTTGCCTGTGAAGTGAAAATATTGAGAAATCGCTCATAATGGCCCAGATCAAGGTCGGTCTCCGCACCATCCTCGGTCACGTAACATTCGCCATGCTCATATGGATTGAGTGTCCCTGGGTCAACATTTATGTATGGGTCGAACTTCTGAATGGTTACCCGTAGGCCTCTTGCCTGCAGTAACTTGGCCAGGGATGCTGAGATGATCCCCTTCCCCAAAGAAGAGGTCACGCCACCGGAAACGAAAATGAACTTGGCCATGTCTGCACGTTTATTTGGTTTTAAATACCTTTTGGAAGCCGGAAACCGAACCGCCTGAGGACGAACTTAATGAAAATAAAGGGTCGCCATGTGGCGAACAGGATGACCGGGGAAATGAATACACCTGATATTTCCGGAGGTCATGCAAAGATAATTCGATTACCCCGGCTTGAAAAAATCATGATGCCCATGTGGAAAATTCGGGTAAAGGTTTGGATTATTTATGCCAAACACATGCCAATTTTTATTTATTTGACTCCACCCATTTATCTTTATAGGATTAATTTGACATATGTTCGTTGAGATACTTCCTGCCTACATGCCGTTTGAAGTCTATCTATATGATTATCTTTTACCCATACTCCCGCTTTTCTGGATCACCTTGCTCTGGTAAAGGCACCACCGATGAAATGAACTATTTCTTTGGTGAACATTTTAAGCGATGGCTAGTTTATTTAAAAGAAAAATATACAAAATGAAACTCAGGAAACAGTTCATACTACTGCTCGCGTTATCCATAGGCTCCGGTTTACAGGCTCAGAATAGATCCTGTTGTAGCCCTGATGCCATGGAAACCTACTCCAGGAATGCATCTGACAAAGACTTCATCCAAATGCATGAAGAACCCCTGCCCTTCATTTTCCGGAGTGATAGAGGGAAGGATATCCATTTCAGCACTGCCGATGGAACGGAGGCACATGCCTGGGAGTCCAAAGCCTTAAAACCAACCGAAAATTATCTTTTCGTCATCCATGAATGGTGGGGTCTCAATGACTACATCAAGCAGACCGCAGAAAAACTGGGGGATGAACTGGGGATGAATGTGATTGCATTAGACCTATATGACAATAAAGTGGCGGGCACACCTGATGATGCAGCCAAGTACATGCAATCAGCAAGCAAAGAGAGGATATTAAACATAATTAAAGGTGCTTTTGCATATGCGGGTCAAAAAGCAAAAGTATTCACAATCGGATGGTGTTATGGCGGAGGATGGAGCCTCCAGGCAGCATTAGTGGGTGGGAAACAGGTTTCGGGATGTGTCATGTACTATGGTCAGCCGGAAAAGGATGTGGATAAACTGAAGAACCTGAATTGCGATGTCATCGGTTTTTTCGGCAATCAGGACCAGTGGACTAATCCACAAATCGTAGACACATTCATTTCGGATATGGACAAAGCTGGAAAGAAAATCCTGATCAACCGATATGAAGCGGTGCATGGATTTGCCAATCCCAGTAACCCGAAATTTAATCGTGAAGCCACAGAGGATGCCTGGGCGAAAACAGTCGCATTCATCAAAGCGAGGATGTAGACTGGAAGGGGTTGACGAACATCCCTGTTCCTGATCCGATCGGATCGACCAAACCGATCTGATCAGGGTTTGATGATCTTATCGTAACTGGCGGCTATCCCTTTTATCAAGGAAGAACTGAAGCCCTGATGTTCCATTTCATTGAGTCCTGCAATGGTGCATCCCTTGGGCGTTGTCACTTTATCGATCTCGTATTCCGGGTGAGTGCCCTTTTGCAAAAGCAGTTCGGCAGCACCCTTGACCGTTTGTGCAGCGATCAGACTGGCAGTGGAAGCATCGAACCCGATCTCTACACCACCCTGGATATTGGCCCGGATATATCGCATGGCATAAGCAGTGCCACAGGCACCTAATACCGTTGCAGCATCCATCAGTTTTTCATCGATGAAAGCCACTCTACCCAGTTGTTGGAAGAGATCATCCACGTAAGAATTCTGGTCCTGGTCGATGTTACTGGTGCAAATGCAGGTCATGCTTTCCTGAATGGCGATGGCTGTATTGGGCATGGCCCGAACAACTGGGAATCCCGTCCCGACAATACTCTGGATGTCCTGTATCGAAACCCCTGTAACTACCGAGCATAAAAGATGCTTTTGGGCATTCAGAACCGTCTTCATGGCCGACAGAACATCTTTCACCTGAAAGGGTTTTATGGCCAGGATGATGAGATCTGCGAAACGCAAAGCTTCAGCGTTATCATTGCTGACCAAAATGCCTTTCTCCTCCAATCGCTTCAGAGCCGTGATGTTCCTTCTGGTCACCAATATATGTTCCGGAAGAGTGAATCCACTGTTCACCAGTCCCTCAGCTATGGATGATCCCAGATTGCCGCCACCGATGATGGCTATCTTCTTGTTCATGCTCCGAATTTTGAACTAAGGTAAATCAATTTCCAGAAGGCGGGTTCGGGCCTGTACCCCCTTGATGAGCACATCACTGATGGTGGTCAAAGGGTTCAATAATATAGTCCCGGTTCCAAGAAGTGTCGGGTATAGTCGAAGACCCCTTCTTCCAGAGTATGAAAAGGCTCGGTATACCCTACTCTCCTGAGTTTGGACATATTGGCCTCCGTGAAGTATTGGTATTTATCCCTGATATCCTCAGGCATGTCTATGAACCTGATGTCCGCCTTCATATAAAGACCAGCAAATGTCGCCTTGGCAAGGTCCTCAAAGCTTCTTGCCTGACCGGTTCCCAGATTGTATATTCCGCTTTGAGGTCGATTCTCCGCCAACCACAGGCATACTCTGACCACATCCATGACATAGATGAAGTCACGCAGTTGCTGACCATCTTTGAAATCCGGACGATGTGACCGGAATAATTGAACAAACCCCTTCTCACGGATCTGTAGGAAGGAATGCCAGATCACACTCGCCATCCTTCCCTTATGATATTCGTTGGGACCATAAACATTGAAGAATTTCAACCCATACCAACAAGGTGGAGCTGCCGACTGAGCAAGCGCCCATTTGTCGAATTCATTTTTGGACACTCCATACGGGTTGAGAGGCTTGAGCCGATCGATCAGGTCATGATCATCATCATAACCGAATTCTCCATTGCCATATGTTGCTGCTGAAGAAGCATAGACCAGCGGGACCTGGTTCGCCGTGCAATAGGTCCAAACTTTCTTAGAATATTCCAGATTCAAGCGCTGGTGAACAGCATAATCGAATTCGGTTGTGTCAGTCCGTGCACCCAAATGGAAAACAAGGTCCACTTTGGGTTTCTTGGTGATCAACCAGTCGAATAGCTCATCCCGGTCGATTTTGTGCCACCATGTCTTTCCTTCCAGATTGGGGTATTTGTCCTGCCTGTTGAATTCATCGACTATGATCAGGTTCTCGAAACCCTGTTCATTCAGTAATCCAACCATGCAACTACCTATGAAACCTGCAGCGCCTGTGACTATGATATTACCCAATGCCATGTGAAATTTTGATGCAGGACAAAAAATCCAGATTTCGGATTCCGGATGGGATGATCGTCCATTTTCCGATCCGGCTTATTCTGCCAAATATCCTGTCATATGACCACCAATGACGTTCTCGTAAATTCGGTTCCAGGAATCTATCCTATCCCAATTTGAACCATCAATCACGATATTCCCCGCTGTTACTTGGCCGATCTTCCTGAATGGCACATCGGTCTTTGCCAATGCTTCTTCGAAAGCAGCAGTTCCTTCTGGTGAAACACTGACCACGACCCGACTTTGGGATTCACCGAACCAGAAAGCATCTTTCCTAACAGGCAGATCACCCTGACCGGCCATGAATCCCAATCCACGAACCCGGGCGCTTTCAAACAATGTCACGAACAATCCTCCTTCGCTGACATCGTGGGCAGACCGAACAAGACCTTTTCGGATGAGGTCAAGAACAGCGGACTGAAGAGCGAATTCTTTATCGAGTTCGAAATGTGGTGCCGGGGAATATTCCACACCGCAGATCTTGTGTAGATATTCCGATGAGGCAATGTCACCAGTTATTTCACCTATCAGGTAGATCTGATCCTCAACGGCCTTGAAGTCGAGTGTCATTTTACCTTGTACATCTTCCAGTAATCCAACCATACCAATGGTAGGTGTTGGATACACGGCACCATCTGGATTCTGGTTATAGAAGCTGACATTACCTCCGGTTACAGGAGTGTCGAACTTCCTGCAAGCCTCGCCCATACCCTGGATTGCATAAACGAACTGATAATACACCTCCGGGTCGAAGGGGTTGCCGAAGTTCAGGCAGTTGGTGACCCCTAATGGCTGTCCACCGCTGCATACGATGTTCCGAGCTGCTTCACTGACAGCGATCATGCAACCTTTGAATGGATCGGCATAGACGTACCTGCTGTTGCAGTCCGTCGTGACTGCCAAGGCTTTCGTGGTGTCTTTTACCAATACTATGGCTGCGTCACTCGGAGCATTGGTGGATGCATTATCCGTACCCACCATGCTGTCATATTGTGTGTATATCCATTGCTTGCTGGCTATGTTCGGAATGGCGATGATCTTTTCAGCAACTGATCGCAGGCCCTCAGGAACCTTTATGTTGTCGACATGGAATGCTGCGATCTTTTTGAAATAAGCAGGTTCGCGGTATTCACGTTCGTTTACCGGGGCACCACCACCGAGCACCAAGCTTTCTGCCTTCAATTCTGCTTCGAGTTGACCGTTGAGATAAAACTTCAACAGCCCGTCGTCGGTCACTTCACCTATCTCCGAGCAAGGAAGGTCCCATTTTTCAAAAATGCGCAGCACCTCATCTTCCCGACCTTTCTTAACGATCATCAGCATGCGCTCCTGACTTTCGCTGAGTAAAAGTTCCCATGCCTTCATATTGGACTGCCGCTTGGGAACTTTATCCAGGTTGATCACCATGCCCACACCGCCCTTGGCGCTGGTTTCAGCAGTTGAGCAGATGATGCCGGCTGCACCCATATCCTGCATGCCCACGAGTGCGCCAGTGGGGATGACCTCCAGGCAGGCTTCAAGCAGTTTCTTCTCCTGGAAGGGATCACCGACCTGTACGGCTGGAAGATCTTCAGCACTTTCCGCTGTGATGTCGGCAGAAGCGAAAGAAGCTCCTCCGATACCATCTTTCCCAGTGGCAGAACCCACGATGAAAACCGGGTTACCCTTTCCTTCTGCTGTTGCACTTACCGTCTGACCGATCTTGACCACACCTACACTCATGGCATTCACCAAAGGATTCGTATGGTAACAGTCCTCAAAATAAACTTCCCCTCCAACGGTCGGAACACCGAAACAATTACCGTAATGTCCAATGCCGTGCACAACTCCACTCACCAAATGCTGAGTCTTTGATTCTTCCAGATTGCCGAAACGGAGTGAATTGAGAGCAGCAATAGGACGGGCGCCCATGGTGAATATGTCACGGTGTATGCCCCCCACCCCTGTGGCGGCACCTTGAAATGGCTCGATGGCGGAAGGATGATTATGCGATTCGATCTTGAATACAACACCGAGGCCATCACCGATGTCCGCCAGGCCGGCATTTTCCTCCCCGGCTTTGACCAGAAGTTTCTTCCCCTCCCGAGGGAGCGTCTTGAGCCATCTGATGGAGTTCTTGTAACTGCAATGTTCACTCCACATCACGGAGTAAGCCGCGAGTTCGGTGAAATTGGGATTGCGCCCCATGACCTCATTGATCATTACGAATTCCTCGGCTGTCAAGCCCAACTGGCGGGCATTCTCTACGGTTGTTTCCATACTTTATTAGAAGATGCAAAGGTAAAGCACATAAGCCGTGATTCAATCTTGACCTATGCCATTTTAAGTAGTCTGATTACTATTTATCAACATGGCATCCACAGTTTTGATTACAATCCCTCGTTTGATGATAAAATAGGCATTTCAACATGGTTTCACAGTAGTCGAATGTCATCATATTCCCGCTCTAACCCTTTCCACAGTCTTTCCTGATTGAATCTGAATTCAACTATATCCCGTCCATTGGCACCATGAATATGCAGCAATTCAGGATCCTGAATATAAGTTTCTATCCATTTCTCAAGATCGGCTTCATCGCCTTTTCTGAACAAAGAACCGTTTTTTCCTGCCTGAAGCGCATCCCTACAACCAGGTATGTCAGGAGCAATTACAGGAACACCCATAGCGGCAGCTTCGATGAGTACATTCCCAAAACCCTCCCTATAGGATGGAAGGACTAGTAAGTCCATCATAGGATATACAGGAACGATATCTTCCATTTTACCTAAATAATAAATGTTTGGGGCAGAATGTATCTGCTCCTTACTTGAAACGGAGATCGGATCCCTATGATCCATTGAGCCGGCAATCACCAGGCATAAATTAGGATGACGTCTTCTAAGCCTATGGAAAACATTGATCAATAAATCCATGCCCTTGTCTGCAGAAATCCGACCAATAAACCCAATTGTGAAGGAAGCAGATGGAATCATTTTAATTGCCCTCAACTTCTCTGATTCAGCAATCACTTTTTCTGTGCGCGAAAAACGTTTTAAATTGATGCCATTGCAACTACCATATTCGATGATCCGTCCCTTATTAGAATTCAATATACCACAGGCCACTGCATGATCAAGCAGGGAAGGACTGACCACAATGACCCTTTCTGCCAGACTACAGGTCATTTTTTCCGCGAACCTGATCAAAATTTTTTTCCACCCTCTTTGAGTGTCGCTAACCAAACCATGTAAAGTAAATATCCTCTTCCCAATGCCTAAAAACCAGCACGCCAACATGATCAGGAGACCCGATTTAGGGTGACCTGCATTGACGATTTGTGGTCTTTCCTTTAATAAAATTCTGAAAACTTCAAAAAGATTCAATAAATCATGGAAAGGTGTAATGGAATTGGAAAAATCAACTTCATAAAGTTTGGCTTGCTCCAAATCAGTAAGTCGCTCCATTTCCTCCCCAGGCGGACTAATGATGGAAACATCATAACCACAACTTTTCATGTATTCCAATTGGCCATGCAGGAAGTGGGCACAAAATGAACTGGAAACACCATAAAGCAGCTTTGGCATATGTAAAAATCTTGACAAATATTAGGCGGGACTGATTTTTTAATTACAAAGGTAGGATACCCCGCCTGCATTCAGTATTTCTCAATTTTTGTTTCAGTTCTTATTTTGTAAAAAATATGTACCCAGCATCACCATTTTACGATAAATTTACCAAGGAATAGAACAACTCCTTGAGCTGAAATAATTGGTTAAATATCCTCCTTCTACTGGTTGATTGCTCATGTCATCTATATTACTTTTTGCCGGATACCTATTACTGTTCACTTGGATTATCCCCAAGTTAGGATTCAATAAAAAAAGTGGCCTATCCAAAAATACACTTTCAGCATTGTTCCTTATAAAAACTATTACTGGATGTATATACGGATATATACATGCTAATCATTCAGACAAACTGCATGATATGGACACCTGGCGTTTCTATTTTGACAGTTTGGATGAAATGAAAATCCTACGGAAGGATCCCTATCGGTTCTTCAGGGAACTCTTCATTGATCCATATCATGGAGGGGTGGACAAGATATTCTCTACAAAGGGTAGCTATTGGAACGATCTGAAGAACAATATCATGGTCAAGCTAGTGACTATTTTCGACCTCTTCAGTTTGGGAAACTACTACGTCAATTTGATCTTTTTCAACTTCATCACTTTTTTTGGACCGGTCGCTCTATACAGGACTTTCATTCACCGTTTCCCCCTGAGGAAGAAAACAATACTGACCGGAGTGTTCTTGCTTCCATCCGTACTATTTTGGAGTAGCGGACTACACAAGGAAGGACTCTTGCTTCTGGCCATTGGATTATTGAGCTTCAATGTCGACCATGTCATTCAGGCACGGTGGGGGGTGTCCTCCGTATCCTGGATCATCGCTTGTCTGTGTATGATATTCATTCTTCGGAACAATGTCATCTTCGCCCTTCTTCCTTCATTGATCGCTTGGTACTGGAGTGAAAAAAATAAGCCACATGCCGTTCGGATCTTTCTGATCGTGGATGCCGTCTTCGTCATACTCTTCTTCATCTCACCTTACATTATCCCCAAACTTGACCTTCCATTGAGTATGCATCTGCGGCAACAGGAATTCATTGCACTCGGGGGTAGGATGGCCATGCCCGTGAGTGTTCTCCAACCCGATTTATATGGATTCATCCATAATCTGCCCTCCGCATTTTCCATTGCCTTTTTGCACCCACTCCCTGGCGAGGGCGGCCTGAATTATTTGCCATTTTCGCTGGAGTTGATATGTATCGGCATACTATTTATTCTTTCCCTCCTGATGCCAGCCAGAAATAAGCATTTACCCATTCTTCTATTCTCCGCCAATTTCGCGTTATTACTTATGGTCATGATCGGATATATCGTGCCCAACATAGGAGCGGTAATACGCTATAAGAGCATTGGATTTCCATTTTTGTTCTTTTTCATGGCATTGACCTGGGACAGAAAAAAAACACTCGAAATTTTCAATACGATACGAATTTGAATATTTTCAATACGTATTTTTTGAGCAGGTAACCCCTGCTTTTTAAGCATTTTCTACATTTTTTTCATCTTTTTTTTCACAAAATTCCATTTTTCACAAATTGATACGCCAAATTTTGCTTTCACGTTCTTAAAACATGCACATTTGCATTCCTAAATCATTACATCATGCACCTTCGTTTTAAAGCCATCGACAACCTGACATCGGTCGGCGCCAATTCGCCCGATCCCGTTGCGAAAAAGGTCACTGCCGTTTTCGGTGAGAAAGTGTTCACCTTGAAAGTTGCCCGTGAGTATCTCAGTGATGAAGCCTACAAAAGTCTGATCAGTTCCATCAAGACCGGCAAAAAGATCGACCGGAATGATGCCAGTCAGATCGCCGCAGGCATCAGACAATGGGCGGAAAGCAAAGGCGTGACGCATTATACACACTGGTTCCAGCCATTGACCGGCAGTTCCGCCGAAAAGCATGATTCCTTCTTTACCCTGAAATCCGATGGCACTCCCCTGGAGACCTTTGATGGTGATGCGCTCGTTCAGCAGGAGCCTGACGCTTCATCTTTCCCTAGTGGTGGACTTCGCGCAACTTTCGAGGCACGGGGTTACACAGCATGGGATCCCACCTCCCCTGCTTTCATCATGGAGATCGGAAACGGTAATACCCTCTGCATTCCTACCATCTTCGTATCGTATACCGGTGAGTCTTTGGACTATAAGGCTCCGTTGCTCAAATCCATTGATGCTCTCAATAAAGCTGCCGTCGATGTCTGTAACTATTTCGACCGCAATGTCAGCAGGGTCACTGCTACCCTGGGTTGGGAGCAGGAATATTTCGTCATAGATGAAGGATTGGCTAATGCCCGTCCGGATCTGGTCATGACGGGAAGGACAGTCTTCGGTCACTCCCCTGCCAAAGGGCAACAACTGGAAGATCATTACTTCGGCTCCATTCCCGAAAGGATCTATGCTTTCATGCGTGACTTCGAGACTGAGGCTTACAAACTCGGAATCCCTCTTCGCACCCGGCATAATGAAGTAGCTCCCGCACAGTTCGAATGTGCCCCCATATTCGAAGAACTTAACCTTGCCGTAGATCACAACACGTTGCTCATGGATGTGATGAGTCGTGTTGCGAAACGACATAAGTTGAAAGTTCTGCTGCACGAAAAACCTTTCGCTGGAATCAATGGATCGGGCAAGCACAATAACTGGAGCATGGCCACAGACACAGGTGTGAATCTGCTGGCTCCTGGCAAGACCCCGAAGACCAATTTCATGTTCCTTGCCTTCTTCGTAAACACCATCAAAGCAGTACATGATCATGCCGATCTGCTTCGCGCAGCTATCGCTTCAGCCGGCAATGATCACCGTCTGGGCGCCAACGAAGCTCCGCCAGCCATCATTTCAGCGTACATCGGTCGTTTCCTGACCAAGGTACTGGACGAAGTTGAAAGCCGGGTAGGGGATAAATTCGACGAGCAGGATGAAGTGATGTTGAAACTGGATATCCATAAAAACATCCCCGAACTGCTGCTTGACAATACGGACCGTAACCGCACTTCACCTTTTGCCTTCACCGGAAATAAATTCGAGTTCCGTGCCGTGGGTTCATCTGCGAACTGCGCTCTCAATATGACCGTTTTGAACACCATCATGGCTGAGACGCTTTCGAATTTCAAATCAGAGGTTGATGCCCTGATCGAGAAAGGCGAGAAGAAAGAAGTGGCCATCATGTATGTCATTAAAAATTACATCAAAGCGAGCAAGAAAGTTCTTTTCGATGGTGATGGATACTCCGAGGCATGGGAAAAGGAAGCTGCAAAACGCGGACTTCCAAACGTGAAAACAACCCCGCCCGCTCTCGATGCCATGGTCACCAAAAAAGCAAAAGGGCTTTTCGAAAAACACAAGGTGTTTACCCACGCTGAGGTTGAGGCTCGTCACGAGATCGAACTGGAGAAATACATCAAAAATGTACAGATCGAAGGTCGTGTGATACATGATCTGGCCGGGAACCATATCCTGCCCTCCGCCATAAGATATCAGAATGTCCTGATTGAAAACATCAAAGGACTGAAAGAAGTTGGCGTGAAAGCATCCTCTTACAAAGTGCAGATGAACATTTTGAATGAGATTTCCGATCATATCGACAAAGTGCAGACACTGTCCGACCAGATGACCGAGGAACGGAAATCAGCAAACGCTCTTCCCCATTCCCGCGAAAAAGCCATCGCATATTGTGACAAGGTGAAGCCATTGTTCGACGAGATCCGCTACAGTGTCGACAAATTGGAATTGCTGGTGGATGACGCATCTTGGGAATTGCCCAAATACAGGGAACTGCTGTTCCTCCGTTGATCAATCATCAGTACACAATACTCAATATGGGTAAAAGGTCCCGACATATGTCGGGACCTTTTTTTATGCCGGAATACGCCAGAATACCGAAATGAAAAGGCCTCCCAAAAGGAGGCCCCATAGATAAAAAATTAATGTAGATCAAACCATCTTGAATCCTTCAAGGAACTTGGTAGTGAAGTTGCCCTTCTTGAAGTCTTCATTTCTCATGAGTTGCTGATGAAAGGGGATGGTCGTCTTGACCCCTTCTATGACGTATTCACTCAAAGCACGACTCATCGTGTTGATCGCCTCTTCGCGGGTCCGGGCAACTGCGATTATCTTGGCGATCATGGAATCATAATATGGTGGGATGACATATCCAGCATATACATGGGAATCCACACGTATTCCATGGCCGCCCGGTTGATGTAAAACATTGATCCGACCGGGACTTGGGCGGAAGTCGTTATATGGATCCTCGGCATTGATGCGGCATTCGATGGCATGCATCGTGGGTATATAATTCAATCCTGATATCGGATCTCCGGCAGCGATCTTGATTTGTTCTTTGATCAGGTCGAAATTGGTCACTTCCTCTGTGACGCAATGCTCCACCTGGATACGGGTGTTCATCTCCATGAAATAGAAGTTCCGATGTCGGTCCACCAGAAATTCTATGGTGCCTACACTCTCGTAATTGATGGCTGAGGCTGCTTTCACGGCTGCTTCTCCCATTTTCTCCCTTAATTCGGGGGTCATGAAAGGAGAAGGAGATTCCTCTACAAGTTTCTGGTGCCTGCGCTGAATCGAACAATCCCTTTCACTCAAATGGCAGACCGTCCCATAACGATCACCTGCGATCTGGATCTCTATATGCCGGGGCTCTTCCACGAATTTCTCCAGGTAGATTCCGTCATTTTTGAAGGAAGCCGCTGCCTCTGCCTTGGCAGTTGTATAAGCTCGCTCGAGTTCAGATTCTTGCCAAACCACACGCATACCTTTTCCACCACCACCAGCAGTAGCTTTGATAATCACCGGATAGGCCATTTCCCTTGCCAAAGCCCTCGCCTGCTCCACACTCTCCAATAAACCTCCGCTTCCCGGTATCACTGGTACACCAGCACGGATCATGGTCTCCTTCGCGGTAATCTTGTCACCCATGGATCTGATCTGATCCGGTGTCGGGCCTATGAACTTGATGCCATGTTCTCCACATATCTCTGCAAATCGGGCATTTTCAGCCAGAAACCCATATCCCGGATGAATGGCGTCCGCATTGGTAATCTCAGCCGCAGCCATGAGATGCGGAATATTCAGGTAAGAATCCGTACTAGCTGCCTTACCAATGCAAACAGCCTCATCTGCGAATTTAACATGCAGACTGTCCTTGTCGGCGGTCGAATAAACAGCCACGGTCTTTATCCCCATCTCACGGCAGGTACGGATCACCCTAAGGGCAATCTCGCCCCGGTTGGCGATAAGTATCTTTTTGAAATTGATCTTGGAATCTTTAGTCATGTGTCTGCTCACTTTGTTTGAGGGATGGCAGGGTCATACATTGTGTTGCCACTCGGTTCCAGTCGACGAGGATCAGGCAGGTTCCACCAGGAATAAAGGCTGGTCGAATTCAACCGGGGAAGCGTCTTCCACAAGAATCTTGACGATCCTGCCGGCCACCTCACTCTCTATCTCATTGAAAAGTTTCATGGCCTCAATGATGCAGACCACCTTACCTGGGTTGACATCATCCCCTACCTCAACGAACTGAGGTTTGTCCGGTCCGGATTTACGATAAAATGTCCCTATCATGGGACTATTGATGGTGATCAGATTGTCAGTCTTGGCCGCAGGTGCTGTGCTCGACTGTGTCGGAACTGAATCAAGTACTGGCGGGGCTGATGCAATTACCTGATGCGCGTGTACAGGTGCAGAAGCAACCGTTACTACTTTATCCTCTTTCTGGCGGATGGTGATCCTGAAATCCTTCTCTTCAATGGATAGCTCTCCGATGTTGGACTTGTTGACCATTTTGATCAGATCCTGAATTTGCCTGAAATCCATGAACGGGTATTTTGGGTTTACAAAAGGACCTCCGAGAGGTTAAAAGAGGGCTAAGATAGGGAAACTTTCACCACAAATAATTTTCCTTTTCGGCCTATTTTACAATGAAAAAGGGCAAAAATCAACGTTTTTTGCCCTTTTTTTGCCGAAATTAATCACTTTTCACTCTTTCACTCTCTCGATATAATCCCCTGTTTTTGTGTTTACCCTGATCAATTCACCTTCATTTACAAAAAGAGGCACCATGACAGTGGCCCCGGTCTCTATCTTTGATGGCTTTAGTGTCCGAGTGGCGGTATCACCCCTGAGACCAGGTTCAGTATAAATCACTTTTGAAACGATCTTGTCGGGCAATTCAACACTCATGGGCTGTTCGGTTTCCGTATTAACAAGCACAGAAACCTCTTGATCTTCCTTGAGGAATTGTGGAGCGTCAATGATGCTCTCTTGCAATGCGATCTGCTCAAAAGTCTCATTGTCCATGAAGTTGTATCCTGTATCGTCTTTGTAGAGATACTGAAAATTCTTCCTTTCCACGCGGACTGGGAAGATAGAATCTCCTGAATTCCAAGTCTTTTCAATGGATCTGTTGTTGTCCACCCCCTTCAGCTTCGCCCATACCTTGGCGGCCGCCCTTGCTGTTTTGTTCTCACCGAACTCCACTACTGTATAAAGGCTGCCGTCCAATTTCAGGATCATGCCCCTGCTGATATCCGATGTATTTGCCATGTGCCCAGTTTTTAATTATTTTTTCCAGAACCAACTGCTCAGGGCCGCAAAACTAGTGGAAAATAGAAGACCGGCAAAGTTCGGTCCAGCTTGATGGATGATCTGGATCATCGTGGCCACATCTCTCATTTCTGTTCACTATTTTTGCATTCATGAAAAAGACGATCATTTTATTGGCCCTCCTGCTGCCTTTCTTAAAGGGCAACGCCCAAAAGGACAGTACGGCACCATACCTTAAAAATCCCACCCTGCCTGCCTTCAAGATACTTTTACCCGATAGTGCTCACTGGTTCACGCAGGCCAACCTCAAGAAGGGAAAGGCCGTTATGATCATGGTTTTCAACCCGGACTGCAGTCATTGTCAGAATCAAGCCGAGGTCATCGCACAAAATCATAAGGAACTTCTTAGCGAAATAGAGATAGTCATGTGCAGCTATCAGGATCTTCAGAAAATGCGCGGATTCATTGACAAGTACAAACTGGGGCAATTTTCCAATATCCATGTCGGTCGTGATGTCAATTATTTCTTTACTCCATTCTACAACATGCACCTTTTCCCCTTCCTGGCGATATACGATAAAAAAGGCAAGCTTTATAAGGTATTCGAAGGTGGCATAGAAGCGGATAAAATTAAAGAAACCTTTCAGGGCCTCTGACGCCAAGTCACTCCCTTAATATTTTGTGACCTCCCCATCGTCGATTACCTTTGCCACGCTTCGGGAAAAAATGCCATGGGCAAGCTTTCTGAGCCATGAAAAAGCCTTATTCCAACTAAAATAAATCGATTTCAAATGAAAGTTACTGTAGTAGGTGCCGGCGCCGTTGGTGCAACCTGTGCCGATAATATCGCCCGAAGGGAGATCTGTCATGAACTGGTTCTTCTGGATATCAAGGAAGGCCTTGCAGAAGGGAAGGCGCAGGACATGATGCAAACAGCAGCCCTTTTAGGATTTGATACCAGGATCATCGGCAGCACGAATGATTATGCCAAGACCGCCGGCAGCGATGTTGTCGTCATCACATCCGGAATTCCCAGAAAACCCGGCATGACCAGAGAAGAACTCATAGGCACCAATGCAGGGATCGTAAAAGGTGTTTGCGAGAACATATTGAAACATTCTCCTAACGCCATCCTCATCGTCATCAGTAACCCCATGGACACGATGACATATCTGGCCCTACAGTCCACAGGACTACCTATAAACAGGATCATAGGAATGGGTGGTACACTTGACAGCAGTCGCTTCAAATATCAGTTGAGTCAGCACCTCGGATGCAGTCCGGCAGACCTGAATGCAGTTGTTGTGGGAGGACATGGTGATACTACGATGATACCCCTTATCCGTCATGCTACCTGGAACAGCGCTCCTGTGACCGCATTTTTAAATGACGAACAGCAAAAGCAAGTCGTAGCAGATACCATGGTAGGAGGCGCCACGCTGACTAAACTCATAGGAACCTCTGCATGGTATGCACCCGGTGCTGCGGGAGCTGCTCTCGTGGAAAGTATACTCAGGGATGAGAAGAAACTCCACACCTGCTGCGTAAGGCTGGATGGGGAATACGGACAGAAGGACATATGCCTGGGAGTTCCTGTGGTCATTGGGAAGAACGGCTGGGAGAAGATCCTCGATTTCGGACTGAATGCAAATGAACAGGACATGTTCAACAAAAGTGCCGACGCCGTCCGCAGCATGAATGATGTGCTAAAAACGCTGTGAATTTCCTGACATTTCCATACAATGCCGCAGTACCCCCTGCGGCATTTTTTTTAGGGCGCTCATTCCCATGGCCCAGAGTTGAACCAGGTATTCGCGAATTTTGCAATTTGTTGAATATCCTGATTCCTCATACATCGGAAATGTCCTCTCGGGCATTTTGCACTGCCGTAATTGGAACAGGGTTGGCATTCCAATCCTTCGACCTGAAAATTGCGGTGCTTATCCGCATGACCATACCCATACCATGGTTCTACCTGCAAAGCTGGTGTCGTCCCTCCCCAAATGGCCAGTACAGGTTTCTGAAATGCACAAGCCATATATTGAAGACCTGTGTCATGGGAGATGACGAGCCGGGCGTCCCGGACCACCACTGCTGATTGCTGCAATGTATAAGCTCCGCAGGCATTCCATACTTTTTCAGGAAACCCCGCCGCCAATTCCTCTCCGATACGTTGATCCTCTTGACCTCCCACCAGTACCACTGGATTGTCTATTAGGTTACAAAGTTCCCTGAGCTTTTCAAGAGGCAGTTTCTTGGTTTCATAGGAAGCGCCTATCACCATAGCCACATATCCAGACTGGGTAAACCGGGGAAGGGGATTATCTATGAGGGAAGTTCCTGCATCCACAAATTGGTCCAATCCCAAACCATCATCCTTTACCCCTAAAGGTTGGACAGCATCCAGGCAACGTTCGGCTATATGCCTGCGGGGCATCCTATCAACATGGAATCGGGTGAGCAAGAATTTTTCAACGCTCAACTTCCTATATGAAAGCACGGGTCTGCCCAAAGCGAACCTGATCCTGTAGGATCTGAAATTTTTATGAAGGTCGATGACCTTGTCGAAGTTCTCCTTCTTCAATTCCCTGATGAGTAGACCAAGATCATCATTCAGGTAATGGAATTTGTCGATATAGGGATTGGATTGAGTGACCGATCGCATGGAGTTCTTGCACAGGAAATGCACTTTCGCGTCCGGGACCTGCAACTTCAGACAACGGATCGCCGCTGTGGTGAGAACGATATCTCCGATGGAGGAGAATCTTATGATGAGGAATTTGGGCATCGTTCTCCGACACTCAAATGGTTTCGAAATAATCGAGGTCTTTGTTGAAAGTCTCTTCGGTGAACCACAACGCCGTTAATGAGATGGAAATGACGATGATACCCGTGACCATTCCACTTTGGGTCATGCTCCAATGCCACGCATCTTGAAAAAGATCCTTGAAAAGCAAATTCATCAAAGGTAGTGCTCCACGGACCATGTTGGGGATCGTCGTGGCGGCGGTGGCCCGCAGGTTTGTCCCGAAATGTTCCGCTCCCATGGTAACAAAGATGGCCCAGAATCCGGTGCTGAAACCAAGCACGGTACAGATCAGGTACATCGATTCATCACTGTTGTTAAGGGGACTGAAAAATAGGATGCCGGAGATCAAAGTCATAATATAGAACAGGAACATGGCCTTTTTCCGGCTTTTGAAATACTGGCTTACGAAACCAATAAGTATGTCCCCCGTGGCGATACCCGCGTATGCGAACATGATGGATCTTCCGGAATCAATTTGAGAGTCCGGATATAAGCTTTGGGCGAAACGATTGCTCAGGTTCACGAGAATGCCTATGACGTACCAAGTGGGAAGTCCGATCAGAATCGCCAACATGTATTTTCTGAATCTGTGTTTGTCGTTGAAGAAACTCAGGAATCTTCCCCGTTCGACACCTGCTTCACGAGCCGTATGGAACATCCCGCTTTCAGCCACTGTTATACGAAGGATCAGCAGGATTATGCCGAGACCTCCCCCGATCATGTAACAGATGCGCCAGTCGCCGAATGTTTTAAATATAAAATATGCGAAGACGGCACCAAAAAGGCCGAAACCCGCCACCAGGGAGGTACCAATACCCCTCTTCTCTTTGTGAAGAAGTTCACTGACCAAGGTGATACCAGCGCCTAGTTCACCTGCCAGGCCGATACCTGCAAAAAAACGCGCCATGGCATATTGATTTGCATCCTGCACATAGGCGTTCGCGAAGTTGGCGATCGAATACAGGATTATAGAACCAAAAAGCACACTCAACCTGCCTTTTTTGTCGCCCATGACACCCCAAATGATACCCCCGATCAACAACCCGAACATCTGCCAGTTGATGATCCGGGTGCTGGCATTCAGCATTTCGGCATCTGTCACTCCGATACCTTTAAGGCTGGGCACACGAACGATCGTGAACAGGAGCAGATCGTAAATATCCACGAAATAACCCAATGCCGCCACGAACACGGCGATCTGGAGAACGGATTGATTTTTTGTTTTGGCCATGATAAATGGTATGGTCTACTGTTTAGATGGATTTATGCTTCTTACCTCCGAAAAAAAGACGGAAGATGACGGGTGCTGTGGTCACCAGAATGATGCCCAGCACGATCACTTCAAGATGTTTCTTCAGGTCGAATCCATAATGGTTGAGGAAGAAGTTGTACAGGAAGTGTCCAGCAAAAAGCATGGAGACGGCCCATGCCACACAGCCGATCACATTGAATAAGGAGAATTTATGCCTTTCCATGCCTACGATCCCGGCAATGATGGGGGCGAAGGTCCGGATAATGGGCAGGAATCGGGCAAAAACGATGGCACTGCCACCATGCTTGTCATAAAAATCCTTTGCAGCATAGAGATGCCTTTTCTTGAAGAAAAAAGTATCATCCCGCTTGAACAAATAAGGGCCACTTCTGGATCCGAACCAATATCCTACCATATTTCCGATGATGCCTGCCATGATGACCAGTACGGAGATCAATAACAGGTTCCCGAAATTACTATGGAGATCGAACACTTCACGTGCCAGTTCATTGCTATATATACCTGCCACGAACAACAGTGAATCTCCGGGGAGGAAGAAACCCGCGAACAAGCCTGTCTCGGCAAAAACGATGAAAAGGAAAAGCCATAACCCCCCATTCCTAATATAGAATTCAGGGTTCAGCAGATCCCTCCATACAAACTCCAACAATGGATTCATGCTTTAAAAATAGTGTTTATACCCTGTATTCCGAAGTCCGGGATCAAAGGTCATCGATGTTTATGGGACCGCTCAGTTCTCCTTCCCATTTACTCACCGCACTGGTCGCGAGAGCATTTCCGATCACGTTGGTCATAGACCGGAACATATCACAGAAATGGTCGATCGGAAGTATGAGGGCAATGCCTTCAGGAGGGATATTGAACATGGCACAGGTAGCCGTGACCACGACGAGGGAAGCCCTAGGGACTCCGGCAATACCCTTACTCGTCAGCATGAGTACGACCAGCATGGTCAATTGCGTACCCAGATCAATGGGGACATGATATACTTGTGCAATGAATATACTCGCAAAAGTCATGTACATCATGCTGCCGTCCAGATTGAAGCTATAGCCGAGCGGCATGATAAAGGAAACGATCTTGCTGTTGCAGCCGAATCGTTCGAGTTCTTCCACCAGTTTGGGGAAAACGGCTTCACTGCTGGTAGTGCTGAAAGCAATCACGATCGGGTCGGCAATTTTCTTGATTAAATCAAACAGACGTCTACCCAGTATCAGGTAACCAACGATCATGAGGATGAGCCATAGAGAAAAGATCCCGAGCATGAAAGCCCCAAAAAACTTCAGGTACATGATTACAATGTCCTGAATACCATAATTAGCAACAACCGCTGATATCGCACCGAATACTCCCAAGGGTGCAAAATTCATCACATATCCCACCATTTTGAGTATGATATGGGAAAATTGGTCCAGCGCATGGATCACCGGTTTGGCCTTTTCACCCACGGCGGCGGCGGCCACTCCGAAGAATATGGAAAAAATCACGATCTGAAGTATCTCATTGTTGGCCATGGCCTCAACAACGCTCTTGGGGACGACATGATTGATGAAATCGGCCAAAGACAGGGCCTTGGTTTTTGAAAGCACCTCCGCAGCGGCATTAGCATCTCCCGAAGAGATGGAAAACCCCAAACCGGGTTTGAGCAAATTCACCCAGAACATCCCGATGAGAAGGGAAAGAAAAGAAGCAGTGAAGAACCAAAGTAGTGCCTTACCGCCTACACGACCGACCGTTTTCAGATCCCCCAATTTGGCGATCCCCACAACCAACGTTGAAAAAACGAGGGGCGCGATGATCATCTGGACCAGCTTGAGAAAGATGGTGGTCAGCAGTTTGGCGTTAACCGCATACTTAGAGATGAATGCAGGGGCGGTATTGACATGAACAAGGTAACCTGTGATGATGCCGACCACCATGGCAAGAAAAATATACAGGGTTAGCCTGTTTTTGCTTCCTACTTTAACCTCTTTTTCCATATTCAAAAGAATCGAAAATCGGGAAAAAATGCTGACCGGAAAAAAAATCATCATCCGAAGAGGCATAGGCCATTAATTTGGCGGATAACGCGATTATTTCTTTATTTTAGTCGATAGAGCATACATTACCAAAACTTAACCATCAGACCATGAGTTTATTCGTCAGAAAACCGATGTCCACCCTACTCAATGAGGCATCAGACACGGGTACGCACACCCTCAAAAAGACACTTGGGGCAAAAGGCCTGATCGCGCTGGGTATAGGAGCGATCATCGGCGCTGGTCTATTTTCCATTACCGGAATGGCGGCTGCGAACCATGCAGGCCCTGCCATCACCCTGTCATTCATCGTGGCCGGACTCGGTTGTCTGTTCGCAGGTCTCTGTTATGCCGAATTCGCTTCCATGATCCCCGTAGCAGGCAGTGCCTATACATACTCCTATGCAACCATGGGTGAATTCATAGCCTGGATCATCGGATGGGATCTAGTACTGGAATATGCCGTCGGCGCAGCAACCGTAGGTATCAGTTGGAGTAGGTACATGGTAAAATTTCTGGATGGTTTCGGCATTCAATTGCCGACCAGCCTGACGGCGGGCCCTCTTGATGGAGGCATCATCAATCTTCCTGCGGTCCTCATCATCGTATTGATGAGTCTGCTACTGATCAAAGGGACCCGGGAAAGCGCATCCGTAAATAGCGTCATCGTCACAGTCAAGATAGCCGTTGTACTCATTTTCATCTTCCTGGGTTGGAAGTACATCAATCAATCGAACTACAACCCATACATACCTGAGAATACGGGTAAATTCGGCGACTTCGGCTTTAGTGGCATCATCAGGGCCGCGGCCATTGTCTTTTTCGCTTATATCGGTTTTGATGCCGTGAGTACGGCCGCTCAGGAGGCCAAAAATCCGAAAAAAGACATGCCCATCGGCATCTTGGGTTCTTTGCTCATCTGCACCATCCTTTATATATTGTTCGCACACGTCATGACCGGTGTCACCAGTTACACGACATTCGTTGGCAAAGATGGCATCGCACCTGTAGCAGTAGCCATCGACCATATGGGAACAGCGGATGCCAGCGGAGTGATCAGGCCTGACTATCCTTGGCTCAACAGGGCGATAGTCGTAGCTATCCTCTTTGGATATTCCTCCGTCATCCTGGTGATGCTCATGGGTCAGAGCAGGGTATTCTATAGCATGAGCAAGGATGGCCTCATTCCCAAGGTCTTCTCCAAGGTTAATCCCAACACGCAAACCCCTGTCAGCAACAACCTTCTTTTCATGCTTTTCGTCAGCCTCTTTGCCGCCTTTGTTCCGGCCAGAGTGGTTGGTGAAATGACCAGCATCGGAACTCTTTTCGCATTCATACTGGTCTGCATAGGAGTCTGGGTCATGCGCAGGAAAATGCCTGACCTGCATCGTGCCTTCAAAACTCCATTGGTCCCCCTTGTACCCATACTGGGTATCGCTACATGCCTCTTCATGATGGTATTCCTTCCCATGGACACTTGGATAAGGCTGCTGGTCTGGATGTTGATAGGTCAGGACATCTATCTCTCCTACGGAACCAAGAAAAGCCACCTTGGTGATGGTACAGTTACCAGAAGAGGAATGCGGATAGCACATTTTGTGGGCATGGGCATGGCCCTGCTGCTGATCATTGTAGCATTCATTTATCAGAATACGGAAGGCTTTGACAGCGACAGGACATTATTCTACCTGTCCATCGTTTTCTCTGTTTTCCATATCATACTGTATGCCAGCAAATTGAGCAAACCAGAATCCAACAACTGAATCTTTAACTGAGAGAAGCCGTTCCCGCCCTAAAAATGCATATGGGCAGGAACGGCTTCTCATTTTCGGGGATTCACTACTTTTGCAACCCCGGCATATCAGGAGATCAGATCAGGATCTCCGCAGGCTTTTGTTTCGACCAATTTTAAATCAAAGAATCCAATGGGACGCATTTTTGAAGTACGTAAAGCCACCATGTTCGCCCGATGGGACAGAATGGCCAAACAGTTCACGAGGATCGGAAAGGAGATAGCCATCGCAGTCAAGACGGGTGGAACCGATCCCGGCACCAACCCGGCTTTGAGGCGCTGCATGCAAAATGCGAAAAGTGTGAATATGCCCAAGGATCGCGTGGAAGCGGCCATCAAACGCGCTCTGGGCAAGGAAATGGAGAACTATGAGGAGATATTATATGAAGGTTATGGCCCCCATGGTGTGGCCATTCTGGTGGAAACGGCCACAGACAACCACGTTCGTACCGTGGCCAACGTGAAATCTTATTTCAACAAAGGCAACGGTACACTCGGCAATAGCGGTAGCGTAAGCTTCCAATTCAAAAAGATGGGTGTATTCAAACTGAAAACAGAGGGACTGAGCGCAGAAAATATGGAACTCGAACTCATCGATCACGGATTAGAGGAAATGGGCGAAGGGACAGGTGAAAATGGTGAGGAAGTGATTGTCATACGAGTTGCTTTCTCGGATTTCGGCAAAATGCAGAAAGCTCTTGAAGACAAGGGCATCACTCCCATCAGCGCCGAGGTGGAATGGATCCCATCAAACACCGTGGAAGTGTCTGAAGAACAGGCCCAGGAGTTGCTCAAACTGGTGGACAGGCTGGAGCAGGATGACGACGTTCAGAAAGTATTCCATAACCTGAAATAAAGAAATTATTTTTTAGAAAGCGGCAACCCAAGTGACGCCTTTTTTACTTCTCTTCAGTCGTCAGATACCCATCATCAAAAGTGCCGTAGCTTTAATGCATGCCGACCAATCATCCCATTGTAATTTATGACGGATTTTGCAAACTCTGTATCGGATCGGTCAAGTTCATCATAAAGAGGGATCGGAAACGGCGATTCCGATTCGAACCGCTTTACGGGAAATGGGCTGAACAGCTCCTTGCGCAGGAAGTCACGAGTAGAACACCGTCTGAAAGTTTAATACTGTACGATGAAGGTAAGATATGGTCTTCTTCAGACGCTGCATTAAGGATCGCACTACAACTGGATGGGGCGTGGCCATTACTTTATGTATTCATCCTGCTTCCACGCATCATCCGGGATCGAGCATATCGGATAATAGCATCCAATCGCCACCGATGGTTCGGCAGCACTGAAACTTGTTGGATACCCGGTGATGATAGAGAGATGCGATCCGAAGGAAGATCGCAGGCAGTAACAGATAAGGTTTGAAAACTTATTCCCGCATCATGGTCAAAGCGGCTTCAATGATATCCTCCGTGTTTGGCTTGCTGAAGTAATCTCCGTCACTACCATAGCCCGGACGATGATGAGTACTCGTCAATGTCCGTGGGGACACATCAAGCCATCGATATCCGCCCTGCTTTTCCATGACGATGTTGTACATGTACGCCGATGCTCCACCTGGAACATCTTCATCCACGAAAAGTATACGGTTGGTTTTCTTCAAGGAATCCAGGATCATATTATTCCGGTCGAAGGGTAAAAGGGTTCGAACATCGATCACTTCGAGTGAAATACCTTCTTTGGCCAATTCGCCAGCAGCTTCCTCGATCTGGCGCAGAACCGAACCGTAAGACACCACGGTGATATCCGTACCTTCCCGGATCACTTCAGGAATTCCGAGTGGCACCCGCATTTCGGCAAGGTTGGCAGGCATCCTCTCTTTCAGTCGGTAACCGTTCAGACATTCGATCATGATGGCCGGATCATTACCATCCAGAAGCGTGTTGTACATACCGGCAGCTTGGGTCATGTTCCGAGGTACACATACATGCATGCCACGCAGGGAATTGATCACCATTCCCATTGGCGAACCCGTATGCCATATGCCTTCCAGGCGATGCCCCCTCGTTCGTACGATCAACGGAGCAGACTGACGCCCCACGGTGCGAAAGTGTAAGGTGGAAAGATCATCGCTCAAAGGTTGCAGTCCATACAACAAGTAATCAAGATACTGTATCTCGGCTATGGGACGAAGACCACGCATGGCAAGTCCAATACCCTGTCCCATGATCGTAATCTCCCTGATACCGGTATCAAAGACCCGATGTTCACCATACTTGGCCTGAAGTCCGGCAAAACCCTGATTGACATCTCCGATGCGCCCCACATCTTCACCAAAGGCAAGTACATAAGGATTGCTATCGAGAAGTTGATCGAAATAGCGATTTAGAACTTCGTATCCGTTCACTGTAACGGAGTCAGCATCGTATTCAGCAGGGTTCTCGACTACCAGCAAAGGGCTTTTAGGACCTTCGTTATACAGATGGGATCCGAAATGACTGAGGTTCTCTTTTTTCAACTGCTCCAACCATTCCCGTACATGACCAGCATCAGGATGTTCATGAAAATGAAGGACGGTCCGTGTGAGCAACTGTATCATCTCCCGGCGCATCGGCTCGAGGTTCTTGGAAAGCTTTTGCGCGAGTTCACGCAGATACCCAGCCCGCTCCTCATCACTGTCCAACAAAGGCTGAACCAGCTTAAGGGTGTGTGCTACCTGCTGCCTGACCGGAACCGTGTAAAGTTGAAAGGCCTCTTGTCGACTGTGCCGAACATGGTGTTTTGCTGCAGATTCCAATTCAGAAAGCTCCTCTTGGGTCGACAGCGAGTTGGCAATGATCCATTCCCTCATTTTCCTGTAGCAATCCCACTCCCGCTCCCAAGCCAGTCGTTCCGGACTTTTATACCTTTCATGACTACCTGAAGTGGAATGACCCTGCGGCTGGGTCACTTCCTCTACATGAAAAAGCACGGGTACATGCGTTCTCCGGGCATGAGATATGCCCTCCTCGAAAGCCTCGCACAAGCCGGCATAATCCCAGGCCTTAACCTTATAAATGGAAATGCCATTGGTTCCTTCCATTTTCTGAAAACCCTTTAATGCATCGGATATGGAACCTTTCACCGTTTGATATTGTTTCGGGACCGAAATGCCATATCCATCATCCCACACGAACATGGCCAGTGGAATACGCAGGACAGCTGCGGCATTCATGGCTTCCCAGAAATGCCCTTCACTCGTAGATGCATCACCGATCGTACAAAAACAGACCTCATTACCCCCATTAGTCAAATGCTGGTACTCGGGCTTATTCCCACTTTCCCTGAAAAAACGGGATGCATAGGCCAAACCGATAGCCCTCGGAACCTGTGCTGCTGTAGGCGCAAGTCCCGCTGCCAGATTTTTTATTTGCGAGAGATCCTTCCATTTACCTTGCTCATCCACAAAGGGCGTCGCAAAATGATTGTTCATCTGACGGCCTCCGCTGTTCGGTTCATTGTTCAAGTCGGGATCGGCATATAGTTGGGAGAAGAACTCCTTCAGGGTGAGGGAACCCGTAGCGAAAGCGAAGGTCTGATCACGATAATAACCGGAATAAAAATCACCTGGCATGAAGAATTTGGCCATCGCCAATTGAGGAACTTCTTTCCCATCACCAAAGATCCCGAATTTGGCCTTTCCGGTAAGTACCTCCTTACGGCCCAACAAGCTGGCTTCCCTGCTTTCACAAGCGAATCTATAATCCTTGAGAACTTCTTCGCGGAACGCATCGAATGAAACTTTTTCTTGGGAAATCGGTTCCTTGGTCTGTACTTCCTGCATGCGGCAAAACTACCTGAATTTTAAGTTTTTTAGAATAGCAACCAATAAAATCACCAGGTCTAGACTTTTTTTATAATAAATTGAAAATCATAGGCTTTGGAAATTGTCTTGGGCCAAGCAACGTTAAACCCCCTGAAAACCGTCTAAGTTAGGATAGATTGACAATTGAATTCACAATTTGTAGATTTGCATAGCGTTATAAAAATTCCAACAGGAGACGAATGACAAGATTTCTTTTTTTGGCCTTTCTGATATTGGTCTGTGAAAAAATCATTGCCCAACAATCCGTTGCGACTAAAGCAGTGGATGAACTTCTTTTGAAAGAGTCTTCATTCAACTTTGGCAAGATAGCGCAGGGGAGGCCCGTTACACACGTCTTTGAGATCGTTAATGTTTCGAAAGACACCCTGAATCTTGAAAATGTTCAGGCATCCTGTGGATGTACCACACCGGAATGGGATCATTCATCTATTTTGCCAGGTAAGACCCGGGAGATCAAGGTGGGATATAATGCATTGGCCGAAGGTGGATTTGAAAAAAACATCAGCATATTCTATAACAAAGGACAATTGAAGACTCTGGTGATCCGTGGAGAGGTCTGGCACACTCCGGAACAATCCGCCCCTAAAAACAATTCAATCGCTTTATTAAAGACCATAAATTAAAATAAAAAATGAAAAAGATCCTTTTAGCCATTGCCATCATCGGATTGGGTACTACTGCTTTCGCCCAAACGACGCCCGCACCTGCGGCTGCACCAGTCAAGAAAGCCGACGAGGTACTCAAGTTCAAGGAAGTGAGATACAATTTCGGGAAGATCAAGCAGGGGGTTCCCGTAACGCATGATTTCGGATTCACGAATGCCGGAAGCACAGCTCTGATCATCGAAAACGCAACAGCATCCTGCGGTTGCACCACTCCTACCTGGCCACAGAAGCCGATCTCATCTGGTGCCGCTGACAAGGTTACAGCAGGCTTCAATGCCGCCAATGCAGGAGCATTCGAAAAGACCATTTTCGTAAAAGTCAAAGGCTACGACCTCCCACTCGAAATAAAAATCGCAGGTGAGGTAGAAGCTAAGAAGACGAATTGATCAACAAGTAAAGAATAGACATAAAAAAATCCCCGCTGATGCAGGGATTTTTTTATGTAGAAACAGGAAAGTTCAATCCCTTCGGGCATTTTCTATGAAAACATTTTTCAGAGCCTTAGGGTCATTTATGGTTTTATAGAATTGATCCAGATAATCGATCATGTCCAATACGGTATTCTTCTCCAGCCAGGTGCAATTACGAACAAGACCGTAGAACTTATCTTTTTTGGAATTGTATAGATCAACCTTCTGCTGCAATTCATCCATGGTCCGCGGATATCCTCTATAGACCCTTTCGGTAACTTTGGTGATCCCAAGCAACTCATCAGGTTCGGCATAAGGCGCATCAACCATGCCGCAATAATCAAAGTCATATGGAACGGCATATGCTTTGGCCGTTTCCAAAGAATCCTTAGGGACCATGAACTTGATATTGTGGACAGCAGGTACTGACCAGTCTGTATTACCGATCAGGTACTGGAACGTGGCTACAAGTGTCATGTAATCCCTATTGGCAAGTTCAGTGTGTAATCTCTCCCTTTTCACCTCCTTGAACCCGTTCCTTTTGGCCATGAGTCCCATGTCTTCGATCACAAATCCATAATAGATGAATGGTTTCCTGCGATTCGCGCTGTCCATGAAGTTGACGTGAACCAATCTGACTTTCAGACTCATGGGAGTAAGTTCACAGAACATCAGGTAACATAGGTATTCCTTGAAAATGAGCTGCTCGAAAGAACTCCCCGGCTTGCAGGCATTGACCAGTTTGAGGGTCTTGAGGTATTTGAATGGGCCGACATTGTTTTTGAAAACCAGGTTGACTGGAGGGATCTGGCATAATTCTTTCCGAAAATGTCCTCTGGCTTTAATGTCGATGGGAGCGGAGAGCACTTTACCATCTGGCAGGGTCATGGAGAATTGGGCCTTTTGCATGGTCTCATTCTCCTTCTCACTGATCAATTTCTTCAGGTCCGTGGAAACGGAGATCTCAAGCGGTTTGTCATCTTTGAATATCCCTAAACTATCCTGGGCGGAAAGTTGCATGCCGATGTTGGTAAATAGAATGAAGAGCAACAATGCATATTTGATTCTGGATCCCATGGTTCTATTTTTTGGTTGGATGTTGCCTAAAAAGTACGGAATGTTCCTGATTTTTTTGTCGATTTCTGGAGAATTCAGGCTATTCAGGCATTCACTACCTTTATGTCATGCTTCAGATCTCAGAAAGGGGCCGTCAAATGCCCCCATCACCGATCCGGAAATTGGTCCCCTTTGCCGATGTCGCCAAGAAGAAAGGGATCAAGGTTTACCACTTGAATATAGGCCAACCGGATATTGAAACACCCGTGTCGGCGATGGATGCCGTACGCCACAACCAACTCAAAGTGCTGGAATACTGCCATAGTGCCGGTAACGAATCGTACAGGAGGCGATTGGTCGATTATTACAAAAAGGTTGGAATAGAAATCTCTCCTGATCAGATCATCGTAACGACGGGAGGCAGTGAAGCCATCATTTTCGGCTTCCTGTGTTGCCTGAATCCGGGCGACGAGGTCATCATACCCGAGCCATTCTATGCAAATTACAATGGATTCGCAGTCATGACGGGGGTGAATGTGGTGCCCATAACTTCACATATCGACAATGGTTTTGCCTTACCCCCCATCCACGATTTCGAGAAAGTGATCACGCCACGAACCCGTGCCATTGCGGTCTGCAACCCAAATAATCCCACGGGCTACCTATACTCCCGTGCAGAGATGGAAGCGCTCAAGGCGATCTGCCTGAAAAACGACCTTTACCTATTCTCCGATGAGGCTTATCGGGAATTCAGTTATGATGGGGAATTCGTAAGCGCCATGCAGCTCACAGAGATGGATGACCATGTCATCATGATGGACACGATTTCTAAACGTTATTCTGCCTGCGGCGCCAGGATCGGCGCACTCATCTCCAAGAACAAGGGGATCATGGATACAGCCTTGAAATTCGCCCAGGCGCGATTGAGCCCACCGGGACTGGGACAAATTCTCGCTGAAGCCGCCATTGATCTACCGGATGATTTTTTCGACCGACCCAAGGCTGAATATCAGGCTCGCCGTGACCTTCTGGTCAAACGTTTGAATTCCATGGATGGTGTTTTCTGCCCCAACCCCGGAGGTGCGTTTTATGCCATGGCCCGACTTCCCATAGATGACAGTGATCGGTTTTGTCAATGGCTATTGGAATCTTTTAGTCACCAGGATCAAACGTTAATGCTTGCACCAGCTTCCGGATTCTATCGCTCTTCAGGATCAGGAAAAGATGAGGTTCGGCTCGCATACGTTTTAAACCAGGAGGATTTATCTTCAGCCATGGATTGCCTAGAAGAGGCGCTCAAGGTATACCCTGGAAGAAAAGTTTGAAGAAGTATAGATCATACATTCCTGCGAGGCATTCGATTGGCCAACAGAACACCACCGGTAACCAAAGCCGCACCTATGTAAGTATAGGTGGATACCTCCTCGTTCAAGATGATGACGGATAGTACAAGAGTGAAAACGGGTATGAGATTATTGAACATGGCGGCTCTTGTCGCACCCAGTTTTTTTATACCGTCGTAGTACCAGATGAAGCCAACCACAGTACCGATCAATCCAAGATAAACCACCGCGAATATGGCTGAGGCGGGAACACGGGAAGGCAGGGGTTCGGTCATGGCCATCAGTCCAAGCATGATCATCCCGGTCACTGAAGCCCAGAATGAGGCCTGAAGTGGCCCCATGGTCTCCAAGGTATTTCTGGCGAACAGAGTATACATCATCCAGCAGAAAGTAGCAAGCAACGTGAGCAGATCTCCGAGTTCATAACCTGAAAATATTTGCCATAACCGCCCTCTGGATATGACAATGGCCACACCCAGCAAGGAAACCAGCGCTCCTAAAAGTCTTCGGCGGGTGATCCTGTCCTTGTGCATCCACGCCGAGCCCATCATGACCAGGATCGGGTTCAACGCAATGATAAGGGCAACATGATTCGCTTGCATGGTCTTGAGCACTTTAAAGCAGAGGTAGTTGTAGGCGAATACTCCGGTGAATCCCAAAAGACTCACCTGAAACCACTGTTTCAGGGACATTTTGAAGAAGGCCGATCCCTTGGGTAATACCACGGGTAGGAATCCGATGCAAGCAACAACATACCGAAGAAAGGCACCCCAAAAAGGTTCAAAGGTCTGACTGGCCACTCGCATGCCGATAACTGTACCTGACCAGAACAGCGCCACAAGTACCAGCCGCAAGTATATCAAATTTTGATCGCGCTTATCCAAATGTTCAAAGTGAATTATATCTGGTGACCAATTCGGCGATCCCATCTTCACGTTTAAGGTTCACCTTGTTTTTATCTAGCCATGTGGCGAGTTCGGCTTTCTTGTCCTTTAAAATGTCCAGTAGATTGTTCCTGTCCTTTTTCACCCGCAATGGAGGCTGTTTACCCAGCGCAATGTACAGTTCCTCCTCCAGAATGAATTCCCTTTTATTGGAAACAAGCGCATTCTGACTGGACAAAGCCGTGGCTTTTCGATGAGACTTTAGCAAAGAGGCTTTGCCATCGACAAGCACTTCATAGAAAGTGTTCAGGGTATTGTCATCCGCGATAGGATAACCCTTCCTGAAAAGCAAGCTATCCTTCATTCCTTCAACTCCAGGAAAAATGGAAAACGAAAGGATCTCACCAGACAATTCAAATACCTTTCCCTCCTCCATATAGATCAGGTACTCTGAATAAGCCTCATATTTCAAGAGAATATTTTCGAGGATCCGCCCATCCGACCCAATCACTTTACCTCTGTACCAATCTTCATACAGGAAAGGACTGCCATCGATGTCGGAAAACTGCTTCGTGGAATACTCATGGTTTCTCCAACCCGAGTTCAGTGTTTGCCCAAGGAGAATCCCATAAAGCAAAAATTGCAACGTGAAAAGTAGGCATATCTTCATGTGATCATATTATCAAGGGTTCAAAAAAATCCATTTTACATATTGTCCGAATTCGACTTCCTTCACTTTATGTGATGCCTCCAAAACACGGCATTTTATAGTTTTGCGCAAACCGCTTTGCACATTATTGTTCTTTGGAATTGATTACCATTCGCTTACAGATTTGGTTTATCTGATGTTAATGCGGCGGATCATGATTGCAGATTGAAAAATAACTCTATATTTGCTCATAATACTCACACCGATATCCTACCCAAATTACCACTTCACTTTCGGAAGAAAAATATCCTATCAACCGCTTGACTTAATCTTCCAACTTCCTTCGGAACGACCTCCATTCCCTCTCTACACAATTGGAGTTTTACCGCTTTTGAAATGATCATACTGTCATTAATCCGACACGATTCAGTTCAATGAGCTCGTCCATATCCTATTGGCAATTACCTACATTTTACTCCACCCCATGATTTGAAAGAACGAAGGATTTCTTCGGGTTCTGCAGTATTTGCTGACCCGCAGGATGTTTCATTCCTAAAATGGTTCTTCAGGTAAGTTAAAATGTAGGGGTATGAAAAGTAAAACACCGATTCGCCTAAGCTTCATCTGTCTGCTGCTGATTCAATTGTTGTCCATTCACGTCCGTTCCCAGAACGCCATTGTGACGGAGAACCAGTTGACAGGTAACCCCCGCAGTGAGTGGGATGTGAGTGGTGCGGGTGATCTGTCCATACAGGGATTCGCCACCGATATCAGTGTCAACAAGGGATCTACGATCAATTTCAAGATCAGTTCACCGGTAGGTGTCAACTGTTCCATGAAAATTTACAGGCTTGGGTATTATAATGGCAATGGCGCCCGCCTGGTGACCACTTTGCCGAACTTCTCCGCATCGGCTTCACAGCCTGGCTGCTTGACCAATTCCACCACGGGAATCATCGATTGTGGCAACTGGTCGGTCACCAGTTCCTGGGCCGTTCCCTCCACGGCCGTTACTGGCGTATACATCGCCAAACTGACACGCGCGGACAACAATGGATCCAGTCATATCATCTTCATCGTGCGCGATGATGCCGCCACGGCGGATATCATGTTCAAGACCTCGGATGCCACTTGGCAGGCCTACAATGGCTACGGTGGCAACAGCCTCTATGTAGGCAATACTTCCTACACGGGAGGCCATGCGACCAAGGTGAGTTACAACAGGCCTTTCACCACGCGCAACGGCGGTGCCGGCGGTGGTGTTGCACAGGACTGGATCTTCAATGCAGAGTATCCGATGATCCGCTGGCTGGAACGAAACGGTTACAACATCAGCTATGTCACCGATGTGGACATGTCCCGGGATGCATCGGCCATCACCCCATCCAAGTACAAAGCCTTGTTCTCGGTCGGTCATGATGAGTATTGGACGGGCGAAGCGCGCGCACGTTATGAAACGGCGCGCAGCAACGGCGTCAATCTGGCCTTTTTCAGTGGCAATGAGGTCTACTGGAAATGCCGCTGGGAGAACAGCACCGACGGCTCCAATACTTCCTATAGAACACTGGTATGTTATAAGGAAGGAACCCTGGGAGAGAATGTCTGCGGCACCAAGTGCGATCCGCTCACCAATGTGTGGACCGGTTTGTGGCGTGACGGCGCTGCCTACCCTTCGGCAGATGGCAACCGTCCGGAAAACTCTCTGACCAGTCAGATCAGCTGGGGTGAGAACAGCGTATCCATGACGGTCCCGTCCACCTACAAATCACTTCGATTTTGGCGCAACACTTCGGTGGCGAGTCTGGCCAGCGGTGCCAGCGCCACCATGCCGCTGGGAACAGTAGGTTATGAATGGGATCCGGAGAATACCACCTTCGCCTCCAGCTATCCGGGCGGACGGGTCATACTTTCCAACACCAATGTTGCCACCGGTCTGGTTCACAAGACTTCGATGTACAGATATAATAATGGCAACCGTGCCCTGGTCTTCGGTGCGGGTACGGTGCAGTGGTCTTGGGGTTTGGACAGTGTGCACGACAATGGCAATGCCGCCGCCAGTGCCAGCATGCAGCAGGCAACAGTGAACCTGCTGGCCGACATGGGTGCTCAGCCGTCTTCCCTGCAATCAGCTCTGGTAGCTGCCACCGCAAGCACGGATGTCACGGCACCTGCAACGGTGATCAGCAGTCCCGTCAACAATGCGGCCATCGCCTCTGGATCGTCCATCACCATCAGTGGCACTTGTAGCGACGCAGCGGTCGTCGCTGGCGTGGAAGTATCCGTAGATGGGGGTGTCACTTGGCAACTGGCCACCGGAACCACAAGCTGGACCTATACCTGGACACCTACCGCAGGAGGCACCTATACCATAAAGGCCAGGGGCTTTGATGACTCCGGCAACCTGCCCGCAGTAGGCTCAGAGACCACCATCACGGTAACGACTGGAGCCGTCACGTACAACTGCCCTTGTTCGGTCCTTCCATCATCCAACCCTTCTGTCACCAACTCCAACGACGCTACGGGCGGTATCATGCTGGGTATGAAGTTCCGCGCCTTGGTCGGGGGAACGGTGACCGGAATCAAGTTCTACAAGGCCTCCGGCAATACAGGTACACATGCCGGCTATCTATATTCTTCCACCGGTACGGTGCTGGCATCGGCAACATTCACCAGCGAAACAGCAACTGGATGGCAGGTGGCCACCTTCAGCACACCGGTGACCATCTCCGCCAATACGACTTATGTGGCGGCCTACTTCAGCTCAGCTGGTAATTACAGTACAACGAACAGCTACTTCACCACCGCCACAGTGAACGGTCCGCTGCGCGGACTGGCCAATGGTGAAGATGGATCCAATGGCCTGTATAAATACACCAATACGGCCGCATTCCCTACCAGTACTTTCCAAAGCGCCAATTATTGGGTGGACGTTATCTTCAACACAAACGCCACCGTTCAGGATCTGACGCCGCCCACTGTTAGCAGCACGTCGCCGTCGTCGGGATCGAGCGGCGTTTCGGCCACCACCACGGTGAGTGTATTCTTCAGTGAGGAGATGACGGCATCAACCGTAAATAGCACTACGCTTACCCTCACACAAGCCGGAACGGCGATTCCGGCCACGGTGGTTTACAATACAGGCCTGTCCAGCGCCACGCTGACTCCTTCTGCAGCACTATCCGCCAGCACAACCTATACGATCACCGTGAAGTCCGGTGCTGCAGGTGTCAAAGACCTTGCAGGTAATGCACTGGCCAGTGATTATACGGCATCTTTCACTACGGTAGCGGCTACGGTACCTTCTTCCCCCATGAACGACGGACCCGGCGGCCCGATATTGGTGATCAGCAGCTCTTCCAATCCGTTCAGTCTGTATGCAGCTGAGATCCTGCGCGCTGAAGGCTTCAATGAATATAAGGTGCTCGACATATCGGCGGTGACCCAGACTCTCATCAATAACTATGATGTGGTCATATTGGGGGATATCATACTTAATTCCTCACAAGTGACCTTGTTGACCAACTGGACAACTTCTGGTGGCACGCTGATCGCATTGCACCCGGATAAGCAACTCTCGTCTTTGCTAGGCATCACCAGTGTGGGTTCTACGCTGAGCGACCAGTACCTGCTGGTGAACACCACCTCGGGACCCGGCGCAGGCATTGTCGCTCAGACCATGCAGTTCCATGGACCGGCAGATCTATATACTGCCAATGTGGGCACCACGGTGCTGGCAACCTTATATTCCAGCGCTACGGCAGCAACAACCAACCCTGCCGTTACCAGCCGCAATGTAGGTAGTTCAGGAGGTCAGGCCATCGCCTTCACTTACGACCTGGCAAAGTCCATCGTCTACACCCGCCAGGGAAACCCATTGTGGGCCGGACAGAAACGTGATGGACAGACAGGCCCCATTCGTTCCGATGACATTTTTTATCCCAACTGGCTGGATAAAAACAAGGTCGCCATACCACAGGCAGATGAACAGCAACGATTGCTAGTCAACATCATCCTGAGTGGCAATGCCGATAAAAAACCCCTGCCGAGGTTCTGGTTCCTGCCCAAAGGCAAGAAAGCCGCTGTGGTCATGACCGGCGATGACCATGCGGTAGGCGGCAACTCCACTGCAAAACGCTTCGACCAGTATGTGGCTGCCACCTCTACAAACACGGCACAGGATGTGGCCGATTGGAATGCAGTGAGAGCCACCTCATACCTGTTTCCGAATGTTGCACTCACCAATGCCGATATCATCAAGTATCAGAACTTGGGATTCGAGTTGGGGCTGCATCTGAATACCAATTGCGGCAACTACACTTCCTCCTCATGGAGCGGATACTGGACCACCCAGTTAGCAACACTTAAAACTAATTTTCCTGGTCTTACTCCACAGGTTACCCACCGAACCCACTGCATCGCCTGGAGCGATTGGGCGACGCAACCCAAATTGGAAACGAAACTGGGCATCCGCATGGATTGCAACTACTATTACTGGCCGGATGTCTGGGTGGCTGACAAACCCGGTATGTTCACCGGTTCAGGAATGCCCATGCGGTTCGCAGATCTGGATGGCTCGATGATCGACTGCTACCAGGTGGCTACGCAGATGACAGATGAATCGGGCCAAACCTATCCATTGCATATCAATGCTCTGCTCGACAGCGCTCTGGGTACGGCTGGATATTATGGTGTCTTCTGTGCCAATATGCATACGGACATTTACCCAGAGCCCAGTTCCGACTCTATCGTGGCTGCCGCCTTGGCGCGTCAAGTACCGGTGGTATCGGCAAAGCAGATGCTCGACTGGCTGGAGGGCCGCAACAGCTCCAGTTTCTCGGCCATGTCCTGGACAGCAGGGAAACTGAGCTTCACCATCAACCAAGACAGCCGTGCACGGAACATGAAGGCCATGCTCCCAAGCAATATAGCAAGTGGCGACTTTGTCTCCTTGACCTTGAATGGATCTGTGGTGGCCGTAACCACACAAACCATAAAGGGGGTCTCCTATAAGTTCTTTGATGCCGTTGGCGGGAACTACGTGGCTTCCTATGGTGATCAGACACCTCCCGTGATCAGTAACGTCACTGCCGTACCGAACACCAACGGAACAGCCATCATCACCTGGACCACGGATGAGAAAAGCGACAGCAAAGTGGACTTCGGAAAGTCAACTACTTCACTGGACTCCACCAGATCCGACTCGGCAAGGGTCACTTCCCACAGCATGACTTTAACGGGATTGAGTTCGGGAGTAACTTATTACTTTAAGGTCACATCGAAGGATTCCGCACAGAATGCAGCCATGGCACCTTCCACACAGGGAAGTACGCTATCCTTTATCATGCCTGATGTTGCGCCTCCCGTGATCAGCAACGTCATGTCCACGCCGAACACCAATGGCACAGCCATCATCACTTGGACCACGGATGAGAAAAGCGACAGCAAAGTGGACTTTGGAAAGTCAACTACTTCACTGGACTCGACGAGATCCGACACAGCAAGAGTCACCTCACACAGCATCACCTTGTCAGGATTGAGTTCAGGAACAACCTATTATTTTAAGGTCACTTCGAAGGATTCCTCACAAAATCTAACCACTACAACTTCCTCTAAGGGAAATACCCTTTCGTTCACCATGCCTGATTTTGTGCCTCCTGTGATCAGCAACGTCACGGCTGTACCGAACACGAATGGCACAGCCATAATCACCTGGACCACGGATGAGATAAGCGACAGCAAAGTGGACTTCGGAAAGCTATCGGCTTCACTGGACTCCACTAGGTCAGACACGGCAAAGGTCACCAGCCACAGCATCATATTGACGGGGTTGAGTTCCGGAACAACTTATTACTTTAAGGTCACTTCCAAGGATTCCTCACAGAATGCGGCAACAACACCCTCCACAGTGGGAAGTACACTTTCTTTTATCGTCCCCGATTTCGCTCCTCCCGTGATCAGCAACGTCACGGCTGTAGCCAACACGAACGGCACCGCCACCATCACTTGGACCACAGATGAGAAAAGCGACAGCAAAGTGGACTTCGGAAAACTATCAGCTTCGCTTGACTCCACGAGATCCGACACAGCAAGAGTCACCTCACACAGCATGACACTTACAGGATTGAGTTCAGGAACAACGTATTACTTTAAGGTTACTTCAATGGATTCCTCACAGAATGTAGCCATGGCACCTTCCGCACTGGGAAGTACACTTTCCTTCAACATGCCTGATGTTCTGCCTCCCCTGATCAGTAACGTGACAGCAGTGCCGAACACTAATGGAACGGCCATCATCACCTGGACCACGGATGAGATAAGCGACAGCAAAGTGGATTTCGGAAAACTATCAGCTTCACTGGACTCCTTGAGATCAGACGCAGCAAGGGTAACCTCTCACAACATGATACTGACGGGATTGAGTTCGGGAACAACCTATTACTTCAAGGTCACTTCTAAGGATTCCGCACAGAATGCAGCCACAGCACCTTCAGGACCGGGAAGTACACTTTCCTTCACCATGCCGTATGCCATACCACCAGTGGTCAGTAACATTATTGCCACACCTAATAAGAATGGCACGGTGATCATTACTTGGACAACTGATAACTTGAGCGACAGCAGAGTCGACTATGGGCTGGACCCATCAACCCTGTCGTCAAATTTGGTCAATGCAAATTTAGTCACCAATCATAGTATGACCATAAACGGGCTGCAAAGCGGATCTACTTATTATTTCACCGTAATATCAAAAGATCCCTCTCAAAATTATTTGACCATACCTGTTACACCGGGCATTCCTTTATCTTTCACCATGCCCGATTTCACAAATCCGACAATCAGCAATATTGTGGTTGTTCCCAACAATGACGGAACAGCCAGCATCAACTGGATCACGGACGTCTCTTGCGACAGCAAGGTGGATTATGGAACCGATATATCCAATCTGAGTTCCAATATGATGGATGTAAATGTGAACACCACCCACACATTAATACTTACAGGTCTGAATTCAGGAACAACATATTATTTCAGGGTGACGTCAAAAAATGTTGATCTGAATTCCGTCACGTCGCCAGCACTTACCGAGAATCCTATTTCCTTTACCATGCCGGATTTCACACCTCCCATCATCAGTAACGTCATAGCCACGCCGAATACCAATGGCACAGCCATCATCACTTGGACCACAGATGAGAAAAGTGACAGCAGGATCGATTATGGCACCTCTAGCACATCGCTTGGACTGAACACTATCGACGCCAATCTGGTCACCAGCCATAGCATCACGCTATCCGGCCTGAGTTCCACCACCCTTTACTACTTCAGGGTCAGTTCCAAGGATTCTTCCTTGAATTCAACTACCTCACCAGTGGCTTCATCGAGTCCGCTGACCTTCACGATGCCTGATTTCGCACCTCCAGTGATCAGTGCCATTGCAGCTGCTCCCAATAGCAATGGCACGGCCATCATCACCTGGACCACGGAT
>CAIKEH010000009.1 GCA_903826405.1 uncultured bacterium
AGGAAGAGAAGGGATTCGAACCCCCTCCTGGGATCACCGCAGGTGATCCCTTCTCCTCCTGATGGTGCCCCGCACCTTGTCTTTGCTGAAACCAACCTCGGGGATCACCGGAGTTAATCCCGACAGTCGGCAGTCAGCAAAGCCAGTAGTCAAGCCTTCCACCCTCCCCCGACCCCTCGCTTTTTCAAGGGAGGGGAGATCCATTGAGCAAAGGGAATATACAAACTCTTCCAGTCAGTAGTTGGCAGTATGCGGTCGGCAATGGCAGTAGCCAGTAGCCAATACCCTCCACCCACCACGCTTTCCCCCATTTCCTTACCTTCACATCCACTCTGATCCGTAGCCACCCATCACCAAATCTTCAAACCTGGCTGCATGAACTTCTTCCTTCCGTCCATCCTCATCACTGCCTTCCTCTCCTGGTTCTTTCCCGTATCTACGGATAGTGGACTTGTTGAAACCCGCCGTTCTTATCGGAAAGGAGCCGTGTCCTGCGCACCGGTACGAAGCAAACTTCTTTCTGCGCCGACCATCGGACTGATGCCGGGAACGGGCAAGCATCACTGGGAGATCGGGGCGAAGAATGACAGTGCCCGGATCTATTTCGACCAGGGCATGAACCTGTATTATTCCTTTCATATCATCGAGGCATTGGCTTCCGTGCTGAAAGCAGAGACCTTTGAACCCGATAACGCGATGTTGTATTGGGCTGAGGCGCTCTGTTATGGACCCAACATCAACGACATCGGCTATGCCGCAGCGCCGGACGTGTTTCCTGCGGTGGAGAGGGCGGTGAAGTATAAAGGGAAAACGACTGCCGTGGGTCAGGCCCTGATCGACGCCATGGCAGTGCGGTATTCCAACGCACCGGGTGCGGACCAGTCTGCACTCAACCTCAAGTACCGCGATGCGATGAAGCAGGTGTATGAAAAATTCCCGAAAGTCCCTGAGGTGCTGGCCCTGTATGCGGATGCGCTGATGCAGATCCATCCCTGGGACCTCTATGAACACGATGGCGCACCCAAGGCCTGGACGCCGGAGATCGTTTCGCTGTTGGAAAAGGGATTAACCATGTTCACGGATCATCCCGGTGTCAACCATTATTATATCCATGCCGTGGAAGCTTCCCGTGAACCGGGACGCGCCCTGGCCAGTGCCGGCCGTTTGGGGGGCATCACGCCCGGCGTGGCACACATGGTGCACATGCCCTCGCACATTTATATCCGGACGGGGAATTATGCCGAGGGGATGAAGGTGAATGTCTCCGCCTTGAAAGGCTATGACCAATACCTCGCCTTGTATCCCTCGGTCGTTAACAATGCCTATCTCTATCAATTCCACAACACCCACCTGTTGGCCTCCTGCGCAATCATGAATGGCAATCAGAAAGAGGCGGCCCGCTACGCGGCCAAATGTCGTGACGACATACCCGCTGATTACTATGCATCCGCCTCGCCGTTCCGTGAGTTCGTACATTACCTGGCCGCCACACCGGTGTTCTCCGCGATCCGCTACGGGCAATGGGATGAGCTCTTGGCCATACCGGATGCACCGGACACCATGGTCTATCAAAAGATCCTCGTCACCTTCGGCAAGGGCATGGCCCATGCGCGGAAGGGACAAGTTGCTGCAGCCGAGAAGGATCTGGCTTCCATTCAACAATGGATGGAGGCTGATGCCGGCATCAAGATCAAGATGGGAGCTTTCAATTCCGGCTATGATGGTGCCCTGGTCGCATCCAGTATGTTGTCGGGTGCCATTGCGGAAGCCCAAGGTGATTTGTCCACAGCAGCATTGAGTTTCAAGAAGGCCGTGGATGCCGAAGAATCGATGGTGTACAACGAACCCAAAGATTGGATCCTGCCACCCTTGCCCTACCTCGGTGCGGTACAATGGAAAGCGGGCGATGCGAAAGCTGCGGAAGTCTCCTTCCGTAAGGACCTTGCCTTCAATCCCCACAACTGCTGGTCGCTGAAAGGTCTCTCCCAGGCCTTGGATGCGCAAGGGAAAAAGAAAGAGTCTGCTTCCGTGAAGAAGGAGTTGGAGAAAGCAATGGTGGGCAGTGATGTGGTGTTGACGGGACCGGTTTTTTGATCAGTCAGCTGTCAGCATTGGGCAGTAAGCAAACTGAGCGTAGGCTAAGCCTAAGCTCAGAAATAAGATCAGTTTGCGACACCAGGAGATCTTTTTCGGTCATGGATTCCATGGACCAAAAATATCGCTCGTTGGTTTGCAAGAGATTGACTGAAACCATTGGAATGTCATGATCGTTGTCAGTACTGATCGACATGGCCCTTATCCATGTTCGGTGAACTTTTGGGTTAATGTGCGGGAACTGCAATACGCTATGGC